>LNFB01000400.1 GCA_001464385.1 Deltaproteobacteria bacterium Ga0077550 | reverse complement strand
CGCGACGCCGCGGTGGGAAGGGGTGGGGTGGGGGCGGCCTGCGGTGGCTCGGGCACGGATGCCGCCGCCCGCGGAGACTCGTCGGAATCCGGCCGCTCGTCGGCCGGATCGCACGCGGCGATCGTCGCGACACACAGGACGGCGAACCACACGCGTGCACGCGGGGGTCGCAGCGCGCGCGCGGGGACAGGGGTGCGGATCGGGTGGGATCGACGGGGGACGGTGGACATGGGCAGCGACACGGGATGGTCTCCGGATGCGGACGCGCTGACGAACGTGCGGGGACAGCCGGGGAGGCGCGAGCGGCTCGCGGATCCGGCCATGGACGGCGGGCCCGCTGTCCGTGACGCCCCGACGCGGCCGGCGGATCCTATCAGGCACATCGAGAGGCGCGCGCCGTGCGTGCCCTTGTCGAACGTGGTGGGCGGCGCGTACGGTGTTCGCATGGGTTGGGGATGCGGTTGGATGTCGCGAGCGATCGGCGTTTGGACAGTGGGGCTCGTCGCGGCGGCGTGCGCGGCGAAGGATCCGCCCGACGCCGTCGACTCGAGCAGCGGCGGTGACACCTCGACGACGGGCGGCAGCAGCTCGAGCAGCGGCGGCGTCGACCTGCCGGCGTGTCCCGGTGGCCCGAACTCCACCGCGCTCGCCGTGGATGCGGCGCGGCCCGACGATGCGAGCGAGGAGGGGGACTCGATCTCCAACGCGGGCCCGTGCACGATCGACGCGGCGGCCGGCGACGCGCAATCGGGGTGGGTGCTGTCGCTGACCTGCGATCTGAGTGGCCTCGAGCCCGCATCGCCGGTCGAGCTCCGGATCACGCAGGCGGTGTCTCCGTTCGTCGGCCTCGTGCTCGACCAGCCGGTGGCGCTGACGCTGGATCGGTGGTGGGCGTTCGAGGTCGGCGGCGGCACGTTGGTGCGCCTCGAGCAGGCCGAGCAGGTGATGCTCGTCGCAGCCAGCGAGGTCCGGGAGGGCGGCTTCGTGCAGGTGTGTGCCGACCCCGCGGACGAAGCGCGCATCGACGCCGACGCGTGGCTCACCGCGATCGAGGCGCACCTCGAGGTCGGCGAGTGCAGCCCCGAGGGCACGCTGCGCGTGGTCCGGACCGTGGATGGCGAGGACGTGTTCGCCTATCCCGGCGAGGCGGTCGCGCTGGGCGATCTGCAGATCGTCGTCGAGGATACCCGCTGCACCGTCAACGTCGGCGGGTCCGAGAGCTGGGCGTTCGGGTTGACGGCGTGGCGCGAGTGAGCCGGGTCGTTGCCCCTCACACCGAGCCCGCCGCCAACGTGTCGCACGCCGCGACCTCGCCCCTGTCGAACCCGACCCGAAACCACTTCATCCGCTGCGCCGAGCTGCCGTGCGTCCATGTCTCGGGCTGCACGCTCCCGGTCGCCCGCTTCTGCAGCGTGTCGTCGCCCACCGCCGCCGCCGCGCCGAGGCCCTCCTCGATGTCGCCGGCGTCGAGCAGGTCCTTCTTCGCGGTGTGGAACGCCCAGACGCCCGCGAAGCAATCCGCCTGCAGCTCCTGGCGGATCGACAGGTCCCGCAGGCGCGCGTCGTCGCCGTCGGCCTGCGCCTCGGCCTTGGCGAAGGTGCCCTGGAGGCGCTGCACGTGGTGGCCGACCTCGTGGGCGATGACGTAGGCCTGGGCGAAGTCGCCGGCGGCCCCGAGCTTCTGATCGAGCACGCGGTAGAACGACAGATCGATGTACACCTTCTCGTCGCCGCCGCAGTAGAAGGGCCCGACGCCGCTGTCGGCGTGGCCGCACTTGGTCTGGACCGCGTCGGTGAACAGCACCATCGTCGCCATGCGGTAGGCGGTGCCCGTCGGCGGCAGGATCTTGGTCCATGTCGCCTGGGCGTCGTCGAGCACGAAGGACACGAACGCCTTCAGCTCGCGATCGGGGTCGTTCTCGGGCGAGATCGGGGCCGCCGGCCCGCTCGCCGCGCCGCCGCCTCCGCCGAGGAACTGCGAGATGTCGACGCCGAGGTAGCGCGACGCGAGGAACGCCACGATCACCCCGACGATCCCGAGCCCGGCGAGCTTGCCCTTGCCCCCGCCACCCGACTGACTCTCGTGTCCCCGGTCGTACTTCATGGCGGGCCACGGTAGCACCGGGCCCGCCCGACCGTCAGCGCCCGCGCACGCGGACGCGGAGGGCCTCGCCCAGGGCCACGAAGTGCTCGCGCCACTCCACCGCGATGCGATCGCCGCGCTCGGCCTGCTCGTGGAACCGCGGGTAGACGGTCTCCATCAGGGCATAGAAGCGGTTCTGCACGTGGTAGAGGTCGAGCTCGAACGACATCGCGCGGGCGAACTCGGCGGCGCGACGCAGGCGTCGGAGCCGGCCGAGCTGCTCGGGCTCCTCCGCCCACTGGTTGGTCGCGCGCTCGATCGCCTGGCGTAGCGAGAAGCCGACGCCGACGCGATCGATCTCGGTGCCGACGTCCTCGGCCTCGCCCAACAGCGCGCGGATCCGGGGGAAGTCGAGCTCGCTGCGGTCGAGCTCGCGGCGCAGCGCCGAGTCGAGCACGAAGTCCGCCAGGCCCCGCAGCGCCCGCGGCAGCTGCACGTCGAGCGTCGCGAGGTAGCGGACCAAGGGCGAGTGCGTCTCGTAGAGCTGCCCGGCCAGCGCATCGGCGTCGGTCAGCGCGCCACGCACGATGACGTCGAGCGCGCGCTGCTGCTCGTCGCGGAACAGCGACCGCAGCGAGTACGTCAGCTCCACGAGGTGGTGGTCGAGCAGCCGCAGCACCTCGGGCATGTCGGCCCGATCGAACGCGGTCCCGACCTGGGCGCACATCGTCTTGTAGTCGGCCGGATCCGCGAAGCTGCGCACGCCGCCCGAGAGGTTGTGGTCGCCGAAGTGGATGAACCCGAAGCTGCGGACCTCGCTCTGCAGCGTCACCTTGGAGGTGATGCGGATGGTCCCGAGCACGAGCTTGGCCCGGCCCAGCGTCGCTGAGTGCACGTCGAGCTGGTCGACGAAGTACGCGAACAGCTCGGTGCGCTCCTCGTACCCGTGGAACAGCGAGCTCACCGCGTAGTGGGCGGCGAGATCGTCGAGGTCGAGCATCTCGACCGATCGGCGATAGATCGCCGCGGCGTCGCCGAGCTCCATGATGTTGCTGCCCGCGAGCGCGAGCTTCTCGAGGAAGCCCGACTGCAGCGACTCGCCGCCCAGCTTGTGCGCGAGCTGGATCGCGCGGGCGGCGTAGCGGATGATCTGCACGGTCTCGATGCCCGAGACCTCGTCGAAGAACCACCCGCAGCTGGTGTACATCAGCATGCGGTGGCGCTGCATCTCGAGCATCTGGAGCATCCGGGTGCGCGCGGCGTCGTCGAGCGGGCCGATGGCGTGCCGGTGCACGAGGCGATCGATCGCGTCGGTGCTGCGGTCGAGCACGACGTCGACGTAGGCGTCGCGCGCGGCCCAGGCGTCGCGCAGCAGCGGCGCGGCGTGCAGCTCGAACGCGGCGTCGAGGCGCTCGGCGAGCCAGTCCAGCGCGGCCCGCAGCGGCGCCCGCCAGTGTTGGGTCCATTCGGGCCGCCCGCCGCTGTTGCAGCCGCAGTTGCTCCGCCACCGCTCGACGCCGTGGGCGCAGCTCCACGAGGTGCGCTCGGCGACGCGGACCTCGTGGGTCGGCGGGTGCAGGGCCAGGAACTCGCCGTAGTTGGTGAGCCGGACGGCGCTCGACTGCTCGAGCTGCTGCAGCGCGAACGCCAGGCCCATGTCGCCGTAGCGGTGGTGGTGGCCGTAGGTCTCGCCGTCGGTGGCGACGTGGACGAGCTGGGGCTCGGTGCGGCCGTCGAACGCGGCCTGCAGCCGGGTCGCGAAGCCCTCGCCGCTGTTGAGCAGCCGCTCGAAGGCGATCGACTGCGAGACCGGCCCATCGTAGAAGAACAGGCCGAGCTTGCGGCCGCCGACGACCTCGGCGAAGTAGGCCCGGCGCGGATCGATCCGCGCGCCGCCGACGTCGGTCCAGTCCGACTCGCCGCGCGAGCGCACGCGCGAGGCCTGGTGCGGCGCCAGCAGGGTGAAGACGATGCCCTCGTCCACCAGCAGCTCCAGCGTCTCGTCGTCGACGGCGGTCTCGGGCAGCCACATGCCCTCGGGTCGCCGCGCGAAGCGGTGCTCGAAGTCGCGGATGCCCCAGCGGATCTGCGTGCGCTTCTCGCGGCGCGAGCACAGCGGCAGGATCGAGTGGTTGTACGCCTGTGCGAGCGCCGAGCCGTGGCCCGAGAAGCGCTTGCGGCTCTGGCCGTCCGCCGCGACGATCGATCGATACACGTCGCGACGGCTGCGCTCGAGCCACGACAGCAGCGTCGGCCCGAAGTTGAAGCTCATGCGCGCGTAGTTGCTGAGGATGCGCGTGATGTAGCCGCGGTCGTCGAGGATGCGTGCCGAGGCGTTCGGCCCGTAGCACTCCGCGGTGATGCGCTCGTTCCAGTCGTGGAACGGATACGCCGACTCCTGGACCTCGATGGTCTCGAGCCAGGGGTTGTCACGGGGCGGCTGGTAGAAGTGCCCGTGGATGCAGATGTAGCGCGTGCTCACGGCTCCCCCCAACGAAACATCAGCACGCCGAGCGGGGGCAGGGTGAGCTCGATCGAGAACGGGCGGCCGTGGGCCGAGGCGTCCTGGGCCTGCACGCCGCCGAAGTTGCCGACGCCGCTGCCGCCGTACATCGCCGCGTCGCTGTTCGCGATCTCGACCCACTGGCCGGCCGCCGGCACGCCGACGCGATAGGCGTGGCGCACGACCGGCGTGAAGTTGCAGACCACCAGCACGACCTGGCCGGACCTCGAGCGGCGCAGCCAAACGAAGACGCTGTTGGCGGCGTCGGTGAAGTCCACCCACTCGAAGCCGGCCGGATCGTGGTCGAGCTCGTGCAGCGCGGGCTCGGTGCGGTGCAGCCGGTTGAGATCGGCGACCCACGACTGCACGCCTCGGTGCATCGGGTCGTCGAGCAGGTGCCAGTCCAGCGAGACGTCGTGGTTCCACTCGCGGACCTGGGCGAACTCGCAGCCCATGAACATCAGCTTCTTGCCCGGCTGGCCCCACATGTACCCGTACAGCAGCCGCAGGTTGGCGAAGCGCTGCCAGGTGTCGCCGGGCATCTTGCCCAGCATCGAGCCCTTGCCGTGGACGACCTCGTCGTGGGACAGCGGCAGCACGAAGTTCTCGCCGAAGGCGTAGATCATCCGGAACGTCAGCTCGTGCTGGTGGAAGCCGCGGTGGATCGGATCGCGCGCCATGTAGCGCAGCGTGTCGTGCATCCAGCCCATGTCCCACTTGAGCCCGAAGCCGAGCCCGCCGACCCACGTCGGTCGCGAGACCATCGGCCACGCGGTCGATTCCTCGGCGATGCTCTGCGCCCCGGGGAAGCGGCGGAACAGCGCCTCGTTGAGCCGCCGCAGCAGCCCGATGGCGTCGAGGTTCTCGCGGCCGCCGTAGATGTTGGGCACCCACTCGCCAGGCTTGCGCGAGTAGTCGAGGTACAGCATCGACGCGACCGCGTCCACGCGCAGGCCATCGACGCCGTAGCGATCGAGCCACACCAGCGCGCTCGAGATGAGGAACGACTGCACCTCGTAGCGGCCGTAGTTGAAGATGCAGCTCTGCCAGTCGGGGTGGAAGCCCTTGCGCGGATCGGCGTGCTCGTACAGGTGTGTGCCGTCGAACTGCGCCAGGCCGTGGCCGTCGTTGGGGAAGTGCGACGGTACCCAGTCGACGAGCACCGCGACGCCGGCGGCGTGCAGGCCGTCGACCATCGCGCGGAAGTCCGCGGGGCTGCCGAAGCGGGCGGTCGGCGCGAAGTAGCCGGTGCCCTGGTAACCCCACGAGCCGTAGAACGGGTGCTCCATCACCGGCAGCAGCTCGACGTGGGTGAAGCCCATCTTCGCCGCGTACGCGCCGAGCTCGGCCCCGAGCTCGCGGTAGCCGAGCATGCGATCGCCCTCCTCGGGCACGCGTCGCCACGAGCCGAGGTGCACCTCGTAGATCGACATCGGCGCGTCGAGGCGGTTGGTGTCCGCGCGCCGGGCCAACCACCGCGGATCGTCGGTGCGCTCGGGCGCGCGCGTGACCACCGACGCGGTGCGCGGCGGCAGCTCGGCGGCGGCGGCGAGTGGGTCAGCCTTGTCCTGGGCGCCATGCGTGCCGACGACGTGGAACTTGTAGCGATCGCCCGGCCCGACCCCGGGGACGAAGCCCTCCCAGATCCCCGAGTTGTCGTGGGCGCGCAGCGGGTGGCGGCCGCGATCCCAGTCGTCGAAGTCGCCGAAGACGGCGACCGAGCTCGCCGAGGGCGCCCAGACGGCGAAGTAGGTGCCGTCCTGGCCGTCGACGGTCATCGGGTGCGCGCCGAGCTTGTCGGCGATCGCCTCGTGCGTGCCCTCGTTGAACCAGTGCAGATCGTCGGCCGACAGCCGGCTGACGTCGTGACGCACGGAGCCGGTCGCGCGGGCGCCCTGCCGCGCGCGTCGCAGGCGGTCCACGCGGTCGGCGAGGCCCGGCACGTCCTCGAGGGCATCGATGCGGTGGCGGGCGCGTCGACGCCAGTTGGGCCGCTCGAGCCACGTGCCCGGGACGTTGTGCGGCTTGCGTTCACCCCACAGATCCTCGAGCGACACGAGCACGAGCTGGGCCTCGCTGCGGCCGAGCTCGGCGATGCAGGCCGCGAGCGCCGCGTCGGCGTCGGCGTCGGGGGCGATCGGGAGCTGCGCGCTCCAGTGCCGGCGGAGGTTCGCCCGCAGCCGCGCGCGCTGGCGGTGGTCCGCTGCCGCCGCGGCGTCGTCGATCCAGCCGAGCGCGACGCGGTCGTCGATGTCGTCGCCGTCCCAGAACGCCGCGAACGTCGGCATGTCGTGGGTGTTGATCGACGCCACCGAGCCCGGCGCGGCGGGCTCGAGCGCGGGGCCCTCGGCGCGCGCCGCATACTCGACGACGTGCATGCCGAGCACGCCGTGCTCGTGCATCGCCGCGTGCACCTCGGGCGGCACGGTGCCGAGGTCCTCGCCGACCAGAAGCGTCTGGCTGCGGTGCGACTCGATCGCGAAGATGGCGTACATCTGATCGGCCGCGTACGACAGGTAGATGCCGTCGGTGGCCTGCGCGCCCTGGGGGATCACGTAGAGGCGATGCAGGCCCATCACGTGGTCGATGCGCAGCACCTTCGCGTAGCGCAGGTGGTTGCGGATCATCGCGATCGTGTACGCGTGGTGGGTGCGCTGCAGCGCGTCGGGGGACAGCGGCGGGAACGCCCAGTTCTGGCCGCCGGCGAACAGCAGATCGGGCGGCGCGCCCGTGGCCAGGCCGTGCACGAAGACGTCGCGGTGACGCCACGGATCGAAGCCGAGGCCGTGCACGCCGACGGGCAGATCCAGGTAGAGGCCCAGCCCGCCCTGCTGCGCGCGCGTGCCGAGGTGCGTGAGCTGCTCGTGGCAGCAGAACTGCGCGAAGATGTGGTGGCGCAGGGCGTCGGGATCGAGGTCGTCGTCGCGCAGCGTGCCGGCGGCTGCGGCGGTGGGCCAGCGATCCCACAGCACGCCGAACTTCTCCTGCGCGGCGCGGAAGCGGGCGTAGTCGACCAGCTCGGGGCGCGCCGCGGCGAAGGCCTCGAGCGCGGCGAGGCGCGGGCCACCGCGCTCGAACACGCGGGCGGCCAAGGGCGCGAACAGGCGGCGACGCAGGCGGATCTCGGTGCGGTGATCGACGAACTCGGCGCGGCGCAGCGCGGCGATTGTGGCCTGGACCTCGGGCGAGGCGAGCAGCGCGTTGGCCTCGGGCGACGCTGCGAACTCCGGGATCGCCTGCAGATCGAGGAACAGCTCGTTCCACGCCAGGCGCGAGCACGGGACGTAGGGGCTCGCCTCGCACGGTTCGTCGAGGTAGGCCGACAACAGCGGCAGGGTGCCGACGACGCTGCCGCCGCGCTCGCCGATCCACGCGAACAGATCGCCGAGGTCGGTGAGGTCGCCGACGCCGAGGCTGCGCTCGGATCGCAGGGCGTACAGCGGCGCAAAGACGCCGAAGTGGCGCTGGCCGGCCGCGGGCGACCAGACCTGCCGCGGCGCGGACATCACCATCGCGGCCGTGCGGGCGCCGTCGATCTCGAGCCGGTGGTAGCCGAGCGGCAGCACGAAGGGCAGGGCGGCCCGCACCGCCACGAAGCTCGTGCCGTCGCACACCGCGTCGTCGACGACCGGGCACGCGCTGGGCACGAGTTCGTGCACGAAGTTCTCGCCGTCCTCGCAGCGGATCGTGATCGACAGCGATCGGCCGACCGCGGCGCTCGGCAGCCGCAGGATCGGCGCGCACGCGCCGTCCCACGCGACCACCACCGGATCGACCACGGTGCGCCAGCGCTCGATCTCGCGGGCGTGGAGCTGGGCGTCGACGTCCGCGTCG
>LNFB01000399.1 GCA_001464385.1 Deltaproteobacteria bacterium Ga0077550 | reverse complement strand
CGCGAGCTGGCGCGGACGATCACCGGGTCGCCGCAGCTCTTCGACGAGGGCGATCGCGGCCCCGCGGCGAGCATCAACTTCCTGGTCGCCCACGACGGCTTCTCGCTGCGCGACCTGTTCGCGTGCAACGCCAAGGACAACGATCAGCCGTGGCCATTCGGTCCGTCGCCGGGCGGCTCGGACGACAACCTCAGCTGGGACCACGGCGGTGATCCCACGCGCCAGCGCCGAGCCGCGCGCACGGGGCTCGTGCTGCTGGCGACCTCGGCCGGCGCGCCGATGATCACTGGCGGCGACGAGGCCCTGCGCACGGTCGGCTGCAACAACAACCCCTACAACCTCGACGCGGCGACCAACTGGCTCGACTGGACCCTCGACGGCGACGAGGCCGCGCACGCGGCGTTCACCACCGCGGTGCTGCACCTGCGCCGCGATCACCCCGCCCTGCGGCCGCGCGCGTGGATCGACGGCGCCCCCGCGGGCTGGTCGTTCCTCACCGACGCCGGCACGACGGCGGGCGGTGGCTACCTCGACGATCCCACCCGACACTTCCTCGCGTGGCGGATCGACGGGCGCGACGTCGGCGATCCGGCGCGATCGATCTACGTCGGCTACAACGGATCGTCCGGCACCGTGATCGCGCACCTGCCCGCGCCGGCCGACGGCCACGCGTGGGTGCGCGTGCTGGACACGGCGCAGGTCGAGGTCGCGGCACCGGGCGACGAGCCGCCGATCGCGGGCGACACCTACGACACCGTCGCGCGGTCGATCGTGATCGCGCTCGAGCTACCGCAGCGCTGATCGACCGCGCAGGTCATCGCCTCAGCGCGCGCGGGCCCCTGGCTCAGCGCGCGCGGGCCCTGGCTCAGCGCGCGCGGGAATAGATCGCCATGGTGCGCCCGGGCAGCGACAGCCGCAGCTCGCCCTCGGTGATCGTCACGGCCGCGGGCCCGCCAGCGCCGAGCAGCTCGACGAGCTCGGTGCCGTCGGTGAACAACGCCAGGTCGGCCGCCGACAGCGCCTCGTTGGCGGCGATGCGGATGTCCACCGGGCCCGCCGCCTCCGCGCCGTTGTTGAACGCGACGACGATCGGATCGGCCACATCCGTCCGCACGAACGCGAAGATGTTGGCCGCCTGCCCGCCCTTGCGCCACAGCTCGACGTAGTCGCCGCGCACGAGCGCCGGGTGCTCGCGGCGCAGCGCGATGAGCTGCTGCACGCGCGCGAAGGTCACGTCGGCGCCCGGTAGCGCGTCGTCGGGGTGATCGACCGCGCGGCCCTCGTCGGTGAACGCCCAGCTCGGCATGTCGCGGCGGTTGTCGGGATCGCCGGCGCCGAGCAGGCCGACCTCGTCGCCGTAGTAGAGCATCGGGATCCCCGGCAGGGTGAACAGCGCGCCCAGGGCCAGCAGGTAGCGCCGGTGGATCTCCTCGGGCGTCGCGTCGACGACCGCACTGGTGAAGCGCGGCACGTCGTGGTTGTCGACGAAGCTGGTGAGCGCGCGCAGCCTCGCCTGCCCGAGCACGTCCACCTGCTCGGCGACGCGCGAGGCGAGCGGGTTCACCGAACCGCCGCCGCCGAACACGTGGCCGAGCTCGGCCATGAGCGGGAAGTTGAACAGCGAGTCGAACCCCGCGTCGAGGTACGGCACCAGCTTCTCGGTCGAGCCGGTGTCGAAGACCTCGCCGACGACGAACAGCTCGGGCTTCGCGTCGCGCACCGCCGGGATCCACCCGTCGTTCCAGTATTCGACGGGCACGTGCTTCACGGTGTCCATGCGCACGCCGTCGAACGCGACGCGCTCGATCCACCCCACGCTCTGCGCGTCGAGGTAGTCGGCGACCTCGGGCACCTCCTGGGCGAAGTCGGGCAGCGGCGAGCCGCCGATCGGGCAGTACACCTCCGCGGGGCCGAGCCGCGCGCAGCCGTCGGGATCGTGGAACCACTCGGGGCGCTGCTGCACCACGCGCGCCCCAGGCCCGGCGTGGTTGACGACCATGTCGAGCACGAGCCACTGCCCCGCGGCGTGGAGATCGTCGGCGAGGCCCTGCAGGTCCTCGAGCGTGCCCAGCGTGGGTTGCATCGCGCCGTCGTCGGGGTCGGCGAAGTCCGCCCAGTAGCCGTGGTAGCCGCAGCGATCCGGCGACTGGGCGTAGACCGGAGTGATCCACAGCGTCGTCACACCGAGCGCGCCGAGGTGATCGAGCCGGTCACGCACACCCTGCAGATCGCCGCCGTGGAACTTGCGGGCATCGGCGGGATCGAAGCAGCCCTCGGGGCCGAGCAGGTCGTTGTCGACGTCGCCGTCGACGAAGCGATCCGGCATCACGAGGTAGATCACCTGCTCGGCGGCGTCGAGCCCAGGCGTGTCACCTCCCGTGGTCGTGTCGCCACCGCCCGCGTCAGGGGCATCGCCCGAGTCGACGTCCGCGCCCCCCGTGCTCGGCGTCCCGTCCGCGCTCGTCGGCGACGTCGGGCCATCCGTCGAGCCGCCGACACCGGATGTCGTGCCGACCGGCGTCGACTCGAGCTCCGCAGCGCCGCACGCAGCGACCGACACGAGGAACCAACCGAGCCGGGTCATCGCCGATCACGGTACACCCTCGACGCGCGCCGGTGGCATCGCCGCGGAATCAAAGCGTAACTCAAGGATGAGTCACGTCAGACTTGACCAAGGTGGCGTTCGGAGCCAAGAATCGGGACAATGGGTCGACTCGCGTGACACCTTCTCGCCCCACTTCCCCTCCCGGGCACCCCTGGGATCACGCCGTGCTACGCGTGCTCGTGGTGCACCGCGGCGCCTCGGCGCTCGCGCGTCAGCTCGGGCTGCGGGGCTTCGACGTCGTCGACGTCGGCGTGGTTGCCGACGCGCTGCGCATGGTCGACGAGACGCGCCCCCACGCGATCGTGGCCGACGTCGACGCGGGCGAGGGGCTCGCGTTGTGCGGCGCGGTGCGGACGAGCTTCGCCGAGTACGGCCGCACGCTGCCGATCGTCGCGATCGCCCACGCCGCCGATCCGTCGACCCGCCTGCGCGCCTCGGCCGACGGGTTCTGGGCGGTGCTGCCCGCGTCGTGCAGCGCCGGCGCGCTGGCGGCGACCGTCGGCCGCGCGATCGTGGCGGTCGCGAGCGCGACGCGGGGCGCAGCCGCCCGGCACATCGTCCGCACCCTCGGGTTCGTGCGCGCCCACGCCCGGAGGCCGCGCCGCGCGATCGCCTGGCGCGCGACACCACGGCCCGACCCGGACGCAGACGACTGACGCGACTACCCCGTGTTGCGCATACCCGCGACGATGCCGTTGATCGTGATCAGCAGGCCGCGCACGAGCTCGGGATCCTCGTGGTCCCGCGTGCGCCGCAGGGCCTCGATCTGCAGCAGGTTGAGCGGGTCGACGTAGGGGTTGCGCACGGCGATCGAGCGCTCGAGCACCGGGTTGTCGGCGAGCAGCGGCCGATCGAGCACGCGCTGCACGACGTCGCGCGTGCGCTCGAGTCGCTGCAGGATCGACGCACCGACCTCGCGCAAGGCTGGCTCGACCAGCCGCTCGTCGTAGCGCCTGGCGATCTCGGGTGAGGCCTTGGCGAGGACCATCGCGACCATCGCGAGCGTCGAGCCGAAGAACGGCCAGCGCTCGACCATCTCGTGCAGGAGCGGGCCGCGACCGTCGGCGAGCGCCGCCTCGAGGGCCTCACCGACGCCGAGCCACGCCGGGAGCATGCTGCGGGTCTGCGTCCACGCGAACACCCACGGGATCGCGCGGAGGCTGTCGAGACCGCCGGGCGAGCCGCCGCGTCTCGCCGGCCGCGAGCCGATGTTGAGGCGCGAGAGCTCGGCCTCGGGCGTCGCCTGGCGGAAGTAGGGCACGAAGCGCGGGTCGTCGGTGACCGCCGAGTACGCCGCGCGCGAGGTCATCGCGAGCGCGTCCATGCACGTCCGCCACGCCGGCTCGGGATCGGCGGGCGGCCGCAGCGTCGCGTGCAGCGTCGCGCCGAGGTAGACCTCGAGCGAGCGCAGCGCGACGCCGGGGAAGCCGAACTTGGCGTGGATCACCTCGCCCTGCTCCGTGACCCGCAATCGCCCGGGCCGCGGATAGCCCGCATAAAAGGGGTCCAAACTTGTCATAAGCTGCGATCTCGTCGTTCGCGCGCCGACGCGAAGCGCCTGCGCGCGCGTGGGGCCGTAGCGGTAGTCGCCGATCTGTCGTCGCCGATACGCGCAGTGCACCCTCCAACCCATCGCGCGAGCGAGCGACTCGATCTCGAGACACATGCTCCCGTCGCGGTGCTCCGCGCACTCTGCGGATTCCGGGCCATCGTGAACACGAAGATCGGACCATCGTGAACACGAAGATCGGGCCATCGTGAACACGCGGATCGGAGCCTCGTGAACACGCGGATCGGACCATCGTGAACAGCGGGAGCCGCGCGGCGCTGGACGGACGGACCTGGCTGCGGCCCCCTTGGGGCCGCGATGACCACGCCGAGACTGCCCATGCACCGCATCCGAGATCGAACGTCGGGTCGCACAGCTGCACGGCATCGCAGCCGAGCGCATCGCAACCCGCGTCGTCGCAGGC
>LNFB01000398.1 GCA_001464385.1 Deltaproteobacteria bacterium Ga0077550 | reverse complement strand
CCGTCGGTGTCCCGCGGGACGAGGACGCGGCGCCACGCCGCCGTGATCGCGTTCGCGGGCGCGTCGCCGAGGACGAGGTCACCGTCGTTCCAGAAGCCCATGCGAGGGAGACTCTCGCACCCCTCCCGTCACGGCGCCGGGAGGATCATCCGGACCCCACCCGCGCCCGCGACGATGACGTCGAGGACACCGTCGTCGTCGAGATCCGCGAGGCGTAGGACGAACGCCTCCGGCGTCGCGACCGCATCGCGCAGCGCGAACTGCACGTCGCCCTGGTTCTCGAGCGGCACGACCTCGTCGTCACCGAGGACGACGAGGTCGACGTCGCCGTCGGCGTCGAAGTCCGCGGCCGCGACGTCGTGTGCGGCGATCGAGACCGCGAGATCGACGGACTCGCCGAGCGGGCCGCCTTCGCCGCGCCAGAGGCGGACCGAGCCGGTCGCGTGGTCCACCCGTGCGACGTCGAGCACGCCGTCACCGTCGAAGTCGCCGGTGGTGACGCTGCCGCGGCCCGCCGGGGAGGGATAGCTCGCGAGCGTCGGCGCGCCCGGTGTCCGGGGCTCGAACAGCGCGACGTGCAGCGAAGGCGCGAGCGTGGTGGCCACCGTGTCGAGGCGCCTGTCGTCGTCGAGATCGCCGAGCGCGACGCCCGTGGCGGCCCAGCCGATCTGCGGCGCGCCGAGCAGGGTGAGCGTGCCGTCGTCCGATCCGCCGAGGTACATCAGCGACCCGTACACCGCCGAGCCGAGCACCACATCGAGGTCACCGTCGGCGTCGATGTCCCCGAGGGCGAACGCGCCGGCGGTCTCCGAGATGCCCTGCTGCGTGGGAGTCTCGAGCCCGAGGTCGCTCCCGAACGCGCGCCACACCCCGTAGTAGTCATCGGTCGCGACGACGTCGTCGATGGCGTCGCCGTCGAGGCGACCGCAGCGGACCACGCGGACCTGCGTGCTCGTGATCGGCAGGGTGGCCTCCGTGGTCCAGACGCCGCCGGCGTGGGTGATCGGCAGCAGCCCGTCGTCGGTCGCGATCACGAGATCGGTCGCGCCGTCGCCGTCGATGTCGCCGGCATCGAGGTCGAAGAGGATGTCGGTGACGATGAGCTCGACCGGCGGGGTCCAGCACCACTCGCCCGGCTCCTGCACACCATCGCCACACGCCACCGCCGCGCCACCCGAGGACGACGACGTGTCGGCGCCCGCGGCCGGGAGATCGGGGGGTGGTGCGGCCCCCGAGTCGGCGTCGGTGGAGCCGCCCGACTGCGACGCGACGCCGTCGACGGACGCCCCGATCGAGCTGCTCGATCCGCTGCCGCTCGATCCGAGGATCCCCTCGGCCTCGATGGGGTTGCCGGCGCAGCCGCCGTGCGTCGCGAGCAGGGTCGCGACGACGCGCACCCGCGTCGAGAGTCCGTCCATCTTCGCAGCGTAGTCGCCCGGTGTGGTCGACCGCAATTGAATAGGGCGGCCACCTGGGCCGCCCGGTGTAGGGCGGCCACCTGGGCCGCCCGTGCATCGAAAGCGCCGTCGTTGGCTACTCGGCGGCGACGGTCGTCTTCACGGCGACGATCGTCACGACGACGGTGGTGTGCGCGTCGTCGATCACGAACCGACGGTCGCGACCCTCGAGGTGGACGTCGTCGGCCAGCACCTCGCCGTCGCGGGCGTGGTTGAACTCGACGGTGACGCCCGAGGCGGCGGCGTACGGCGTGATGGAGAGGTCGTGGTGGTGACCGGCCAGCGCGACGTTCATCGTCGCGGTCTGCGACCACGCGACGGCGCGGGTGCTGCGGGTGCGGGTGCCGGCGTCGCGGTCGATCACCTCGACGCGGACCACGGCGTTGCTCGAGCCGTCCTCGACCGATCCGACGGCGCCCGCGGCGCTCGCGGGTGCGGCGGCCCCTGCGACGACGAGGGTGGCGAGGCAACCGAGGGCGCAGCGGAGGGTTCGAGTCGCGTGGGCCATGGTGTCCGTGGGTCGGGCGCGGGCCCTACCCGGATGGAGTGATGCGAGGAGGGGGCGCGGTTCCAAAAAATTCTTTCGTGTAATCCGGCTCACCCCGCGAGGCAGGAAGTGGGCCGCTCCGCCCGAACAACCCCCGAATCTGCCCCCAGGGCCCGCCGGAGGCGCCCGCGGCCCCGCGGACCGGATTGTGCGTCAACTCTCGAGCCAACCCTCCGGCAACCCATCGCACCGGCACGCGTTGCGGGGCGGAACGGCCCTTGCTATACGCTGCCCTCCCTCGACCGGACCCCCACGGTGACCCGTCTGCGCCAGACGGCACCCATGTGACGTGTTCGCGCGAGGACTGACGGCCATAACCGGCCCGAGGAAACCCCGGCCCATGCGCGACATCTTCAGTTTCTTCGAGAAGCCCAAAGAGACCGCCCAGTTCAACGCGCTGCGCATCAGCATCGCGTCCCCGAAGACCATCCGCGACTGGTCTTACGGCGAGGTCAAGAACCCCGAGACGATCAACTACCGGACCTTCAAGCCGGAGCGGGATGGCCTGTTCTGCGCGAAGATCTTCGGGCCCATCAAGGACTACGAGTGCCTCTGCGGCAAGTACAAGCGCATGAAGCACCGCGGGGTCGTCTGCGAGAAGTGCGGCGTCGAGGTCATCCACTCGAAGGTCCGTCGCGAGCGCGCCGGCCACATCGACCTGGCCACGCCGGTCGCCCACATCTGGTTCCTCAAGAGCCTGCCGTCGCGCATCGGCAACGTGCTCGACATCCCGCTGACGAAGCTCGAGAAGGTCCTCTACTGCGAGGCCTACATCGTCATCGACTCCAAGGACTCGGGGCTCGACGAGCGCGAGCTGCTGTCCGAGGAGCGCTACGACCAGCTCGTCGACGAGCTCGGCCACGACGCCTTCACGGCGGGCATGGGCGCCGAGGCGATCAAGGAGCTGCTCGCGCGCATCGATCCCGTCGTCGAGGCCCGTAGCCTCCGCACCGAGATCGCGACCGCCGGCTCCGAGGCCCGTCGCAAGAAGGCCGCCAAGCGCCTGCGCGTGATCGAGGCCTTCCGCAACAGCGGCAACAAGCCCGAGTGGATGATGCTCGACGTGATCCCGGTGCTGCCGCCGGATCTCCGCCCGCTCGTCCCGCTCGACGGCGGCCGCTTCGCGTCGTCGGATCTCAACGATCTGTACCGCCGCGTCATCAACCGCAACAACCGCCTCAAGCGGCTCCAGGAGCTCGCGGCGCCCGAGATCATCATCCGCAACGAGAAGCGGATGCTGCAGGAGGCCGTCGACGCGCTGTTCGACAACGGCCGCCGCGGCAAGACCATCACGGGCCCCAACAAGCGCCCGCTCAAGTCGCTCTCCGACATGCTCCGCGGCAAGTCGGGCCGCTTCCGCCAGAACCTCCTGGGCAAGCGCGTCGACTACTCGGGTCGTTCGGTCATCGTCGTCGGGCCCGAGCTGCGCCTGCACCAGGTCGGCCTGCCGAAGAAGATGGCGCTCGAGCTGTTCAAGCCGTTCATCTACAACAAGCTCGAGACCCGCGGGCTCGTCACCACGATCAAGAGCGCCAAGCGCATGGTCGAGCGCGAGGCCGAGGAGGTCTGGGACATCCTCGACGAGGTGATCAAGGAGCACCCGGTGCTCCTCAACCGCGCGCCCACACTCCACCGCCTCGGCATCCAGGCGTTCGAGCCGGTGCTGATCGAGGGCAAGGCGATCCAGCTGCACCCGCTGGTCTGCACCGCCTACAACGCCGACTTCGACGGCGACCAGATGGCCGTGCACGTCCCGCTGTGCATCGAGGCGCAGATGGAAGCCCGCGTGCTGATGATGTCGACGAACAACATCCTCAGCCCCGCGAACGGCAAGCCGATCATCGTGCCGACGCAGGACATCGTCCTCGGCCTCTACTACATGACGCGCGAGCGCCCCGCGGCGAAGGGCACGATGAACGATCCCAACAAGGATCAGTACATCGCCGGCCACTACGGCTCGCCCAAGGAAGTACGCATGGCGTACGACCACAGCGCGCTGCACCTCCAGGCGCGCATCAAGTGCCGCATGAAGGCGGGCGAGGACATGGTCGAGACGACCTGTGGCCGCGTCCTGCTCTACGAGGGCGGCATCCCGCAGCAGATCCCGTTCTCGCTGATGAACCGGTCGCTCGGCAAGAAGGAGCTCAACGAGCTCATCGACGTCTGCTACCGCCTGTGCGGGCAGAAGGCCACCGTCCTGATGGCCGACTACCTCCGCTCGACGGGGTACACCGAGGCGACCAAGGCCGGCATCTCGGTGTGCATGGATGACATGATCATCCCGGACATCAAGGAGAAGATGCTGAACGACGCCTTCGAGGAGGTGAAGCGCATCTCCTCGCAGTACGCCGACGGTCTCATCACCTCGGGTGAGCGCTACAACAAGGTGATCGACATCTGGGCGAACGTCGCCGAGCAGATCGCCAACGCGATGATGGAGAAGATCTCGACGGCGTACATCACGGACCCGGTCACGGGCGAGCAGAAGAAGACCCCGTCGTTCAACTCGATCTTCATCATGGCCGACTCCGGCGCCCGCGGTTCGCGGCAGCAGATGCGCCAGCTGTCGGGTATGCGCGGTTTGATGGCCAAGCCCTCGGGCGAGATCATCGATCAGCCGATCACGACCAACTTCCGTGAGGGCCTCACGGTGTTGCAGTACTTCATCTCGACGCACGGCGCCCGCAAGGGCCTCGCCGAC
>LNFB01000397.1 GCA_001464385.1 Deltaproteobacteria bacterium Ga0077550 | reverse complement strand
CTCAAGAAGCCGTGGTGACGGAGGTCGACTGCGGCACGATCCAGGGCCTCGAGCTCGAGGCGTTGGTCGAGGCCGGCGAGATCATCGAGCGCCTGGGCGATCGCATCCTCGGCCGCACCATCCTCGAGGACATCTACCGTCCCGGCACCGACGAGCTGTTGGCGCCCGAGGCGTCGGTGCTCGACGAGGGCGCGGTCAAGCTCATCGAAGAGGCCGGCATCCAGAAGGTCAAGATCCGCTCGGTCCTCACCTGCGAGGCGCTGCGTGGCATCTGCGCCAAGTGCTACGGGCGCGATCTGGCCCGCGGCAACCTCGTCGACGTCGGCGAGGCGGTGGGCATCATCGCGGCGCAGTCGATCGGCGAGTCGGGCACCCAGCTCACGATGCGCACGTTCCACATCCGTGGCGTCGGCAACGT
>LNFB01000396.1 GCA_001464385.1 Deltaproteobacteria bacterium Ga0077550 | reverse complement strand
GGTTCGACCAGCGGTGGCGCGTCGGGCACGTGCGGTTGGGATGACCTCGAGGCCTACTACGCGTGCGGCCTCACCGGCGCCGATCCGAGCGGCAACGTGCCGATCGACTGCCCCGAGGGCCTGGTCGAGGGCGGCGCCTGCACGGACACCGGCCTCGATCTCATCGGGTGCTGCGACCCCAACGGCGACAACTGGTACTGCGAGGGCGAGGTCGCGGTCTTCGTCGACTGCTAGTGCACCGGACGAGTCCGACGCTCGAGCTCACTCGCAGTCGAGTTCGTCGGTCTCGTCGTCGCAGTCGGCCCCGCCGTCGCAGACCCACTCGAGCGGGATGCACCACGACTCGTCGCAGAGCAGCTCGTCGTCGGCGCAGGTCCACGACGAGGCGCAGTCGAGCTCGTCGGAGCCGTCGTCGCAGTCGGCCCCGCCGTCGCAGGTCCACGTGACGTCGATGCAGGTGCCGTCGCCGCAGGCCCACTCGCCCACCTCGCACTCGGGCGGCGGGTGGCCCTGCAGCGTGTCGACGATCCAGCCGTGCACGTACGAGACGCGGGTGTAGATCCCCGGCGTGTCGGGCTCGCCGCAGCCGTGACCCCAGCTCACGATGCCGGCCAAGCGCCAGTGGCCGTCGTCGTCGGGTACCACCAGCGGGCCGCCGCTGTCGCCCGCGCACGCGTCCTCGCCCCCCTGCCCGCCCGCGGCGATGAGATCGCCCGTGATCGCGGTGCCGTAGCTCGCCGACGCCTCGGCGTTGTCGACCAGGGGCAGATCGACCGCCCGCAGCGCGTCGACCAGCGGCCCGCCGGAGGCGAGCGCGCCCCAGCCCGAGACGGTCGCCACGACGCCCGGATCGGTGAGGCCGTCGTCGGCGTCCTCGGGGCTCACCGGCTCGATCGGCACCACGCGATCCTCGTCGAGGGGCAGCGGCTCGACCAGCCGCAGCAGGGCCACGTCGTCGTGGGGCGGCGAGGCGCCGTCGTAGCCCGGGTGCAGCACGATGCGCGCGACGGCGATGCGATCGTCGTCGTCGATCTCCGACAGCCGCGTGACGCCGGCCGCGACCGACAGCCCCGGCGGATCGTTCGCGACGCAGTGCGCCGCGGTCACGACCCAGCGCGCCGCGAGGATCGATCCACTACAGCGCAGGCCGTCGTCGGACGAGAGGCTCACCTGGTGCGGGTACTCTTCGATGTCGCTGCGCACGCCGCCGACGATGCGCGGCGGCGCGGGCCGGCCCTCGGCGACGGGTGTGCAGGCGGCGAGGACGACGAGGGACAGTGCGGTGCGCATGGCCGCGGCCCTGTGCAGCCGCCGTGCCGACGCGACGATCGTGCGATGCCGCTGCGATCGCGATCGCGGTCGCCGAGGGTGGCCCGTGGACGGGCCAGGGGTGGCCCGCCAGTGGGCCACGCTGGCCACCCGAAGTGACCGTGCTCCGCGAGGCGGCAGCGCGCTTGCCCGCGTGCGATGCCCACGTCATCCTGGCCGTCCATGGAGTGCCAAGACTGCGGCGAGGAGTCCGACGAGCTGGTGAAGGTGACCGTCGATCGCAAGGTCCGGAAGATCTGCCCCGACTGCCACGAGCTGTTCGTGGAGAAGCAGGAGATCGAGGCGGAGGCGGGATCGGCGATGCGGGGGATGATGGAGTACAAGGGGCGATAGCAGGGTTCGGAAGAACGCAAAGCGTTCTTCCGAACACCCTGCTCCGTGCCCGTGCCCGTGCCCATGCCCGTGCCCGATGCCTGCCTAGTCGAGGATCCGCCCCAGCGCCGCACCGAGCCGCCCCGCGGCGCCGAGCGGCGCGCCGACCGAGGTGATCACGAAGGTCCTCCGGCCGACGCCGAGTCGCACCACGTGCAGCTCGCTCGCCGCGACCCCGCCCGCCTCGCACAGCCGCGCGCGCTCGGCCGCGTCGCGGACATCGAGCGACGTGGCGCCGACCTTCGCAAGCGTCGCCAGGCCCGCGGGCCCGGCTTCGCCGATGCCGCCGAGGACGGTGCCGTCGTCGTCGCCGACCACCGCGGCACGCACGCCCGCCTCGGTGGCGTTGCGGGCGAGGAAGATGCGGATGGCCTCGGACGGGTCGGTGCTGCGGAGCTCGCGTCGCTCGGTCTGCATCGGCG
>LNFB01000395.1 GCA_001464385.1 Deltaproteobacteria bacterium Ga0077550 | reverse complement strand
GGGATCAGCAGCTGCCGTCGACGACCAGCGGAAGGTCGCCGTCGATGGCGGTCCCCGCGAAGGTCGAGCCCGCGAGGTCGAGCATCAGCGGCATCGTGATCATGCCGGTCACCGTGCCGCACCACGAGGTCTCGTCGACGATGGAGCCCGTCAGCACCACGCCGCTCGTCGCCACGTTGCTCCCGGTGATCGGGTTGGTCTCACCCGCGACCGCGAGGGCGCCGATCTGGATCTCGAAGCTCCCGTCGGGGGCGACCTCGATGTCGTCGAACACGAGCGCGTCGCCGAACGGCAGCCGTGGCTCGGTCGTGCTGCCGATGTCGAGCGACAGCGGCTGCAGCGAGATGTCGAGCAGCGCCCCGTCGCCGTCGGGTGTCTGCACCACGGTGGCGAGGTACTGCAGCGGCGTCTCCGGGGCGATGACGACCGCGAGCGCGAGCAGGTGATCACCGGTGATGTCCGCCAACGCCGAGCCGCCCGAGCTCGACTCGCCGGGATCGGTGGAGGAGCTCGCGTCGCCGCTCGAGCTCTCGGTACCGCCGGTGCCGCTCGAGTCCCCGCTGGACTCCGTGGTGCTCGGGTCGGTGCCGCTGGTCGGCCCCGCCGACGTGTCGGGGTCCGTCAGCGTCGCGCTCAGGGAGCTGCCGCTCGAGTCGGGATCGGTCGCGGTCGCCGAGCTGCTCGAGCCGGAGCTCGAGCTGTCCGCGGTGCCGGGTGACTCCGATGGATCTCCGCATGCGACGAGCAGCACGGCGACCGACAGGGGGATGGTGACACTACGTAGATTCAAGCCGATACAACGCATGCGACGAGTGTCGCATGCGTGCGTGGGTTCGGCAAAGCGAGACGAGCGGGCCCGCTACTTGCCGAAGTTCAGGTCCTTGCGGATGCGCATGTAGCCCTCGCTGACGCTGAACGCGACCAGGTCGCGGACGCGATCCTTGGCCGACACCGGGCTGCCCTCGTCGCCCTCGCGGGTGAGGATCGCAGCGGCGACCTCGAGGTTGTCGCAGATGACGAAGCCGGCGCGCGCGGTGGTGTAGGCCATCGCGGTGAACCACGGCCGCGTATCGACGTCGCCCGAGCGCACGATCTTGCCGGCGATCTGCCGCACCTGATCGAGCCGCGAGGCCTGGAGGAACTTCTGCATCAGCTCGGCGTACGCGGCCGCCTCGCTCTTGCAGTCGGTCGGCACCTTGGCCTCGGGGTTGGTCGCCGCGACCGCGCCCCACACGGTGTTGCGCAGGCCCGGCGACGTGAGGATCGCCGACAGGATGTGCTCGGGCTTGGCCCGCGCGATGACGCGACCGGTGCGGAACTTGAGCCCGGCCTCGCCGGTCTCGGCCACCGCGTCGCGACCCGCGAGCACGCTCGGGTGGATCGTGCGGTTGGCCCCGTCGCCGTCGGCGAGCGTGTCGACCTTGAAGCCGCCGAGCTCGTCCTCCCGGATGTAGAGATCCGGCACCGGCGCGTCGAGCACCTGGCACGCGTGCGCGAGGTAGCGGGCGATCGGCGTCGGCGACTGGATCGACACCTCGGTCCGCGCGTCGCGACGCAGGCGGTGGTGCGCGACCGTCCGGCCCTCGCGCGCCGCGACGACCGGCCACACCATCGCGAACAGATCGCACAGCCGCGCCTCGGTGCCGGCCGGATACACGGCCTGACGCCACACCTCGCGCGAGATGGTGCCGCGGGCCTGCGACGCCTGCCCGCCGTCGGCGAGCTCGATCTCCGCCTCGTCGGCCTGCTTGAGGAACTTGAGCGTCCGCGCGATCGCCCGGGCCCGATCCTTGCGGTTCATCTTCAAGTACAGCTCGACCAAGCGGTGGTACGTCTCGAACTCCGTCGGCGCCGCGGCCACGATCGCGTGGCCGTGGCTGATGGCCTTGTCGAGCTCGTCGTCGCCCAGCGAGATCGCGAGCTTCATCGCCTTCTCGTGGCGCTTGCGCACCGCCTCCTCGCCCTCGCCCGCGGCCTGGGCCAGGCGCGCGGCCTGGTGGAACGCCATCAACGCGGTCTTGGGATCGGACAGCGCCTCGTAGACCTCGCCGAGCTTGCTGAACAGCTCGAGCGGCTTGGCTGGCGGTCCGCCCTCGGGCAGCGCCTTCAGTCGACCTCGCAGCGCGCGGCCGAGCTCCTTGTAGTCGCGGCTCTTCTCGAGCACCTCGACGTAGCTCGTCCACGCCCGCTCGTGCGTCGGGTCGGCCTCCAGCGCGCGCGCCAACCACTGCTTGGCCGCGGCCAGATCGTCGGTCTCGGTGCGGAGGATCGCGCCGCCGGCGTAGAGGTACTTGGCCTTGATGACGTCGTTCTTCTGCGCGTCGGCGAGCCGACCGAGCACGTTGGTCGCGTCGCGCCAGCGCTTCGACGCCGTGAACAGATCGAGGATCTTGTGCAGCACCGCCGGATCGTCGGGCGTGAGCTGCAGGACCTCCTCGAGCGTGCGCACGCCCTCCTCGAGCAGCTTGAGCTCGTCGACCTGCAGCCGCGAGATCTCCTGCAGCTGCGTGATCCGTCGGCCCCGCAGCTCGGCCTTGGTCGCCGCGTCGTCGCTGCGTTGCTCGCGACGCGCGAGCAGATCGACCAGCCGTCGCTTGGCCTTGACCACCGACGCCGGCCCACCGGCGCGCACGCCGAGCTCGACGAGGCGATCGACCGCCTCCTCGTTGTCGTTGTCGATGTCGATCGCGCGCTCGAGCATCTGCACCGCCTTGGGCGCCTCGTCCATGCCGATGCGCGCATCGGCCATGCGCAGGTACAGCCGCGACAGCTCACCGGGCGCGAGCTTGTCGCCGACGCCGAGCACCACCGATTGATAGTGGCGCAGCGCGTCGGCGAACCGACCGGCCTCCATGTCGAGTTCGGCCAACAGCCGCAGCACGTCGAGGTTGGTCGCGTCCAGCGTGCGCGCCTTCTCGAGGTACTCGCGGGCGCGCTCCTTGTTCTCGACCGCGAGCGCGCAACGACCGGCCAGCGACAGCGCGCGCAGGTTGAGCGCGGCGTCGGAGCCCTGCTGCGAGCGCACCTGCATGACGTAGATCTGCGCCTGCGGCCACGCGCGGGCCAGGTCGCCCTGCGCCACCAGCCGCTCGAGCAGGATGCCGGTCGCCTCGCGGTGATCCGGATCCTGCTCGACGACCTCTTCCAGCAATGCGAGCCCGCGATCGGGCTTGTCGAGCTCGTCGACGTACTTCTTGCCGGCCTCGAACAGCATCTTGACCTTCTCGACCCGGTTGACGTGGCTGCGCGCCGCGTTCACCTGGGCCTCGATCGCCTTCAGCGGCTGGCCGTTCTGCGTGTACAGCTCGCGCAGCTGCAGCCACGCGTCCGTCAATGTCGGATCGAGCGCGACGGCCTGCTCGAGGGCATCGACGGCGCCCTCGGTCTTGCCGAGCTCCTGGCGCAGGATGCCGCCGCGCAGCAGCAGCTCGGCCTTGCGCTTGGGGTCGGTCTCGGCGTCGACCTGCGCGCGGATGAGCGGCCCGGCCTTCGCGAAGTCCTCGGTGGCGAGGTAGCGCTCGAGCAGCTCGTCGCGCCACTTGGCCTCGGTGGGTGCGAGCGCGCCGAGCTTCTCGAGCGCGTCGATGATCCCGGCGTCGCCGGCCTGCGTCGTCTTGCGCAGCTCGAGCACGCGCGACCATGCGTCGATGCGCACGGCATCGTCGGCATCCTTCGCGCTGCCCTGGCGCACGAGCAGCTTGTCGAGCGCGGCGTGGTCCTCCTGGCGGCGGTACCACTTGGCGAGGTTGCCCGCCGCGTCGTGGGCGATCGGATGCTCGATCGGCAGCAGCTCGAGCACGCGCTCGCGGCTGTCCGCGGCGCGCTCCTTGCCGTCGACCTCCTGGTCGAGCAAGCCCGCGAGCTCGACGAGCACGGCGGCCTTGTCGGTGACGACGTCCTGCAGATCGACCCACGTCGACAGCGCGTCGATGAGCGCGGTGCGACGCGCCGCGTCGGCGGTCGCGAGCGGCCGCAGCGTCTCGACCAGCTTCGCGGTGGTGTCACGATCGTCGGGCCGCCGGCGCAGCGCCTTCTGCAGCAGGTCGATGTGGCGCTCGCCGTCCCCGAGCGACTTGGCCAGGCCCGCGGCCTCGCGCAGGGCGGCCGACGCCTCGTTGTCGTCGAGCGACGCCTGACCGCGGCGGGCCAGGATGTCGACCAGCGTCGCGGTGCGCTCGAGCGATCGCGCCATCGACTCGGCGGCGACGAGCGCCTCGGCGTGATCGGCGTCCTCGGCGAGCACGACCTCGATCGCCCCCAGCGCGCCCTCCTCGTCACCCAGCGTCTCGCGCAGCACCTTGGCCGCGGCGACCAGCGTGCCGTGGCGCTCGGGCCCGGTCTGCAGATCGGCGAGCGACAGCATCGCGCCGACGAGATCGGCGTCGCGATCGGCCTTGCGATACAGCGGGATCACGGCGGCCCACAAGGCCGCGCTCGGGTGGATCTCGTTGGCCTTCTCGTAGGCCGCGAGCGCCCGCTCGGTCGCGCCGAGCTTCTCGGCGAAGAGCTTGCCGAGCTCCTCGAACAGCGCGGCCTGGGCCGCGGCGTCAGTGGTTCGCTCGGCGACGATCATCAGGCTGTCGCCGAACTGCGACCACGACGCGGTGATCTCGGCGAGCCGCCGCAGATCGGCGATCGCGGTGTGCTGCTCGGTCGGCGGCAGCTCCTCGATCAGCGCCTGCGTGATCTCGAACGCGTTGCCCGGCGCGCCGAGCTTGGTCTCGTAGATCGATGCGACCTCGCGCATCATGTCGATGCGCTCGCGGGCGATCTGCGAGTGCTGCATGCGGACCTTCACCGCCTCGGCCACGCGATCCCAGCGCAGCGCCTCGCGGGCCTCGGACTCGATGCGCGCCACCGCGGCGCGGGCCTCGAGGTGGGTCGGCTTGCGCTCGAGGATCCACGCCCACGCCTCGAGGTCGTTCGGATCCTCGGGCAGCACGATGCGGGCGCCCAGCGGCGCGGACACGGCCTCGTCGATGGCCTGCGGCACGGCGACGGCACCGGAGCCGCGCTCGGTGGTGGCCTTCGGCACGCCGAGGTCGACGACCTTCTCTTGGCCGGGCGTCGTGCCCTCGGCCGCGAGTCGTTGGGCGCGGCCGATCTCGGGCGTCGCGACGATCTGGTCGAGCTGCTCGCGGAACGACGCGAGGCTCGGACGCTTGGTCGGCTCGGGGTGCAGCGATGCGGCGAGCAGCGCGTCGACGCGCGGATCGAGCTCGGCGTTGCGCACCGACGCCGGCGGCACCGCGCCCGCGGGCGCACGCCCGCTCACCATGCGGTAGCACAGCGCCGCGAGCGAGTAGAGATCCGACGCCTTGGTCGCCTCGCCGCCCGCCTGCACCTCGGGCGCCATGTACCCGGCGTTGGCGCTGCGCACCGACGGCCGCGCGAAGCCGATGACCGGCGGGAATCCGAAGCCGCGGAACACCGCGCCGTCCTTCCCGACGAGCACGTTGCTCGGGTTGATGTTGCGGTGCAGGACGCCGGCGTCGTGACACGCCGAGAGCCCGGCGACGAGCGGCCCGATGAGCTCGTGGGCCTTGTCGAGCGGCATCGGCGTCTCGCCCTCGAGGTTGTCCGCGAGCAGGATCCCCGGGGTCGGCTCGCGCATCACCCCGAACAGGCGACCGTCGGCGAAGCCACCCTTCACGCCGCGCACGGCCGGGTGATCGATCGCCGCGAGCTTCTTCACCGCCTCGTGGAAGCGCGCGTGCTCCTGCTCGCCGACGGGGCGCGCGAGCTGGGCGACGGCGACCTCGTAGTCGACCTTGGTCTCGCGATCGCGGCACAGCAGCAGCAGCCCGGTGCCGGTGCGCCCGAGCACCTCCTGCAACGCGAAGCGCGGCGGCACCACGGCGAGGCTGCGATCGTGCTCGGCCGCGGAGGCCAGCCCATCGAGCGCCGCGGCGCGATCACCCTCGATCGCCGCCGTGTACGCGAGGTCGAAGCGCGCGAGGTTCGTGAACTCGCGCCCGGCCCCCTGCGTGATCACCTGCTGGAAGCAGCGTCGCGCCCGATCCACGCGGCCGTGGGCCAGCAGCACCGCGCCCGTGCGCAGCAGCGTCGCGGCCGACAGGCCCCCGAGCCCGCCGCCCGGCAGCGCGTCCATGAGGTGCTCGACCCACGCGATGTCGATCGCGAGCGCCTCGTCGATCGCCAGGTCGGCGCGCAGCTCGACGCCCCGGACCACGCGGCCGAGATCCAGCATCGTGAGCTTGTCCTCGGCGCCGCTGGGCCGCACGGCCACGTCGGCGCACGCCGACGCGAGATCGGAGAACAGCTCGGGGAGTTTGCGATCGGCCGCGCCGGGGATCACCTCGATGGCGAAGCGGTCTTTGAGCTCCTCGGCCTCGGGCGGCGTGACCCAGGGCAGGAGCGCATAGTGGGTGTTGCCGCGGCCGACGCGGTCGAGCAGATCGAGGATCTGCAGGAGATCCGGATCGTCGGGATCGAAGCCGAGGAACAGGATCGTGCGGGTGCGGACGACCTCTTCGACGAGATCGAAGAACACGCCGTCGGCCCGCATCGCGCGGCCCGTCGGCGGCGTGCGCAGCACGAACAGTTCTTTGTGATCGCGCAGCGACAGGTGGTGCGCGTCGCCGTGCGAGAGGACCTCGCACTTAGGCCCCTTGCCGTCCGAGCCCCCGCCCAGGATCCGCGCGACGAGATCCGCGTACGTCGTCGCGAAGCAGGCGCGCCACGGCAGCTCGGACAGCTTGGCCGCGCCCTCGGCGATCTCGGCCGACTCCGCCTCGGCCGAGACGTCCTTCAGGACAGCGGCGAGCGGCTCGTCCCCGTGGTGCCGGTGCACGTACGTGAGGACCGTGCGCCAGCGCCCCTGCTCGATGAGGTCGGTGAGCGCGGGGCGATCCTTCTCGGCGCACGCGGGGAGCAGGCGTCGGAGCAGCTGCTCCCAGCTCGGTCGACCAGCGAGGGCGCCGAAACCAGCGCCGACCCAGAGGACGCAGTCGCCGGATTGGATTGCGCGAGCGAGTTCGTTCGGGATGTGGACCATCGGAGAGGGGGGTCGCGGGGGTAGGGCCCGTGAGGACGGGGATGTTCGCAGAGATGGGGGGGGATGGGGAGGGGATGGCCGGGGCGCGTGCGAGGTCACGGCGGGTGGTGACGCGGCGTGGAGGGCGGCGGAGGGCGGTGGGATTGGATCGCGACCCGAGGAGGGGCTCGCGGCGGGTTATCGCCCCGTTGGGGTGCGCGGCTGGTCGAGGCGCTAGACTGCGGTAGCTCGCGATGACCAGCCCTCCAACGGCGAGACCACGCGTCTACCTCGAGACGTCGGTCCTCAGCTACCTGACCGCGTGGCCCAGCCGCGACGTCGTCCGCATCGCGCATCAGCAGATCACGGCGGAGTGGTGGGCGAGGCGCGAGGCGTTCGAGCTGTTCGTGTCGGACGTCGTGCTCGACGAGGTCCGAAGAGGGGACGCGGCGGCCGCCGAGCGCCGCGTCGAGGCCTCGGCTGGTTGACTGCACAGGTGGGGGCAGCAATGAGCACGGATTCACTGATCGACGAGGTGCGGGCGATTCGAGACGCGATCGCGCGCGAGCACGACTACGATCTGGCGGCGATATGTCGTGCGATCCGGGAGCGGTCGGGGGCAGCCGGCGTCCAGACCGTGACGTTGCCGCCGCGCCGGGTCTCGTGTCC
>LNFB01000394.1 GCA_001464385.1 Deltaproteobacteria bacterium Ga0077550 | reverse complement strand
CTCGCGGCTCTGCATCACCAGCGCGCCGCCGGGCGTGAACGCCACCGCGGTCACCTGCCCCTTGCCGACCATCTCGGGCACCGAATCGTCGTCGAACAAGCAGGACTCGCCGAGCGGCACCACCTCGACGCTCGCCTGGTCGTCGGGCTTGCCCGGCATCGCCAGCGCGATCCACTGCCCATCGGGCGACAGCGCGGCGTCGACGGTGAGCTTCGCGTTGGCCAGGGGCATGCTGCTGCTGTCGTTGGCGCGCAGCACCGTCAGCACCGGCGTCGTGATCCCCGGCTCGCAGAACGAACCGCCGCCGTAGGGCGACGAGCCGGCCTCGACGTCGGAGGCATCGAGATCGATCGGCACCGGCTCGACGCTCGCCACCTGGTGCAGCATCATGACCGCCGGCTCGTCCCCGAACGCCGTGGGCTCGGTCCACGTGCGCCACGCGACGTGGGCTCGCCCACCCTGGCCGGGCACCGTCACGCGCTGGCCATCCGCACGCACCAGGGCCGCCGCGCGGAACACCGAGGCGAACACGGCCCCGTCGTGGACGACGACGTCGCGCAGGTCCGGCTCGAGCTCGGCGCGCGCGAGCACGTCGCCCGAGGCGGCGTCGAGCTGCAGCAGCGCCCCGTCGGCGCACGCGACGTGCAGCGTCGCGTCGGCTGGATCCCGCGCGATGCCCCGCGGATCGGGGCACAGCCACCGCCGCGACAGCACGCGGCCCGCACCGGGGTCGATCGTCGCCACGCCCCCGAAGCCGCGCAGCACCACGTGCACGAGCCCGTCGTCGCCCTCGATCACGCGGCCGGGCTCGTCGCCGGGCTCGAGCGCGATCGTGGCGCGCACGGTGCCCGCGTCGAGATCGACCACGTGCACGAGGTCGCGATCGGGATCGCTGGCGATCGCGTCGCCGGCCGACGTGATCCGCAGCGTGCCGCCGGAGATCGGGCCGGGTCGCGTCCTCGCCTCGACGGGCGCCGCATCGTCGAGCGGATCGAGATCGATGCGATCTTCACAGCCCGCGCCGACGCCGAGCGTCACCGCCACGACCGCCGTCCCCCGCACCGTCCCCATGATCCTCGCCAGCCGTACCATCCTGCACGCTCCCCCGCGGCGACCGGCGCCTGGCCGGTCGGACCACGAAGTCCAAGTGTAGCCCAACCGTGAGGCCGACGCGGTAGGCGTGCCGCGCCCACACCTCGGCGCCGCGACGATCGTAGCTGCGGTTGCGGACGCTGTAGCCCTGCTCCAGGGCGACGCTGAGGCCCGCGGTGGCGAACGTCCACGCGAAGCGGATGGGCAGGCGGAAATCCGGATCGACCCGGTGGATGACCCTGGCGTCGTCGGTCTTGGCGCGGTGGACCAGCAAGCCCGCGGTCAGGCCGATGCTCGCGAAGCCGGGGCGACGCCGCAGCCGCCCGCGGGCGACGGCGCCGACGCCGATCGGCACGTCGAGCGCCCGCACGGACTCGCGATCGCTGGCGACGATGAAGCCGGTGTGGAACGAGCCCGAGAACCCGTGCATGCGGCCGACCTCGACGCTCGTCTGGAAGAGCCCGTCGAGGGGCCGCGCGCGCCACACGGGGCCGATCATCACGTCGAGTCGAGCGATCGTGGTGGCCTTCGGATCGAGCGGGCGTTCGACGCGCCGCTCCGGGATTCCGAAGGGCGCGGCGATCGGGACGGCGGGCCCGTCGGTGCCCTGTCCGGCCAGCGGCTGCAGCGGCGCGGCCCCGCCGACGTCGAGGCCGGTGTCCTCGGGCGCAGTCGTCCCGCCCT
The DNA here is from genome assembly GCA_001464385.1 of Deltaproteobacteria bacterium Ga0077550. GTDB lineage: Bacteria > Myxococcota_A > Polyangia > Nannocystales > Nannocystaceae > Xiheibacterium > Xiheibacterium aquaticum. Next base: position 25,384 of record LNFB01000394.1, on the reverse strand, counting down.
CGAGCGGGCGCGCGGGCTCCACCTGGGCCGATGCGGCGGGCTCGGCCGACGCGACGGACTCGCCCGCCGCGGACGATCCGACCTCGGGCGGCGCCGCCCAGAGCGTGATGCACAGGCCCAACACGTTCGACGCCGCGCAGTGTACCGCCGTCACGGCGCGACCGACAGCGGCGGCGCCTCGAGGTACGCACGGATCGCGGCCTGCATCGGCCGCACGTCGTGCTCGGCCGCGATCGCGTCGGGGCCCCGCGTCGGCGCGGCGAAGTCGGCCAGGCCCCAGGCGTTCTTGCCGAGATCGAGGACGAGCTCGATCGCGCCGTCGGTCGCGGCGACATGGTCGAACAGCAGCGCGCCGTCGAAGCGGCGGTGCCAGGTGTCGACCAGCACGAGCCGCCCGGGGCGGAGACCTGCCCGCAGATCGATCCCATCGAGGTACGGCGGGGCGGGCGTCTCGGTGAGCCCGAGGATCGTGGGGACCAGATCCAGCGCGCTGACGACCGCGGCCTCGCGGCCGGCCGGCAGATCGGTGCCGCCGACGACCAGCGGCACGCGGATCACCGCCTCGCTGAGATCGAAGCCGTGCATGCGATCGGTGGCGGTCAGCACCTCGCCGTGGTCCGCCGTGACGATCCACGCCAGGTTCGGGTCGCGCGCCGTCGCCCCCGCGAGGAGGCGATCGAGCTGCGCGTCGACGAAGCGGATCTCGTGGTCGTACCCGTCGGCGAGCCCATCGCCGAAGGTGGGGACGCCGTCGTGGATCGTGTTGGGCGAGTGGGGCCCGAACAGGTGCACCCAGAGGAAGAACGGTCGATCGCGCGGCAGGTCGTCGAGGGTGCCAAGGGCGAGGTCGACGACCTGGTCGTCGGGATCGCGGCCGCGGATCTCGTCGGCGTCGACGAACACGTCGAAGCCCGCCGCGGTGCCGACCGACGGATCGAGCAGCTCGGAGAAGCGATCGTCGACGACCGCGGCCGTGGTCATGCCGCGACGCTGCAACCACCAGGACACCGGCGGCACGCCGTCCGGCGCCGGGAGCATGAATGTCTGCACGCCCTGCTCGCCCTCGGCGAGGCTCGGCGACTCGCCCGGGGCGATCAGACGCCCGAGGTTGGTCTCGGCCCACGGCGTCCATGTCAGCCGCCGCGCCTGCACGCCGCGCAGCAGCGAGGGGATCGCGATGCTGGTCCACGCGCCCGCCGAGAACGCCCGGTCGTAGACCCGCGCGCCCGCGGCCCAGCGCTGCAGCGCCGGCGTGGTGTCGCGCGAGTAGCCGTACAGGCCCAGGTGATCGGCGCGCAAGGTCTCGACGGTGACGAGCAGCACACTGCGCGGCGACGGGGACGACGGCGTCGGCACCGACGACAGCGCGAGCGTGGTGGCCGTGGCGTCGCCGTCGGCACAGTTGTCGTCGACGCCGTTGTCCGCGACCTCGACCGCGCCGGGGTGCACGTCGGGATCGAACGGCGCGCAGTCGCCCCCACCGAGCCAACCCGAGTGGCCGTCGCCGTCGAGATCGGTGAGGGCCCGCAGCGTGCCGATCGACTGATCGGTGATCGGCGTCGACCACAGCGGGGCGAGGCCCGCGTCCGCGCCGCGCGCCAGCGTCCAGAACGGGATCGCGGCGGCGACGAGCGCAGCGCCGAGCACGAGGGTGTTGAGCGGCGGGCGCAGCCGCGGCGGCCGGACGACGACGAGCGCCACCGCGAGCCCGACCAGCGACGTCGCGCGCAGGGCCGCGTGGGCCGGGGCGTGCAGGCCGACGAACACCGTGCGATCGATCCAGGACGCCGCGATCGCGCCGACGACGAGGCCCGCGACGACGAGCCGTCGATGCGTGGGACGGCAGGCCCACGGCGCGCCGTCGGGGCGCGGGGCGAAGGCCCAGCACGCGGCGAAGACCAGCGCGCCCAGTGCCACGCCCGCGCCGATCGCTGCGATCGCGAGGCCGGCGTTGCGCGTGCCGAGCTTGGCCCACCCCAACGCCGCGGCGAGCCACAGCGCGACGCCGATCGCCGAGGCGACGCGGAGGAGCCCCGGCCACGGCGCGCGCGCCCGCGTGGGCCCCAGCAGCGCGACGACCCCGACGACCCCGCAGAGCACGCCCGCCGCCGCGCCGGCCCCGAGCGCCGTGACGATGGCGATCGCACCGCCGCCGCGCAGCGCGACCTCGACGATCGACCATGCGACCGCGACGGCGACGCAGGCGAGGACGAGGGACGCGGACTCGGCGGTGCGCGAGCCCGCAGCACCCGCGCCGGGGTCTCGGGTGCCGGCAGCGCTCAACGCGGCGACGGTAACAGCGGCGCGCAGGCCTCGCCACCGAGGCCGTCTGCGCGGGCCCGTTCGACACAGCGTGGCGTTCTTCTGCGGGCGGTCGCGTCAGGTCGTCCCATCCACTGTATCTGCCGTGAGCCCCACCGCAGCGGGCGCGGCGACGGTAGATCGACCGAGTTTTTCGCGCCGCGGGCTTGGAACCGCACCGCGCGTCTCGGTCCAACCGCCGCCATGAGACACCTACGCATGTCCGTTCCCCTGGTGCTGTCGCTCGGCTGCTCGGTCGAGTCGCGCACCGAGTTCCGCGACATCGAGTCCGTCTGCGTCGAGGCCGAGGAGCCGATCGATGACGCGCTGTGGGCCTGCGACGAGGCGCTCGTCATCGACTGCAACACCGACGCGGTGCCCGACGAGATCTACGTCCGGCCCGAGGGCGGCTCGTGCGAGGGCGTCGATCTCCAGCCTGTCGCGGGCCCGTTCGCCCCCGGCGTCCACGACATCGTCGTCGTCGACGGCGACGGTGCGCCGGTCTGCGAGACCACGCTCGAGATCCAGGACGCGCTCGCGCCGGTCGTCACCACGCAGACCATCGCCCTCTGGCCGCCCAACCACAAGTTCCACGACGTCGCGCTCGACGACTGCTTCGTGTCGGTCGACGACTGCGATCCCGACTGGGTCGCCGAGGTGGTGTGGGTCTCGAGCGACGAGCCCGACGACGATCGCGGCGACGGCAACACCAGCGGCGACGTGGCGATCGTCGCCCCCGACGCGGTGCAGCTCCGCGCCGAGCGTCAGGGCGGGAGCAACGGCCGCGTCTACCACGTCGGCTTCACCGTGACCGACGGCTCGGGCAACGTCACCGAGGGCGCCTGCGACGTGGTCGTCGCCCACGATCAGGGCAAGGACGACGCCGGCGTCGACGCGATCGACGACGGCGAGGCGTACCGCATCGAGGCATGATCCCTGCCGCGCCGCGGCCCCGTCCGGTGGTGGTTGCCCTGCTGCATCGCGGCGGGCTATCGTCCCGCCTCGGGTGGCGTCACGCGAACGAGATCGACCGCGCCTCGGCCGACGGATCGGCTGGGCGTTGCTCGCCGTGTTCGTCACGATCGCGGCGTTCCTGACGTTCGCCCCGACGCGCGTCGAGCCCGTGGCCTGGCCCTCACCGCCCGCGACGCCGCTCGAGGGCCCGTGGGCGCCGAACGAGGCCCTGCGCACCCACGCCGCGATCGCGACCGGCGTCGGCCCCGAGGACTCCGCGATCGGCCCCGACGGTCGGCTCTACACCGGGCTCGAGGACGGCCGCGTCCTCGCGATCGATCTCGAGGGTGCGGACGCCGGCCGCGTGCAGACGTGGCACACGACCGGCGGCCGGCCCCTGGGACTCGCCTTCGCGCCCGACGGCTCGCTCTGGATCGCCGACGCGCGCCGCGGCCTGCTCCACGTCGATCGCCAGGGCACCTCGATCGCCGCGGTGACCACGGCCGACGACGGCAGCGCGATCGCCCTGGCCGACGAGCTGGTCCTCGCGCAGGACGGCAGCGTGTGGCTCACCGACGCGTCGTCGCGGTGGGACGTCGCCGACAGCGTGCGCGACGCCCTCGAGAACCGCGCGACCGGCCGCGTGCTGCACCACGATCCCGCCGCGGGCACGACGACGGTCGTGTTCGACGGGCTGCGCTTCGCCAACGGCATCGTCCTCGAGGCCGGCGAGCAATCGCTGCTGGTGTCCGAGACGTTCGCGTACCGCGTCGCGCGGCTGTGGATCGCCGGCCCGCGCAAGGGCACGCGCGAGGTGTTCGCCGACGCCCTGCCCGGCTTCGTCGACAACCTCGATCTCGACGCCGACGGCACGCTGTGGGTCGCGATCCCGTCGCGGCGCAGCGCATTGCTCGACGCGCTGTTGCCCCACCCGTGGGCACGCCGCGTGCTCTCGCGGGTCCCCTTGGCGCTGCAGCCCGAGCCCGCGCCGTACGGGTTCGTGATCGGGCTCGACACCGCGGGCCAGCCGAGGTTCAACCTGCAGGACCCGACCGGGGGCGTGCACGCGATCACGAGCGCGACGCCGGTGGGCGACGATCTGGTGCTCGGCAGCCTGCACGCGGATGCCCTGGTCCGCGTCCGCCGACCGCGACCGCAGTGACCTCTCGACGAGGACGACCATGGCGGCAAAGAAGACGACGACCAACGTGACGACCGCCATGGCGGTGTTCGAGACGGCGCTCGGCCGCTGCGGCATCGCGTGGGCGAGCGGCGCGGTGACCTCGGTGCAGTGGCCCGAGCCCACGCCCGCGAAGGCCCGCGCCCGCCTGCGCGCGCGGCTGCCCGAGGCCGCGTTCGCCGAGCCGCCGCCGCGCATCGCTCGGACCATCGCGCGGATCGTCGCGGCGCTGCGCGGCGAGTCGGTCGCGCTGTCCGGCGTCGCCCTCGCGCTGCACGACGTGCCCGCGCTGGATCGCACGATCTACGCGCGCGTGCGGGCCATCCCGCGCGGCACGACGCTCGCCTGCGAAATGCTCGCGGCCGAGCTCGGCGCTCCCCGACGCGCCGTGGCGCAGGCCCTCGCGCGCAACCCCTGGCCCATCGTCGTACCGTGCCACCGCGTCATCGATGCCGGTCTTCACCCGGACGACGAGGTGCGCGCCCGCCTCCTGGCGGCCGAGGGCGTCGCCACCACGCGCCGCCCCCCGGACAAGGTGAAGCCGCCGGTGCCGGTCGACGCGACGGCGGCGATCGATCACCTCCGCGCGGTCGATCCCAAGTTCGCCCGGCTCATCGACGTCGTCGGCCCGTGCACGCTCGCGGTGCAGCCCGAGTCGAGCACGTTCGCCGCGCTGGCGCGATCGATCGTCTACCAGCAGCTCCACGGGCGCGCCGCCGCGACGATCTACGCCCGGCTGTGCGCGGCGACCAGCGGTCGCGCCGACGCAGCGCCGACCGCCGAGGCCGTGCTCGCCCTCGACGAGGCGCGCCTGCGCGGTGCGGGCCTCTCGGGATCCAAGCTCGCGGCGCTGCGCGATCTGGCGGCCCGCACCGTGCAGGGCGAGATCCCCGAGCTCGCGGCGCTGCGCGGCATGACCGACGACGCGATCATCGAGCGCCTCACCGCCGTGCGCGGCATCGGCCGCTGGAGCGTCGAGATGCTGCTGATGTTCCGCCTCGGCCGCCCCGACGTGCTGCCCATCGACGACTTCGGCGTCCGCAAGGGCCTCGGCCGCCTGCTGGGCAAGCGCGAGATGCCGACCCGCGACGAGCTCGGCCGCCGCGGCGCACGGTGGCAACCGCACCGCACGATCGCGAGCTGGTACCTCTGGCGCGCGTCGGAGCTGCCGGCCGACGTCCGGCTGTGAGGCCGCCTCACTCGTGCCGCAGCGCCGCGATCGGATCCAGCCGCGCCGCCTTGCGCGCCGGCAGGTAGCCGAACACCACCCCGACCGCGCCCGACACCGCGAACGCGGCGACGACCATCTCGACCGAGACCACGAACGGCATGCCGAGCTGCGTGACCATGATCCACGTGCCGCCGATCCCGAGCGCGACGCCGACCAGGCCGCCGAACACCGAGAGCACCACGGCCTCGACGAGGAACTGCAGCAGGATCTCGCGGGCGCGGGCGCCGATCGCCAGGCGCACGCCGATCTCGCGGGTGCGCTCGGTGACGGACACCAGCATGATGTTCATGATGCCGATGCCGCCGACCAGCAGGCTCACCGCCGCGATGGCGCCGAGCAGCGCGGTCATCGTCGCGCTGGTGCTCTGCAGCGTGGCCGCGAGCTCGGCCATGTCGCGCACGTCGAAGTCGTCGGCCTCGTCGTCGCGCAGGCCCCGTCGCTCGCGGAGCAGCGTGATGAGGTCGGCGCGCACGCGGCCGCTGGTGCCGTCCTCGACGGCCGACACGTAGATCGTCGCGATGTCCTGCTTGCCGGTGAGCCGGCGCTGGACCGCGCGCAGCGGCATGACCACGGTGTCGTCCTGATCCTGGCCCATGTTGCTGCCCTTGGGCGACAGCACGCCGATCACCTGGCAGCTCGTCGCGCCGATGCGCAGCGTGGTGCCCAGCGGTTCGGCGCTGCCATAGACGTTGGTCACCACGGTGGGGCCGAGGATGCACACCGGCGCGCCGTTCTCGAGCTCGCGGGCCTCGAACTCGCGACCCGCGGCGATCGTCAGGTTGCGGACGCCGAAGTACTCGTTGGTCGTGCCGGTGATCGAGGTCGTCGCGTTGAGGTTGCCGTACGCCACCGTCGCGCTCGCGCTCGCGCCGGGGGCCACGATGACGCCGTCGATGCTGCTGCGGATCGCCTGCAGATCGTCCGGGTCGAACGGGATCGCCTCGGCCCGCGTGCCGCCGGCGGCGGCCGTCATGCCCGGCCGGACGAACAGCAGGTTGGGACCCATCGCCGAGATGTTCGCGGTGACCTGCTGGCCCGCCGCGCGGCCGAGGTTGACCATCGCGATGACGCTCGCGACGCCGATGACGACGCCGAGCGCGGTCAGCAGCGACCGCCCGCCGTTGCGACGGATCGCCGCGAGCGCGAGCACGAAGGTGTTCCACAGGATCATCGGCCGCCCTCGCCGGGTACGTCGCTCAGCACCCTGCCGTCGCGGAAGGTGACGATCCGGCTCGCGTAGTGGGTGAGCTCGGGCTCGTGGGTCACCATCACGATGGTGATCCCGCGGTCGCGGTTGAGCGTCTGCAGCAGCCGCATCACGTCGTGCGTGGTCTCGCTGTCGAGGTTGCCGGTGGGCTCGTCGGCGAACAGCACCATCGGCTCGGTGACCAGCGCGCGGGCGATCGCGACGCGCTGCTGCTGCCCGCCCGACAGCTGCGCGGGCGTGTGATCGGCCCGGTTGGCCAGCCCGACCAGGTCGAGGGCGTGCGCGGCCGCGGCGTGGCGCTTGCGCGCCCCCATGCCCCGGTACACCAGCGGCAGCTCGACGTTCTCCATCGCGCTGGTGCGCGGCAGCAGGTTGAAGCTCTGGAACACGAAGCCGAGGTAGTGCCGGCGCAGCAGCGCGAGCGCGTCGCGATCGAGCCCGCCGACGTCGACGCCGAGGAACCGGTAGCTGCCGCCGCTGGGCGTATCGAGGCAGCCGAGCAGGTTCATGCAGGTCGACTTGCCCGAGCCGCTCGAGCCCATGACCATCACGAACTCACCGCGCTGGATCACCAGGTCCACACCATCGAGCGCGCGCACCTCGGAGTCGCCCTCGCCGTAGACGCGGCGCACCCCGACGAGCTCGATGAGCGGCGGCGAAGCGGCCGGCATGATCACCGGCGCGGTCACCGGGCCCCCTGCGCGCCGGCCTTCTCGTGGGCGACGATCACCTCGTCCCCTTCGGCGATCTCGCCGTCGACCTCGGTGTACGTGCCGTCGCTTGTGCCCGTGGTCACGCGCACGCGCGTCGGCACGCCGTCCTTCAGGATCCACACGCCCGGCGGCACCTTGCCGCCCTTGCCGCCACCCATGCCGCGCATGCGCGGCGGGCCACCCAGCAGCGAGAACGACTTGGTCTCCTGCACCGGCGGCGTGTAGCGCAGCGCGGTGTTGGGCACGCGCAGGGCGTTGGGCTTGGTCTCGGCGATCATCGTCGCGGTCGCGGTCATGCCCGGCCGCAGCGCGAGGTCGGCGTTGTCGACCTCGAGGATCGCCGTGTACGTGACCACGTTGTTGGTGATGACCGGCGCGAACGACACCTCGAGCACCTTGGCCTCGAACACGCGATCGGGCCATGCGTCGACGCGGAAGGTCGCGCGCTGCCCGTCGCGCACGCGGCCGACGTCGGCCTCGTTGACCGGCAGGTGGAGCTCCATCCTGGCCAGGTCCTCGGCGATCGTGAACAGCTCGGGCGCGGCCAGCGACGCCGCGATCGCGTTGCCGGGCTCGACGGTCCGCGACAGCACGATGCCGTCGATGGGCGACACGATGACCAGCTTCTCGAGGTTGGTCTTGGCCTGATCGACGCGGATCTTCGCCAGCTTGATCTGCGCGCTCGACCGCGCGACGTCGGCCTCGGCCAGGGTCACGCTCGTGATCTGGGTGTTCTGCTCCTCGGCCGACACCAGCCCGCGCTCGGCGAGGCTGATCACGCGCTTCTCGACGCTCTTGGCCTCGGCCAGCGCCGCGCGAGAGCGGTTGAGATCGGCCGTCGACGACTTGAGCGTCGCCTGGGCCTCGGCCAGGGTGTTCGCCGCCGTCTCGGGATCGAGGTGGACGAGCACCTGGCCCTTGGTCACGCGCTGGTTGACGTCGACGGCGACCGACGCGACCCGACCCGACATCTCGGCCCCGACCGCGACGACGCTGCGCGCCTCGAGCGAGCCGGTCGCCACGACCTGGACCTCGATGTCGGCGCGATCGACCGTGACGGTCTCCCAGATCGGCGCGGCCTCGGCGGCTCCGCGCCGCGACCACCACAGGACGGCCGCCGCGATCGCGACGAGCAGCAGCAGTGCGACGATCGTGCGACGCAGACGGCGGCCGCGCTTGACGACCCCGATCTTGCGCAGCACCTCCGCGGTCTCCGGGGGCGCGACGGTCTCGGGCAACGCATGCAGGGCCACGGGGGGAGCATGCGCCCCAGCTTCGCGGACGGCTCCGATCCGTTCGTAAGCCGCGTGTGAATTCCCGCCGCCGGCGGCGTTGCGGCGTGCGCGGGCGCTCAGGTCGAGCGGCGGCGACGCGCGGCGAGGCCGAGGATCACGGCCCACCACGCCGCGGAGGCGGGAGCGTCCGTGCGCGTGCGGCACCCGCAGCCGCGATCCGCGAGCCCGCCCTCCTGATCGGCGCCGCCGGAGGTCCCCTCGTCGGCGCCGCTGCTCGAGTCACTCGGCAGCGGCGTGGGCTCGGGCGTGGGCTGCGGCGGCACCTCGCCGGTGGGATCCACCGTGGTGACGCCCGTCGGATCGGGTGGTTCGCCGGTCGTGTCGCCGAGCGTGGGGTCCGTCGGATCCGTGGGGTCCGTCGGATCGGGCGGCTCGCCGGTCGTGTCGCCCTCGGTCGGATCGGGCTCGAACGGCCCGCCGAAGGGCTCGCAGACCTCGAGCCCGCCGCCGAGCTCGACGCTCACGCAGCCGGTGGCCCAGTCGCCCCCCGCTTGATCGATGTCCTGCGGGAATCCGCCGCAGCCCGGGCCCGCGACGAACAACCCGGCGTCATCGTGGCACGGCGTGATGTCGAAGCCGATCGTCGCCTCGAGCCAGTCGATCACGAGCGGCGCGTTGCCGTACGCGGCCCCGACCCCGCATGCGTTGCCGGGCTCGGCCGGCGGCGGCAACCCGCCGGGATCGAAGAGCGTCGAGCCGGTGCCGAACACCCGCCACGTCCCGTCCGCCAGGCGCACGAACGACGGCCCACCCGAGTCGCCGAAGCACGCCGACTGCGAGCCGTTGGGGCCGGCGAAGTTGACGACGCCGATCGTGTCGTCGATCGAATGGATCGTCTGCGTCGTGTAGCGCTTGGTGCCGACGCCCTCGATCGTCTGGATCTCGCCTTGCTCGTCGACGGTGGCGAACGTGCTGCCGAAGCCGGCGATCACGATCTCCTGTCCGGGCACGAGCACGTTACTCTCGCAGCCCGCCATCAGCGGCGTGATCTGCAGGCCGAGCGGCACCTCGAGCATGCAGAAGGCGACGTCGTGGGCGCCGAGCTCGGCGTAGTCGGGGTGCGCGGTGCAGAACGCGACGTCGCGGATGCCCGCGGGCACGCCGGCGTCGGGCCCGGCCTCGCCGAACGCGATCGCGTCGATCGGCGAGTCGGGCAGCAGGCAATGCGCGGCGGTCATCACCACCTGCGGATGGATCAGCGTGCCTGTGCAGATCGTGTTCGAGCCGCCGACGAGCATCGCGACCACCGTCGGGAACTGGCACACGCCCGCATCGGTGCCCCCGACGATCGGCAGCGGCTGCTGGGGCGCGGGCACGAGGGACTCACCCGCGAGCCACAGGGACAGCAGCGTCGCCGCCGACAGGTTCAGCAATGGCATGTGTGGGAGTCTATGGCGGCGGAGCGCTGGATCCTTGAGGGGTGCGCGATTTGGCCGCGTGCGGCCGCGATCGCGTAGCATTGCGGCCCGTCGATGCCGGCCCTGCCCCGCCCTGCCCACCCACGCCGTGCCGCAGTTGCGGTCGCGGCGCTGCTGGCGATGGCCTGCGGCGATCCGCCGATCGCGTCGACCCCGGCGCCCGAGCCGGCCGCGGCGACCCCACCCGCGACCGTCGCCACGCGCAGCCCCGCGGAGATCCGGGCCGCGGGCAACCACCTCGTCGGCGAGGCGAGCCCGTACCTCCTGCAGCACGCGCACAACCCCATCGATTGGTACCCGTGGTCGAGCGAGGCGCTCGCGCGGGCGAAGGCCGAGGGCAAGCCGATCTTCGTGAGCATCGGCTACGCGACCTGTCATTGGTGCCACGTGATGGAGCGCGAGTCGTTCGACGACGACACGGTCGCGGACTTCTTGAACGCGCACTTCGTCGCGATCAAGGTCGACCGCGAGCAGCGGCCCGACATCGACGCGCTGTACCTCGCCGCGGTGGCGGCCTTGGGCGGCGACACGGGCTGGCCGCTCAACGTGTTCCTCACGCCCGACGGCGCGCCGATCGTCGGCGGCACGTACTTCCCCCGCGAGCCCGACGGACGGCGACCGGGCTTCCTCGCGCTGGCCGAGCAGGTGCAGGCGCAGTGGGCCGCCGACGGCCCCGCGAGCGCGAAGCGGGGCGAGGCGATCCTCGAGGCGCTCGGGCGGCGCGACGCCGGCCCGGCCCACGCGCCCACCCAGGCAGAGCTCGACACCGCGATGCAGGGGCTCGCACGGCACCGCGACGAGGTCCGCGGTGGGTTCGGAAGCCGCCAGAAATTCCCCAACGTGCCGGTGCTCCTCGCGGCGTTGCGCTGGTCGACGCGCGGCGACGGCGGCGACGACGACGGCAGGCGAGACGCGCGGGAGCACGTGCGCACGACCCTGACGCGCATGCGCGACGGTGGCCTGCGCGACGCGGTCGCGGGCAGCTTCCACCGCTACTGCGTCGATCCACAGTGGCGGATCCCCCACTTCGAGAAGACCCTCTACGACAACGCGCTGCTCGCCCTGCTCTACCTCGAGGCGTCGCAGCGGCTCGCAGCGCCGGAGTTCGCCGAGGTCGCCCGCGGGATCCTCGACGATCTCGTCGCGAACTGGCAGGTCGAGGGCGGCGGCTTCATCGTCGGCTTCGACGCCGACGACGCCAACGGCGAGGGCACCTACTACACGTGGACGCGCGCGGAGCTCGACGCGGCCCTCGGGCCCGCGGTCGCAGCCGACGTCGCGGCGGCGTACGACGTCGCGCCGCCGGGCGATCCGGAGCTCGGGGGGCGCAGCGTGCTGCGACGCGCCGCGGGGATCGACGACGTCGCGTTCGCGCGGGCGCAGGCGGCCCTGCCCACGCTCGCGCGCGCGCGGGCGTCACGACCCGCGCCGGCGAAGGACGACAAGATCCTCGTGGCGTGGAACGCCCTGGCGATCGAGGCCCTGGTCGAAGGTGCGCGCGTGCTCGGGGTGCCGCGGTACCGCGAGGTCGCGAACGACACCGCGGCGTTCCTCGAGGCGCACGCAGTGCGCGACCAGACGCTGCGCCGCGGCACCCGTCGCACCGAGTCGGGCGCGTGGGTCGACCTCGGGCCCGCCTTCGCCGACGACTACGCGCTATTGGCCCGCGCGCTGCTCCGCCTGCACGGGGCCACCGGCGAGCTCGCGCAGCTGCGGCGCGCCCACGTCCTCGCCGTGGTGCTGTACGACGAGTTCTTCGACGCCGAGCGCGGCGGCATCCGACGCGGGCGCGAGGGCCCGAGCGACACGCCGATCACCACCCTCGACATGGACGACCAGGCGGTGCCGAGCGCGGGCGCCGTGACGACGCAGGTGTGGCTCGAGCTCGGTGCGTTGTACGGCGACGATCGCCTGTGGGACGCCGGCGACGCGCTGCTGTCGCGGTGGCAACGCGCGGCCAGCGAGGCCCCGATGTCGTCGGGCACGATGCTCGCGACCACCGACGCGGCGCTGGCGGGGATCTACGAGCTGGTCATCGCGGGCGCCCCCGACGACGCCGCCACGATCGCGCTGCTCGACGTCGCGGCGACGGCGGATCGATCGCGGCTCGTGCTCGCGCGCGTCGGCGCCGAGGGTGTCGCGGGCAAGGGGAGCGACGCGTGGCCGGGGCTGAAGGGCAAGCGGGCGCAGGGCGGCAAGCCGACGGCCTACCTGTGCACGCGCGGGAGCTGCCGCATGCCGACGGGGGATCCGGCCCAGCTGCGCGCGCAGTTGATCGCGGCCGGCCTCGTCGCGCCGTAGCACGCCCGGTCGTTGGTTCTACGTACGCACGCCGGCGTGCGGCCCTCGGCATCGCGTTACGCTGGTCATCGTGCTGACCTGGACCATCGCCTCCGTCCTGCTCGCCGGGCCGCCGCTGCAGGTGCCGTGGACCTGCGGCGTCACCAAGCCGTGCACGCAGGCGCACGGCGGCTTCAGCCACACGGGCACCAGCCTGTACGCGTGGGACTTCGACGTGAACGAGGGCGAGGAGGTCTGGGCCGCGAGCGAAGGCGTGGTCTCGTACATCCGCATGGACAGCACGACCGGGGGCTGCGATGCGTCGTACGGCGGCGACGCGAACTACGTCGTGGTCGATCACGACGACGGCACCGCGATCGTCTACATGCACCTCGGGCCGAACTCGTCGCCCTTGGCCGTCGGCGACGCAGTGCGGCCGGGGATGCTCATCGGCCGCGTCGGGCTCACCGGGTACGTCTGCGGCGATCACCTCCACCTCGCGGTGATGGAGCAGTGCGGCAGCTCGTACTGTCAGTCGTTGCCGGCGAGCTTCGCCGACTACGGCGACCCGGCCGAGGGCGCGTCGATCGAGAGCACGAACTGCCCGGCGTGCACGCTCGCGCTCGACGGCACCCAGACGACGATCAGCGAACTCGAGCCGGGCTGCTTCGTCCGCGAGACCACCGCGTGGTGGAGCGCGATGTCGGGCGACGACGATCACCACTACTGCACGCTCGCCACCGACGCCGCCGAGCCGGCGAGCCTCGGCGTGTGGCGCTTCGGCGTGGAGGTCCCGGGCGATTACCGCGTCGAGGTGTTCGTGCCCGACGACGACGCGACGGCGACCGGCGCGGTGTACCAGGTGCACCACGACGGCGCGCTCGAGTCGTTCCCGATCGATCAGTCCGTCGCCAAGGGCTGGCAGGAGCTCGGCGTGTTCGCGTTCACCGGGGTGGACGGCGAGCGCATCCAGCTCGACGACGACACCGGCGAAGCGGTCGCGCTCGACCGTCGGCTGGCCTACGACGCGGTGCGGCTGACGTTCGTGCCGAGCGCGGGGGAGACCGGCGGCACGGATCCCACCGGCGGCGGGGACACGACGACGGGTGAGGCGAGCGGCACGGGCGACGCGTCGGGCACCGGGGGCGCCTCGGATCCCGGCGTCGCGACGACCGACGGGGACGACTCGGGGACGGATGAGGGTGGCGCGGTGCTGCCGGACGGGTTCGGTGAGGACGACGACGCGGGCGGCTGCGGGTGCGCGAGCGACCGGGGAGGATCGGCGCTCGCGTTGGGAGGCTTGCTGCTGCCGTTGCTGCGTCGACGTCGACGCGTCGCGATCAGTCGAGCCCCACGCGCCCCTCGATCCAATACGCCTTCGTCTTGATCCCACCGACGCCGCGCTGGCGCAGACCAGCGCGCACGCGCTGCACGAGATCCGCCGCGCCGGTGATGCCGACCGTGCCCTCGAGCCGTGGCAACGCGCGGGCGAGGGCCTCTCCCCGCGGGGTCCCGGGCGGGCGCACCACGACGTGGGCGCCGCCGAGTCCGGCCGCCGCGAGGGCGCCGTCGACCGCGACGCCCTCCCCCACCTCGAGCCACGCGCGCACCTGGCCGGGCCGCGCGCGGGCGTAGCTGGCCGCGACCGCGACCGAGGTCTCGTCCCCGATCAGCACGATCGGCCCGGGCGGCATCGTGAGGGATCGCTGCGGGCCGACGAAGCGCAGTCGTGCCGCGACCTCGACCTCGCGCACCCACCGTGAGGCCGGCGTGTCGCCGTGGGTGTAGACCAGCAACTCGGTCACGCCGTCGGCTCCCCACCAAAGCGGCGTGTACGTGCGCACGTCGTCGCTCGGCAAGAGCACCTGCACCTTGTCGCCCGGCCTCCACGCCACGTCACCTCCGCCGGCGACGCGCAGCTGCAGCAGGCGGAACGACGGGCCCGGCGTCGACACCTCGACGACCTCGGCCTCGCGCAGCAGCCCGCCGAGCAGGCGAAGGAGACGGCCCTTCATCGACATGATGCGTCCACAGACGCGGGGCGCGAGCGTCGGGTTACCGCGTCGACCAGCGTCGAGGGTTTCCCCCCCCACCGCGAATCGTGTCTCGAGCGCGCCCATCACAGCGACGCCGCGTCGAGCTCCTCCGCGACGTAGCGCCCGTCCTCGACGTGCCAGAGCGTGGACTCCGACCACTCGTGGCCAGACTCGTCGATCCACAGCTCGTCGATCCCGTCACCGTCGAGGTCCACGACCGCGCGCAGCGTGATCGTCCACCGCGACAGGCTCCACGGCGCGAGCTCCTGGGGCGCGTCGCCGACCGCGACGATCCCCGACAGCGCCGGATCGGGCGCGATCTCCTGCGTTGCGCAGTTCACCACCACGAGCTGCTCGAGACCGCGGGCGAGCGCGGGCGCGAAGCTCTTCGCGCACTCCGGTCCCACGCGGAGCTTGGCGAAGATCCGCTTCAACTCGCGCTTGCTGTACTCGTCGTCCGAGAAGTCGGCGACGAGGGCCGGCAGCGCCGCGCGCCCGTCGTCGAGCGCCGCGGCGACGCGCGGACCCGCCGGCGCCGCGCTCGGGCTGCGCAGCGTCGCTCCGGCGACCGGCGGCGGCCCGAACACCGCGAGCGCGTCCCCGGTCGCCCCCGACCCCGCCGGCACCGCGACGACGCCGAAGAGCCGATCGCCGGTGCCGTCGGTGTACAGCCCGAGCCCGGAGATCCGCGCGTGGATCGTGCCCGCGGCGGTGACCAGCGCGACCGCGTCCCCCTCGCGGAACGGCACCGAGACGCCGGCCGAGACCGGATCGAATCGCCGCGTCGTGCCGTCGAAGTCGCCACCGGCGAGAATCGACTCGCGGGTCGCGTCGGGCAGATCGACCCCGAGCTCGATGCGGCCGCCGGTCGCGTCGAGCTGCGCCACGAAGATCCGCGCGTGGTCGATCGCCCCGGACCCCGCGTACGCCTCCACCCGCGCCCGCAGCACCGGCAGCGTCACCGCTCCGGCCCCGAGCACCACGTCGTGGAACGCCGCGATCTCGAACCGCTCGCCCAACGCCTGCTCCGCCACCCGCCGCAGCGCCAGGATCTCCCGCTGCCCGATCTTGTACGCGAGCGCCTGGCCCGGCCAGCCGACGTAGCGGTCGACCTCGTTCGAGATGTTGTTGGGCGCGAGCGCCGTGTGCTCGAGCATGAACGCCTCGGCCTGCGCGCGGGTCCAGCCCTTCGTATGGATCCCCGTGTCCACGACCAATCGCGCGGCCCGCCACGCGTCGAAGCTCAGCATGCCGAGCCGATCGAGGTCGGTCTCGTACAGCCCCATCTCGTCGGCGAGGCGCTCGGTGTACAGCGCCCAGCCCTCGACGAACGCGCTGTAACCGGCGTGGCGGCGGAAGGTCGGCAGCGCGTCCTGCTCCTGGCCGATCGCGATCTGCAGGTGATGCCCGGGGATCGACTCGTGCACCGCGAGCACCCGCGCCTCGTAGCGCGGCCGCGTGTGCGGATCGAGCACGTTGATGAAGTACTCGCCGGGCTTGCTGCCGTCGGCGTGCGCGGGCTCGTAGTAGCCGAGCGTCGTGTACGGGGCCTTGTACGCCGGCACGCGCTGGACCACGCAATCGGCCTTCGGCAGCCGGCCGAAGTACCGCGGCATCGCGGCCTTGGCCCGCGCGAGCGCCTCGGTCGCCGCGCCCTCGACCTCCTGCGGCGTCGCGAAGAACAGCGCCGGATCGCCGCGCAGGGCCGCGAGCGTCGCGGCGAGATCGGCCGCGCCCAGGGCCGTCTTGCCGAGCGCCGCGAGCTCGCCGTCGATCCGCGCGATCTCGGCGAGCCCGAGCTCGTGGACCTCCTGCGCCGGCATCGGGAGCGTGGTGTGCTGCACGATGAGCGCGTCGTAGCACGCAGCGCCGAGCGGCAGCGCCCCGACACCGCCCTTGCCGTCGGGTCGCGCCGCCGGTAACAGCTCGTCGGCCAGGAGATCGCGATAGCGGCGCAGCGCCGGCGCGAAGCCGTCCTCGATCGCGGCGCGCAGGCGCGGGCGCAGATCCTCGGGCACGCCCGGCTGGGTCAGCGGCTCGATCAGGCTCCACGACGCGAGCGGCGTCGCGAGCTGACCGTCGATCATCGCGACCACCCTGCGGATCGACTCCGCGTCGGCGACCAGGCCCGAGGCCTTCCCCTCGCGGAGCAGCGCGATCTCGACGTCGACGGCCGGCCCCATCGCCTCGTAGCGCGCCGCGAGGTGCTCGAGGTCGGCGCGCGTCCGCAACGGATGGAAGTGCGGGAGGTCGCCCCAGCGCGCGAGCGGGTTGTCGTTCGCCGAGGTCCGCCAGCGATCGAAGCGACACACGTCGGTCGCGGCCTGCGCCCGCAGCTCGCCCAGGAGCAGGTCGCGGTTCAGCGCGTCCTCGGGCGACAGGTCGCCCAGCGCCGCAAGCCGCGTCGCCAGGGCATCCCGCGCGGCGCGGGACCTCGCGCGCGCAGCGTCGCTGGGGTCGCCGATCCGATCGTCGAACGCGTGCACGCCCAGGCGCGTCGCGAGGATCGGATCCTCCGCCAACGCCCACGCCCAGTGATCGCGGAGGATCGCCGCGAGCGTGGGATCGGTGACACCGGTCGCCGCTGCCTCGACCGCGGCGTCGAGCTCCGCCCGCACCGACGCCGCCGCATCGGGTGGCGCCCCCGATCCCGCGCCGCGGTGGCACGCGATGACGAGGCACAGACACGTGGAGAGGTTCGTTGCGGCGCGGCGACGGGGCATCGGCGCCGCGGAGTCTACACGGTCGTGCGCCGTCACCCCGCCGGTGTCAGCGGGATGCACGTCGGCGAGGCCGCCGCGAGGATGCCCCCGGCGAACGGCAGCACGCCGGCCTCGGGCAGCTCGGTCACCTCGAACTCGCCGTTGCCGTCGTCGTCGTCCCAGTCGTAGCGCGTGACGACGGTGCCGAGCTCGGCCGACAGCCCGAACGTGTAGAGGTCGCCGCCGTAGAACGCCAACGCGAAGTACGCCCCGAAGTCGCCGAGGCTGATCTCGGGCACCGGCGTCGTCGCGAGGATCGCCCCCGTGTCCTGATCGAACTCGAGGATCCGCGTCGAGCCCGGGATGTCCTGACTGCCCGACGCGCCGAACAGCCGCCCGTCGCCCGTCCCCGCCAGGGGCACGGAGCTGTAGTCGTTGGTGCCGGCCAGGGCGAAATCGGGCTCGGCGTCCTGCGGATCGAGCCGGAACAGCGAGCCCAGCGGGAAGCCGTCGCCGATCACGAAGCCGCCGCCCGTGCAGCTGTGCGCGAACAGCCGCTCGTGATCGGGGTCGTCGATCATCGACACCAGCGACAGATCGGCGCAATCGAGGCTGGTCCCGTTCTCCTCGATCGCGCCGTAGAACACCTCCTCGCAGTCGAGATCCCCGGGGCGGAACTGCGTCAGCTTCATCGGCGGGTAGTTGTCGAAGTCGGGCACGAACGGCTCGGCGCTGAGGACGGTGACGAGGTTGCTCCGATCGATCACGAACCCGATCGGGTAGCCCTCGATCTGCGGACAGTCCACCGCGGTGACGAACGTGTACTCGATCGCGATCGGGTCGAAGCTCCAGATCTCGTCGCCGACGGTGAGCACGTGGATCAGCGCCGGCGCGTCCTCGTCGCAGTCGTCGGTGACCCCGCCGCTCTCCCCCGAGCCGACGTCGAGGACGAGTCCCGGCCCGGTATCGGATTCCTCGGCCACACCCGACGAGCTCGAATCCACCGCCGCGGTCTCGCCGACCCCGGTCGTGCTGGTCCCCGTCGATGCGGCGGTCGTGCCCGAGTCGTCGGTGCCGGGGACCGCGGTCGTGCCGTCGCCCTCGGAGAGCCCGCCGACGTCGGCGACGGGGTCCGAGCAGGCGGCGACGGTGAGGCAGAGCAGGGGCAATCGAGGACGCATCCCCCCTCGATGCGCGCCGAGGCCCCGCGCTTCACGGGAATCGTCGCGGGCGGCCGCCGTGGCGGAATCGCTCAGCCGACCGGCGTGAAGTCCATGCACGCCGAGTCGACGATCTGCAGCGCGGCCTGGAACGCGGCCTCGAGGTCGCCCTGGCACAGGTCCCAGAACAGCCCGCGATTGGCCGCGGCGAAGATCCCCGCGACCTCGCGCAGCAGCACCGCCTCGTCCGCGCTGCCATAGGGCCCGTTGCACGAGCTGTCGCCGCCGATGCCGAGGAATACCACGTTGGCGATGTCGCCCTTGGCCGCGACGATCTCGTCGACGATCTCCTGGGCCGTGCGCGGCGGCGTCGGCTGCTCGTCCTCGTCGGTGATCGCCACCACGAACAGCACCGCGTCGTCGCGGACGAAGCCTGCGTTCTGATCGGACACCGCCGGGGGGTTGACCGCGTCGGCCGCCGTGTTCGCCGGCTGCTCGTCGTCGTTGTCGCCCGAGCAGTCGTCCTCTTGACCTTGGAAGCCCGCGGTCGTGAAGGCCGTCGCGCACTGGTACTCGTCGATCAGCGCCGCCGACGACGACACCATGAAGTTCTTGCCCGTGGAGTAGTCGCACGCCCCGCCCGCGCCGGTGTCGTGCAGGTACGGCGGGTTGTTGCACGCGTCGATGACCCCGAGCTGGAAGTCGTCGAGGCCGTTGTTCACGTCGAGCAGCGTCTGCGGGAACGAGTCGAACACCGGACCCGCGAGCGCCTCGATCTCCTCCGTCATGCTGCTCGAGTTGTCGACCGCGATGATCGCATCGACGAGGCGGCAGCCCACCGCGCTGGATCCATCGTCGGCGCCCGTGCCGGTCTCCGCGCCGCCCCCGACGTCGAACTTCATGCCGTCGTCGCCGGCCTCGGTCGGCGTCACGGTGATGCCCGAGCTGCCGTCACCGACCTCCTCGGGCGGCGTCTCGTCGGCGCAGCCGAACGCGAGCAGCGTCACGCCCCACACCGCCGAAACCCACCGTCGCCGTGCCGTCGGCACGCGACGCTCCCCTCGCTGGACCTGCATGATCCCGAAGTATCGCGCAGTCGAGTACGCCCGCGCAGACGATCGCGTCGCCAGACCGCGAGAGTGCGTCGATTCGAGCGATCACGTCGGCGAGCCCACCGACCTGGCGGAGGCGGCGCCCGCCTCCCTAGACGTGCGGGCATCCGCGGATACCAACGCGGCAACCTCCGCGTATCGCCGCCCGGTCGGTTGGGGTAGCGTCCGCCCCGTGGCACCCGACGCCATCGTCATCGGCTCCGGCCCGAACGGCCTCGTGGCCGCCTGTGTGCTCGCCCGCGCGGGACTGCGCGTGCTGGTCCTCGAGGCGAACCCGGAGCGGCCCGGCGGCGCCGTCGGCTCCGAGGCCGCGACGCTGCCGGGTTACGTGCACGACGTCGGCGCGGCGTTCTTCCCCTGGGCGTCGCTCAGCCCCGCGTTCGTCGATCTGCAGCTCGGCGACTTCGGGTTGGTCTGGCGCGGCGCGCCGATCGAGAGCTGTCACCCGGCCCCCGACGGGAGCTACGCGGCCATCTCGCGCGATCACGACGTGTCGGCGAAGCACTTCGGCACCGCGGCCGACGGCGACAGGTGGCGGCAGGTCGCGACCTGGTACGCGAGCATCGAGCCGCAGATCATCGGCCTGCTGATGGGGACGTTCCCCAACCTCGCCCCCGCGCTGCGCGTGATGCCGTGGGATCTGGCGAAGCTCGCCGCGGTGTTCCTGTCGCGCGGCGGAGCGCTCGCGCGGCGGTGGTTCGAGTCCGAGGCCGCCCGTCGCGTGCTGCCCGGCCTCGCGCTGCACGTCGACGTCGGCCCCGACGACATGTTCGGCGCCGCGCTCGGCTTCATGCTCGGCATGACCGCGACCACCGGCGGCTACGTCGTGCCCGAGGGCGGCGCGCAGTCGATCACCGACGCGATGGTCCGCTTCCTCGGCCACCACGGCGGCCGCGTGATGCTCGGCGCGCGGGTCGATCGCGTGATCGTCCGCAACGATCGGGCGGCCGCGGTGCGCCTCGACGACGGCATCGAGATCGAGGCCCGGACGATCCTCGCCGACACCTCCGCGCCGCGGCTGCTGCTCGATCTGGTCGAGCGCGAGTACGTGCCCGGTCGCGTCGTCGAGTTCATGCAGCGCTATCCCCAGGGCTGGGGCACCTTCAAGGTCGACTGGGCCTTGTCGGCCCCGGTGCCGTGGTCGTGCGAGCAGGCGCGCGGCGCCGCGGTCGTCCACGCCGGCGACAGCCTCGACGATCTCTCGCGCTTCACCCGGCAGGTCCGCGGCGGCGCTCTGCCCGACAACCCGTACCTCGTGATCGGCCAGCAGAGCCTGTGGGATCCGACGCGCGCGCCCGCGGGCGGCCACACGCTGTGGGCCTACTCGCGCGTGCCCCCGCACCCCGAGGGCGGCTGGGCGGCGCACGCCGAGGCGATGGCCGATCGCATCGACGCGCGCATCGAGGCCCTCGCGCCCGGCTTCCGCAGCATCATCCGGGCGCGCCGCGTGGTCGCGCCGCCCGACCTCGAGCGCATGGACGCGAACCTCGTGGGCGGCGACCTCGGGGGTGGCAGCAACGCGTGGCACCGCCAGCTGCTGTTCCGCCCGATGTTCCCGTACTTCCGCTACCGCACGCCGGTCGACGGGCTGTACCTGTGCTCGAGCTACGCGCACCCGGGCGCGGGCGTGCACGGGATGTGTGGCCACAACGCGGCCCACATCGCGCTCGGCGATCTCGACCTCGGCCGCGATCGCGACCTCAGTCGATCGTGATGCCGTTGTCGGCGCAGGCCTGCACCGCGTCGGCGTGGGCCGAGCCCTTGAGCCGCGCCGCGGCCTTGCGCGCCTTCCCGGCGTCCTTCATGCGGCACGCCGCGGTCGCGATGAGCCCCGCTGCACCGGCCGACTTCTTCGCGGCGTAGGACTTCGACGCGAGGTCGTAGGCCGCCGCGGGGTTCTTGAACAGCTGCTTGCGCGCGTCGGCGAGCAGCGCGTCGGCGTCGACCGAGCTCTCGGGATCCGGCTTGGGCGGCGTCGGCGGCTTGGGCGGCTTGGGCGTCGCGGGCTTGGGCGTCGCCGGCTTGGGCGGCAGGGGCTTGTCGGGCAGGTCCGGCGTCGCGTCGGGCGTCGGATCCGGCGGCGTCGGGTCTGGCGGCGTCGGATCGACCGTCGGCTCGGGATCATCGCCGGTCGGATCGACGGTCGGCACCGGCGTCGGCACCGGGTCGAGCTTCGGCGGCACCGGGTCGACCTTCGGTGGCACCGGGTCGAGCTTCGGCGGCGCGGACTTCGACGCGTCGTCGACCTTGGCCGGCGCGGTGTCGGCCTTCGCGGTGGCCGACGGCGTCTTGTCGCCGCCGTCGGGCTGGCGACTCGCCCACCAGAACCCGCCGAGGGCGACGCCGCCGATGAGCAGCAGACCGACCACCATCAGGCCGACCTTGCGGGGCTGCTCGTCGGCGGCGGCCTGCGAGCGCGCGACCATCGGCATCTGCCCGGAGTCGACGAACGACGGCGGCATCGGGGCGGCGAGCTGCGCGGGGTGCTGCCCCGACGACAGCGCGGCGAGCCCCTCGGGCGAGAGCTTGGGCAGGTTGGTGCTCGAGCTGGCGAGCATCGGCTCGACGCCGTCGTTGGCGGCGGAGCGTCCGCGATCGTAGTTGAGCGTGCGGCGATCGACGTCCTCGGTGAGCGCGAGGTGGTAGTCGCCGATCTGGACGACGTCGCCCTCCTGCAGCACGACGCGACCGCTCGCAGGGCGACCGTTCACCTTGACGCCGTTGTAGCTGCCGAGATCCTCGAGCACCCACGTCTGCCCCTCGGGCAGGAGCTGCGCGTGCCGACGCGAGACGTTCTTCTCGGTCAGCTGGATCGTGTTGCCCTGCTGGCGGCCGATCGTGATCGCGTCTCTCCCCAGGGGCACGATGGTCGTGCTGCCCTCGTCGTCCTCGATGATGAGGCGTAGGGACATCAAGACCTTGAGGTTAGGAACCGGGCCGAAACACTGTCAAGGGCGGCGGCACGACCTTGCTACCGCGCGGCCTCGGGGTCACCGGACCCGGTCGCCGCGCCGCCGCCCCCGGGAGCGCCGCGACCCAGGAGGGTCGACACGGGATAGACGCCGATCCCCGCGGCATGGAGCTCCGGCAGGCGTCGGCGGAGCACGTCGACCATCGCCGGCGAGGGGTGTCCGATGGCGACGACCGGCCCGCTGCGCGCGAGCGTCGCGGCGCGCTCGAGCTGCGCCGCGATCGCCTCCGGCGCGGGATCGTCGTCGAGGAACACCTGCCGGGCGAGGTTCGGTACACCGGCCTCGTCGGCCGCGCGTTGGGCACAGCTCGTGGCGATCGTCCGCGAGTCGAGGAAGAACAGGCCGCGCTCCCGCACCACCGGCATGATCGCGGCCATCGCCGCGCAGTCGGGGGTGAGCCGCGAGCCCATGTGATTGTTGGTGCCCACGGCCATCGGCACCCGCTCCAGGGCGGCTTCGAGCTTGGCCCGCAGGACGTCCGGAGGATCGTCGTGGCGCAGGAACGCCTCCGTCGCCTCGTCGCCGGCGTGCATCTGCGCTGTGTCCTGCGGCTCCATCGGCAGGTGCAGGAGGATCTCCCGCGGGCGCCGCCGGTCGGCCACCAGCCGCAGCTGGACCCCCGCCGCGTAGACCGAGCCGGGCAGGACGCTGAAGCTGAGGGCGAAGCGCAGATCGAGCAGCTGCTCGAAGAGGTGCAGCTCGCGGCCGACGTCGTCGATCACGATGGCCAGGTGGCCGTCGGCCCGCGCCCATGGCAGGCCCAGATCGCCGCGCTCGACCTGCCACGATCGCGTGGACTCGACGATGCGATCGAGGCCGCGCTGGATCGCCGCGATCTCCTCCTGCGTCATCGCCGGCGGCTCGGGCGGCGGCGCGGCGACGGCGAAGCCCAGGCACGCGATCGCGGTCCACACCACCAGTCCCCACGGCCGCGGCGCGGTCGGTGTGGTGCTCCCGTCGCGGTCGCCGTCGTCGTCGCCCGTCGTCATCCCCGTCGTCGCCGCGGTGGGCGCACGCGATCCCACGCCACCAGGTGTTGCACGGCCGTCCGCAGCTGGACGTCGTCCGCCGCCGCGCGCACGGCCGGGCTCTCGTCGATCGTCGACGGCATCCGCTTGCCGAAGTCCTCGGGCCGCAGGTGCCGCGGTGCGTCGCGCTCGGGCGAGATCTCGGGCCGCGAGTCGAGCACCGGCGCCGCGCCGGGCGGCGCGACCCCGACGTAGACATCGGGCGTGATGCCGCTGGCCTGGATGAGTCGATCGTCGGGCGTGTAGTAGAGCGACGTCGTCAGCTTGAGCAGGCTGCCGTCCTCGAGCTCGAACGGCGCCTGCACCGAGCCCTTGCCGTAGGTGCGCTCGCCGACGATGAGCGCGCGGGCGTGATCCTGCAGCGCGCCCGCGACGATCTCCGACGCCGACGCGGAGCCCTTGTTGACGAGCACGACCAGCGGCACGTCGGCCTCGGTGCCCGGTCGACGCGCGCGGGCCTCGTCGATGACGGCGCCGCGGCGGCCGCGGGTCCGCACGATCACGCCCTCCTCCACAAAGAGATCGACGATCTCGATCGCCTCGTCGAGCAGTCCGCCGCCGTTGTCGCGCAGGTCGAACACGATGCCGCGCAGCGCGGGCTTGGGCGCGCCCGCGGCGACCTTGGTGTCCGCGAGCTCGCGGCGGACCTTCGCGATCGCGTCGCGGAGCTCGCGGGCCGCGTCCTCCGAGAACTCGCGCAGGCGCAGCGACACGAGGCCCTCGCCGAGCATGCGGATCTCGACCGCGGGCGGATCGATCACCTCGCGGGTCAGCGCGACCGTGCGCGACACGCCGCGCACCGGATCCTCGACGGTGACGCGGATCGTCGTGCCGGGCTCGCCGCGGATCATCGTGATCGCGCGCTGCAGGTCGGGGAACTGCGCGATCGACTTGCCGTCGACCCGCGTGACGCGGTTGCCGGTCACGATGTCGGCGTCGTCGGCGGGGCTGTCGGGGATCACGTCGCGCACGTCGAGGTAGCGGGTGCCGTCGGCGTCGCGCCCGAGCACGACCACCATGCCGACGCCACCGAAGACGCCCTCGATGTCCTCGCGCAGCAGCCGGGCCTCGGCGGGCACCAGGAAGTTCGAGTGGGGATCGAGCTCGCTGACCAGGCCGCGGATCGCCGCGTACATGAGCTGGTCGCCGTCGACCGGGCGCACGTAGTGCTGCTCGACGATCGACAGCGCGCGGGCGAACATGTCGAGCTTCTGGTAGCGCGAGTGGGAGCTCGGCGCGGGCGTCGGCGTGCGCGCGTCCGCGGTGACGACCGCGCCGACGTCGGCCGCGGAGGTCTCTGCAGCGGCGACTTCGGCGGCGGCGGCGGGCCGCAGCGAGGCACCGATCGCGACGCCGAGGGTGAGGCTCGTCGACGCGATGGCGAGGGTCCGGAGTCGGCCGATCATGCGGTGAGAAGCCTGGCCCCAAGGCCGGGGCATCGCAAGCCGCCGGCTCACCACGGCAGGGGCGAGAACCGTGGCGCCGCGGCGTCGTCGGGTCCATCGACGGGCGCGGCCGGCTCGGCGTCGGGCCCAGGCTTCGCGGGGGCGTCCGCGGCCTCGTCGGCGGACACCACCAGATCTTCGGAGGTGTCGTCCTGCGCTCGGGGTGCCGCGCCGCGTCGTCTCTGGCCGCGCTCGGGCTTGGGCCGCACGCGCGCGCGATCGAGGTACGGCTCGGGATCGACGGGCTTCTCGCCGTGGCGCAGCTCGACGTAGACGGTGGGCCCGAGGCCATCGTCGATCGCCTTGGGCGCCGCGCGGCCGAGCTCGGTGCCGGGCTCGACCGCGGCGCC
>LNFB01000393.1 GCA_001464385.1 Deltaproteobacteria bacterium Ga0077550 | reverse complement strand
GTCGCCATCGCGACCACGCGCTCGTCGCGGGTGGCCACGAGCTCGACGCCGTTGCGGACGGAGGGCACGTCGAGCACGCGATCGCGGTGGACGCCGAAGCGACCAGCGACCGCCCCCGACACCGGTCGGTGCAGGCGCTCGGCCCCGTCGAGCCCGCGCAGCGTCTCGAGCTCGTCCCAGTTCGCCTTCACCAACGCGATGAGCTCGCGCTGGCTGCGACGGATCTTGCTGCCGCTGCGGCGGAGCATCAGCTTGCGCTCGGTCACCGCGCGACCGACCGCGGGATCGACCGCAGCGCCGGCCACCTGCAGGACCTCGCCCTGCATCGTGAACACGTGGGCGACGGTCGCGAGCGCCTGGATCTCGCGGGTCGCCGCGAGCATCTCGTTGCGGGCGCGCGAGCGGGCGCGGCGGTGCGACGACAGATCCTCGAGGTCGCGACGCACGACCTCGCGCAGGCTCCGGGCCCGTGCGAGGCGCAGGGCGGTCGCGCCCTCGCCGTCGTCGCCGAGGCTCTCGCCGAAGGCCAGCCGCGCCGCGCCGCCGCGGGCGAGCTTGTACAGCGCACGGCCCCGCAGCCGCAGCCGTTCTTCGCGGCCGTCGGTGCCCTCGGCGTAGGCGCCGAGGCGCCGCATGCTCTCGGCGCTGGCGTGATCGAGCAGTGCGGCGGTGTACTGCAGGCTGGCCTGCTCGCGGTCGAGGGTCGCGAGCCCGCGGTGGATCTCCGCCGACGAGCGCACGAGGCCGAGCTCGCGCTGGAGCCGATCGACCAGCTCGGTGCCGAGATCCCGGACCTTGCGCGGCGCGGCGACGGCGGTGCCGGCGGCCGCGAGCACGGCGACGCCCAGCGCGGTGCGGAAGACGATGCGGCGCAGACTCATGCCGGGCTCAGGTCTCCACGTAGCGCGCGACCGCGGCGCGGCTGCCGAGCACCCCGAGCGCGGCGCCGAAGCCGACGACGGCGGCGCACTCGAGCGGCGAGAGGAAGCGCAGGCCACCGGCCGCGAACGCCAGCGCGAACGCGTCGGCGAGCAGGGGCTCGACCGCGTCGAAGCCGAAGTACAGCAGCGTCACCGCGAGCCCGGCTCCGAGCGCGCCCTGGACGAAGCCCTCGACGACGAAGGGCCCGTGCACGAACGACGGCGTGCCACCGACCAGCCGCAGGATCTGGATCTCCGCGCGGCGGGCGTACACGGCGAGGCGGATCGTGCTCCACACGATCGTGAGGCACGCGAAGCCGACCAGCGCGGCGGCCCCGAGCGCGATGCTGCGCAGGGTCTCGAGCAGCGCCTGCGCGCGGGCGACCCACGTGCCCGCGGCGACGACATCCTCGACGTCGGGCTCGGCGGCGAGCTCGGCGGCCAAGGTCTCGGCGGTGGCGGCCTCGGCGGGCGGCATCATCACCTCGAGGGAGGTCGGTAGCACCGAGGGATCGATCCCTGCCACCAAGGTCGGATCGTCGCCGAGGCCCTCGACCAATCGCGTCATCGCCAGCTCGGGGGTGATCACGTCGACGCGCTCGACCTGCGGCAGCGCCGCGATGCGCTCGACCAGCGCGGCCACGCGATCGGCGGGCACGTCGTCGACGAGGTACGCGGTGACCGGGACGTCGACGCCCCAGCGATCGGCGATCGAGCGCGCGTTCTGCCAGACCAGCAGCACGCAGCCGAGCAGCAGCATGCACACCGCGATCGTGGCGACCGCGAGCAGCTGCACCAGCGGCGCCTGGGCCATGCCCCGGACACCCCGCTGGGTGACGTAGCGCATCGAGTGGAGCACGCGCATCAGGCCACCGCCCCGATCGGCCCCGCGCCGGACATCGTGTCGGCGATCGACACGGCGCTCGGCATGCCCGCGGGTGCGTCGGCGGGCATCGGCGCCACCGCGGCGGTGTCGGCGACGAGGCGCCCGTACGCGAGCGTGAGGATCTGCGAGGCCTCGACGTGCTCGAACACCAGGGGATCGTGGGTCGCGATCACCACCGTCGTGCCGCGGGCGCGGACCGCCTGCAGCAGATCGAGGATCTCGCGCGAGAGTCGGGGATCGAGGTTGCCGGTCGGCTCGTCGGCGAGGAGGATCGCCGGATCGCCCGCGAGCGCCCTCGCGATGGCGACGCGCTGCTGCTCGCCGCCGGACAGGCACCGCGACGATCGCCGCGTGTTCGGATCGAGCTCGACGTCGGTGAGCGCCCGGCGGGCCCGCAGATCGACCTCGGCCGGCGGCAGCCCGAGCACCTGCAGCGCCAGCGCGACGTTCTCGAGCGGCGAGGCGTCGGGCAGCAGCTTGAAGTCCTGGAACACCGCGCCGACGTTGCGACGCAGGTACGGGATGCTCGACTTGCGCAGGCGGTGGATGTCGCGATCGGCGACGCGGATCGTGCCGGCGTCGGGGCGCTCGCTGGCGAGCACCAGCTTGAGCAGCGTGCTCTTGCCCGCGCCCGAGGGGCCCGTGAGCAGCACGAACGATCCCTCGTCGGTGACGAACGAGACGTCCTTCAGCGCCGCGGTGCGTCCGCGGCTCCCGGCGGCGCCGTTGCCGTAGCTCATCGTCACGCCTGAAAACTCGAGGATCGGCATGGTCGTCCGGGGTGCACTCGAGCACGGGTGGGCCCTGCCGCGCGAATTTCCGGCCGAACCACCGGTTCCCTGGCGGGTCTTTAGGGGCGGGGTCGCGCGGCGGCCAGGCGACCGACCGCGGCGTCGAGTTCCCGCGGATCGTGGCGGCAGTAGCCCAGGCGCAGGTTCGGGCGCGGTCGGCCGTCGAGGGCGAACGCGGAGCCCGGCGCGATCGCGACCCCGCGGCGCGCGGCCGCGGCGACCCACGCGTCGGGATCGATCGACGGGTCGACCTGCAGCCACAGCGCCATGCCGCCCTGCGGGATCGCGAAGGACACGCTGCCCGCGAGGTGGCGATCGAGCGCCTCGACGGCCGCGTCGCGCCGCTCGAGGTGGATCCGCCGCATCCGACGGATGTGTCGCCCGATGGTGTCGTCGTCGAACAGCTCCGCGATCGCGGCCTCGAGCGGCAGGTCGCCCTGGCGATCGGCGACCCGACGGATGCGGGTCATGGTCGCGAGGAGCGGACGCGGCGCGACGACCCACCCGGTGCGCAGCCCTGGGGCGAGGACCTTCGACAGGGTCCCGACATAGACGACCAGGCCATGGGCGTCGAGGCTCCGGAGCGGCGCGACCGGCCGCGCGCCGTAGTGGAACTCGTGGTCGTAGTCGTCCTCGAGGATCGCGACGCGGTGCCGACGACACGCGGCGAGCAGCGCGAGCCGGCGGCTGGCCGCGAGCGTCGCGAGCGTCGGGTATTGATGGTGCGGCGTGACGTAGACCAGCCGCACGCGGCGGCGCTCGAGCACGCGGGTGAGCGCGGTGGTGTCGAGGCCGTCGGCGTCGACGGGGATCGGCACGAGCTCGGCGCCGGCGAGCCGCAACGCGTCCCACGCCGGCCGATAGCCCAGGGCCTCGACGGCGACCGCGTCGCCCGGCCGCACGACCGCTCGCGCGACCAGATCGATCGCCTGCTGGCTGCCGCGCGTGACGAGCACGTCGTCCGCCGCGCACGGCACCGCCCGCTGGGCCGACACCGCGGAGGCGATCGCGGCCCGCAGCGGCGCGTAGCCCTGCGGATCGCCGTCGCCGAGCAGCGCCGTGTTCCGAAGCACCCGACGGAACGCCCGCGCGACCAGATCCGCGGGCAGCATGCGGGGATCGGGCAGCCCGCTGTCGAGCTGGTAGGTCGCGGGGACGCGGGTGGCCGGGACGCGGGTCGACGCGACGGACGGCGGCACCGTGAAGCCGAGGGTCTCGGCGGTGGTGGGCCGCGTCGTCCGGCGCGTCGCGCTCGGCAGCGGCGTCGCG
This sequence comes from Deltaproteobacteria bacterium Ga0077550, assembly GCA_001464385.1. Classification (GTDB taxonomy): domain Bacteria; phylum Myxococcota_A; class Polyangia; order Nannocystales; family Nannocystaceae; genus Xiheibacterium; species Xiheibacterium aquaticum. The sequence goes on along the minus strand of LNFB01000393.1, from coordinate 508 downwards.
ACCGTCGTGTCCTTGCCGGGCGCCGTCGCGATCCACCCCTCGGCGAGCAGATCGCGGTACGCCGCCACCACGGTGTTGCGATGGACGCCGAGCTGCCGCGACAGCTCGCGGGTGCCCGGCACACGGTCCCCGGGCCGCAGCCGACCGCGCCGGATCTCGCGGATGATCGCCCGGGCGATCGCGGCGAACCGCGGCGTCTCGTCGGGGTCGACCTCGATCGTGGGCCCGGTCCGCGGCATGGAAGTGGTCTATCGGATTTCTCCGAACCGGACCATCCCGATGGACCAGTCGGGCGCCATGCTCGGCCCATGTCGAGCCCCGATCTCCGCACCGCCCGCAGCGCGCTGCACCGCCGTAGCCAGCGCGGCTCCCACGACCGCGCCGTCATCGACCCGATCCTCGACGAGGGCCTGCTGTGCCACGTCGCGTGGGCCGACGAGCGCGGGCCGGCGGTGATCCCGACGACCTACGCGCGGCTGGGGGATGATCTGCTGATGCACGGGGCCGT
>LNFB01000392.1 GCA_001464385.1 Deltaproteobacteria bacterium Ga0077550 | reverse complement strand
TTCCATGAACGTGCCGCCGGGGTTCCATGACCGTCACCGTTGCCGTCGACGAGCTGCTGCACCGCTGCCTGCCCCCCGCAGAACTCGCCGAGTCGGGGACGCCGCGGGTGTCGCTGTTGGTCGCGGGCCGCGAGGTCCCCGTCGTCTTGCGCGACCTCGGGCCGGACGCGCTGCACGTGGTCGCCGCCCGCGGCGTGCGCCTGTTCCTGGTGCCCGAGCAGCTGCTGGTGCTGCGGATCGTCCTGGGCGAGGGCGCGACCCGGGTGGACTTGGCGGTCGAGGTGACGAGCTCGAGCGCCGACGAGACGCTGCTCCGCATCCACGCCGCGCCCCTGGTGCTGCGTCGACGGATGGTGCGCGACCGGGCCCTCGAGGAGGCGCTCGACTCCCGCGAGTCCGACGCGCGCCGTCGCGCCGCCGTCGCGTGAGCGAGTCCCCAGGACTACCCGAGCAGCCGCTCGACGGTGTCGGCGGTCACGGCGGCGGCGAGCCAGACATGGAGCTGCGTGGCGTCGCGGCATGCGGTGATCCGGCCGCGAGCGGCGTCGTCGACCGCGAGGCCCCGCACCGCGAGCACCTCGACGATCGCCGCCGCGAGGGCCTCGAGTCGGCCCTCTTCGCGGCCTTCTTCACGGCCTTCTTCGCGGCCTTCTTCGCGGCCCTGCGCGAGGAAGCGGCGGGCGAACTCACTCTGGTACTCGTAGTTGTCGATTTGCATGTCGGCCTCGATGGCACGTCGGGCGGCGTCGTTCAGGAAGGCGAAGACCACGTCAGTGTACAGGCGCGCGCGAGCATCGTCGAGGTCGCGACAGGCCTCGAGCAGGGCCCGACCGACGAGCGCAGCGTCGGGGCGATCGGCGTGGGCGAGCACGGAGACGACGGCGAGCTCGGGCAGCGCGCGAGCCATGGCGGCATCGGTCACCGCGGGGACATCCGTCGGCCCCAGCACGACGGGAAACACGGCCGAGGCCCGGCCATCGAGGTCGATGGGGCGGGCGGCCCACCTCGCCACCGTATCGTCCAGCGTCAGGACGACGAGCATTACGGGACATCGCAGGCGCACGCGGAGTCCCACGAGGTAGAACGGCCAGCTGAAGCGCTTGTCGTCGTCGACGTGAAGCTGGACCTCGACGACCATGGCCCGCTCGGGCTTCTGTCCTTCGGGGCCTCCGCCGCGCAGGACGAGGTCGGCGCGGAACTCCGCGGGCTCGAGGTCCGCGAGCGTCGCGGGGATGGGGAGCAGTTCATACGGGGCCTCGGCGGCGTCGCCGAGCACGCCGCGTAGGAGCTCGAGGATCACCTTCGGCTGTTCGCGGAGGATCTGCACCAACAGCTCATGCGTCGTCGACGGCATCGCGTTCCCGACCGTCGGCCGATCACGGACGTTGTTGCGGTGCTGCCTCGATCACCGCCAGCGGACCGACCAGCGGGCGATGCTCGGCTCCTGCGAGAGGAAGGTGAGCGTCGTCGGGATCGCGCTGCGATCGAGGACCGCGCGCATGCCCTCGCTCAAGGCGCGGAGCGAGACCTCGTCGTAGATCCAGGGCGGTGTCTCGAGCACGACCTCCGCGCTGTCGTCCCCCGTGCGCGTCGCCTGCAGCGTACTACCGCGGTGGAACTGCGCCCACCGCTGCGAGGTGCTGGCGATCAGGCGCGGCGGGCTGACGAAGCGCATCATGAACGCGTACAGCTTGCTCGACCACATCCGGTGTTGGTACGCGTAGCAGTGCGCAGCGAACACGTCGACGTCGTCGAAGTGCTGGTCGTATTGCGCGAGCAGGATCGCGTGGCTGTAGACCTCGGGGATCCAGTCGGTGACGGGTCGCGGCTGCTCGAGCAGATCGACGAGCTCGGGCGCGAGGCCGGCTGGGTCGACGCCGAGTCCGTCGATCATGCCGCGATACAACGACGCCTTCGCCCGGCACTCGGGGTAGCTGTCGAGCCCCGCGGGGAGGCGATCGAGGTAGGCGCGCAGGTGGGGGCCCACGCTGGAGTACGTAGCAGCGATCGCACCCCGTCGTCTGTGATGCACCGCGTCCACGGCGCGCTTTGGGGACCGATCGGGACGCGTCACCGCACCGGAGTCAGGGGCCGCGCTGCAGATCCTCGGCGCACACGGCCACCTCGGGGGTCGTGATCGCGCGACACGAGCAGCCCGTCCGCGGCGCGGACGCATCGCACGTCCGCGCGCAGTGGCCCTCGCCTTCGGGCGTGTGCACGCAGATCGATCCGCCTCCACACTCGCTGCCGCCCTCGCAGCGACCGCCCGGGACGGCCGGGCCGTCGAGATCGCAGCGCCACGCAGTGCCGCCCGCCTCGGCGAAGGGGCGGCACGTCATCTGGGTCGGGCACGTCGCCGCGGTCGGTTCGCAGGTGCACTCGCCCGCCGTGCACGGGTGCCAGCCGCGTCGCAGCGCGAGGACCTCGCGCATCAGCTTGGCCTGCTCCTCGGTGAACGACACCCGGCACTCGGGGTAGTACGCCATCATGTTGCCCGGATCGGGCCGGTCTCCGGTGGTGCAGTGGACCAGGCACTCGGGGTCGACGCTGCACTCGGCCGGGCCCGGATCGACCGGCGTATCGCAGACGCCATCGGGGCCGGCCTCGCACTCGGCCGCGCACGAGGGCGCGTCGGCGAGGGACTCGGTCCCGGCCTGGACCTGCTCGATCGGCGGCGGCGCCTCGTGGGTGTGGCACAGGCCGAGGAAGTGCCCGAGCTCGTGCGCGAGCGTCGTGGGCCAGCGTTGCTCCGCGACGGCCACGAGCCCGACCGGGGGCTGACGGTCCCAGATGCGGCGCGTGTGGCCGCACATGCCGTTGGGTACTGTCGACAGCCCAGGCCGCGGCACCGAGGCCGCCAGCACGGTCTCGGTGAACACCACGGGGATGTAGAAGTCCTCCGAGGGGACGCGCAGCCGATCGGTGCGCAGGAGGACCTCGAGGTCGTTCGAGTCGAGCTCGCGCCACGCGGGCTCATCGATCCGCTCGATGCTCCGCAGCTCGAACGCGAGACCGAAACCGTCGTCGCGGGTGAACGCCGCGTTGGTCTCGTCGATCGCGGCTGCGATGTCGTCGTCGGTGAGATCGTCGCCGTCGCCCTCGATGACGAACGCGATGATCGGCACGGGGCCGCACGGCGCGTCCTCGTCGATCGCCGCATCCTGGTCGTTGTCGACGCCGTCGCACACCTCCGCGGCCGCCTCGGGCGGGCAGCCGCAGGCGCCGCAGTCGGCGTCGAGGACCGGTAGCGCGAACACACAGCGCGCGGCGGTGCGGCCGCCGCCAGGGACGCAGACGCCCCCGGTCGCCTCGCAGTCGAAGCCGACCCAGCGGCCCTCGCGGCACTGCCGAAGGGTCGAGCCGTCGCAGCGCGCGGGCGCATCCTCACGGCAGTCGTCCGCGGTGACCTCGCGACACACCGGTCCATCGCTGGCCATCGCGCAGCGCTGGCCGAGCGCGTGGCAGTCGACCTCGAAGCGCCGGCCGTGCTGGCAGATCTGCGCGAGGTCACGCTGGCAGCGGCCGCGCTCGGAGACGTCTCCACAGTCGCTGGGCGTCTCGATCTCGCACGCGTCCCGCACGCAGCGCTGCGCCCCGCATTCCTCGGCGACGCCGTTCGCGACGCCGCAGCTGTCGATCCACCACACGTCGCCCTCGATGCACGAGCGGCGCGCCTGGGCCGTGCAGCCCGGGGCGGGCTCGACCGCGGCGCGCGGGGCCCACGGGGGCGCGCCGGGCCGCGCGTCGCTCGCTCGGGGCAACGTGCCCTCCTCCTTCGGCGTGCGCGACGGCGTGCCGCAGCGCATCAGCCACACACCGAAGGCCGCTGCGAGCGCGAGGACGAGTGCGGATCGCCACGTCAGCCGAACGAACGCGCGCAGGCGGGAGTCGGTACGGACCAGCGGTGCCCCTTTCGCGACCGACACGGTCGCAGCCGTCGTCCCCTCGCGCAACTGGCTTGCCTGCGGGCTTTGGCGGTACGATGCCGCGTGATCCGAGCAGCGAGCTCTCGCGTGCATCCGCCGAGCGACACGCCATCGTCCACCGACCTCGCCGGCGCGATCGAACGCGCCCTGACGGCCTGTGCCCACCTGCCCGGGGCGCTGCTCCCGATCCTGCACGCGATCCAGCGCGAGCTGGGCTGGGTCCCGACGGAGGTCGTCCCGCCGGTCGCCGACGCGCTCAACCTCTCGCGCGCCGAGGTGGCCGGGGTGATCTCGTTCTACCACGACTTCCGCAGCGCCCCGCCCGGCCGCTGCGTCGTGAAGCTCTGCCGCGCCGAGGCCTGTCAGGCGATGGGCGCCGACGCGCTGGCCGCCCACCTGCGGGCGACCCTCGGCGTCGACTTCCACGAGACGCGCAGCGACGGCGCGGTCACGCTCGAGCCGGTGTACTGCCTCGGCAACTGTGCGTGCGCGCCGGCGTGCACGATCGATGGGCGCCTGCATGGTCGGCTCGACGCGGCGCGCCTCGATCGCTTGCTCGCCGTGCCGGCGACGAAGGTGGAGCCGACGGCATGAGCGCCACCGTGTACGTCCCCCGCGACGCGTCGGCGAGATCGGTCGGCGCGGACGATGTCGCCGAGGCGCTCGCCGCCCACGCTGCGGCGCGCGGCGTCGAGCTCCGCATCGTCCGCAACGGCTCGCGCGGCATGCTGTGGCTCGAGCCACTGATCGAGGTCGCCACCGACGCCGGTCGGATCGCCTATGGGCCGGTCGGCGTCGACGACGTGCCCTCGCTGTTCGCCGCGGGGTTCCTCGCCGGCGGCGATCACCCGCTGCGGCACGGCGCGACCGAGTCGATCCCCTACTTCGCGAAGCAGCAGCGGCTGACGTTCGCGCGGGTGGGCCTCATCGATCCGGTGAGCCTCGCCGACTACGAGGCCCACGGCGGCCTGCGGGGCCTGCGGGCCGCGCTCGCGCTCGAGCCGGCGCAGATCGTCGAGGCCATCCTGGCGTCGGGTCTGCGCGGTCGCGGCGGCGCGGCGTTCCCCACCGGCATCAAGTGGAAGACGGTGCTCGACACCGCGGCCGACCAGAAATACGTGGTGTGCAACGCCGACGAGGGCGACTCGGGCACCTTCTCCGATCGCATGGTGATGGAGGGCGATCCGCTCGTGCTCGTCGAGGGCATGATCATCGCCGGCCTCGCCACCGGCGCGACGCAGGGCTACATCTACCTGCGCTCCGAGTACCCCGATGCCGCGGTCGCGCTCGACCAGGCGATCGCGGCGGCGCGCGCCGCTGGGGTGCTGGGGCCCGACGTGCTCGGCAGCGGCCGTCGCTTCGAGCTCGAGGTCCGCATCGGCGCCGGCAGCTACGTGTGCGGCGAGGAGACCGCGCTGCTCGAGAGCCTCGAGGGCAAGCGCGGCATCGTGCGGTATCGGCCGCCGGTGCCGGCGGTGGCTGGCCTGTTCGGCAAGCCGACCGCGCTCAACAACGTCGTCACGCTGGCGTCCGTGCCGATCATCCTCGATCGCGGCGCGGCGTACTACCGCGACTTCGGGGCCGGGCGCTCGCGCGGCACGCTGGCGTTCCAGCTCGCCGGCAACATCGCCCGCGGTGGCCTGGTCGAGCTCGCCTTCGGCGTCACGCTGCGCGAGCTGCTGTACGAGTACGGCGGCGGCTCGGCGAGCGGCCGACCGATCCGCGCGGTGCAGGTCGGCGGGCCGCTGGGCGCCTTCGTGCCGGCGTCGGACTTCGATCTGCCGCTGGACTACGAGGCGTTCGTGGCCAAGGGGGCGATCGTCGGCCACGGCGGCATCGTGGTGTTCGACGACACCGTCGACATGGCCAAGATGGCGCGCTACGCCCTCGAGTTCTGCGCGATCGAGTCGTGCGGCAAGTGCACACCATGCCGCATCGGTTCCACGCGCGGCGTCGAGGTCATCGATCGGCTGCTCGCCGGGGATCGCCCGCGGCTGCAGCTCGCGGTGCTGCGCGACCTCTGCGACACGATGGAGCACGCGTCGCTGTGCGCGCTGGGCGGCATGACGCCGTACCCGGTCCGCAGCGCGCTCGAACACTTCCCCGCCGACTTCGGCATCACCGCCGCCGCACACGGAGGCCACTGACATGTACTCGATCCACGAGCGCGATCCCGGGACGCCGATCCGCATCTCGACCAAGCGCGTCAGCCTCACGATCGACGGCGTGACCGTGAACGTGCCCGAGGGCACCTCGGTCATGCGCGCCGCGACGCAGGCCGGCGTCAACGTGCCCAAGCTGTGCGCGACCGACTCGCTCGAGGCCTTCGGCTCGTGCCGCCTCTGCCTGGTCCAGATCGAGGGCCGCCGCGGCTTCCCGGCCTCGTGCACCACCCTGGTCGAGCCGGGCATGAAGGTCACGACGCAGTCGCCCAAGCTCGCGACGCTCCGCCGCGGGGTGATGGAGCTGTACATCTCCGACCACCCGCTCGACTGCCTCACCTGCCCCGCCAACGGCAACTGCGAGCTGCAGGAGATGGCCGGCGTCGTCGGCCTCCGCGAGGTCCGCTACGGCTACGCCGGCGAGAACCACCTCGAGGCGCCCAAGGACGAGAGCAACCCGTACTTCAGCTTCGACGCGACCAAGTGCATCGTGTGCTCGCGGTGCGTGCGGGCGTGCGAGGAGGTCCAGGGCACCTTCGCGCTGACGGTGCTCGGCCGCGGCTTCGACTCCAAGATCTCGCCCGGCGGCACCGACTTCCTGTCGTCCGAGTGCGTGTCGTGTGGCGCGTGCGTGCAGGCGTGTCCCACCTCGACGCTGATGGAGAAGTCGATCGAGGAGCGCGGCCAGCCCGATCACGTGGTCGCCACGACCTGTGCGTACTGCGGCGTCGGTTGCTCGTTCCGCGCCGAGATGAAGGGCAACGAGGTCGTGCGCATGGTCCCCGACAAGCAGGGCGGCGCCAACCACGGCCACTCGTGCGTGAAGGGCCGCTTCGCCTGGGGATACGCGACGCACCCCGATCGCATCACGACGCCGATGATCCGCGCGCGGATCACAGACCCGTGGCGCGAGGTCTCGTGGGAGGAGGCCTTCGCGTACACGGCCTCGGAGCTGCGGCGGATCCAGGGCACGTACGGTGCGGCGTCCATCGGCGCGATCACCTCGTCGCGTTGCACCAACGAGGAGACCTACCTGGTCCAGAAGCTGGTGCGCGCGGTGTTCGGCAACAACAACGTCGACACCTGCGCGCGGGTCTGCCACTCGCCGACCGGCTACGGGCTCAAGACCACGCTGGGCGAGTCGGCGGGCACCCAGGACTTCGACTCGGTGGAGCACGCCGATGTCATCGTCGTCATCGGCGCCAACCCGACCGACGCCCACCCGGTGTTCGCCTCGCGCATGAAGAAGCGCCTGCGCGAGGGGGCCGGGCTCGTCGTCATCGATCCGCGTCAGACCGATCTCGTGCGCCAGCCCCACGTCGAGGCGGCGTATCACCTGCAGCTGGTGCCGGGCACCAACGTCGCGGTGATCAACGCCCTGGCCCACGTCATCGTGACCGAGGGCATGCTGCGCGAGGAGTACATCCGGGCGCGCTGCGATCTCGTCGAGTACGAGAAGTGGAAGGCCTTCATCGCGCTGCCCGAGAACTCGCCCGAGGCGCTCGAGGCGACCACCGGCGTGCCTGCGGCGCAGATCCGCGGCGCGGCCCGGCTCTACGGCCAGGCGAAGAACGGCGCCATCTACTACGGCCTCGGCGTCACCGAGCACAGCCAGGGCTCGACGATGGTCATGGGCATCGCGAACCTCGCGATGGCGACCGGCAACATCGGCCGGCCCGGCGTCGGCGTGAACCCGCTGCGCGGGCAGAACAACGTGCAGGGTTCGTGCGACATGGGCTCGTTCCCCCACGAGCTGCCCGGCTATCGCCACGTCTCGGATCCGGCCGTGCGCGCGCTGTTCGGCGCCGCGTGGGGCGTCGAGATCCAACCCGAGCCGGGCCTGCGGATCCCCAACATGTTCGATGCCGCGCTGGACGGCAGCTTCAAGGGGCTCTACGTCCAGGGCGAGGACATCGCGCAATCCGATCCCGACACCCATCACGTGCTGAGGGCGCTGTCGTCGATGGAGTGCGTGATCGTCCAGGATCTCTTCTTGGTCGAGACCGCGAAGTACGCCCACGTGTTCTTCCCCGGCGCGACCTTCCTCGAGAAGGACGGTACGTTCACCAACGCCGAGCGCCGCATCAACCGCGTGCGCAAGGTGATGCCGCCGCGGGCGGGTCTGGCCGACTGGGAGATCACGGTGCGGCTCGGTCAGGCGATGGGCGTCGACATGCCGTACGCACACCCCAGCGAGATCATGGACGAGATCGCCGCGCTCACGCCGACCTTCCACGGCGTCAGCTACGACAAGCTCGAGCGGCTCGGGAGCATCCAGTGGCCGTGCAACGACGCCGCGCCGGAGGGCACGCCGGTGATGCACGCCGAGCAGTTCGTGCGGGGCAAGGGACGCTTCGTGATCACGCGCTACGTGCCGACGACCGAGCGGACCAACCGCGACTACCCGCTCATCTTGACCACGGGACGCATCCTCTCGCAGTACAACGTCGGCGCGCAGACGCGGCGCACCGCGAACGTCACCTGGCACCCCGAGGACGTGCTCGAGATCCACCCCCATGACGCCGAGTTCCGCGGCGTCGCCGACGGCGATCTGGTCGCGGTGACCAGCCGCGCGGGCGAAACCGTGCTGCGGGCCGAGATCACCGAGCGCGTGCAGCCGGGCGTCGTGTACACCACGTTCCACCACCCCGAGTCGGGCGCGAACGTCGTCACCACCGAGAACTCCGACTGGGCGACGAACTGCCCCGAGTACAAGGTCACCGCGGTGCAGGTGCGTCGCACCACCGAGCGCTCGGTGTGGCAGCGCGAGTTCGACGCGACCGCCCACGCGCAGGCCGACCTGCTGCCCGGCGGCCCGCGCCCCTCGGGTGAGGCGGCCGAATGAACCTCGAGAAGCTGACCAAGATGGCGAACGAGATCGCGGCGTTCTTCGACGCGGATCCCGATCGTGCGGCCGCGCTGGACGGGTTCGCGGGGCACCTGCGGCGGTTCTGGGAGCCGCGCATGCGCAAGGAACTCGTGGCGCTGGTCGACGGCGGCGGCGGTGGCGACCTGCTGCCCCTGGTGCGGCAGGCGTTTGTCGAGCGACGCGCGCAGATCCTGCCGTAGCATGCGGCGCATGGATCCGATCGCGACGTTCAAGACCAATCAGAAGGCGGCGTGGGCGGGCTTCGCCCAGTTCGAGAACCTCACCGCCACCACCGCGCCGCGCCTGGTCGCGTTCGCGGGGATCGGGTCTGGCACCAAGGTCCTCGACGTCGCGTGTGGCACCGGCGTGGTGGCGTTGACGGCCGCGCGCACGGGAGCCCGCGTCACCGGCGTCGACCTCACGCCCGAGCTCGTCGCGCGCGCCCGGGACAACGCGAGCCTCATGGGACTCGAGGTCGACTGGCACGAGGGTGACGCCGAGGCGCTGCCGTTCGACGACGGACAGTTCGACGTCGTGGTCTCTCAGTTCGGCCACATGTTCGCGCCACGGCCGAGCGTCGCCATCGCGCAGATGCTCCGGGTCCTGCGGCCGGGCGGGACGATCGCGTTCGCGACGTGGCCCCCCGAGCTGTTCGTCGGTCGGCTGTTCGACCTGCTCGGGCGCTTCGGTCCGCCGGCGCCCGCCGATGCGGTGCCGCCGTCGACGTGGGGCGATCCCCACACCGTTCGCGAGCGCCTGGGCGCGGCGGTGCGCGGCATCTCGTTCGACCGCGCGACGATGCGGCTGCAGTCGCTGAGCGTGCAGCACTACCGCGTCTTCATGGAGCAGGGGGGCCCGGCGCAGCGCCTGCTCGCCGCGCTCGACGAGAGCGACCCGCCGCGTGCGACGGCGCTGCGCCGCGAACTCGAGGCGATCACCGCCGAGTACTTCGAGGACAACACGATCCGGCAGGACTACCTGCTGACGCGCGCGACCAAGGCGTGAGCGGGCGGAACGCGGCGCGCGGTGGTGCTACCGCGCGCCTCGGCTGTGGGCTGCGAGCGAGATCGCGAAGATCACCAGCGGTGCGAACGCTAGCCAGCCCGCGAGCTCGTCGACGACCGCGCTCGCGATGAGGAGGCTCACCGCGATCGTGGCGAAGACAGCAGCCAGCGCGGACAGGCTGACGGCCCGCGTGGCCGCGGCGGACGCCTTGGGCTCCGACGCGTCGGAGGCCGGGGCGACGTGCCAATCGACCTCGACGATGCGGTGGATTTCGTGGCGGCCCTGCGCGTGAGATGGACAGCGCTGGTTGAGGAGGAACCGTGGATCGAGCTTCGACATCGGCGGACTCCGGGCGCCGTGGGAACGACGCTCGTCGGGGATTCGGGATCCGCACGCACTCGCGAACGATGGCGGAACGTCCGCCCGAACGCTGCGCGCGCAGGGAGGTGGAGCTGTCCTCCACCGGGTCGTGCGCCCTTCAGGCGGCCGCGTCGTCGTCCGCCGGCGGTGCACGTCCGCGCCGCGGCATCGACCAGCGCGGGCGGGGCACGTCGCCCTCGGGCCCACGCGTCGTGGGGTCCCCATGCCGTGCGAGCCACTCGTCGGTTCGATCCGGTGAGCGCAAGCGCAGGCGTGTACCCCGGGGCTCGCGCGCGTGGAGCGTCTCCAGCGGTGCGTCCTCGGCCCCCGGGGCGCGCTCCTCGACCTCGGTCTCCGTCTCGCGCGTCGGCGCGCGCGGAGAGCCGAGCACGGCGAAGACGAACGCGAGCGCGACGGCCAATCGGGTTCGCCACGCGCACAGATGTCGGCGCGCGCGACGGGCTGGCTGCGAGGGCCGCATGGGGCCCGCGGAGAGTAGCGCGCCGCTGCAGCGACGGCCAGTGTTCGGGAGCTCAGCGGCGCGTGGCGCCGGACTCCAGCGCTGTCCTTTCGGCCGCGCCGAGGCTCGGCGCGGTCGCGCTCGCCGCCGGAAGCGCTGGCGCCACGCTCGCGGCCAGCACCTGCTGCACGATGCCCGTGACCTGCTCGGCGGTCACGCTGCGGCTCGCCATGCCGTTCAGGAGCTCGATCGGGATCGGCAGGATGATCTTCGAGCCGGGCTCGTTCGAGATCTCGGTGAGGGTCTGGAACATGCGCAGCTGCATCGCCGAGGGATTGCGCGCGATGATGTCGGCGGCCTCCGCGAGGCGCGACGCCGCCTGGACCTCGCCCTCGGCCGCGATCACCTTGGCCCGTCGCTCGCGCTCGGCCTCGGCCTGACGGGCGAGCGCGCGCTTCATCTCCTGCGGCAGCACGATGTCCTTGAGCTCGACCGCGGAGATCTCGACACCCCACTGCTCGGTGCGGCTGTCGAGGATGGTGCGGACCTCGTCGTTCACGCGGTCGCGATGCGCGAGGATCTCGTCGAGATCCATCCGCCCGATCACCGCTCGCATCGTCGTCGCCGCGAGCTGCAGGGTCGCGGCCATGTACTGGTCGACCTCGAGCACCGCGTGCATGGGCGACTCGACCGTCGTGTAGACGACGGCATCGACCATCACCGAGATGTTGTCCTGCGTGATGACCTCCTGCGGCGGGATCTGCACCACGCGGGTGCGCGTGTCGACGACGCGCATGCGGTCGATCCCCAACGGCAGCATGAGGACGAGGCCCGGACCGCTCAGCGACTTGCGGGCGCGTCCGAGGCGGAAGATGACGGCGCGCTCGTACTCGCGGAACACTCGGATGCCGCTGAGCATCACTGCGCCGACCACGAACATGGCGATGAGCAGGGGGATCATCATTGGGGCCTCGTCGGTTGGCATTACCGCCGCGGGCCGGCCGGAAGTCCAGTCGCCGCCGCCGTCGGAACGTCCCCGAGATCGAAACGGCGCGCCGTGGCCGGTACCAGTGTGCCGTCACGGGGTGACGGCGCGAGCGTCACCCCGCCGTGACGCGGTGTTCGGCGTGATACCCTCGGCGTCGAATGGGACGACGTCTCCGCATCGCCCTGGCACCTCGGATCACGCTGACGCTGACGGTGCTCGTCGGGCCGAGCTGCGGCGATCGTGGGGCGGCAGTCGGCCAGGACACCCAGGGGACGACGGGGGCGGGTTCGACCTCGAGCACCGGGTCCACGGGGGCGGCGAGCACCGAGGGCGCCGTGGCCGAGACGAGCACGACGGCAGCGCCGAGCGACTCGAGCTCCGGCGCGACCACGGAGCACGCGACCGGCACCGGCCCCGGCATCGCGTTCGACGTCGGGACGCAGGTCGACCTGCCGCCGATGGGTGTCGGCGAGAGCTCGACCGGCGAGCCCATCGATTGTGATGCGGTCCCCGCGGGCCCGCTGCCTTACGTCGTCGTCGACGGGCCGCGCGCGAGCGAGGACCTCGCGTTCGATCACCTCGGCAACCTCATCGGCGCCGAGCAGGGCAACCTGTTCCAGAGCCCGATCGACGGCGCGCCGCAGCTGTGGATCCCCGGGGTCTCGGGCGGCTTCGTGGCCGGCCTGCGCGCCACCTCGGATGGGATCTTCGTCCTCGCCGACGTCAACTCGGGGAGCCTCGTGCGCGTCAACCCCGACGCGAGCTACGAGGTCGTGCTCGGCGGCTTCGAGTACCCCAACGGTATGGACGTCGATCTGAACGGTTGGGTGTACGTCGCCGAGCAGAGCGGCAGCCGTGTGCGCCGCATCGACGCCCAGACCGGTGAGTTCACCGTCGTCGCCGAGGGGTTGCAGGCGCCCAACGGCGTCTCGTTCAGCCCCGACTACCAGACGCTGTACGTCGGCAGCTTCGGTGGCGGCACCGTCACCGCGATCCGCCTCAACCCCGACATGACGACCGACAGCGTCGAGCCCTTCCGCGCCAACATCGGCGGCGGTGCCCTCGACGGCATGGCGGTCGACGCCTGCGGCAACGTGTACGTGTGCGAGTACATCGCGGCGATCGTCTGGCGGATCTCGCCGGACGGCGCATCGATCGAACAGCTCGTGCAGCTCGGCGCCGAGACCTCGTGGATCCCGAACCTGCAGTTCGGCTCGGGCTACGGGGGCTGGGAGTCGGACCACCTGTATGTGCTCGACATCAGCGGCGATCGGGTCTTCGACATCGCCGTCGGGGTGCCCGACAAGCCCCGCGCGTACCCCTGATGGGAGCGACGGGGATGGGGCGTGTCGCCTCGGTGTAAGGCCCGCGTGGCCCCGGCGTTACGCCACGACGTGCGTGGCGTGACCCGACTCGTGCTCGCATTCGCGATGGCCGGCGGCTGCGGTCGAACCTCGCTCGAGGGCGCGGGCGATCGGGTCGGCGATCCCGAGGATCCGGACGATCCCGACCGGGTCCAGACCTGCGAAGAGGTCGACTTCCTGTTCGTGATCGACAACTCGTCGAGCATGGCCGACAACCAGAGCAAGCTCGTCGCCAACTACGCGACGTTCATCGACGGCATCGCGCGCACCGTCCATCGGCTCGAGAGCATCCACGTCGGGGTCACGACGACCGACGCCTATTCGTACAACAACTTCGCGTGCCGCGGGCTCGGTGGGTTGGTCGTCGAGACCGGGGGGCGCGCCTCGAGCTCGCGCGCCTGTGGCCCCTATGCCGAGGGCTTCAACTTCATGACCGACGCCGACGACCTCGAGGACACGTTCCGGTGCGCGGCGCAGGTCGGCACCGAGGGCTCGGCCAAGGAGGCCGCGGCCACGGCCGCCGTCGCCGCCCTGTCCTCGCCGATGACCGACGTCGGCGCGTGCAACGATGGCTTCGTCCGCGATGGCGCGCTGCTGGTGCTCGTGATCGTCACCGACGAGGACTCGGAGCTCGATCCGCTGATCGCCGCGCAGGCGCTCACCGACGCGAAGAACGGTCGCGCCGACGATGTCGTCATCGTCGCGCTCGCCAACGCACCCGACGCGGAGTGTGCCGTCGACAACGAGGGGCGGGTCGCGGACGATCTGGCGCGCCTCACCGAGCTGTTCCGCCACGGCTTCATCGGGCCGATCTGCGCGCCGGACTACGGCGGCGTGTTCGAGGAGGCCGTCGCGGTGGTCGAGGCCGCGTGCCCGGGCACGTAGGTGCGGCGGTCCACCCCCGGAGAAATCCGCACGATCCAGCGCACGCGAACCGTACGCGGCGAACCATCGCGGGCGGAATCACGGTGGCACATGCAACAGATCGCGGCGGCGCGCGTCCTCTCTCCGGATGGGCCGGCGACACCGCCATGCGGGAGACCTCTGGGGCGCGCTGGCGTCGCTCGGGATCGTCGCGCTCTCCGCGGGTTGCTTCTCGGAGCCGTCCTCGAACTCCGGGACGGGGGACGACCTCGCCACGACGGTGGCGCCGGGTGAGTCGAGCGACGGATCGACGGCCGCGATCACCACGGATCCGACCACGGAGTCGGGTCCGGCCGACGGCGACACGGGCCTGACGCCCGACGGGAGCAGCGGCGACGTGCCCGACGACACCGGCACCGACACCAGCAGCGGTACCAGCGGCGCGGCCGACAGCGGCGAGGACTCGGGCGGCAGCAGCGACGGCGGCAGCACCGGCGTCGACGCCCCCCTCGGCGTGGAGGACCTCGTCCCCGGCGATCTCGTGATCACCGAGGTGATGTGGAACCCGAGCTGCGGGCAGGACGCCTGCGAGTGGCTCGAGATCCTGAACGCCACGGCGTCCGATGTGAACCTCCTCGATCTCTACATCCGCGACGACGACGACAGCCCCGCCAACCAGGGGCGCGTCACCGACGACGTGATCGTCGGCCCCGGCGAGCTCGTCGTCATCGCCCGCGGTGCGGGCAGTTGGCCGTACGAGTTCGAGGCGGCGTCGGTCTACGGGCCCAACCCGGGGCTCAACAACAACCGCCCCGATCGCGTGTCGATCCGCAACGAGACCGAGATGCTCGACGAGACCGCGTCGTTCCCGTTCGACGCCGAAGAGGGCATCGCGTGGGAGCTGTCGGGCAACGCCCTGGACGCGCTGAGCAACGACAGCGGCCTCAACTGGTGTTTGGCGACGACGCTGCTGACGATCGAAGTGGGCGAGGAGTTCGGCACGCCGTTGGTGCTGAACGAGCCCTGCTGACCGGGGCGGGCTGACGGGGCGGGCTGACCGTACGGGCCACCGAAATCGAGGTCGACGAGTGCGCGCGCGCAACGACGATCGGTGCCCGGTCGAGCAGGCGGCATGGCGAGCCAACGCCGCGCGACCATGCTGCACCACCCACCGTCCCCACGCCCGCTGCTCCTGCTCTGCCTCGGCCTGATCGCCCCGATCGCGGGGTGTCAGCGCGACGCGCCGATCTTCGAGCGCGACGCGTCGCGCACGGTCGCCGAGCACTACTGCGCCGAGCTGTTCGCGTGCCAGTGCCTGGATCCCGCCGGGTTCGCCAGCGAAGAGGGCTGCGTCGCGACGCTGTCCGCGGACCTGCTCGGCACCCAACTGGAGGCGGTCGCGGACGGTCTCACCTACGACGCGTCGTGCATCGACGCTCGGGTCGACGCCATCGCGGCGCTGGGGTGCTCGCGGGATCCCGCCCAACTCGAGACCTGCGCCGACTGCTTCGCCTACCACGGCATTGTCCCAGAGGACGCACCTTGCACGCGCCACGGCGAGTTCAGTGACTGCGATCAAGGGCTCGTCTGTGTCACGCGGGAGGGCTTCGACGGCCAGCCGGTCGACGTGTGCGCACCCGCGTGCGAGCGCGAGGGCGAGGGCGAGCCGTGCGCGTTCGCGGGGCCGGGCTTCCTCGCCCTGCGCGACTGCGACGACGGACTCGTCTGCGACGTGGGCGCGAGCGGCCGCTGCGTCCCGTTGCCGGGCGCGGGGTTGCCCTGCGCGCAGGAGATCCTGTGCTCCGCGGACGCCTGGTGCGATGCGTCGGCCGATCCGCCGATCTGCGCGGCGCGGAAGCCGAACGGCGACGCGTGTGCCAACGACGTCGAATGCACGAGCACCTGGTGCGACGGCGGCGAGCGCTGTCGTCAACCGATCGCCCAGGGGGTCCTGTGCGTGTTCGATCACGATCGCTGCGCTACCGGGTTGATCTGCACCGAGGAGATGCCGGTGTGTTCTCCGGCCGACGCGCTGCAGTGCCAGGGGCCACCGACGAGCCCGTAGGGCCTCGCGCCGGGGCTCAGCGTCCGAACGGCTCCTTCAGATCGCGCAGGGGATTGTCGCGCGTGCGGACCGGCGTCGGCGGCGGGGGCCCAGGGATCGCGGTCGGTGCGAGGGCGGGGACGAGGGCCGTCGGGATCCCGGTGGGGCTCGGTGCGGTGACCGACTTGGCCTCGTCGGCGCGTGCGCGTGCGGGTCTGCGGCGGGCGGTCGTCGGGTTTGCGTCGGGCGAGGCGGGGAGGACTTCGGTCGCGGGGCTGCTCGGCGGCGTCGCGACGTACGTTGGTGGTTCGACGTGCAGTGGTGGTTCGACGCGCGGCGGTGGTTCGACGACGACCGGCGCCTCGCCGCAGCCGAGCGGCAAATTGACCACCGCGACCTCGGGGACGCACGCGACCGTCGCGGGCTCCGTCGCGAGGACGCCCGCGTTCGCGATCATCGTCGGCCGCCGGGCCTCGATCGACGCGGTCGAGATCGCCGCGCCCACCAGGCCGCCGAGCACGAAGCATGCGCCGAGCGTCGCGACTCGTCCCCGGCGCCGTGTCGACGTGCGCAACGTCGGAGCGTCGGACCTCGGCGGCAGGGCTTCGATGCGTTCGGTCGCCCCGAGCGCCGCCGGTGCGTTCTTCACCGCCAGCCGCTCCGTCCCGCCGAGGCGCCGCGCCGCCCGGATCCCGAACGGCATCGTGCTGTCCTCCCCGTCCTCCAGCGCCGTGCGGAGGCGAGCGGCGACCTCGAGCATGTCGCCGCAGCGCTGCTCTGGCGCGGGCCGAACACACTGGTCGAGCAGCGCTGCGATCGCGGGGGACCGCGCCGCGGCGGGCAGCAACTCGCTGGCGACGACGCCCCACGCGAACACGTCGGTGCGCGCATCGAGGACGCCTGCGACGAGCTGCTCGGGCGCCATGTAGCGCACGGTGCCGATCACCTCACCGGGCCGCGTCACGCGGGGATTCCCGCGCTGCAGCGCGATGCCGAAGTCGATGAGCTTCACCACCTGACGCTCGTCCTCCTCGGCGAGGAACAGGTTCGACGGCTTGATGTCGCGGTGCACCATCCCGGCGCGGTGCACCGCACCCAAGGCCGCCGCCGACTGCAGCAGGATGTCGCGGATCATCGACGGTGGCAGCGCCGCGTCGTCCCGCAGCGCCCGCGACAGCGACCGCCCCTGCAGCGCCTCCATCGCGTACGCCGGCTGCGGCGCGCCATCGACGAGGTCGAAGATCCGCACGACGTTGGGGTGCCGGATCCGGCCCAACGCCATCGCCTCGGCCGCGAAGCGGATCCCCGTCTCACCGTCGAGCGCGAACTCGGGTTTGAGGGTCTTCACCGCGACATCGCGGTCGAGCCGATCGTCGTGCGCGAGGTAGACGATGCCCATCCCGCCCCGGCCGAGGACGCCGAGGACGCGGTAGCGGCCGACGAACGCGGGGAGGTCGGCGCGCGGATGGAAGGGACGCGTGGACACGGGACGGGCTGACACGAGCGGGCGCCCACCTCGTCCCGATTAGTGTGCGGGCCCGGAGGTTCGGTCATCGAATTGCGAAGGACGACCGCGCTGCACGTAGCGGGTCGTCCTCGATTCGCCGATCGACTGGCCGATCGAGTGGCCGATCGATCGATCCGAGGACCGACCGATCGAGCCCCGTCCCTTACCCCTTCGCCATCCCGCGGAGCACGAACTGCAGAATCCCCCCGTGCTTCACGTACTCCACCTCGTTCGGCGTATCCACGCGGCACACCACCTCGAACGCCTTCACGCTCCCATCGGCCCGTCGCGCCGTCACCTGCAACCGCTTCTTCGGGGAGATGCCCTCGGCGATGCCCGCCACGCCGAAGACCTCTTCGCCGGTCAAACCCAGCGAGTCGGCGTCCTCGCCGTCCAAGTAGCACAGCGGGAGGACGCCCATGCCGACGAGGTTGCTGCGGTGGATCCGCTCGAAGCTCTTGGCGATGACCGCCTTCACGCCCAGCAGCATCGTGCCCTTCGCGGCCCAGTCGCGGGAGCTGCCGGTGCCGTACTCGGCGCCCGCGAGCACCACGGTGGGCACGCTGGCGGCCTGGTACTTCTCGGCGGCCTCGAAGATGCTCATCTGTTCTCCGCTGGGTAGCCACCGCGTCACGCCGCCCTCGACGCCGGGGACCAGCGCGTTCTTGAGGCGGATGTTGGCGAAGGTGCCGCGGATCATGACCTCGTGGTTGCCACGGCGCGCGCCGTAGCTGTTGAAGTCGACCGGCGCGACGCCGTGCTCGACGAGGTACTTCGCCGCGGGCGAGCCCTTGGCGATGTTGCCCGCGGGCGAGATGTGATCGGTGGTGATCGAGTCGCCGAGCTTGGCGAGCACGCGCGCGCCGACGATGTCCTGCGGCGCATCGGGCACGGCCTTCATTCCCTCGAAGTACGGGGGGTGACGCACGTAGGTGGAGTCGGGCTCCCACGCGAACAGGTCGCCCTCGGGCACCGACAGCGCGCGCCAGCTCTCGTCGCCGGCGAAGACGTCGTCGTACTGCTCGGCGTACATCTCGCGGCCGATGACGCGGCGCACGGTCTCGCGGACCTCGGCGGGCGAGGGCCAGATGTCCTTCAGGAAGACGTCGTTGCCGTCGGTGTCGCGGCCCAGCGGCTCGGTGGTCAGATCGATGCCCATGTGGCCCGACAGCGCGTGGGCGACGACCAGCGGCGGTGAGGCTAGGTAGTTGGCCCGCACCTGCGCGTGCACGCGGCCCTCGAAGTTGCGGTTGCCCGAGAGCACCGCCGCGACGACGAGGTCGCCCTCGGTGATCGCGTTGGCGACGTCGGCCGGCAGCGGCCCCGAGTTGCCGATGCAGGTCGTGCAGCCGTAGCCGACCAGGTGGAAGCCCAGCGCCTCGAGGTACGGCATCAGCCCCGCCTTCTCGAGGTACTCCGTCACGACCTTCGAGCCGGGCGCGAGCGAGGTCTTCACCCACGGCTTGCGGTCGAGCCCCGCCTTCACGGCGTTGCGCGCGAGCAGGCCGGCGGCGATGAGCACGTTGGGGTTGCTGGTGTTCGTGCAGCTCGTGATCGCGGCGATGACCACCGAGCCGTTGTCGAGCTCCCACGACTGGTGCCCGTCCTTCACGGTGATCGCCTTGGCGCCGTGCCGCTCCTTGGCCACCACCTCGGCGAAGTTCGCCTTCACCGTGCCGAGGCCCAGGCGGTCCTGCGGGCGCTTGGGGCCGGCGAGCGAGGGCTCGACGGTGCCGAGGTCGAGCTCGAGCGTCGAGCTGAACACCGGGTCGGGCGTCGCGTCGGTGCGGAACAGGCCCTGCGCCTTGCAGTAGGCCTCGACCAGCGCGACGCACTGCTCGGAGCGGTTGGTGAAGCGCAGGTACGCGAGGGTCTCGTCGTCGACCGGGAAGAAGCCACAGGTCGCGCCGTACTCCGGCGCCATGTTGGCGATCGTCGCGCGATCGGTGAGCGACAGCGCCGACAGGCCCGCGCCGTAGAACTCGACGAACTTGTTGACCACGCCGTGCTTGCGCAGCATCTGCGTGACCGTGAGCACGAGGTCGGTCGCGGTCGCGCCCTCGGGCAGCGTGCCGTGGATCTTGAAGCCGACCACCTGCGGGATCAGCATCGACATCGGCTGGCCGAGCATCGCGGCCTCGGCCTCGATGCCGCCGACGCCCCAGCCGAGCACGGCCAGACCATTGATCATCGTGGTGTGCGAGTCGGTGCCGACGACGGTGTCGGGATAGGCCTGGACGACGCCGTCCTTGGCCTTGGTCCACACGGTCTGTGCGAGGTACTCGAGGTTGACCTGGTGGCAGATGCCGGTGCCGGGCGGCACCGCGCGGAAGTTCGACAGCGCGCCCTGACCCCAGCGCAAGAAGGTGTAGCGCTCGCGGTTGCGCTGGTACTCGAGCGCCGTGTTCAGCGACAGCGCGTTGCCGCGGCCGAAGTGATCGACCTGCACCGAGTGATCGATCACCAGGTCGACCGGCTCGAGCGGGTTGATCCGCAGCGGGTTGCCGCCCATGCCCTTGATCGCCTGACGCATCGCCGCGAGGTCGACGACGACGGGCACGCCGGTGAAGTCCTGCAGCAGCACGCGCGCTGGGTGGAACCCGATCTCGTAGTCGGGCTCGGCCTTGGCGTCCCAGCTCGCGGCGGCCTTGACGTCCTCGGCACTCACCGCGACGCCGTCCTCGTTGCGCAGCAGGTTCTCGACCAGCACCCTCAGCGAGAACGGCAGTCGATCGACGTGGCCGATCCCCGCCTTGGTCAGCGCGTCGAGCCGGAAGATCTCGTAGCGCTCGGCGCCGACGGTGAGGGTTTGACGCGCGCCGAAGGAATCACGGACGGTCTGGCTCATGGAGGTGGCCGGAGTGTGCCGCGCGGATGTCACCGCGGGCAACGCCGATCTGTGCGCGCGGCGTGCCGTGCCCGCACGCGCCGCCCCCGGGTCCTCCAGCCCCGAGACCATCGCGGCGCGCGGGCGCGACCATGCGCCGCGATGACCCCGCGTCAGTCGCCGCGGGGGCGCGCGGCCGGGTCGTCGCGCGTGCGTCCCCGCCGATGATCGAACCTCCGGCGCGAGGGTCTACCCGCGCGAACCATGAAGAACCCAATCGCCCTGCTCACCCTGTCGATGCTCGTTCCGGTCACCGCGTCTGCGCTGCCGAAGGCGCCGTTCCCCGATCCGCTGCCGTTCCCCGACATCCTCGATCCCCAGCCACCGCCGCCTCCACCGCCCGGCGGCGGTGAGTTGCCGCCGTTGTACGTGAGCTCCCCGTCGACGGGCGATCGCACCACGTCGTCGGTCGCGGTGTCGTGGCACAACTCATCCGCGGCACTCGCTGGTCTCGCGCTCGAGCGCGCCGCGAGCGAGGACGGCCCCTACGCCACGGTGCAGTGCTGGCAGCCCATGAACATGAGCATGGACTTCGGCAAGGTCGCCGGCGCCGCGAGCACGGGCGACTGCATCAATGCGGCGCACCCCGGGAGCTTCGTCGACTCGGGCCGCTCCGCCGACGCCCTGCAGTGCTACCGGATCCGGGTCTGGGACGCCGCCGGCACCCAGATGACCTCGCTGCCGAGCTGCGCGTTCACGAGGGCGCGGGAGCCCAACGAGCGCGTGGCGCCGTGGCAGGCGCGCCTCATGATCGAGACCGGCGACGTCGGCGGCGCCGGCACCGACGACTTCATCCGGATCGGGCTGAACGACCACATGTCCAACATCCAGCCCCACGGCGACGCGACGTGGCTCGACTATCCGCACGACGACTTCGAGGCCGGCTCGGCGTTCACGTACGATCTCAACCTCATCGAGGACTTCGACGACATCACCAAGCTGTCGGTCTACAAGGACGGCACCGACGATTGGTGCGTGTCGCGGATGATGCTGGTCGTCGACCGCGACACCGTCGTCGAGCAGGACTTCACCGATCTTCCCGATGGCTGTCGGTGGCTCGCGGGCAAGGACAACCTGTTCGAGATCTCCCACGACGAGCTGCGCGCCATGGATTCCTGGCGCGAGTTCGCCAGCCTCCCGCCCGGATTCTCGATCGAGAACTCGGCCCTGGTCAGCATCGTCGAGGGCGCCGTCGGTCACATCGGCTACTCGACCGAGCTGTACTGGAACGGCGACGACGACGGCGCCGTCATCGACCCGGTCGACGCCGACACGCTGCATGTCGACATCCAGGCCAGCGCGTCGGTCGAGGACTGGTTCGACCCGACGGTGCGCATCGAGTTCGACGCGGACATCGTCGTCACCTGCGAGCCGAACAAGGCGCTCGGCATGTTCGACGTCACGCTGGCTCTGCTGCCGACCGACCCGAGGGTCGACGCCGAGGGCTGGACCGCCGAGCTCGGCGAGTTCCTGGCCTGCACGTTCGAGTGGGATTGGAACTGCCTCGAGGAGGAGCTCGCCGACACCGTCGCCGCCAACCTCCCCGAGTTCCCCAGCGGATCGCTGCAGCTGTCGTCCTGCCCGGACGTCCACGTGGACGAGTTCGGGTCGATCATCTTCTCGCTGGGGTGAGCCCGCGCTCCGGGGACCCACAGCCCGCGTCGTCCGCGATTTTGTTTGGATGCTTCGGGAACCCCCGGACGTCGAGTGACACCAAGGCGAGCGGGCGCTCGAGGCGTGCCGCGGTCTGCCCCACGGAACTCACGGCATGAACATCGATTTCGGACGATTCCTGGCGGCTGCGTCGCTGCTCGGCGGCGCGGGCTGTGTGATTACCTCCAGCGACGACGACACGGGCACCGACGGCGCCTCGTCGATGACGGGCGCCGGACCGACCGACGGCACGGCGGCGTCGGGCGAGACCTCGGGTGGCAGCGCGCCGGGGACCGATTCGACGGCCGGCAGCGAGGGCAGCACGGGGGCGGACGGCACCGCGGGCGACACGACCGGCGGTGACTTCATGTGTGCGGACGGCACGGTGCTGATGCCGGCGCAGGTCTGCGACGGCGCCCCGGATTGCGAGGGCGGCGAGGACGAGGCGACGGGCGACTGCGCGTTCACGTGCTCGGACGACACCACGATCCCCACCGCGTGGGTGTGCGACGGCTTCCCGGACTGCGAAGGCGGCGAGGACGAGGACCAGGAGTGCCCGGCCGTCGAGATGTTCATGTGCGAGGACGGCACCACGATCCCCGCCGCGTACGTGTGCGACGGCTTCCCCGATTGCGAGGACGGAAGCGGCAGCGACGAGCTCGACTGCTTCGTCTGCGACGAGGGCGGCGGGGTTCCGAACTCGCAGGTCTGCGACGGGATGCCCGATTGCGAGGACGGGACCGACGAGGTGGATTGCTAGTACGCTGCGGCCCGTGAGGCGGTGGGCAGCGCAGGCGTCGATCCTCGTGGTGGGCTGTGGCTCGGCGGCGTCGCCGGACGTCGACCTCCGAGGGGACGCCGCGCCCGTCGTGTCGGGGTCGGTCGAGCCCGCGTCGGCGGCGACGCCCGCCGCGGAGCCTGGGATGTCGATCGGCGCGCGTGCGCAGCCGGACTCGTGGGCGTTCTATCCCGCGCTCGGCTCGGCGCTGGTCGACGCGTTCGATCGCCGCGCCCGCGCCGACGTCGTGCTCGCGGCCCTCGCCGACACGTTCGCGCCGTATCGATGGCCGACGGCCGACGACTGGGACAACACCGGCTTCGTGAGCACCGAGCCCGACGGCGCGCAGGGCTTCCTCACCCGCGCAGGTGAGACCTGGGCGCCGCAGCTCCCCGGCGAGTACCAGCTCGGGTGCGCGGGCGGGTACCTGGAGGGCGTGCGGGCGATCCTCGTGCCCGATCTGCAGATGAGCGCGCTGCGGCACTGCGACGCGGGCACGCTCGCGGCCTTGGGCGAGCACGCGCCGGCGACGTGCGCCCCCGAGGGCTTCGGCCTGCACGCGATCGCGGCCACGGCGGCCGCGGCCGAGGCCCGCGGCGCGACATCGATGCCGCCGGAGCGGATCCACATCGTGCCGGATGGTCCCGAGTCCCTCGCGCCGCTGTCGCGCATGGGCCCGGTGCACGTGTGCACGGTGTCGCATCGCTCGCGCGTCGACGCGGGCGTCCGCTATCACCACCACATGATGATCGTGATGCGGACCGGTCGCCCCCGCTCGCTGCAGGTGTTCGACACGACCGGCATCCGCGGCGTCGGCTTGCGCGAGATGACGCCGCGGCTGTTGCACGGCTACGTGAAGTCGGCGTTGGCGAGCAATCGCAAGCACCAGTACGACCCCGCGTCGACCGAGGTCGATTGCTTCGCGATCACGCGTCGACGCGGCTGAGCCGTCAGCCGCCGCCAGGCGAGCCGCCGCCGGGCGCGGGTGCCGGGGGATCGGTGGGCTCGGGCGCCGGGGGATCGGTGGGCTCGGGCGCCGGGGGATCGGTGGGCTCGCCCGCGCCGCCCGACGGATCGGGGTCGTCCGGCGCGGGGTCGGGCCCACCGGGCGCGGGCCCCGAGTCATCCGGCGTCGGCGCCGAGTCGGACCCGCCCGCGTCGCAATCGTCGAGCGCGCGCTGCACGGAGCGCGGCACCTCCACGCACGACTCGCGGCCGAGATCGTAGTCGTCGAAGCACGCGTCCGTGCCCGAGGGATCGACGCAGGAGAGGCGCGCGTCGAGGCACTCGCCGAGCTCGCGGACCAGGGGCACGACGCACTCGAGGTAGAGCCGCGCGGCGTCGGGGTCGCGCTGGTACGCCTCCTCGACGCAGCGCCGCTGCGACGGGAGGATCTGATCGTCGAGGCAGTCGGTGCGCGAGGCGAACCCGGCCTCGTCCCAGCAATCGCAGACGATGGCGACGTTGTCGTTGCCGAGGGTGATCACGTCGTCGATGAGCGCGAGGACGTCGCCATCGTCGGACGAGCCGAGGTCGCACGCGGCGACGAGCAAGGTGAGCAGGGCACCGCACAGGGGTCGAACAGGGCGCATGCCCGGCCTCATTGCACGGCGCAGACCGTGTTGGCCGCCGAGTCGAAGCCAAGGAGTTGAGCGGCGTTCGCGTCGAGCCCGGGGCGGCGCCGGCCGTCGGCGCCGGAGGTGTCCCCGGGGACGTCCTACGGCGTCATCCAGCTGCACACCGGCTCGGCGCACAGCATGCCGTCGGGGCAGCTCGTCTCGGCGTCGCAGATCGCGAAGCACCGCAGCGTCGTCATCGCCATGTCGGTGTACAGGCACCCGACGTGCTCGGTGTCGCCATCGACGGTCGCGGGGCACTCGGGCGAAGGCGTCGCCGAGGTCGTGCACGGAGGGGCGCACATGCGGTTGGTGCCGTTGGTGACGCAGGCCGATCCGGCGATCTCGCAATCGGTCGCGTCGAGGCACGGGCCATAGGCGTCGACGCCGGGACCCGTCGGTTGTGTCGCGTTCGTGTCACCGCTGTCGTCGTCGGCGACGCACTTGTCGGCGAGGCCGTCGTCGGCGTGCTCGCCGAAGCGGCGCCCGCTCGGGCACACGGTGTCGGGGAAGCTGCAGTAGCCCTCGGGCTCGCACACCCCGGCGAGATCGCCGTTCTTGCACGACGGATCGTCGCTGCACTCGAACGCCGACTTCCCGCACGCGCCGGCGAGTCCGAGCGCCAGGCCCAGGGCCGCGAGCAGGGCACCGAAGGGTGCCGACGGCGTCGTGGCATGGGGGCGCGGGGACAAGCCGCGCCAGGATGACCGATTCGCGCCGGCCTCGGAAGGCGTCCCGACGCGCCGGTCGGCGTGGTACTCCTCGCACGCCGATGAGCGCCGTGCGCGTTGCCGTCCACCCGCATCCGACCCTGCTGCCGGTGGGCTTCACCGCGCGGTGGAGCCAGCCCATGGCGGCGATGCCGTCGCCCGGATGGTTGACCGCCGCGCTGCGTCCGTTCGCGATGCTGGTGGACTCCGGCGCGCCGCCCGAGCTGTCGCGCTTGGGCAGCGACGAGGCGGTGCGGACGGCGGTGCGCAAGCTGCTGCGTCACGGCGGCTACAAGCCGTCGGGCCGGGGCAAGCCGGCGTCCGAGTACCTCCTGGGGGCCGCCGACGAGGGCACGCTGGGCTCGATCAACCTCGCGGTCGATCTGTGCAACGCGGTCTCGCTGCACGCCGGCCTGCCGATCAGCGTCGTCGACCTCGCGCTCGCCTCGCCGCCGCTGCACCTGGGGATCGCGGCCGACGACGCGAGCTACGTGTTCAACGCGACCGGCCAGGAGATCAAGCTCGCCGGCCTGCTGTGTCTGCACGACGCGGCCGGGCCGTGCGCGAACGCGGTGAAGGACGCCCAGCGGACCAAGACCCGCGCCGAGACGACGGGCGTGCTGTGCATCGTGTGGGGCAGCCGCGAGCTCGCGCTGCGGACCCAGGCGACGCTCGAGGTCTATCGCGCGCTGACCGAGCGCAGCGGCGCGACGATCGATCCGGTCGAGTTCACGACGGTCGAGATCGCCGCGGTCGACTGACGCGCAGCGGCGTCAGCCCTCGGGCGGCTCGACCTCGATGTTCGACACCAGGAGGCGGCGGACGCTGACCTCGAGGTCGCCCTGGACCACGCGCATGATGCTGAGGAACTCGCCGCTCTGCACGTGCAGGCGCTGCTTGAGCGCGTCGCGGGCGTGCTGCAGCAGCGAGCGCCGGGCCTTCTCGATCCACCGGAACGCCGTGGTGCGGTGGACGCGATACAGCGCGCCCACCTGATCGATGTTGAGCCCGTGCAGCACCTGGTGGCGCAGCAGGTTGCGCTCGCGGGGGGTCAGGCGGGCGAAGGCCGTCTGCAGCGCCTCGCGGAACTCGGTCTTGAACACCCGCTGGATGTAGTCGAGCTCGGGATCATCGCCCGGCGATGGGATCGCGCTCAGGGCCTCGGCCTCGAGCGGGACCTCGCGATCGCCGGCGTGCTGCCGGACGAGGTCGACGATCATGCGCAGCGCGGTGACGCGGACCCAGCTGCGGAGATCTCCGCGACCGGCGTAGTCGGCGATCTTCGGCCGTCGCCCCGGCGTGGCGACGAACAGCTTGTTGCGCACCAGCTGGCGGAACTCGTCCTTGGCGAGGTTCACGTTGCCCGATCGGGCGATCGCGAGGTCGATGTCGCGACCGAACTCGACCTCGAAGGCCTCGAGGGCGATGGTCTCGCCGGCGGCGCAGCCGTACGCGAGGTAGAGGTCGCCGCCGCGCAGTCGGGCGAGCGTGTCGGGGGTCGCGTCGGCCGGGAGCACACCGCCGAGGTGCGCGGCGAAGCCGTCGTCGGAGGCGGCGAAGCTGCCGAGCGCCGCCTTGGCCTCGTCGAGCAGGCCCGCGAGGCGCGCCCCGAGCTCGGGTTCGGCCTCGAAGGCGGGTCGCGCCGCCGAGGGCAACGCGCCCAGGAACGCGGCAGCGAGCACGGATTCGTCCACCGTCGTCACGGTAACGCAGGGCGGGCGCCGGGTTCAATCGGAGATGTCGGGCGTGGGGACCGAGGTCACGGGGCCCACCGTCTGCGGGCCCACCGTCAGGGTCCCTACTGTCGGAGAGCGACCGCGTCACGCAGCGAGCTACGGCGTCAGGCCGCGGGCAGCGTCAGGCGCACACGAGGCAGCCATCAGGGTCCGCACAGTCCGCGTCGTCCTCCGCCGGGACGAACGCGCAGTGCAGGATGTCGGTGGTGCAGTCGGTGTCGATGATCCACGTCCCGCCCTCGCAGCGCAAGATGGCGTCGAGCTCGAACGAGCACGCGCGCGCGCCCGCCACGGCGCACGCGCCGGTGTGCTCGCCGTAGATCACCTCGTCGAGCTCGTCGGTGCAGACGACCGCGCCGCGGCCTTCGTCGTCCCTGCAGGTCTCGCCCGCGCCGCAATCGAGCGCCTCCGACCAGGTGTCGCGGTCGCACACGAGCACCGCGTTGCGGGCGCCATCCGAGCCCTCGCTCCGGCCGCACCGCGCTGGCTCGCCGTCGTCGCAGGGGTCTCCGTCGCGCGGGATCGCTGCGCCCTCGTCACCGCCGCAGGCGAGGATCCCCCCGATCGCGAGCGGGCGCAGCATGCCGACGACCCACGCGCGCATCCGATGGGGGTCGTCGGGGCTCGCGCTCGGTCGTTGCATTCGCGCCAGGCTACGACGCCGCGCCGCCCGCCGTCCATCGGACTGCTCTCCAAGCCCCGCTCGAGCGCCCTGGGGCCGGCTTTGCCGCGGCCGCGCGGCCGTGGCACGTTCACACCCTCGCCCGATGGACTGCCCCGAGGAGAACGTCATCGTCGACTACGTCCGCGGTGACGTCGACGATGCGCGGCGGCGCGAGCTCGAGGCCCACCTCGACGACTGCCCCGCGTGTCTGCAGGTCGTCGGCGAGATGGCGCGCATCTTCCAGAACGACGCCGCGGTCGACGGGCAGATGCCGGTCGACGGCCAGGATGGGACGTTCGGCGGGCTGACGCTGGTCGAGACCTCGCCCACCGGCGGCGCGCGGCCGGTCGACGTCGTCACGCGGCTGACCGAGGGCGCGAAGCTCGGCCGCTACGTCGTGCTGTCGCGGGTCGGCGCCGGCGGCATGGGCGTGGTGTTCGCCGCCTACGATCCCGAGCTCGATCGCAAGGTCGCGATCAAGGTCCTGCGCGGGGCCCCTGGCGGCTCGGGGCCCAAGGAGCTCGCCGATCAGCGGGCGCGGCTGCTCCGCGAGGCGCAGGCGATGGCCAAGCTCAGCCACCCCAACGTCATCACCGTGCACGACGTCGGCACCTTCGAGGGCCAGGTGTTCGTCGCGATGGAGTTCATCGACGGCGGCACGCTGTCGATGTGGCTGCACGAGAAGCCCCGGACGTGGCGCGAGGTGCAGAGCGTGATGCTCGCGGCGGGGCGCGGGCTCGCGGCGGCACACGCCGCGGGGCTCGTGCACCGCGACTTCAAGCCCGACAACGTGCTGATGGGCAAGGACGGCCGCGTGCTCGTCACCGACTTCGGGCTCGCGCGGCCGGCCGCGGGCAAGACCGACACGTTCGCGCAGGTCGGCACGATGCCCGGCACGCGCGCGCTCGGGCTCGCGCTCACGCAGACCGGCGCGCTGGTCGGCACGCCGGCGTACATGGCCCCCGAGCAGCTCGGGGGCGAGCGCACCGACGCGCTCACCGATCAATTCAGCTTCTGCGTCGCCGCGTACGAGGGCCTCTACGGCGAGCGGCCGTTCGCCGGCCGCGTGCTCGCGGAGCTCATCGCGAACGTCAGCGAGGGCAACGTCCGCCAGGCGCCGGCGCGCACGACGGTGCCGCGGTGGGTGCGACGCGCCTTGATGCGCGGGCTGTCGGTGGATCCCGAGCGTCGACACCGCTCGATGGACGCGCTGCTCGCCGAGCTGGTGCGCAACCCGTGGCGCCGGTGGCAGCAGGCCGGCCTCATCGCGATCCCGACGGTGCTCGTGGGCATCGGCGTCACCGCCTACGAGCGCGAGGTGCCGCGGGTCACGTCGTACTGCAAGGACGTCGCCGAGAAGCTCGACGGGTCGTGGGACGACGTGCGGCGCTCCGCGATCGCCGGCCGCTTCGACGGCAGCGAGCTGCCCTACGCGGCCGATGTCCAGCGCGCGGTGGAGCAGCGGCTCGACGCCTACGCGCAGTCGTGGGTGAACCTGCAGACCCAGGCGTGCCGCGACGAGGTCGAGGGCGCGCGGCCGCAGGCCGTGCTGGCGCTACAGATGACCTGCCTCGAGCGGCGGCGGCAGTCCCTGGGCGCGCTCACCGAGCTGCTCGCCGAGGCCGATGCCGCGACGCTCGAGCGCTCGGTCGACGCGGCCGACGCCCTGCCGGGGCTCGAGATCTGCGCCGACCTCGAGGTCTTGATGGCGCGCGAGAGCACCCAGGACGACGTCGAGCCCGCGGCGGTGCGCGAGATCGACGAGGCGCTGGCGAAGGTGAAGGTGCTCCGCGACGCCGCCCGCTTCACCGAGGCGCGGGCGCTCGCCGAGCCCTTGATCGCGCGCGCCGTCGAGGTCGGCTACACGCGCGGCGAGGCGTTCGCCCGCGAGCAGTTGGCGACCGCGCTCGACCTCGGGGGCGACACCGTCGCGGCCGAGCGGGCGTACCACGACGCGTTGTCCTCGGCGCTCGCCAGCGGCAGCGCCGAGATCGTCGTCCGCGCCTCGCTCGGCCTCATCTGGATCACCGCGGATCCGAGCCGACCGCTCATCGAGGCCGATCGCTGGTATGCCCACGGCAAGGGCGCCTTGGCGCGGATGGGCGGGGATCCGGAGCTCGCCGCCGAGCTCGAGCGCTCGTTGGGTCAGGCGTACCTGCAGCACGGCGATCCGCGGCGCGCCGAGGCCCACGTGCGAGAGTCGTTGCGGATCCGCGAGGAGGCCTTCGGGCCCGACGACGAGAGCATCAGCGCCGCCGCGAGCACGATGGGCCAGCTCCTCGCGGCGCAGGGCAAGCCAGCCGAGTCGCGGGCCGCGTTCGAGCGGGCGCTCGCGATCACCGAGGCCCGCACCGGCCCCGCGCACCCCGACATGGCCGCGGGCTTGGCGAACCTCGGCTCGGCCTGGGCCGAGTCCGGCGAGTACGCCAAGGCGATCGGGTACTTCGAGCGGGCGCTCGCGATCGACATCGCGGCGCTCGGGCCCGACCACGTGCGCAACGCGATCGGCCACCACAACCTCGGATCGGCCCTCGGGGAGGCCGGTCGCCTCGACGAGGCCCGCGTCCACGCGCGTCGAGAGCTCGAGATCGTCGAGCGGGCCCAGGGGCCCGAGCACGTCGACGTCGCGTCGGCGATCGCGAACCTCGCCGACTTCGACGCCGAGGAGGGCAATGAGCAGGCGGCGCTCGAAGGGTTCCTGCGCGCCTACGAGATCGCCCGCAAGTCGACCGGCGGCGACGGTCTGCAGGCCGCCCTCTACCAGAGCAAGGCCGCCCGCTCGATGCTCGCGCTCGGTCGCGCGGGCGAGGCCGTCGAGATCGTTCGAAAGGTGCTCGCGATCCGTCGCGCCGCGTTGGGCGACGAGCACCCGAGCGTCGGCGACTCGCACATCGACCTCGCGCGTGGCCTCGTCGCGCTGGGTCGCCACGGCGAGGCCTTGGTCGAGGCCGAGCGCGGCCTGCCGCTGGTCGTCGACGCCGGGGGACCTCCCTACGGCGTCGCCGAAGCCCAGTTCGCGTTCGCCGTCGCGTGCTGGGAGACACCGGGCTGTGATCGTGCGCGGGCCGTCGCCGAGGCGACGAAGGCGGCCGCGCTCACCCGGACGATCCCGTCGATGGCGCCGGCGATCGACGCGTGGCTGGTCGCGCATCGATGAGCGTCGACCCCACGACGAGCGTCGACACCACGTGGATCGACGCGTGCGCGGCGTTCGGCCGCGAGCACGGCGTGGCGACCGACGAGATCGTCGGGGTCCTCGGGGCCTTCGACGCGCCGTTCCCCCGGGGCGGTCCGCCGCCGCCGCCCGAGCAGCCGTGGGCGGCGTCGTTCGAGGCGCTCGAGCGGGCCGTGTGCGCGACGCCCATCGTCGACGCGCTGGTCGACGACCTCGCGATCGATGTGGACCGCGGCCAGGCCGAGCTCTTCGCCCGCCGAGTGCTCGCGGTCGACGCCTTCCTCGCGGCGCACGGCGATCCGATCGCCCGCCTGCTGCGCGTGGGCCTGCGTCACCGCCTCGCGGGGATCCTCGCGGCGACCCGACCCCACGCGACGCGGGTGCGTGCGCTCGCTGACTTCTACTACAGCCACGGCTGCCGCCACCGGCACCGCATCGGCGCGACGGCCGGCCTGCCCGAACTCGTGGATGCCGTCGCGGGTCTGCGTTGGCGAGCGGTGTGCGACGGGCTCGAGCACGCCGAGATCGACGGCCGCTTCGCCGGCGGACCGACGCATGTCAACCTGCTGCGCGTCGACCCGCGTCGGATCGAGCTCGAGGTCGCGGACCTGCGCGAGCAGGCCCATGCCGGGGTCCCGTTCGCGACCTCCGTGGCGAACGCCGGCGCGATCGCGGCGACGTCCGGCGGCTTCTTCCTCTACTCCGAGCCCGACATCGCGGCGCCGTCCAGGCGACACGATCCGGTCGGGCTCGTCGTCCGCGGCGGTGAGGTCGTGGCGCCGCCGGTGTTCGCTCGCGGCGCGCTGTGGCTCGACGCCGACGGCGGCGCCGCCCTCGAGCGGATCGGCCTGACGGACGTGACCGCCCGCTCGGCCCGCGGCTGGGTGCGCACGCTCGATCGCGCGATTCAACGCGCGCACGCCGAGCGCGGCCCCGATGCCCCGTCGTTCGCGGTCGTGGGCCGCACGGTCGTGGCCGTCGGCGTGCGGCTGCCGATCCCGCTCAACGGCTTCGTCGTCATGAGGGACGGGCTCGAGGTGGAGGTCGGCGACGTGCTGACCTACGCGATCGATCGCCGACCGGCGCTGCACAGCGCGATCGCGGGCGGGCCGATGCTCGTCGAATCCGGCGCGCCCGTGCTCGCGCTGCGGCGCGAGGACTTCTGGGGATCGGCGCCGCCGGTGACGTTCTCGCAGGACGAGACCGGCGATCAGAACCTGCTGCCGCGCCTCGGCGTGGGCCTGCGCGACGGCGCGCTGGTGTTCGCGGCGGTCGATGGTCGCAACCTCGACCGCGCGCTCGGGATGACGTTGGGCGAGCTCGCGCGGCTGTTCGTCGCCCTCGGGTGCGAGCGCGCCGTCAACCTCGACGGCGGCTCGTCCAAGCGGGTGCTGGTGGAGGGGCAGACGCTCGATCTGCCCAGCACCGAGGTCGTCGGCGAAGCCGCGCTCGATCCCTCGGTGCGTCCGGTGTACTCGGCGATTCTCATGCGGCCGCGGCGATGACCGCGGCGCTGACGATCAGAACTCGGCGGTCGGGCCGGGGATCGTCGAGGGGTCGGGTTCGGGCTCGAGCAGCTCGCTCGGCTTCCACGGCGTCGGGGTCGTGATCGTCGGCGTCGAGGGCGTCGGCGCGGGCGCGGGCGCCTTCGCGGCGGGCTGCGGCGCGGGCTCGGCCTTCGCCGGCTCGACGGTGGCCGGGGCCGGCTCGTCGTCGTCGCCCTCGCGCAACTTCATGACGCCCACGGTGACCGCCACGCCGGTGCCGAGCAGCACGGTCAGGGTCAAGAAGGTCGGGACATCGATGCGCATGGGGTGGCTCGCTCCTCTGGAGCACGCGCTCCGTCGGTGGATGAGACGCGCGAGGCTGCATCCAGCTTCGCCCGCGCGACGTGTCCAACGCAAGCAACGCGTAAATCGGCAGCGCGCCCGGCGCGTTACTGCGGCTACGGCGGGTCGGCGAGGAGGAAGCGCAGCACCAACGTGGTGGTCTCGTCGGCGAGCGCGGCGTCGGCGAGCGCGCCGGGCCGATCGAGGATCGCCGCGTGGGTGATGGCCTGCACGCTGTGCACGAGCATGAACACCGCCAGGTCGAGATCCTTCGGGCGCAGCCGCTCGTCGCGGCGCTCGAGCTCGGTGCGGATGAGATCGATGATGAGGCGATCGAGCTGGGTGATGCGCTCGAAGCCGGCGATGCGCGGGACCTGCTCGATCAGCACGCGGTGGAGCTCGGGCGCGACGCTGTGCGCGCGCAGCAGCGAGCGCACCAGGGCGTGGACGGCCTGCGCCAGGGGCAGGCCGCGCATCGCCGCGACCTCGCCGATGAGCAGCGCCGTCATCTCGCCCATGTGGCGCTCGCAAAGCGCGGTGACCAGCGCCTCCTTGTGCGGGAAGTACTGGTACAGCGAGCCGATGCTGACGCCGGCCCGCCGCGCGATCGCGTTGGTCGTCGCGCGGTCGTAGCCGACCTCGGTGAGCATGGCCCCCGTCGCGGTGAGGATCGCGTCCATCGTCGCCTGCGCGCGCGCCTGCTTGGGCAGCTTGCGGAGGTTGTCGGGCGCGGCGCTCATCTCGGATCAGGATAGCCGGGGGTTCACTCGGCGGCGGCGGCGACCGGGGCCACCGGCGTGAGGCCCATCTGCAGGCCCCACCGCGGGCGCAGCGTGATCAGCGTCTCCGGGGCGACCGGATGGCCCGGCACCAGCCAAGGGCGGAAGCGCTGGAGCACCGCGGCGAGGATGAGCTGCGCCTCCATCATCGCGAACGCGTTGCCGATGCACTGCCGCGGCCCGCCGCCGAACGGGAAGTAGGCGTAGCGCGGCCGCGCCTCCTCGTTCGCCGGGCTGAACCGCTCGGGGTCGAAGCCCTCCGGGTTGGGCCAGAACCCCGGGTGACGGTGCGTCACGTACGGCGAGCACAGCACCAGCGTGTTCTTCTTGATGCGATAGCCGAGGACCTCGTCGTCCGCGATCGCGCGGCGATCGAGCATCCACGCCGGGGGATAGAGGCGCATCGACTCCTTGATCACCTGCAGCAGGTACGGCAGCCGCGGCAGATCGGCCATCTGCGGTGTCGCCCCGCCGAGCGCGGCGTCGAGCTCGGCACGCACGCGCCGCTCGATGTCGGGGTGGGTCGACAGCAGGTAGAACGTCCACGCCAACGCGTTCGCGGTGGTCTCGTGCCCCGCGAGGAACATCGTGGTCACCTCGTCGCGGAGCTGCTTGTCGGTCATCGACTCGCCGGTCTCCGCGTCCTTGGCCTCCATCAGCATGCCCAGCAGATCCTCGGCGTGCTCGCCCGCGCGGCGGCGCGCGATGATCTCGCCGATGATGCGATCCAGCCGGCGCGACGCGTCCTTCGCCCGCAGCGTGCCCGGCGTGGGGAAGCCGACCGGGAGCAGCGAGTCGATCGCCCCGTCGGCCCACTCGTTGAGCACCGTGACCGCGTTGCCGACCTGATCGGCGGCGTCGTGGACGTCCGTGGAAAGCAGCGTCTTGCCGACGATGCGCAGGGTCAGCGACATCATCTCGTGCGCCATGTCGACCGTGTGGCCGAGGCCCGCGACGTCGTCCCAGCGCTGCAGCATGTCGAGCGTGTCGGAGACCATCACCTCCGCGAAGCCCTCGATGCGGCGGCGATGGAACGCCGGCTGGGCGATCCGCCGTTGGCGGCGCCAGAAATCGCCGTTGGAGGTGAGCAGTCCGTTGCCGAGGAACTGCCGCAGCACGTCGTAACCACGGGTGAGCTTGTCGTAGTTGTGGTTGTTGTCCACCAGCACGTGCTTGATCGCGTCGGGATGACGCACCAGCACCGCTTGGATCGGCCCGATCCGAAACCCGACCACGTCGCCGTGTCGCCGTGCCGCGTCGGTGAGGAACGCCAACGGATCCGCGCGGAGTGAGCTCCACACACCGAGCAGGTGGCGCGTCGCGATGCGCGGGGCCTCGCGGCCGGGGGTCGAACGGGGGCTCTCGGCGGGCGTCGGCATGGGCTCAAATCTGAGCGATCGCTCAGATTTGTAAACTCGCTTTCTGTGCCCACCCATGGCGGTCTAGGAGGCCGTCTAGGGGTGGCCTGCGCGGGTGGCACGCCCCGCGGACACCGAGCCGTGCTCAGTTTCTGTCCGGGCGCCCCCACCGGAGGTGGCGGAAGCGGTCGCATGTGGTCGCGCTCCGCGTCGCCCTCCACGCGCTGTGCCTCGGTTGCGCTCGCGGTCCGAGCCAGTCTCACCCGTGCGTCATGCGCCGTGGCGATGCTCCCGCGCGCGCGCGAAGGGACCATCGCCACCGGACGCGCACGAGAGTATGTTCTGCGCTCGACTGAGGTTCACTCGACATGACTCGTACCCGCACGTTGGTTCCGCGTTCGACATGGTTGGCGCTCGGCTCGCTCGGTGTGGTGACCGCCTGGTCGCCCCAGGCCCACGCCCTGGATCCGTTCGCCAACGGCAGCTCGACGCTGAACAACCCCTCGCTCGCGAGCGGCGTGGCGATCGGCGCGTGGGACATGAACAACGACGGTCTCGACGACCTCGTCCGCATCCACGACACCACCAACCTGCAGATCGAGTACCAGAACGCCGACGGCAGCTTCACGCTGCTCGACTTCGGCAGCATCATGGGCTCGTCGTGGAGCCTGTCGATCGGTGACATCAACAACGACGGCTTCGGCGACATCTTCACCGGCGGCGGCTACGACGGCCTGAAGGTGCTGTTGGCGGTCGACGACGGCACGAACTACATCATGGACACGCTGCCGGGTCCCGAGATCTTCGTGCAGTGCTCGAACTTCGCCGACATCGACAACGACGGCAACCTCGATCTCTTCGTCTGCCACGACGACGGGATCTCCTCGCGGTACCGCGGCGAGGGCTCCGGCAACATGGTGTACGACACCGAGCTCATCGACCCCGCGTCGACGATCCCCTCGGACAACTCCGGCAACTACGGCACGGTCTGGACCGACTACGACAACGACGGCGACACGGACCTCTACATCGCCAAGTGTCGCCTCGGCGTGAACGACCCGATGGACGGTCGTCGCCTCAACCTGCTGTTCCAGAACGACGGCAACGGCAACTACACCGACGTCGCCGAGGCGGCGGGCGTGCGGCCGCTCGCGCAGTCGTGGTCGGCGGACTTCGGCGACATCGACAACGACGGCGATCTCGACGCGATCCTCGTCACCCACGACAGCACCAGCCGCCTCTACGAGAACGGGGCCAACGGCGACGACGTCGGGCAGTTCACGGACATCGCGGACGCCGCGGGCATGACCGCGGACCTCGACGCGATCGATCTGGGCATCCAGTCGGTGTTCGAGGACTTCGACAACGACGGCTTCATCGACCTGCTCGTCACCGGCCGCTCGAACGAGCACCGGTTGTTCATGAACAACGGCGACAAGACGTTCACCGCCGCCACCGATCCGTTCCCCACCGACGGCCCCGGGATCCAGAGCGCGGCGATCGGCGACTTCAACAACGATGGTTTCCCCGACGTCCTCGCCGGCTTCGCGGTGGGCTTCAACCAGCCCAGCGGCATTCCCGACCGCATGTTCCTCAACCCGGGCAACGACAACGGCTTCGTGAACGTCCGGCTCACCGGCGTGGTGAGCAACGCCTCCGGGGCCGGCGCCCGCGTCGAGCTGACGACGGGGGAGGTCACCCAGATCCGCGAGGTCCGGGCGGGCCAGGGCTACGGCATCACCGTGTCGCCGGTCCGACACTTCGGCATCGGCACCGCCGAGGCGGTCGACCAGATCGTCGTGCGCTGGCCGTCCGGCACCGTCGACACGATCCCGAACCCGCCGATCAACGGCACCATCCACGTGGTCGAGGGCTGCACCGACGTGTTCTACGCCGATGTCGACGGCGACACGTTCGGCGACCCCGAGAGCACGATGATGGGTTGCATCGCGCCCGAGGGCTACGTGGCCGACAACACCGACTGCGACGACGCCGACGGGGCCAACTTCCCCGGCAACCCCGAGGTCTGCGACGAGGCCGACAACAACTGCGACGCGGCGATCGACGAGGGGTTGACGGACTGCGACATCGGCGGATCGTCGAGCACGACCGACCCGGGCACGGCGACCAACGCCGACACCTCGGGCGCGACCGCCAGCGCGAGCGACACCGCGTCGGGGACCGGCGACGAGAGCTCGAGCGGCGGCCCCGGCCAGGATGACGACGGCGGCGGCTGTGCCTGCGACGCCTCGGGCTCGGGGCGTGGCGCCCCGGCGTTGTTGTTGCTGCTCGGCCTCCCGGCCCTGCGTCGTCGTCGGGGCATGCGCGCGCCGTGATGCGGTCGGCCTCGCCCCGTTCGCGTCATCTCGTCGGCCAGCGCGGGCTCGCGCTGGCCACGACCGCGCTGGCGCTGTCGAGTGCGCCCGCCTCCGCCGCGCCGACCGAGCCCGGCCAGCTGGTCAATCCGCTCGTCGAGACGGTGGCCTGCGAGAACTGCCACCTGTTCACCAACGCGGCGGTGCAGGCCGCCGATCCGCCGTACTCGCCGTTTCGCACGTGGCAGGGCTCCATGATGGCGAATGCGGCCCGCGACCCGGTGTTCTGGGCGGGGGTCGCGGTCGCCAGCGACGACATCCCCGGCGAGACCGAGCTGTGCGTGCGGTGCCACGCGCCGCGGGCGTTCCTCTCGGGCCACGGCGATGTCACCAGCATCGACCAGCTCGAGCTCGTCGAGCTGCAGGGCGTCGAGTGCGAGGCCTGCCATCGCATGATGGAGGATCCCGGGACGCCGGCGGGCAACGCCCAGTACCGCATCGACGACGTCGTCGTCGGCACCAACGTGCCGCGCCGCGGCCCGTGGGACTTCACCGACGGCAACGAGCCGCCGCCGCACTCGTGGATCCAAGATCCGTACACCGGCTCGTCGCGGATGTGCGGCACTTGCCACGACGTCACCACGGTCGCCGAGCGGGTCGACGACGCGGGCGTCGGGCTCGGCGTGCCGTTCAACGAGCAGCGCACCTACGGCGAGTGGCTGCGCAGCGACTACGCGATCCCGGGGCCGAGCTTCCGCAGCTGCCAGGACTGCCACATGCCGGCGGTGGACGACATGCCGGGCTGCACCGCGCACGTCAACAACATGAGCCACCCCACCGGGGGGCGGCGCCACGATCTCGTCGGTGCCAACCGCTTCATGGTCGAGCTGATCAAGGCCGAGTACGGCTCGATGGGCTCGAACGACGTCGCCGATCTCTTCTACAACACGACGCTCGACCGCATGGACGAGTTCCTGCCGACGGCCGCGACGATCGAGGTTCAGGGCCCCGACGAGGTCGACCTCGAGCAGGGCATCGCCGAGCTCGCGGTGCGCGTGATCAACAACGGCGGGCACAAGCTGCCGAGCGGCTACTCCGAGGGCCGCGTCGCGTGGATCGAGGTCGTCGCCGAGTACGCGGGGCAGACGGTCTACACGTCGGGTGCGTGGGATCAGGCGGGCGGCACCATCGAGGACGATCCGCAGCTGCGGACCTACGAGGCGAAGGCCGAGGACTACGCCGACGGCACGCAATTCCACCTGCTGCGCAACAACCACTGGGTGATCGACACCCGGATCCCGCCCCTGGGCCTGGTGCCCGATCTCGAGACGGATCCGGTCGGTGATCGCTACACGCTGCAGGGCGACGGGACCTGGCCCAACTTCGACGATCACACCTACGCGTTCGACGGCGCGCCGCGGATCGCCGACGCGACGCCGGGGGACACCACCGACGACGTGCTGAACGTCAGCGTGCGGCTGCGGTACCTCATCAACACGCCCGAGTACATCGAGTTCCTCGGCGGTGCGGCGGGCGAGGCGGGGCAGCACGTGGCCGAGCTGTTCGATCTCGCCGGGGGCGCGACGCCGGTGACGCTGGGCGAGCAGACACTCGCGATCCCGATCGTGAACTTCGGCGCCGAGGCGGGCACGAGCTCGGGCGGGAGCAGCAGCAGCGGCGGAAGCAGCTCGGGCGGGGTCGACACCAGCGCCGGCGCCACGACGACGACGACGGCCGACGGCAGCACCTCCGCGCCCGCCTCGACGAGCGGCGGATCCAGCAGCTCCGAGGGATCGACCGGGTCGCAGGCCGACGGCGGCGGTGGTGGCGGGTGTGGATGCGATGCGCGGGGACGTGGCGGGGCGCCCGGGCTCGCGCTGCTCTTCGCGATCTCGGCGCTCGGTCGGCGTCGCCGTCGCTGACGCTTCGATCTCAGCGCGCGGTCGCGGACGCCAGCCAGGTCGTGATCGCGTCGCGCAGCGCCCGGATCGTCCGGCGCTCGCCCTGCAGGGCGGCCAACGTCTCGCGCGCGAGGGCGATGCCGGCGTCCCGCTGCTGCCGCGCCACCAGCAGTCGCGCGCGCGCGAAGCCCAGGCGACCCTCGATGGCGGGGCTGCAGCCGGCGCGGGCGCATGTCGCCTGCACGCGCTCGGTGTCGGTCCACGCCGCGTCCAAGGCGATCGGGTCGGCGGGCTCGACGCTCGCCTCGGCCTGCTCGACGCTCGCCTCGGCGCGGCCGAGCAGCGGCGCGACCTCGAGCTCCGCGGTGGGCTGCGGCTGGACGACCATGATCGCCAGGGCGTCGTCGTACACCTCGCGCGCGCGATGCCAGCGTCGAGCCGCGACCAGGGCGTCCGCCTCGTTGACGAGGGCCCACGCCGTGTCGATGTGCGAGGCTCCGCGTCGCTGCTCGCACAGCCGTCGGGCGCGGCCGTAGGCGGCCAGCGCCGCGTCGTGGTGACCGCGGCGGGATCGGACCCGGCCCAGCGCGTTGAGGGGCTGGACCACGCGGCTGTTCTCGGGACCGAACTCCGCCTCGCGTCGGGTGACGGCCTCCACCAGGCGCGCCTCGGCGGCCGCATCGTCGCCGCGCTCCTCGTCGAGCGCGGCCTCGACGATGATCACGTCGGTCATGGAGGGGTGGTCGGCGCCCACCGAGCGCGCGTACCCGGCCCACGCCCGCTCGAGCGCCGCCGCGGCTTCCTCGTATCGACCGGCGCGCATCAACACCTCGCCCAGGGCGAGCCGGGTCGAGCTCGTCGCAGGGTGATCGGCGCCGTGGGTCTCGAGCTCGAGCGACTCGGCGCGTCGCAGCGCCGCCTCGGCCGCGTCGAGATCGCCGCGCGCCGCATGGACCCGGCCGACGCTGTCGTGCAGCGACATCGCCTCGAACACGCCGAGCTCGCCGAGCCGCTCGACGACCGCCTGCGTGCGCTGAGCCCAGGCGAGCGCGTCGAGGTGACGGCCGAGCTCGATGCCGATGTAGTAGACGAGCAGCGCGCCCGCCTCCGCGCGGACCTCGTCGGCGCCCGAGACCTCCGCCTCGAGGTAGGCGCGCTCGAACTCTGCGACGGTCTCGTGCGGGGCCGCGTCGCGGAAGCTGCGGATCCGTCCGGCCCGCAGCAGCGCCTCGGCGAGCAGGGCGCGCTCGCCCAGCGCGGTCGCCCGGTCGACGGCGTCGGTGGCCAGGCGCCAGCCCTCCTCGATCGATCCGCTCGACTCGAGGGCCCGGACGCGCGCGAGATCCCGACGCACCTCGGCGACGGCGACCGCCGCCTCCGGTGTGCCGCTGTGCTGCGCGCGGAGATCGAGGTGCGCGGGCTCGGTGCAGCGGACCAGCCGCGGCAGCCCGTATAGCGCGGTGAGGGCCTGCTCCGCGATCGCGGCGTCACCCTGCTCGAGCGCCGCGATGCTCTGGTCGAAGTGCGCCAGCGCCTCGTCGAGGCAGGCGTGCGCGGCGGCTCGGCGCGAGTCGTCGCGGAGCTGCGCGGCGTCGCAGGCGGTAGCGTGGGCCCGACGCCATGCCTCCGCGTAGGCGTCGAACCCGGTGCTGACGAGCTGGCCGGCGGTGGCGGCGTTCGGCGCGGAGCTCTCCGCCATCGCGCTCGTCAACGCGGTCCGGCGGGACGCGGTCCACACGCGGGCGACGCGGGCCTCGCCGTCCGGACACGGGTCGTCGGGGCGCGCGGCGATCCACGAGGCGCCGCCGATCGCGGCCACGATGCCGGTCACCGCGATCCATCGCGCCGCGCCGCGTCGCCGCTCGAGGACGTGCAGCAGTGCGTGCATGTCGGGGTGCCGCTCCTGCGGCGCGCCGCGCAGGCCCCGGGCGATGGCCGCGTCCACCGCCCGCGGGAGGCCCGAGGGGCGCGGCCGCACGTCGTGCTCGCCCGGCAGCGCGCCGTGCAGCGCCTCGTGCAGCGCGAGGCAGAACGCGTACTGATCCGCCGCGGGCCCCAGCGCTCGACCGGCGCGCTGCTCGGGGGCCATGTAGCGCGGCGTCCCGGCGCCGCGTGTCGTGCTCGTCTCGCCGTCCGCGGTGACGACCGCCGTCCCGGTCTCGCTGCCGAGCCGCGTGTTCACGGCGAGCCCGAAGTCCGTCACGCGCGCGCGGCCGTCCTCGCCGATGAGCACGTTGTCGGGCTTGAAGTCGCGGTGCACGAAGCCCTTGTCGTGCGCCGCCGCGAGTCCGCGACCGGCCTGCACGAACATCGCGACGATCTCCGACCACGGGCGCTCCTGCGCAGCCAGCCACGCCCGCAGCGTGCCGCCGGGCACGTACTCCATCGCGATGTAGACCTGCTCTGCGGTCGTGCCGACGTGGTGCACCGCCACCACGTTGGGGTGCACGAGGGCGGCCATCGCCCGCGCCTCGCGGAGCAAGAGATCGGTGTGGCGCTCGCTCGCTCGCCGCAGGCACAGCTTGATCGCGACCTGCCGATCGAGCGCCTCGTGGTGCGCGAGGTAGACCACGCCCATGCCGCCGCTGCCGAGCTCGCGGTCGATGACGAAGGTCCCGTCGACGACCGTGCCGCGCGGCAGCCGGCGCATCCGATCGAAGAACTCGTCGAGCTCGATGTCGGGCGCGTGGGCCAACGCCCGCAGCGCCGACGGGAGATCGACGGAGGCGTCGGACGGGGACTCGGACCACGTGGAGGTCACGGGATTGCGTCATGAGGGTCGCCCGACGCATGTCTCCTGTCTACGACGGGTGGCCACGACTCCTGTAGCCACCACGAATGCGCACGCGTGACACGAAAGCGGTTGCGCGACGCGATCGACCGGACTATCCCGGGCGGCGAGTCGACACCATGCGCACGTCCGCTTCGCTCCTCCTCGTCGCGATCGCCACCGCACCCCTCGCTTGCACCGAAGGCGAGGCGACCGACGACGATCGCGAGGACGCGACGAGCGACGAGTACGTCGACGCCGGCAAGGGGGACGGTCAGGCCCAGCCCAAGGTCAAGGCCTCGGGCATGACGCTGTGGGTCGACGCGAACGCCACGGTCGAGCGCCGCGACGGCCAGCTCGCGGTGGTGATCCACGGGCGCACCAGCAAGAACATCGCCGACGTCTTCAGCTGGGTGCCCGACGACGCCTTCGGCGAGGCGCTGCAGACCAGCGCGCGCAAGTTCGACGTGGTGCTGTTCGGCGACCACGAGGTCAACACGCTGCTGTCGGGC
Organism: Deltaproteobacteria bacterium Ga0077550; assembly: GCA_001464385.1. Lineage (GTDB taxonomy): Bacteria > Myxococcota_A > Polyangia > Nannocystales > Nannocystaceae > Xiheibacterium > Xiheibacterium aquaticum. Next base: position 10,996 of record LNFB01000392.1, on the reverse strand, counting down.
CTGCCGATCAACGTCGACATCAACACCAGCGTCGGCACGATCCGGAACTACCACGCGCGCATCACCGTGGCCCCGCGCTTCGCCCGGTTCGGCGGCGACAACGGCCTGTGGATCGACTCGGGTGTGCGCCCCGTGTTCATGCGCAACGCCGAGCCGACCCTCGCGTACCGCAGCCGCGTGCACACCGACGAGGTCGCCGAGGCGCTCACGGTCACGACGACCGATCACTCCGACCCGGCGGTGACGCGCGTCGACGACACGACCTGGTCGTTCGGCTGGACGTACCCCCAGCTGGCGCCGGTGTTGGATCCCACCGACGTCATCGAGTTCACCGCCGAGCTCCCCGACGACACGATCGAGAAGCACGCCGGGATCGACCTGCGCGTGGTCGATGTCCAGCTCACCACGCTCGACCCGTACGACACGTGGCCCACGCCCGGCTGCGACCCCGCCGTCTACGCGTGCATCGCCGCGACCCATCCGCAGCAGTCCGACCTCGGCCACTGCGGCGATTACCGCCCGGTGCAGCGCTGCGTCTACGCCGACGCGTGCGAGGTCGAGGGCCCGCAGCCGCTGGCGTTGTCGTCGATCGACGCGACGCCGCTCGTGGCTGCGCGCGACGCCTACGTCGCGGGCTGCGACGCCGGCGGCAACGGCCAGTGGTGCAGCATGGGCGACGCGACCGCGTACACCGTGCCCGGCTGCCCCGACGAGACCCTCACGATGGAGCGCCTCGCCGAGCTCGTCGCGGCCGAGCGCCAGGGCTTCCCGAGCAGCGGTGGGACGCACCTCATCAACGCCCAGCTCGACGATCTCCCGGCGTTCGCCACGGGCTACTCGGCCGGGGGGCCGGCGTGGCGCGAGGCCCTCGCGGGCTTCGCCGGCAGCGGTCACGTCGAGGCCTACTACGTGACCAGCGAGGTCCCGTGCCACAACTGCACCGACTTCGCAGACACGTACGTGCTGTTCTACTCGCTGGTGAACCGCGTGATCGCGTTCGACGCGGGCCACGGCTTCGACTCGTGATGGTCCACGCGCTGCTGTCCCGGGCTGGCTGGTCTGCGGCTTCGCGACGATGACCCACCAGCCCGAAGGCCAGGCCACGTCCCGTGGTCGAGCCGAGGTCGCCCGTCGCGCAGACCACGACGCCCGCGCTCAGCTCCCTCCGGACAGTCCATTCCCCGGCCATCCCGGCCCGACCACTGGCATCGGCGCTCGTCTGGCGCGTACAATCGAACGTGCGATGTCCGTGCACCGAGCGCGCGTCTTCAATGGTCGCCTGACCCTCGACGAGCCGAGCGACCTGCCCGATGGGACCGAGGTCGACGTGTTCGTCCTCGCAGACGGCGAGCTGCACGACGACGACGAACTCGACGCGGATGATCGTGCGCGGCTCCACGAGGCGATCCTCGCCTCGCGCGAGGAGATCCGGCTGGGGTTGGGAATCCCAGCCGCCCAGATCCTCGACGAACTGCGGCGCCCGGGCGGATGACGACGCTGTTGATCTCGCCTCGCGCGCGGGAACACATCGCGGCGGTCGATCAATGGTGGCGTGCGAACCGATTGGGTGCGCCCGAGTTGTTCGTCAGCGCCCTCGAGGTTGCGTTCGAGCGTCTCGCGGCGAATCCGTTCGCCGGTCCGCGATACCTCGGCTTGGCGGCCGTGCCGGCCGGCAGTGTCGAGCTCCGGCGGATCCTCATCCGTCGCTGCCGCTATCACATCTACTACCACTTCGATCCCGAGCTCGATCGCGTGGAGGTGCTCGCGGTCTGGCATACCTCGCGGGGGCGTGGGCCACGACTGGGCTGACTCTCGGCACGCCCGTCAGCGGCGGCGCCACCACGCACCCAGCTGGATCGCCTCCGCGAGCGCGAGCGCGATCGGTGACGCGAGCGGCCCCAGCCACGCCGCGCCGATGCCCAGCATCGCGACGCGCACCACCAGCCCCGAGACGTCCCACACCACGACGCCGTTCGGGTCCTTCGCGATGCGGATCTGCCGGCCCACGGTGTTCGCCAGCCGCAGCGCCGCGAACGGGGCACTGGCGAGCACGAGGCCGTCGATGTGCTCGGCGACCGACCAGCCCACCGCGCCGTCGATGATCGCGGCGACCGGCGCCCACGCGAGCACGCCGGCCATCGCCGCGACGCCGAGGCCCGCGACGGCGCCGGCGATCACGGCCCAGCGCTTCAATCGACCGGCATCGGTGGCGCCGCCGCGGCCGCCGACGCGAAGCGCCAGGATCGTCGCGCCGGCGGTGGGCACCGCGAGGATCGCGTTGACGAACATGTACGCGTAGCTGAGCAGGGCGAACTCGCCGTCGCCGAGGACGTAGATCGACAGCAGCGAGTCGACGAGCCCGAGGTTCACGTAGATCAGCGTGTCGACGTACAGCGCGAGGCTCGGCTTGGCGGGGACGACGGGGCCGTCGTCGGTGTCGCCCGTGCGGGTCGCGACGGTCCACAGCAGCGCGGTCGCGATCACCATGCCGGTGGTGAGGCCGCCCGCCGCGCCCATCGCCAGCGCGCCGCCGGACGCCGCCGCCCACAGCGTGCCGCCGATCGTGCCGAAGAGCGGGATCCAGTCGAGCACGACGCCGCGCTTCTCGTGGCCGTGGCGCTCGGCGAGCGCGCGAACGGCCGCGCCGTACGCCGCCACCGTCACGCACGCGACGAAGGTGAGGCCCTCGGGGGTCCACCACATCGCGACCGGGATCACCACGCCGAGCGTCGCGATCGAGGCCAGCGCGACCACGGTGCAGGCGCCCATGCCGGTGCGCAGCAACGCGGTGGCGCTCGGGCCCGGCGGCAGCGGGATCCACCGCGACCGCAGCAGCGCCAGGGTGAAGTTGCGCGCCGCACCGACGACGACCACGCCGCGGAAGAACAGATCGGCCGTGGCGCTCGCCTGCAGGTGCTGCGCGATCACCAGCTCGCGGAGCATGCCGAGCAGCAACGTGCCCGCGGACAGCACCGCCATCCACAGGAACGTCGCCCGCGCAGCGCTCATGCCGGCCGCTCGACGGGGGCGAGCCACTCGGCGGGCACGTCGGGCGACGCGAGCCGACCCTTCAGGTGGAGCATCCGCGCGGTGACCAGGGCGAACGCCTCGAGCAGCGGGCGCACCGCGGCCGCGCCCTCGATCGCGCGCAGCGATCGATAGGCGGCGTCGAACGACGACATGCCGCGGGGATCGTGCTGCGTGCGCACGGTCCAGAAGGTCGGCTCGCCCGCGGGCAGGGCGACGCACGGCAGCTCGCGCACGAACGGCGCGCGTCGACCCATGCGCGAGCACTGGTGCCACGTGCCGTCGAGGACGACGAAGCCGCGGCGGATCCCAGGAGGTGGCGGCGGCAAGGTGTCGTCGAGGTCGGGCGCGCCCTCGCGCGGGAACAGCACACACCACTGCGTGTCATCGCCCTGCAGCGCGCTGGGATCGAAGGCCGGCTCGCGCATGCCATACGGGACGATGGGCGTGCCCTCGACCATCCGTGCGAACACCCGGGCGGTGTTGGTCGGTTTGTGGATCTCGTCGACGTGCTGCACGAACGCGATGCGGGTCGCGAACGCCAGGCGGGGCAGTCGATCGCAGACGCAGCCGTCCGGCGGCAGGCCACAGCCCGAGCAACGGGGCGTGCGTTTCTTGCGGCCTCCCACGGCGAGAAGGGTAGGGGGTGGCCCAGCCCAGGGCAATCACGCTCGGGCCCGCGCGTGGCATGATGCGCGAGGTGTCCGCGTCCTCGTCGCCCCCCGGAGGTGATGCCGCCCGCTCGGGCGCAGCCCTCGACGCGACGATCGACGCGACCAACGCGAGCGCGAGCTCCGCCACGCTGGCGGTCGACAGCCACGAGGCCGTCGCCCGCGGGGCCCAGGTCGGGCGCTACGTGATCCTCGATCGCATCGGCGTGGGCGCGATGGGCCTGGTCTACGCCGCGTTCGATCCGGCGCTCGACCGCAAGATCGCGCTCAAGCTGCTGCGTCCGCGGGTCGGCGGCGATCGGCCCGAGGAGGCGTCCGTCCGGCTCGCCCGCGAGGCGCGGGCGATGGCGCGGCTCGATCACCCGAACGTCGTCACCGTCCACGACGTCGGCACCTTCGACGGCCAGGTGTTCGTGGCCATGGAGTTCATCGAGGGCACGACGCTGCGCCAGTGGATGCAGTCGCCGCGGACGTGGCGAGAGATCGTCGCGGTGTTCCTCGCCGCGGGCGAGGGGCTCGCCGCGGCGCACGAGGTCGGGATGGTCCACCGCGACTTCAAGCCCGACAACGTGATGGTCTCGCCGGGCACCGACGCGACGCCGCGCGTGCGCGTGCTCGACTTCGGCCTGGCGCACCAGCCGGGGGAGCCCGGCATGATGGGCAGCCGCGAGGACGTCCCGCTCGACGATCCGGTGGGGCGCGTGATCTCGGACTCGTCGGTGCTGGAGCACGACCTGACGAAGACCGGCGCGCTGCTCGGGACTCCGGGCTACATGTCGCCGGAGCAGTTCGAGGGCGCGCCCGCGAGCGCTGCGAGCGATCAGTTCGCGTTCTGCGTGGCGCTGCACGAGGCGCTGTTCGGGCAGCTGCCGTTCGCGGGGGACAGCGTGCCGGCGCTCGCGGCCGCGGTCGCGGACGGCCGCCGTCGGCCGGTACCGGCGGGGATCCGGCTGCCGCGGGCGCTCGTCGCCGCGATCGATCGCGGCCTGGCGACCCAGGCCCACCAGCGATGGCCGCGGATGCGCGCGCTGCTCGAGCGGTTGCGTCGCATCTCGGCCGGCCGTCGTCGCGGCGAGCTCGCGGTGCTGGGCGTCGTGGCGCTCGGCTGTGCCGGGGCGATCTACGCCGGCAGCCGCACACCGCCGCCATGTCCGATCGCGAACGAGGCCGTCGCCGGGATCTGGGATCCCCCGCGGCGCGAGCAGATCCTCGCGGGCCTGCGCGCGACCGGGCTGGCCTACGCCGAGGACAGCGCGCAGTTCCTCGTCGCGCGCGTCGACCCATGGGTCGATGCGTGGTTGGCCGCGCGCGTCGACGCCTGCGAGGCGACCCACGTCCGCCACGAGCAGTCCGAACAGGTCCTCGACCGCCGCATGCAGTGCCTCGATCGGCGGCTGGGCGACCTCGCGGGCACGCTCGACGTGATCGCGGCGGGCGAGGCCGGGGTCATCGCACAGGTCCCCGACCTCGTGCGGACGCTCGGCGATCTCGAGCGCTGCAGCGACGTCGAGGCCCTCGCCGCCGTCGTGCCACCCCCCGACGACGCCGACGCGCGCGCACACGACGAGCGCATCGTCGCGGCGATCTCGCGGGCCTACGCGACGTGGATCAGCGGCGACAGCCCAGGGGCGCTGGCGCAGCTCGACGGCCTCCGCGACGAGGCGGTCGCGCTGGGATACCGGCCGACGCTCGCGCTGCTCGAGCACCGACGTGCGGAGGCGCTGTGGTCGCTCGATCGCCCCGACGAGGCCCGCGCGGCCGCGATGGAGGCGGTTTGGCTCGCGCACGCGGCGGGCGACCGCTTCGAAGAGGCCGCCTCGAGCATCGAGCTGGTCGAGATCCTCGCCGAGTCGCGGCGCTTCGACGAGGCCGATCTGTGGACTCGGCACGCGGGCGCCGACCTCGAGCGCAACGCTGGGGTGCCCGAGCTGCAGTGGCAGTTCTCGACCGCGATGGGACGGCTCGCGATGGTCCGCGAGCGCTTCGGGGAGGCGCGCACCCACTTCGAGCGGGCGCACGCGCTCTGCGTCGAGTCCGCGGGCGACGAGGCGTGCCTCGCCCTGCTCGGCCGGCTCGGTCAGGTCGAGCACGCTGCGGGCAACTACGAGGCGGCGCTGGCCATCCACCGCGAGGTGCTCGCGGCCGAGCGCGCTGCCCTCGGCTCCTCGCATCCCAGCGTGGGCGCGAGCCTCAACAACCTCGGGATCCTGCTGCGCGCCCTCGGGCGCCTCGACGAGGCGCTGGTGTGCTTCGACGAAGCGGAGGCGATCTATGCGGCGATCGATCCCGAGCACCCGATCCTCGCGCGCCTGGCGAACAACCGCGCGGTCGTCCACCTGTATCGCCACGAGTTCGCCAAGGCCGAGCGGGACTTCACCGCCGCGTTCGAGGGCATGCGCGATCAACTCGGCGCCGATCACCCCCTGTTGCCGGGCATCGAGGGCAACGTCGCGATGGCGATCTTCGCCCAGGGGCGCCACGACGAGGCCCTCGCGATCCATCGCCGCGTGCTCGCCCAGAACCTCGCGATCTACGGCGAGGACAACCTCGACGTCGCCGATACCCACGCCAACATCGGCGACGTTCTGAGCGAGCTCGCGCGCTGGGACGAGGCCGAGGCCGAGTACGCCCACGCGCTCGGGATCCGCGAGCGCATGCTCGGCGCGAACCACGGCGACACGGCGCGCGCCCGCTGCAACGTCGGCGCGACGCTCCAGGCCCGCGGGAGATCGGCCGAGGCCCTGGTCGCGTTCGAGGCGTGTCACACCGGGTTCGTCGCGGCGTTCGGCGCCGAGGATGCCCAGGTCGCGAACCCCGAGCTCGGCCGCGGTGAGGCCGAGTTCGCGCTCGGCCGCACGGCCGAGGGCGTCGCGAGGCTCGAGCACGCGCTCGTGCTGGCCGGGGACGGCGACCCGATGCTGCGGGCGCAGATCCGCTTCGCGCTGGGCCGGGCGCAGGCGGAGCTCGGTCGATCGACCGAGGCGCGCGACCACGTCGATGCGGCCGCGCGCGCCTTCGCCGAGGTGGGCGGCAACTGGTCCGACGACGCCCGCGCCGCGGCGACGTGGCTGCGGACGCACCGCGGCTGACGGCGCTCACGCGGCGGTCGACGGGTCCTGCGCGCGGCACCGGGCCAGCGTGAAGGTGCCTGCGACGCCACACCAGTACAGGTAGCCGAACAGCAGCGACAGCAAGCCCACCGCGCCCGCTCCACCCTCGACGGCCGCGGCGATCTTCGAGCCGACGTAGTAGACCAGCAACGCCACCGCACAGGCGCGACTGCGCCGGGAGACTCCGAACCCGAGGCCGAGGACCAGGGCGACGTCGACGAGCAGCCAGGCGTCGACGTCCGCGAGGCGAGGATCTCGGGCGCCGGCGAAGACCGCGAGCATCGCCACGAGCATGAGGCCGCCTTGCACGGTGGCCGCGATCCAGGCCCGACGCACCTGCCGCAACGCGGCCATGCGAACGATCGAGGGATGGTCGGCCGTTTGCGTGGCGACACCCTCCAGGTGGATTCGCTGAGCCAGGGCGTTCGCGGGGTCGTGCGGGGCGGCGTTCATGGGGACCAGCGGTAGTGCGCCGGAGCTGCCAATCGATCCCGCGACATCGTCCGGCGGCAGGCCCGGACGCTCGAGGCACGCTCACCGCCGTGGAACTCCCGCGGGGTGCCGTTGTCCCAACCCGCGGAGCGCAGCCATGAAGCGCGTCGAGTTGCCGATCCTCGGACCGTGCCCCCGCGTCGAGGATGCGATCCGCGTCGCACCCGATCTCCTGTGGTGCGAGAGCTGTCGCAAGCACATCCACGACGTGTCCGCGATGACCGAACCCGATGCCCGCCGCTTCCTCGCCGGCCTCGGTGAGCGGAGTGCGTGTGCGCGCTACCGGGTCGATGCGGCGGCGACGATCCAGTTCGCCGCCGTCCGGGCCAGGATACCGCTCGCCGCTGTGCTCGCGGTCGCGACCGCCTGCGCTGGTTGGCTCCCCACCGCCGAGAGCTCGCGATGTTTCGATCCTGGCGGTGCCGACATGGACTGCGCCACCTCGCCGACGCGCTCAGCGTCGGCGCCTTGGCACCCGGATGCGCCGGTACCGGAATCCGCGCCGCTCGAGGAGCCGAGTCCGCCGACGCCCCAAGCACCGAGCCCACCGACGCCCGAGCCATCCGTTGCGCCGCGTCCTTCCTCGGTCGAGCCGGAGTTCGATGCGGACTCGCTCGTCGAGTCCATGATCGGTGAGCGCTCGTCGGGACCAACGGCGTGCTGCGAGGGCGGCCTCATCTGCCAACGTTACTGTGCCCCCGGGGAGGCGCCCATCGGTCTGCTCTGACCCTCCGGCGTTGGATCAGTGCAGATCCGCCAGGTCCGCCATCGCGGCGCGCACGGCCTCGCGGGCCTCGGGCGGGAAGATCGCCCGGTAGTGGACGAAGGCCTCGCGCGACAGGCCGTGCAGCACGGGTGAGGCATCGAGCAGCCGCTCGAGGCGGGCGCCGCTGCGGACCATCAGCGCCTCGTCTTCGATGTACGCGTCGATCTCGATGCGATCGATCGAGCCGAGCTCGGTCGGCACGCCGCTCGCGGTGAGCACCTCGTGGAGCCGCGTCGCAGCGAGCTGCGGCGAGACGCCGCGGTGCAGTCGCAGTGTCTTGAAGAGCCGACGCTCGCGCAGCCGCCGGGCCAGCACGGCGAGCTGCGGATCGCTCGAGTCGCACCACGCCCGCAGCGCCGACTCGAGCGCGTGGTCGTCGAGGTCGAGGTACGCGCGCGTGTCGATCGTGCCGCCCGCGAGCAGCACGGCGAGCGGCGCGGGCGTGCCCGGCTGCGGCCCCAGTGCGGCCAGCCGCGCGAACAGGGCCCGCAGCACCGCCTCGGCCGCGCGCACCGCCTTGTGCAGGTACACCTGGCGATACATGTACAGCCGCGCGAGGAAGAAGCCCTCGACGGCCGTGAGGCCCTTCTCGCCGTCGACCGTGAGCGACGCGGCGTGGGCCCCGGGGCGGACGTCGAGGCGCAGCGATCCGAGCAGCCAGTCGAGATCGAGCAGGCCGTAGCGCACGCCCGTCATGTGCGAGTCACGGAGCAGGTAGTCGCAGCGATCGACGTCGAAGGTGCCCGACACCGCGCGGGCGAGGTGGGGCACCGGGTGCTCGCCGTGGATCAACCGCTCGACGACGGCCGGCGCCTGGGGATCGATCGAGCGCAGCACCTGGTGCACCTCGGTGTCGGGATCGAGGAGGATCCGCGAGGTCCACTCCTCGTGGGCGAGCGCGCCGGGCAGCACCGCCTCGAACGTGTGGCTGTAGGGTCCGTGGCCGAGGTCGTGCAGCAGCGCGGCCGCGAGCGCGACCCGGGCATGATCGTCGTCGACGCGATCGGCCGGGGTGAGGTCGCCCTCGAAGCGACCCACCCGCTGCAGGTAGCGCTTCATGACGTGGGCCGAGCCGATCGCGTGGGCGAAGCGGGAGTGCTCGGCGCCGGGGAACGCCAGCGACGCCGCGCCCAGGGCCCGGATCCGGCGCAACCGCTGCACCTCGGGCGTGTCGAGCAGGCGCAGGACGATCGCCTCGACCGGGCCTTCGAACGCGATCAGGCCGTGGACGGGATCGCGGAGAATCACGGGCCCATGACTACCGTGGGGCCGAGGCCCGAGGCAATGGCCCGGCGTCGACGGGGCCGTGCACCCCGCGCCTCGCACGGCTGCGCGCGATTCGGCGATCGTCGCGGGGTGTCCGGCCGATCCCAGGATCGACCGAGGGCGATGACGCGGCGCGACGCGGCGAGCGAACGACGTTCCTCGACCACGACGACGTTGCGCGGCGCTGCGCTTGTCGCCGGCGACGGCGCGCCGCTATCGTCTCGTCCCCACCCTCGAGGAGCAGACGAAGCATGACCGAGACCATCCATCGACCCGGGCAATTCGTGTGGCGCGAGATCCTGACGCCGGACACCGAGCAGAGCGTGCGCTTCTACGGTGAGGTGCTCGGTTGGAAGACCGAGACCGCGACCATGGCGAACGGCGAGACGTACGTCATGTTCAAGGTCGGCGAGACGCCGGTCGGCGGCTGCATGAAGCTGCCGATGGCCGGTATCCCGCCGCACTGGGCGCTGTACGTGTCGACGACCGACGTCGACGCGAGCGTGCGGGCAGCGACCGCGGCCGGCGGGCAGGTCGTCGCGGGTCCGATGACCATCCCGGGGATGGGGCAGTTCGCGACGCTGCTCGATCCGCAGGGCGCCGCGATCAGCGTCTGGCGCGGCGAGGCCGGCGACGGCGCGCGCGCGGCCGATCATCGCCCCGGCGTCGGTGAGTTCTGCTGGGAGCAGCTCAACACCACCGACGTGAAGGCCGCCGCCAACTTCTACGGCAAGCTGTTCGGCTGGGCCGACGCCCCGTTCGCCGGCGGCAGCGGCATGGACGTCTTCTCCGCTGGTGATGTCCAGGTCGCCTCGCGGATGCAGGCGCCCCCCGGCGCCCCGGCGCACTGGCTCACCTACGTCATCGTCGACTCGCTCTCGGCCGCGAACGGCCGCGCCGAGAAGCAGGGCGGCAAGGTGATGGTCGCGAAGATCGACATCCCGACCGTCGGTGCGATCAGCGTCGTGCAGGACAACGTCGGCGCGGTGATCGGGCTGTTCGAGGTGCCGAAGAACTGATCGGCACGATCGGTGTGTGATCGATGACCCCGGCCGCGGTGACGCGGTCGGGGTCGCGTCGGTCGCGTGCTCGCAGCCCAGCACGGACCCAGGTTCTGCGATGGACGCGGTAAGGGCGTTGGCGGAGGGATCACTCGCGCGGCTCACTCGCCGGGCCGCAGAGAGCCGCGGTCGGCGGTCCAGCCGATGATGCAGTCGAGGCCGGCGATCGGATCGCACGCGGACTCGATGCAACAGCGCGTCCACGCGTCCTCGTCTGCGCCGTCGTCGAGCGCGGCGCAGACCTGGTTCACGCGCGGATTCGGGATCGCCCGCGCGACGTGGCCGCTCGCATCGTCGACGACCGTGCAGCCAGGACCAACGCCGAACTCGAACTGCAGCTCCTCAGCCGCAACGCCGTCCTCGAGGTCGGCCGGCAACAGATCGCCGTCCGGGAACACACCGTCGCGCCAGTCGTGGACGACGAGGTCGAGGATGCCGCCGGCCTGCGGCTCGAACGGGGCCTCGACGTCGTGCTCGGTCACGGGCGGCACGCCGGTGATCGCGATCATGCGGACGTCACGGTCGTACTGGTCACGGAGCGCGATCAAGTAATCGGTATAGCGCGACATGGCCGCCAGCGGGCCGTCAGAGGCGACGCAATCA
>LNFB01000391.1 GCA_001464385.1 Deltaproteobacteria bacterium Ga0077550 | reverse complement strand
GGATGAACGCGGAGCGTTCACCCGCGACGAGGCAAGGAGCGAAGCGATGGAGGGATAGGAGGCTCCGGCGGGCTTTGCCCGACGGAGGGAAGGGACGGTCGGGTAGCCCCGCCGGTTGCCCGACGGGGCCCCCACAGATCCGGACGTGCAGATTTCCCGCATCCGGCTCTTCGAGAGTCGGCTTCGCTACGTGCCGTACCGGTGGACGATGCGCGGCTTGGGAAGCGGGAAGCGCTCCAGCAGCATGCGCATCGCGACCCAGTTCACCCGACCCGTCTGGGATCTGCGGCTGAGCCACTTCCGCCAGATGGTCAGCGTCTCGTGGCAGACGCGCGCGAGTGCGCGGTAGTTCGACGTAACGCCGAAGTACGCGTAGTGCCCGTTGAGTCTGCGCGCGAGCGCGCGCTGCTGGACCTCGACATCGTCATGGCGGTGCAGACGGCACCACTGGGCGATGCGGCGTAGCGTGCGGCTGATCCGATCCTTGGCCGTGCGCTTCTTCAACACCCACTTGCCCTTGCGCGACAAGCCCCAGTGATGCGTGAAACCCAGCAGATCGAACGTGCCCGGACCGTCGCCGCCCCCGTTGTTGCGATCGGGTCGATGGAACGACACGAGACGCGTCTTGTCCGGGTGCAGCGCCAACCCATACTTGCCGAATCTCTTCGGCAGCACGGCGAGCACACGCTCGGCGTCATCCTTGTGCGCGAAGACAAAGAGCAAGTCGTCCGCATACCGCACGAGCTCGGCACGGCCTCGCAGCCGCGGTCGAACCTCGCGTACGAACCACTCGTCGAGGACTTCATGCAGATAGATGTTCGCCAACAGCGGCGAGATAACCCCGCCCTGTGGTGTGCCCGCGTCGGGGTGCGAGAGCTCGAGCCCTTCCATCACGCCCGCGTTCAGCCACTTGCCGATGAGGCGCAACAGCGCGCCGTCACGTATCCGTAGGCCAAGGATCTGCCGGAGGTGCTCGTGGTCCACGGTGTCGAAGAACTTCCTGATGTCGACTTCGAGGACCCAGCCGCCGCCCATTCGCATCATCGTGTTGCTGAGCACTTCACAGGCTTGGAGCGCAGAGCGGCCTGGCCGGAAGCCGTACGAGAAGTCGTGAAACTCCTGCTCGTAGACGGCCTCCAGCACCATGACCACGGCACGTTGCAGGATCTTGTCCTCGAAGGTCGGTATGCCGATGGGTCGCGTTTGCGACCCGTCCCCCTTCGGGATGTGAACCCGCCGTACCGGCGGCGCACGGTAGGTGCCGGCCTTCACGCGGTCGAGGAGCGCATGGAGGTTTTCCTCCAGACGCTCCGCGTACTCTGCCGCGGTCTTGCCGTCGACCCCCGGTGCGCCGCTCTTCCGCGTTCGGCGATGGGCCTCGCGCAGCCAGTCGATGTCGACGTGATGGGCCAGCGTCTGCAGAGGCGCACCCTGCAGCTCCTTGGCCAGCTTCGCTATCCGTTCGAGTTTCGTTGAGACGGTTGGTGAGCTCGATGTCTCTCCCATCGTTCCTCCGCACGGTTCCGATTCCCGGCGCCGCCCTTCGCTCGGCAGGGTCCCGTCGGGCCGGTTCCCCCACGTCATCGCTCCTACTGCGGCGCTCCGACTTCTCGTCGCCCCGATTGCGTTCGTTTTCCCTCACGCGATCGTTCCCGGCTCGCACCGGAGACGACGAGATCTCCCAGGTTCCTGGGCAACCCTTGTGTACGTGCCGCGTCCTCCGACCCCGGTGAAGCCAACGAGTCAAGGTCCCGGGCCTTCGGCCCTGCGTTCGACTCATCAGTGTTGCCTTCCGCGACGACCACCGCGTCGGCCTTCACAACGCGAAGATTTCGGGGCTGCATCCACGGCCCGCACACCCGCTGTCTACGCTTCGCGACCACCCCTCGCGGGGTGACCGGCAAGACTCGCTTCCGACCAGCGACCTTCAACCGGGCGGTAGGGACTCTCACCCCGGGTTGCTCACTGAAGTTTCAGGCGCTACTCCCTCCTCTCCAGCCAGACTTCTCCTGGCGCACGGCCGTCCCTTCCCATTGCTTGGTAGCGCCGCGGTGCCACGGGGCGGCGTGACGCGATCGTGCGGCGAGGCACGGGCGCCTCGCGCGAGACGGGGCGCCACGCGAGTGGCCCAGCGGCGCGATCCTTGCTACTGCGGGGCCCATGCGTCGCTCGCCCCTCCGCTCGATCCCCACGGTCCTCGCGCTCGCGTTGCTCGCCACGGCCTGTGCGGGTGCCCCCGCTCCGGCGACCACCACGCCCGGCCCCGCCGCCGACGGCGGCATCCAGGCCGCCCGCGTCGCGCTGCAATCCCCGACCGGGGTCGTCGGCACCCTCGTGTTCCGCACCGTCCCCGACGGCGTCGAGGTCGACGGGGAGATCACGGGCCTCGCCCCAGGCGCGCACGGCTTCCACATCCACGAGGTCGGCGAGTGCACGCCGCCGGACTTCAAGTCGGCGGGCGCCCACTTCAACCCCACGGCGGCTCCGCACGCGGCACCGACCGCGGCGGCGCACCACCTCGGCGACCTCGGCAACATCGACGCCGACGCCGAGGGCAAGGCCAAGGTCCACGTGGTCGCGGCGCTGTCCCTCGATCCGCGGAGCGCCGCGTCGATCATGGGCAAGGCCGTCGTCGTCCACGCGAGCGCCGATGATCTGAGCAGTCAGCCCGCCGGCAACGCGGGCGATCGGATCGCGTGCGGCGTGATCGCGGCGACCGAGGACTGATCACGCGGCAGCGCGCGATTCCAAGCCGCATCGTCGTCTCCGCGGCGCGTGTCCTGCAACACGTTGCATCGCACGATCGATGCGTCGTCCGAACGGCCGGACGCTGATTTGGCCGCGTCCCCGCTTGCACGTCGCGCACGGCTCGACGATCCTCGCGTCGGGCTGCCGACGCCCGTGCACGCGATGACGAGCATTCTCGGGATCTCCGCCTACTACCACGACTCCGCAGCAGCTCTCCTGGTCGACGGCCGCATCGTCGCCGCGGCCCAGGAGGAGCGCTTCACCCGCAAGAAGCACGATCCGGAGTTCCCCCACAACGCCGTGCGCTACTGCCTCGAGACGGCGGGCCTGCGGGCGGATCAGCTCGACTACGTCGGCTTCTACGACAAGCCGCTGCTGAAGTTCGACCGCCTGCTCGAGACCTACGTCGCCTACGCGCCGGCGGGCTTCAAGTCGTTCCTCGGCGCGATGCCGATCTGGTTGCGCAAGAAGCTGCACTTGCCCCGGGTGCTGCGCAAGGAGCTCGGCGGCGCGTACCAGCGGCGCTTCGTGTTCCCCGAGCACCACGAGTCGCACGCCGCCAGCGCGTTCTTCCCCTCGCCGTTCGAGGAGGCCGCGATCATGACGCTCGACGGCGTCGGCGAGTGGGCCACCGCGAGCTTCGGTCACGGCAAGGGGAACACCATCTCGCTGACCCACGAGATGCGGTTCCCCCACTCGATCGGCCTCTTGTACTCGGCCTTCACCTACTACTGCGGGTTCCGGGTCAACTCCGGCGAGTACAAGCTGATGGGGCTGGCGCCGTACGGCGAGCCCAAGTACACGCAGAAGATCCTCGATCACCTCATCGACCTCAAGGAGGACGGCTCGTTCCGCATGGACATGTCGTACTTCGACTACTGCGCGGGGCTGACGATGACGTCGTCGAAGTTCGACGATCTCTTCTTCGGCCCGCCTCGGCCACCCGAGGGCAAGCTCGAGCAGCACCACATGGATCTCGCCGCGTCGATCCAGAAGGTCACCGAGGAGATGATGCTGCGGGCCTCGCGGTTCGTGCACAAACAGACCGGCTCGAAGAACCTCTGCCTGGCCGGCGGCGTCGCGCTCAACTGCGTCGGCAACGGCAAGGTCCTGCGCGAGGGCCCGTTCGAGAACATCTGGATCCAGCCCGCGGCCGGTGACGCCGGCGGTGCGCTCGGCGTGGCGATGCTGATCTGGCACCAGCTGCTCGACAACCCCCGCGACATCACGCTGCCCGACGCGCAGAGCGGCTCGCTGCTCGGGCCCGCGTACAAGGAGGACGAGAGCAAGGCGTTCTTCGACTCGGTCGGCGCCGTGTACCGCCGCTACGAGACGGACGACGAGCTGTGCCACGACGTCGCCGAGCTGCTGGCCACCGAGCACGTCGTCGGGTGGATGCAAGGCCGCATGGAGTTCGGCCCGCGCGCCCTGGGCAGCCGCAGCATCATCGGAGATGCGCGCAGCACCCAGATGCAGTCGACGATGAACCTCAAGATCAAGTTCCGCGAGTCGTTCCGGCCGTTCGCGCCGAGCGTCCTGCGCGAGCGCGTGCACGACTACTTCGAGATGCGCCCGGGCGAGGACAGCCCGTACATGCTGCTCGTCGCGCCCGTCCGCGAGGAGCGTCGCACCGAGGTCCCCGCCGGCACCGAGAACCTCGAGGGCATCGAGAAGCTCAAGGTCCCGCGCTCCGAGGTCCCGGCGATCACCCACGTCGACTACTCGGCGCGCGTGCAGACCGTCGACGACAGCCGCCACGGCAACTACTACCGGCTGATCAAGGCGTTCGAGGAGCGCACCGGCTGCCCGGTGATCATCAACACCAGCTTCAACGTGCGCGGCGAGCCGATCGTGATGTCGCCCGCCCACGCGTACCGCTGCTTCATGGCCACCAACATCGACGCGCTCGTGGTCGACAACTTCGTCCTGCTCAAGAAGGACCAGCCCGGGGCCAAGGACATCGACAACTCCGCCTACCTCGCGGACTTCGCCCTCGACTAGGGACGGGACACTTTTCGCCATGGCAATGCTCGAGATCAACAAGAACCCGTCGGCCCGCGAGCTGAACTGGTTCGGCCTGCTCCTCATCATCTTCGCCGCCGGCGTCGGCAGCTGGCTGTACTTCCGCGGCTCGCCGTTCGCCGGTCAGCTCGTGTGGGGCGTCGGCGGCGGCCTGGCCGCGGTGTTCTTCGCGGTGCCCCCGGCGCGCCGCTACATCTACCTGGGCTGGCTGTACGCCGCCTACCCCATCGGCTACGTGGTCTCCCACGTCATCATGGGCGTGATCTACTTCGGGGTCGTCACCCCCGTCGGCCTCATCATGCGGGCGCTCGGGCACGACCCGATGACCCGCAGCTTCGACAAGCAGGCCACGACCTACTGGATCGAGCATCGTACGGATCGCGATCCCAAGCGCTACTTCAAGCAGTTCTGACCGCGGAGCGAACCATGGCGATCGACCAAGACAACAAGTCCTCGAAGGCGGCCGAGTTCGCCGCCGGTGCCGACACCAAGAACGTCGGTCTGCTCACCGAGCTGTTCGACTTCCTGCGCGCGAACAAGAAGTGGTGGCTGCTGCCCATCTTGTTGGTGCTCATGGTCGTCGGCGTCCTCGTGATCCTCGGTGGATCCGTGGCCGCGCCGTTCATCTACACGCTGTTCTAGGCGGCAGATGGCGACCATCACCCTCACCTCCCGCGATCTCGGCGGTGGGTTCGTCACGCTCGTCGGCGTCGGCGTGATCCTCTCGGGCCTGCTCATCAACCCCGTCGTCGGCGGGATCACCAAGGGTCCGCTGGTCGTCGACTTCGCCGACGTGCTGGCGACCTACTTCTGGTGGTCGATGGCGGTCGGCGTGGGGCTCGTGCTCTTCGGCCGCCGCGTGCGTCGGGGCCCGAGCCGCGCCGACGGCTTCGCGGTGCTGGCGGTCATGGTCGGCGGCCTGCTGATGCTCGATCGGTTCCTGCTGGCCCGCCAAGGCCTTCCGTTGTGGAAGTACGACGCGCAGGTCCGCTACCGCCACCGCGAGGGCACCACGCGCACGCTCGCGGGCGCGAACCGGCCCACCGACCACGTCGTCATCGACCGCTGGGGCTTCCACGACACGGACTTCCCGGTCGAGAAGCCCGCCGGGGAGTTCCGCGCGCTGATGCTCGGCGACTCGGTGACGATGGGCTTCGGGGTCACCTACGCCGAGACCTTCAGCAAGCACCTCGAGGATCTGCTCGACGCCGGCGACACGCGGTTCGCCACGCACAACGCGATCAACACCGGCGTGCACGGCTACTCGACCTTCCAGGAGAAGGTGGTGCTCGAGCGGACCCTGGTCTTCTCGCCCGACATCATCTTCGTCGGGTTCTGCATGAACGACGTGACCGAGCCGTTCGTGGTCGACGCCGAGTACGGCGGCGTCGGGCTCGACTACCACGGCGTCAGCCAGACCCCGAACCCGGTGGTCGGCTGGCTCATGAACGAGACCGGCATCGGCCGCACGCTGCAGGCCGCGGCCGCGCGCGGCAAGACCCGCGAGGCCGAGGCGCGCCAGGAGATCTACAACGTCCTCACGATGACCCAGGAATCGCGGACGTCGCCCAAGATGCAGGAGGCGTGGCGGATCCTGCTGGCGCAGATGGGCGAGCTGTACGGGGCCGCGAAGGCGAAGAACATCCCCGTCGTGCTGGTGATCTTCCCCTACACGTTCCAGCTGCTCGAGCCGTCGCTGCGCGAGCCGCAGACGATCCTCATCGAGCACGCCGCCGAGCACGGCGTCGACGTCATCGACACCACCGACGCGCTGGCGAAGGCGGTGTTCGACGACCCGCAGCTCATCGCGTACCTGCGCGGCAAGGGCAAGCCCACCGAAGAGATCCTCGCCTATCACGAGCACCGCTCGAAGGCGTACTTCTTCGACCACGACCACTTCACCGAGGCGGGGCACGCCATCGTCGCCCAGCTGCTGTACGACTACCTGGTCGCCCACGACCACGTGGCGCCCGCGGAGTGAGCCCGGTCGCCCGCCCGCGGTCCCCCGCACATGTTGCGCGTCGCGATGCCCCCGCTGCGCGCTATGCAAGGAGTCATGGCGATGCGCGCGGATGAGTTCATCGGTCGGCACGAGCTGCTCGCCCTCGACATCGATCGCCTCCACCTCGTCGCCACCTCGGCGGACGGCGCGCTCCCCGAGGCGCGCATGCGGGCCGTCGTGAGCCGCGAGCTGCTCGAGCTGTGCTCGGTGCTCGCGGGGCACTTCGCTAGCGAGGAGGCGAGTCTGTTGGCGAGCACGTCCGGCGTCGCAGCGCGGGGCGCCGACGCGCTGGAGGAGCTGCACCGCGAGCACGGGCGGATCCTCGCCCAGCTCCGCCACCTCGCCGAGACCGCCGAGTCCCTGCCCATCGACGTCCTCAAGCTGCGCATCAGCGACGTGCTCGACGCGGTTGGCGAGCACGAGCGCTCGGAGGTGCGGCGCGTGAGCGAGGTCGACGCCGGTCGCTAGTCGCCCGCGGTCCCCGCGCCTGCGCACGCTGGCCGATCGTGCGATCATGGCCGCCGTGCGCCTCTCGCCGACCCCGATCGTCAACGCCGGAGCCCCGGCGCTCGAGCTGCGATCCCCCGAGCCCCAGGACGCTGCGGTCATGCTCGAGTTCCTGCGTCGGCTCCTGCACGAGTCGTCGGAGTACCTCAACGCGCCGAACGATCGCTACGACAGCATGTCCGAGGACGCCCTCGCCGAGCGGCTGGTTCGGCTGGCCCAGAGCGACCGCGAGTTCTACATGACCGCGTTCGAGGGCGAGTGCGTCGTCGGCAACCTGCTGTTCTCGGCCTACGACATCCCCGTGTCGCTGCACTGCGGGCAGCTCGCGATGGGCGTGCTGCAGAGCCACCAGGGCCAGGGCATCGCCTCCGCCATGCTGTCGCGATGCATCGAAGAGGCGCGCAAGCTCGCGGTGTGGAACCTGCGGTTCACCGTGCGCACGTACAATCACCGGGCGGTCGCCCTGTACGAGCGCCACGGGTTCCGCCGCGTGGGTCGACTCGAACGCGTGGCCCAGATCGGCGGCGCGTTCGTCGACGAGTTCCTCTACCAGGGCGTCTTCGGCGGGCCGTCCGACAGCGATTGACGCCCGTCGTGCTCAGCAGTTCTCGGTGAGGAGCGCCGGCCCGGTGCCGTCGTCGGCGCAGTACCAGACGTCGCCGTTCGCGTCGCAGCAGCCGACGCCGGTGATGCCCATGTTGCCACCGCAGTCGCCACCCTCGACCAGCTCGACGCCCTCGGGGCAGCCGATCGGCATCAGGCCCGAGGGATCCTCACCGTCGCCGCCGCAGATGTACCCCATCGACACCGGCTTCTCGCCGGTCGCACCCCAACCGCAGGCCCCACCACCACCCGTGCTCGCGTCCCCCGACGAGCTGTCGGCGCTGGTCTCCGCCGGCGCCGTGCTGCCGCTCGAGCTGTCGTCCGTCCCGCTCGCCGAGTCCGTCCCGCTCGCCGAGTCCGTCGCGCTGGCGGTGACGTTGGTCGCCGAGGCGGTGACGTTGGTCGCCGAGCTGTTCGTCGTCGGGCTCGTCGAAGCGCTCGTGTCCCCCGCGTCGTCGTCGCCGTCGTCCGTGATGACACAGCCAGCGAACAGGAGCGCGGCGAGGGTGACGAGGGACGCGGACTTCGACATGGGTAGGTTCTCCTAAGGGACGCCTGCCATCCGAACGGCGAGGCAGCGTATGGACTGCGGTCTCGAGGGGGCGATTCAGGGCCCGCGCGGGCGAGTAAGCCGTGCGGTCGTGCTTACGTTAGCATGGCGCTTGGGGCGGTCAATCCCCCGTCCAGGGCCCCTGTCGGGCCGCGCGAGTTGGGTCACTCTGACATCGATGTCAGACTCGACAGGGCGCGCAAAGACCCGCACTGCGGCTGCTATACCGCCCGCATGCGTCGCGATCACATCGAGATCGAGCACCTCGAGGTCGAGTGCATCGTCGGCATCCGGCCCGAGGAGCGCGATCGCCCGCAACCGGTGCTGGTGGACCTGATGCTCGAGGTCGACCTGCACGAGGCCGGCCGCTCGGGGCGCATCGCCGACACGTGCGACTACTCGCGGCTGTGCGACGAGATCACGGCGCTGCTGACGTTCCGGCGCTACAAGCTGCTCGAGAACGCGGCCGAGGAGATCGGCGCCATGGTCCTCGGCCTGCACCACGGTACGCGGCTCGAGCTGCGGCTCGGCAAGCCCAAGGCGATCGCGACCGCGCGACGGGCCGGGGTGTTCGTCAACCGGCGGCCCACCGACTACCCGCGCCGACGCGAGGCCTCGCGCTTCGGCGAGGTCGAGGTGCTGCTCGAGACCCGCGAGGCGGGCCTGTACCTGCTGCACGTCGAGGCGCAGCACCAGATCCCGCTGCACCACCACGACGTGATGTCCGAGCTGGAGTGGCTCGTGGACGGCGAGCTCTACCAGGCCGACCAGCGCATCGAGCCGGTGACGCCGCGGGTGTGGCCGCAGGGCGTGGTCCACGGCTACACCAACGCGTCGGGCCGCCGCGCGACGCTGTTCTGCTGCGACACGCCGCCGTTCCTGCCCGCGGACGAAATCGACGAGGTCGGCGAGGTCGCCTCGTGAGCGGCACGGTCCTCGTCACCGGCGCCTCGCGGGGCGTCGGGCGCGAGGTGACCCGCCTGCTCGTGCGCCTCGGGCACGACGTGGTCGGCGTGTATCGCAGCGCCCGAGGTGCCGCCGACGAGCTCGTCGCGGAGCTCGGCCCGAGCGTCCGCATGATCCGCTGCGAGCTCGGCGACGACGACGATGTCGCCGCCCTCGCCAACGACATCTCGCTCGGCGCAGCGCCCCTGGTCGGCGTCGTCTGCAGCGCCGGCACCACCGCGCACGCCGGGTTCGGCGACGACGTCGACGCGCTCGACGGCCAGCTCCGCGACAACCTCCGCGCGCCGCTCGTGCTGCTGCGCGCGCTGATCCGCGGCCGCTGCCTCGGGAGTCCCTGCTCGGTGGCGCTCCTCGGCTCGAACCTCTCGCGCCACGGGCTCGCCGGCCGCGTCGCCTACGCCGCGGCGAAGGCCGGCATCGAGGGCGCGACCCGATCGCTGGCGCGCGAGCTCGGGCCCGTGGGCATCCGCGTGAACGCTGTCGCCCCGGGCCTGCTGCGCACCGACATGACGGCGGCGCTCGGCGACGACGACATCGCCGCCTACGCCCGCACCGTGCCGCTCGGTCGCATCGGCCTGGCCGTCGACGTCGCGCCGCTGGTCGCGTTCCTCGTGGGCGCGGGCGCGGACTACATCACCGGCCAGGTGATCGACGTCGACGGCGGCTGGGGCTGCTGACGCGCGACCCCGTCACGGCGCGAGCTTCACGAGCCAGGCGTCGAGCTCGAAGTCGGTGGGTCGCCGACCACCCGAGGCGACGAGCGATCCATCGGGCGCCAGGTCCACGGTCCGGCACTGCGACTGCCCGCCCGCCTCGGCGAACGAGATCTCCCAGACGAGCGTGTTGTCGGCGTCGAGCCGCCCGAGCCAGCAGTGAGAGCCGCTCACGTTCTCCGCCCCCGCCATCACGAGGTCCCCGTCGTCGAGCACGAGCATGTCGTAGATCTCGACGCCCGCGCGGGGCAACGCCTCGCTCGCGAGCAGCGTCCCGTCGGGATCGAACGTCATCATGTCCGTCGTCTGGGAGAGGTTGGTGATCGCCGCGAGCACGCGACCATCCGGCAGCACCGTGAGGGCGTGGACGCCCGATGTCGGCCCCGTCGTCGACCACACGGCCGTCCCCTCCGCATCGAGCCGCCCGGCCCAGTAGGTGCCGCCGACCCCCTCGCCGACGCCGACGACGTCCTCGCCGAGCTCGGCGACGGCGACGAGGTAGAAGTTCTCCTGCGTCGGCGAGAACTCGAGCGGATCGCCGTCGGATCCGAACCGCGCCAGCAGGCCCGCGGTGTTGGTGCCGCCGCCGATCACGATCTCGCCGTTGGCCAGGATGACCATCGAGCCGCCATAGGCCGAGGTGCCGTACGGATAGACCTGGTCCCAGAGCATGCCGCCGTCGCCGTCGTAGCGGCGCAGCCAGAGATCCCCGGCGTCCGTCTCGCCCGACACGACGAGCGTGCCATCGACGTCGTGCGTGGCGCCCGAGACGTGCTCGTCAATCGCGAGGTCCTGGATCCGGGTGCCGTCGGGCTCGAACAGCGCGAGGAAGCTGTCGCTCGGCGGCCACGTGTCGGGCGGATAGGAGATGCCCGCGACCGCGATGCGCCCCGCGGCGTCGACCGAGACCCGCCACGGCGATTCCCACGCCACGGCGTCGCCCCAGGTCACCTGCCACAGGATCTCGCCAGAGTCGCAGGCGGTCTCGCACTCGAGGCCGGGCCCCGGGTCGTCGCCCGAGTCGCTCGACCCGGCCCCGCTGGTCGAGTCGGGATCGGGATCGGTGGAGGGATCCGTGCTCGGCCCCGCGGTCGGCGAGCCCACGCCGCTGGACGTGGCACCGCTCGTGCCCGTGTCGTCCACCGGCGAGTCGTCGCCGCAGGCGACGAGCGCGAAGGCACCGACGAGCCACGGCGCGCGACGCGACGGGCGAAGGAGATGAGAAGCAGTCCAATTCATGTCGTCCTCGCGACGGCGTTGCGTCGCCTCACCACAGATGCGCGGGCGGGACCGACGATCACGCGCGGCACGAGAATTCGGCGGGACGGCGACACGCCGGCGATCGTCCGGTCCCGCCGCGCGTCTGCCCTGGTACCGTGTCGATCGTCACCCGGTCGATGGGACATCTCGCCATGAGCACCGTCCCCACCTTCGAGAGTCTTCCCGCCCAGGTCTCCGCACTCGCAGTGGACCTCGACGATCCCGAGACGGAGCGCGTGCGGGCAGCGATCGCCCAGCGTCTGCTCGGCGAGACCGCGGCCCCCGTGCGCGTCGGTCGTTTCGTCGTGCTCGATCGCCTCGGCGCCGGCGGCATGGGCGTGGTGTACTGCGCGTTCGATCCGGAGCTGGACCGCAAGGTCGCCGTCAAGCTCCTGTTCGAGCGCGACCGGGCGCCCGCCGAACAGGAGCGACTCCTGCGCGAGGCCCGAGCGATGGCGAAGCTCGCCCACCCGAACGTGGTGTCGGTGTACGAGGTCGGCGAGCACCGGGGTCAGGTGTTCGTCGCGATGGAGTGGATCCGCGGGCAGACCCTGCGCACCTGGTGGACCGAGCGGCAGCGCTCGTGGAAGGAGATCCTCGCGGTGTGTCGACAGGCGGGCGAGGGCCTCGCCGCAGCCCACGCCGCGGGGATGGTCCATCGCGACTTCAAGCCCGACAATGTGATGGTCGGCGACGACGGGCGCGTGCGCGTCCTCGACTTCGGGCTCGCGCGGACGCTCCCCGAGACGCTCCGCTCTCCGAGCTCGGCCGAGGAGACCCCGACCGAGCGAACCATGTCGCAGCACGCGGTGGGCACCCTCGGCTACCTCGCACCCGAGGTCCTGCGCGGCGATCCGGCCGGCACGCAGAGCGACCAGTTCGCGCTCTGTGCCACGCTCTGGGAGGCGCTCACCGGTTCGCTGCCGTTCCCGCCGCGCGCGCCCGCGATCGCGCTCGAGGCGATGTCGGCAGAGCTCGCGGCGCCGCGACCCGGCGCGATGCCGAAGTGGGTCGAGCGGGCGCTCCGCCGTGGACTCGGACCTGCGCCGCGCTACGCGAGCGTCTCGGCGCTGCTCGCCGAGCTCGGGCGCGATCCGGCCCGGATCTGGATCCGCGGCCTCGGGGCCACGGCGATCGGCGTCGGGATCGGCGCGGCGTTCCTCGTCGGCGCGTCGCTGCGGGAGAGCTCGCCCGCGGAGGATCCGTGCCCCGGCGCCGAGCAGATCCTGCAGGAGGTGTGGCCCACGGACGAGCGCACGAGCACATTCGGGCGCATCGAGGCGATGGACACCGCGTACGCGCGCGTGCTCGCGCCTCGGCTGGCCGCCTCGATCGAGGGGTACGCCGACCGCTGGCGCGACGGGTACCGCGACGCGTGCCTGACCCACGCGCGCGGCGAGCAATCAGCGGACCTGCTCGATCGACGGATGATCTGTCTGCATCGCGGTCGCGTGGCCGTCGCCACCCTCCGCGCCAGCGCGTCCGACGTCGAGCCCGCGCGGCTCCCCGACCTCGCGCTCGCGGTGGCGTCGCTGCCCGCGCCCGAGGCCTGCGCCGAGCTCGAGGCGATGGCCGCTGCGCCGCGTGCAACCGCCGCGCAGTCGGAGCGCGCCGCCGAGGTCGCGACCCTGTACACGCTGGGCCGCTTCGACGACGCGCTGGCGAAGGCGCGGGCCCTCGTGGCCGACGCCCGCGAGGTCGGGGATCCGGGCGTCCTCGCGGAGGCGCTGCTCCTCGAGGCGCGCGTCCTGCTCGAGGTCCACGAGAAGGCTGCCGGCGCCGCACTGCTGCGCGAGGCGGTGGAAGCGGCGTTCACCGCCGGCGCGGACGAGATCGCCGTCGAAGCCTGGGGCCACCTCGCGTGGGCCACGAGCACCAACGACACCGAGTCCGCGGGCGAGCCGCCCGAGGGGCGCGCGATCATCCTCGCGGTGGCGTCGCGGCTGTCGGGCCGGGTGGGCCCGATGTCGCTGTACAACAACCTCGCCATGTCCGAGCCGTACGCGAGTGATCGCGTCGCGGCGCGGGAACTCCTGCAACGCGGGCTCGCGTTGTCGACCACCGCGGGGCACTCGGGGCGCTCGCTCCGGGCCACGCTGCTCGTCAACCTCGCGAACGTCGAGGACGACCCGACCGCGCGCGGGCGGCTGCTCGCGGAGGCCACCGCCGAGTGGGCAGCGATCGCAGGCCCCGAGCACCCCCGCACGCTGCGGGCGCGAGGCATCCAGGCCGTCGACCTCCCCGACCTCCATCGCTCGGCGCAGGAGCTGTCCCAGATCTGCGCCGAGTACGGCCGCTTCCACCCGGAGCTCAACGCCGCCGCCGTCGGATGCGATCGGCAGCTCGCGCTGGTCTCGGAGATGATCGGAGATCGGGACGGGAGCATCGCCGCCACCGAGCGTTGGGCCGCCGCCGCGAAGCCCGGTGAGCCGATGCCCGCGGGCATGTTGGCGCTCCGTCGCGGGGATGCGGTCAACGCCGCGACGCTCTTGCAGGCGGCGGTCGATCAGTACGCCGCCATGCCCTCGCGACGGTGGTGGGAGAACGTCTACCTCGCCGAGGCCGAGCTCGCGCTCGGCCGGGCGTGGCGCGCGTTGGGCCGTGCGGACGCCGACGCGATGCTCCGGACGGCGTTGCGTCGGCTCGAGGGGGACGGCAACCCGCCTCGACCTCCCGCGGTGGCGCGCAGCATCGCGTTCGCGCGCGGCCTGCTCGACGGGTCGATGCCACCGCCGCCGAGGATCCAGCCGTGATGTACCCTCGCCGAGGCGATGCCCGATGACTTCGACCTGCTCACCGCGTGGCGGCGAGGCGACCGCGCCGCCGGCTCCGAGCTGTTCGCGCGCCACTTCGGCGCGGTCTTCGGCTTCTTCCGCAGCAAGGTCGAGCACGTCGCCGAAGACCTGACGCAGCAGACGTTCCTCGCCTGCGTCGAGGCGCGCGACGACTTCCGCGGGACCGCCAACTTCAGCGTCTATCTGTTCGTGATCGCCCGCAACATGCTGTACGGGCACCTCCGGCGCAAGGCGAACCGCACCGCCGATCCGGACTTCGAGGTGACCTCGCTGGCGGACCTCGATCCGTCGCCCAGCGGGCTGCTCGTGTTCCGCGAGCAGCACAAGCTGCTCGTGCACGCGCTGCGCATGATCCCGGTCGAGCTGCAGCTGACGCTCGAGCTGTACTACGTGCAGCGACTCAAGGCGCCGGAGATCGCCGAGATCCTCGAGCTGCCGATCGGCACCGTGCGCAGCCGGATCCGTCGGGCGATCGAGCAGCTGCGGGCGAACATGGCGGGGCTCGCCGATTCGCCGCAGCCGCTGCGCACGACCCTCACCGATCTCCACGCCTGGGCCGCGTCGCTGCGCGGGGCCCAGACGCCGTGACCCCGACGGCGTCGACTACTGGCCGACCTTCGACCAGATCAGCGCGCCCTTCCAGTCCTTCAGGTCGTCCTCGACGCTGCAGAACGGCACCGGGCTCCCGGCGCAGGCGACGTCCTGGACCTCCACGTGACGCGGGACCTTGATGCACAGCGCGCCCTCGGGCCCCCAGAACGCCTCGGTGTATGCGTTCGGATCGCCGAAGCCGTTGATGCCGAAGATGTCGGCGAGCTGCACCTTCGTCCCCGCCACAGTGTACGACTGGCCGACGCCGCAGTAGTCGGCCCGCACCGCGCGCGACGCCGTCTGGTGGGTCTCGTCGTCGGTGTCCCACGGGCTGTAGCCCCACATCGCGGCCTTGCCGACCGCGGCATGGGTGCAGCCGAAGTAGATCGTGTTCGCCCGCTCGACGTGCGTGCCCGAGTCGGCCTTCACGTCGAGGTCGGCGAACAGCACCGCGGCGTAGTCCCCCGAGCCGGGCTCCTGCTCGGGGCAGGTGTAGATCTTCGGATCGGTGACGCCGTTCGCGACGTCGGTGACGATGAACGTGTAGCGGCTCGGGCCATCGACGTTCGTGTAGTCGACGATCTGCATCACCTCCTTCTCGCCGGTCGCCTCGACGGCGACCGTCCAGCGCGAGCCGACGAAGCCCTCGGCGGAGATCGGGGTCCCCCACTCGTCGAGGCCGTACAACACGCCGTCCTCGGCGTGCACGTCGTGCAGCACGCGCGTGTACGTCCCGAGATCCCCGGGGATCACGACCTCGAGAAGCTGCCATCCGTCGTGGGCCGCGCCGTTCGTGTCGAGGGCCGAGACCTCGACGCCGTTGAGTCCGTGGCTGTTGAGCAGCGGCGGACCCCAGGTGCAGCCGGGGCACGGTCGAAACGTGTCGGCGGGCGTCTCGAACGGCGACGGCTCGGCGTCCCCTTCGAGGGCGCAACCGGCGAGGGGGCCGAACAGGATCGCGGTGAACGCGAGGACAGGGCGGAGCAGTGGCATGGCGAAACAACCTTCGCGGGGTAGGTCCCCGCCCGGTGGACCTGGGCGCGCGGCGTTCGATCAATCGGCGATCGAGAAATTCGTCACTGACCCGCGGACGGGCCCAGGGTGGCCGCTGCGGGGGGTTCCAGCCACGCGCGGGCCTCCCGCAGCTCGCGGGCGAACCCCGGGTGCGCCGCGAGCACGGCCGCCGCGCGCCCGAGCTCGAGCATCGCGCCCGATCGGCCCGAGGGATCGCGGGAGAGCTCCGCGCGCAGGTGTGCGCGCTGGGCATCGAGCCACGCGAGCTCGGGATCGTCGGCGGGCCGCACGGCCGCGAGGTCCAGCCGCTCGCGCTCGAGCAGGGCCAAGGCCCGCGCGCGGTCGGCCGCGGCGAGCCAGCCCTGAGCGACCACGTCCCGCGCCTCCGACAGGCGCGGGCTGCCCTCGGGGAGCGTACCGACCAGCACGTCCAGCCGCGCCTGCATCTGCGAGGCCGCCGCCGCCGGATCCGCCCCCGCGGTCGAGCGCGCGTGCCACAGCTCGTGCCACGCGACATCGGACGCGGACGACGACGGCTCCGCCCGCGTCGTCTCGAGCGCCCGCCGCAGCAACGGCTCCGCACGATCGGGCACGTCGGCCTCGAGCAGCGCTCGACCCAACCGGAGCTGCGCCGCCGCGACGTAGGGGTGCGTGGGGGATTCGAGCGCCACCCCGAGCTTGTCGATCGCCTCGCGGCCCATCGCCTCGACCTCGTCGTAGCGCGTGCGGTCCTCACCGAGCACGACCTCGGCGAGGGCGAGTCGCGCGTCGGCGAGCATCGGATGATCGGTGCCGGCCTTCGACTCCGCCAGCGCCAGCGCAGCGTCCAGGGCCAGGTGCGCGTCGGCCCAGCGATGCTCACGGCGCGCCAGCTCCCCCCTCGCCACCAGCACGTAGTAGCGCGGCATCGCATCGGCCCCGAGTCCCTCGAGGTAGATCGCGTCGGCCGACGCCAGCTCGGCGCCCGCCCCCGCATAGTCGCCCTGCTCGAGCAGCGTCGTGGCGAGGATCGTACCGATCATCGCGCGCTGCGGATGCCGCGGCCCGAGGGCGACCTCGGTGACGCGTACCGCCTCGCGCAGCGTCGCGATCGCGGCCGCGTAGTCGCCGAGGTCGCGCTCGAAGTAGCCGAGGTTCGCGAGCGTCAGCGCGATGTCCGGGTGCTCGGGCGACGAGAACCGCAGCCGTGCCGCGAGCGCCTCCTGGGCGAGCGCCCGCGCCTGTTCGGCATCACCGGTGCGGCGCATGACCGCAGCGGCGTTGTGGAGGAACAGCCCGCGCAGCGCGTCGTCGCCCGCCGCGTCGGCGAGCGCGCGCGCCCAGGGCAGCTCGATCTGCGCGTCGGCCGGGCGACCGCGCAGCTCGCTGCGCACGAAGACCCGCCGCGCGGCCGCCTCGGCGGCGACGATGTCGTCGCCCGCCGCGAGTGCCACCCATGTCGCGCGCCCGAGGTCATCATCGGCCGACTCGGCCTCGCCCGCGAGCAGCTCGCCGCTGCCTCGGCGCAGCAGGGCCTCGGCGACGAGTGGCGGATAGGCGAGCGGCTCGGCCTGCGCGAGCACGTCGTTCGCCGCGGCGATCGCCTCGCCGACGCGCCCGGCGTCCTCCATCGATCGCGCGCGGACGAGTCGATCGCGCAGCGCCGCGACCTCGTTCGCGATCGCCTCGGGCGGTGGCTCGACCTGGGCGAGCAACCCCTCGGCGTCCTCGCACCGCGCCAACGCGGGCAGCCCCGCGGCGGCCGCGACCGCCTTCTCGACGACCGTCGTGTCGGCCTGCTCGAACACCTCGACGAGCGCGTCCAAGGCGCTGCGGCTGCGGGACAGGCACGCGACCCGGCGCTCGTACAGGAGATCGGAGGCGGCGCCCGTTCGCATCGCGTGGCACGCATCCTCGCGCGCGGTGGCCCACGCGTCCGCGTAGGCATCGAGCGTCGGCTCGACGCGCGTCCACGTCTCGGCGCCATGGGCCGCAGCGCCGTGCAGCGCCGCGGCCACGCGATCGCGGCGCGCGTCGTCCCATGCGCCGAGCAGGGCCTGACGACCGTCCGGACACGGCTCGTTCTGCGCGAGCCGGGCGATCCCGAAGCCAGCGCCGAGCACCGCCACCACGCCCGCACCACCGAAGAGCCATCGACGACGGCGCGCGCCGGGGTCGGCGGCGAGCGCGTCGAGCAGCGCGCCCATCGACGCGAACCGATCCTCGGGCGCGCGCGACAACCCGCGCACGACGACGCGACGCAGCCACGCCGGCACGACGCTCTGCTTCGGCGGCGACGCGAGCGTCCCGTCGCACACCGCGGTGATCATCGCGGGCAGGCTCGTCGCGCCGAACGGGTGCGCGCCATACAGCGCGGTGTACAGCGCGACGCAGAAGCTGAACTGATCGCTGAGCGCCGTGGCCGGCCGACCGCGGTGCTGCTCGGGGGCCATGAAGGCCGGCGTGCCCATGATCGTGCCGGGTCGGGTCAGCGAGCCGTCGCCGAGCTTGCCCAGCGCGCCACCGCCCTCCTCGGTCGGCGCGAGCGCATCGTCGCTCGCGCGCGCCAGGCCGAAGTCGAGGATCTTGATCTGGCCGTCGTCGCCCACCATCACGTTGCTGGGCTTGAAGTCGCGGTGCACGAGGCCTGCCTCGTGGGCTGCCGCGAGCCCGCGCCCAGCCTGCCGGAACACGTCGAGCACCTCCCGCGTCGTGCGGCTCCGCTGGGCGAGCCACACGTCGAGGCTCACCCCGCGCACGAACTCCATCGCGATGAACACCTGCTGATCGGCCTCGCCGACCTCGTGCACCGCGACGATGTTGGGGTGCGACAGGCGGGCCATCGCCTGGGCCTCGCGCCGGGTCCGCTCGCGGCCCTGGCTGCCCTCGGCCGCGTGATCGGGCAGCATCACCTTCACCGCGATCTTGCGGTCGAGCTCGGCGTCGAACGCCGAGAACACGGTGCCCATCCCGCCCTGGCCGAGCCGCCCGAGGATCGGGAAGCGGCCGATGCGGACGGGCTCGCTGTGGATCTGGAACAGCTCGGCCTTCAGCTTGGCGCGCACGCGCTCGCGATCGACATCGGGGACCTCCGGCGGCGGGGCGAGCTCGTCCTGCGGCCACGGGCCGGACGCGAGCTCGGACGGGCCCGAGGACGCCGACGCGTCGCCGGACGCGTCCCCGACATCCGTCGCAGGGGCACGACGCGACGCGACAACTCCCATCATACGCAGGGGATGGTAGCGCATCCCTCGGCCGCGGAGCGGCGAAGGGATGGATGCCGTGCGGCCCGCGAGTCGCGCGTATCCAGCGGGCCGCGATTGCGGTCGGTCCAACCTGATAAGAGATCGGCCGGAGTCCAAAGCCGATGCGACGCACCCCTCCCCTGTTCCTCGCCGCGCTCGCGCTCGCGTGCGGTCCGATCGTGCCGGTGTTCGGCGACGGCGACGGCGACACCTCGACGGGCGCGGGCACCGACGACACGGCGCCACAGCCCAGCGACGACGGCGGTGATCCGGGCGTGCCGGGCGATCCCAGCGCGGACGGTGGCGACGCCGAGGCCGAGGGCGGCGACGACGGCGGCGACGACAGCGACAGCGACGAGAGCGGGACCGCGATCACCTGCGGCGACGGTCAGCTCGACGAGGGTGAGCGGTGCGACGACGGCAACGGCGAGCCGGGCGACGGCTGCGAGTCCGACTGCACGCAGACGCCGGGGTGGCTGCTGTGGGAGCAGTTCGTCGACGGCGCGGGCGACGACGACGCCGCGCGCGCGGTGACGGTGTCCGCCGACGGCGAGATCCTCGTCGTCGGATCGATGCAGACCGCCGGCGACGACGTGTGGCTGCGGTCGTTGAGCGCCGCTGGCGACGTGATCGAGGATCACCTCGTCGATCTCGGCGACGACGAGATCGGGACCGCGATCGCGATCGTGCCCGACGGCACGGTGTACGTCGCCGGTGCGCAGCCCGGAGCGGACGTCGCGTTGCTGCTGCGTCGCGAGGGCGGCGAGCTGCTGGCGATGGACGGCGCGCCGGTCGACCTCACGACGTCGACCGTCCTCGCGAGCCCGACGGCCGAGGGCTTCGTGCTCGTGACGCACGCCGGCGGCTTCGACACGTTGGCCGCGACCGTGCGGCGCCACGACGGCGGCGGTGCGGTGCTCGCAGATCTCGTGCAGCCCACCGGCGTGTTCATGGGCGCCGCGATCGCGGGCCCCGACGGCGGCACGATCCTCGGCGGCGGATCGTTCGGCGGCATGGGCACCGCGTCGACCGTGTGGCTCGGCGGCCTGGCCTCCGACGGCAGCGCGCTGTGGACCACGTCGATGGAGGCGGACGCCGGCATGTCGCTGCGGATCCGCGGCCTCGCCCGCGCCGACGACGGTCGCATCGTCGGCGTCGGCACGCTCGGCCCCGCCGGTGGCGGCGGAGGTGGTGGCAACGACGACGACAGCGGTTGGATCTGGTGGTGGTCGGCCGACGGCCAGCCCGAGAGCGATGGCCCGCTCGACATCGGCGGCGCGCAGGCGCGACCGAGCTGCGTCGTCGTCGGCACCCACGGCCTCGTCGTCGGGGGAGCCACCGTCGCGCTCGAGGACGGCTTCGTCGCCGGCCTCACCCTCGAGGGCGAGATCGAGTGGGGCGTCGGCGTGACCGGGGACCTCGGGCTCGAGGATCGGGTGAGCGCGCTGGCGGTGGTTCCGGGCGTCGGTGTCGTCGCGGTCGGGCGCGTCGCGCAGAGCGGGACGGGCGAGGACGCGTGGATCGGTCTCTTCGCGGAGTGAGGGTCTGGGGGGCCGCTCGCGCGAGCTCCAAGCGAGACCTCACCGCCGGATCGTCTTGCACAGCGCGAGGGCGGATGGCGAGCGTGGTGCCGGCCGGCAGCGCGCCGCGCCGACGGATCAACGGCACGCTCGCGGAGGTCCCTCGCGTTGGCCATCGCAACGGCCTGCAGCCGACAGGCGACCGAGAGGGCCGCGAGCGCGAGCAGGCCAGGGAAGTGGCGCTGGTTCGCGCGATCGAGACGCCCGAGGATAGCAAGCCGCCACGGC
Source organism: Deltaproteobacteria bacterium Ga0077550 (assembly GCA_001464385.1). Taxonomy (GTDB): domain Bacteria; phylum Myxococcota_A; class Polyangia; order Nannocystales; family Nannocystaceae; genus Xiheibacterium; species Xiheibacterium aquaticum. The sequence goes on along the minus strand of LNFB01000391.1, from coordinate 1,082 downwards.
GCCAAGCCCACCTGTGCCCTCCTGGGCCCGGGCTGGTAGAGTCTTGCGCGATGCGACGACGACGCGCCATCCGTACGAGGACCATCGGCCATGCACAGGTCCTCCCGCCCGCGCGTTGGATGATCCCCGCGGTGCTCTGCGCGGGATGCTTCAGCGAGAGCTCGTCCGAAAGTGGGAGAGCCACGGATGGACCTTGGACCGCAGGCTCGGAGACGTCCGGGGCGACGTCGACGCAGGACGGCGCCGACGCGGCCGCCGACGCCACCACGACTTCGACCACGCTCGCGACCACGGGCGGTTCGATGTCGGCAGGCTCGACCACCGGAGGCGACACCGCCGACTCGACCTCGGATTCTGCTGACCCATGCCCGGAGCTGCTCGAGACCTTCGAGATGTGCCCGGGTGCGCCGTGGGTGGCCAGTGACCCCGACCTCGTCGAGTGCATCGACGGGGAGGCAGTGTTGACCGTCACGAGCGTGGTCGATGGCAACGTCACCTTGATGTTGCCCGTCGGGCTCGCCGGCGCGACCGCGGTGGTCGAGCTGGGCGACCTCCCCCCGCCGGGCATCGTGAAGGTGCTCCGCGTCCGCACCCCAGATGCGCAGGTCATCGCGTATCGGAGCAACGGCACGACATCGGCGCTCGAGGTGGTCGTCGCCTCCGGGGACTCGCAGGAACTCCTCGCCTCCACGCCCCACGACGCCGAAGCGCACCGGTGGGTGAGACTGCGTGAGGACGACGGGTGGCTGTACTTCGAAACCTCGGCCGATGGCGTCATGTTCGCCGCGTTTCACGTCGCGTTGACGCCGTTCGACCTCTCCGACACGACCGTGGGCATCGCCGCGGGCAACGTCGAGGAGTTCGGGGAGAACACGTCGGTCTCGTTCGGCCAGTTCGAGTACTGCACAGCGAGCCGCACCTAGGCGTGCCCACGCGCGGGCTTGCTCGCCTTGGGCCGTGCGGGAACATGGCGAGTTCGACATCGTGTTCCTTCGCCGTGCATCGCATCGCATGGAGCCTCTCGAGTTGGCTAGTCGGATGCGCGGCGTATGCAGACGCCGAGGAATACGCGCTGCAGGAGC
>LNFB01000390.1 GCA_001464385.1 Deltaproteobacteria bacterium Ga0077550 | reverse complement strand
GCTAGCCGTCTTGCGTCGCGACGTGCAGGCGCCCAAGGGCGCGACGCTGCCTCACCGTCGCCGCGGTCGCGGGGCCGACGGCGTCGCGTTGCGCGGATCCTCCGGCCAGTCGTGCCGCGGATACCGGCGCATCAGCGCCCGCCGGATCTCCGGATACACCTTCACCCAGAAGCCGGCGAGGTCGGTGGTGATCTGCTCGGCGCGGCCGTTAGGCGCCAGCAGATGGATCGCCACCGGCACGCGCCCATCGAGCAGCGTCGGGCCGGTCGCGCTGCCGAAGAAGTCCTGCAGGCGCGACTCGATCCACGGCGGGCGATCGACCTCGTAGTGCACGGTCACGCGGCGACCACCCGCGAGGGTGAGGTGCGTCGGGGCGCGGCGATCGAAGCGATCGC
>LNFB01000389.1 GCA_001464385.1 Deltaproteobacteria bacterium Ga0077550 | reverse complement strand
TACCGTTGTCCCAGCGAGCATCGCCCGAGTGGGGCCATCGGCCCTCCGTGGGGTAACCCCACGGGATCGTCCTCGTCTGTCCACTCGGGGGGAGACCATCTGGCCGGGGGCGAGCCCCGGCCCCGCGCCTGGCGGCGCTCCAGGTCTCCCATCACCGGCTAGGTCGGGCGATGCTCGCGCCTGCGACGCTGCCCACGCGCGGACCGGCGAGGTCGGGCGATGCTCGCGTTCGTCATGTTGCCCGCGTTCGAGCTGCCCGCGCTCGCCGACCCGCGCGCGCTCGCGGACTTCCTCGCGCTCGACGACGCGGCGCTGCACGGCCTCGCCGATCTCGAGGGCCATGAGCGACGGCGACGACCGACCGCGCGGCACTATCACTACGCGTGCGCTCGCAAGGCCGACGGCGGCGAGCGGTTGATCGAGGCGCCGAAGCCCCGGTTGAAGGCGGCGCAGCGCCGTGTGCTGCGCCGGCTCCTGGATCGCGTGCCGCCACACGACGCCGCCCATGGGTTCGTGCGACGACGCAGCGCGGTCACCAGCGCCGAGCTGCACGCCGGACAGGCGATGGTGATCCGCGTCGACCTCCGCGACTTCTTCGCGTCCATCCCGGCGTCGCGCGTGCACGCGATCTTCGGCGCGCTCGGCTATCCCGTCGCAGTGCGGCGGCTACTGACGGGCCTGTGCACGAACGCGACGCCGCTCGCCGTCTGGGGACCGGCCTCGCCGTCGCTCTCGAGCGTCGCGCTGCGCGAGCGTCGACGTCGGCTGGCGCAGTACGCCGGACCGCACCTGCCTGCGGGCGCGCCGACCTCCCCATCCCTCGCGAACCTCGCGGCCCTCGGGCTCGATCGCCGCCTGGCCGCGCTCGCGCGATCGATGGACTGCCGATACACGCGCTACGCCGACGATCTCACGATCTCCGGCGGCGACGCGCTGCGCCGCGGCGCGCACGCGTGTGTCTCGACGATCTGCCGGATCGCGGTGGAGGAGGGCTTCGTCATCCACCCGCGCAAGACCCGGCTCCAGCCCCGGGGCGTGCGCCAGACGGTGACCGGCCTCGTCGTGAACGCGCGTCCCAACGTACCGCGGGACACCTACGATCGCCTGCGCGCGACGCTGTTCAACTGCGTCCGCCTCGGTCCGCGCACCCAGAGCGACCTCCCGCTCGCCGAGCTCGAGGCCCAGCTCCGCGGGCGCGTCGAGTGGTGCGCCGTGAACCCGGGGCGCGCCGCGAAGCTCCGCGCGCTGTTCGACGCGATCGACTGGTCCGCGGCGTGACCGCGCGGTGTCCCGCCCCACGACCGGGGTACACTCCCGGCCGAATGGCCGCTGCCGGACCGACCGCGCCGACCGCCGCGCCGGACGATCAGGTGACGTCCGCGGATGCCGAGGTCGCAGCGGTGCCCGTGCCGGCGGGCCGCGTCGCCCGCGGCACCACGATCGATCGGTACGTCGTGCTCGACCACGTCGGCGAGGGCGGCATGGGCGTCGTGTATGTCGCCTACGATCCCGACCTCGATCGCAAGGTGGCGGTGAAGCTGCTGCACCGCGTCGGCGACAGCGCTGCCGCCCAGGCGGTCGCGCGGGCCCGGATGCTCCGCGAGGCCCAGTCGCTGGCCAAGCTCTCGCACCCCAACGTCGTGACGATCCACGACGTGGGGACGCTCGGCGAGCAGGCCTGGATCGCGATGGAGTTCGTCGAAGGCCAGACGTTGTCGGTGTGGCTGCGGGGCGCGCCGAGGCCGTGGGCGGAGGTCCTCGACGTGCTGCTGGCGGCCGGTGACGGCGTCGCGGCGGCCCACGCCGCGGGCGTGCTGCACCGCGACCTCAAGCCCGACAACATCATGGTCGACGACGACGGTCGGGCGCGCGTGATGGACTTCGGGCTCGCGCGCGGACACGAGGCCGACGTCGGCTCCGATCCCCACGGCGGTAGCGTGTCCTCACCGACGATGCTCCGCATCGACGTGACGCGCGCCGGGGCGATCATCGGCACGCCGGCGTACATGGCCCCCGAGCAGCTCGCCGGCGGCAACGCGACGCCGGCGAGCGATCAGTTCAGCTTCTGCGTCACGCTCTGGGAGGCGCTGTACGGCACGCGCCCGTTCACGGGGACGACGCTGCACGAGCAGCTCGCGATGATGCTCGACGCGCCGCCGCAGCGCGGCGATCGACGCGTGCCGACGTGGCTGCGTCGCGTGCTCGAGCGCGGGCTGTCACGGCGCGCCGATGCCCGTCACCCGCGGATGGCCGCGCTGCTCGACGCGCTGCGCACCGGGCGTCAGCGGGCGACCAGGCGGCGGATCCTCGGTGTGGCCGTCGGCGTCGCCGCGATCGGGCTCGGCGTCGCTGGCCTCGGGCAGTGGCGGCAGCGGGCCGCGCTCGCCGAGTGCGACGCGGCCGCCGATCGCATGGCCTCCCAGTGGCCCGGTCGCGCCGACGAGATCCTCGACACGCTGACCCGCGGACGACTCGCCTTCGCCGCCGCGACCGCCGAGCGGCTGCCCCCATGGTTCGACCGCTTCGCGTCGCGCTGGGCCGATGCGACGCGAGAGGTCTGCGTCGCGACCGCGATCGATCGCACCCTCGACGCCGAGCAGTCGACGACCGCGCGGGCGTGCCTCGACACCCACGCGATCGCCTTCGAGGTGCTGCTCGACTCCCTCGCCGAGGGGTCCACCGTCGCCGCCCGCACGGCCGTGCGGGCCGCGGCCAACCTCGCCGATCCCTCGACGTGCACGGACGTCCGCGCGATGGCCCGCTCGCGCTGGGCGCACGACGTCGACGATCGCCGCGTCGCCGAGCTCCGGCAGCGCCTCGCCCGGGCCGACGCGATCGCGGCGGTCGGCCGCCCCGCCGACGCCCTCGAGATCGACGACGCGGTCGCGACCGAGACCGTCGCGCTCGGCCTCGCGGCGCTCGGTGCCGAGGCGGCGCTCGCCCGCGGCCGCCACCTGAGCGAGCTCGATCGCTTGCCCGAGGCCGAGGCCGCCCTCGGCCAGGCCTACTTCGACGCGCTGCGCCTGGGCGACGACGCCACCGCCGCGCGGGCCGCCCTGTGGCAGGTCCGCACCGTGGGCAACCGCCTCGGCCGCCACGACGAGGGCCTGACGTGGGGCCTGCACGCCGCCGCGGTGCTCGAGCGCTCGGGCACCGAGAGCCCGCTCGACCGCGCGACGCTCGACGCCCAGATCGCCGCGGTGCTGCGCGAGAAGGGCGAGCTCGATCGCGCCGTCGCGCTCGATCGCAGCGCGCTGGCGACCCGCGAGGAGATCCTCGGCGAGGACCACCCCGACGTCGCCGACTCCCTCGACAACCTCGGCAACGTGCTGCACCTGCTGCGCGACGAGGACGGCGCGGCTGCGGCCCAGCGCCGCGCGCTCGAGATCCGCGAGCGCGTGTTCGGCCCCTGGCACCCGATGGTCGCCGCCTCGCTCAACAACCTCGCCAACATCGAGCTCGCGGCCGATCGGTTCGCGGTCGCCGAGCCCCTGCTCATGCGCGCGCTCGAGATCGGCGAGGCCGAGCTCGGCACCGACAACGCGGATGTCGCCGCCGCGCTCGCGAACCTCGGGACCGTGTACATGGGCGAGGGCCGCTACGAGGAGGCCGAGCGGTTCTACCGCCGCGGGCTCGCGATCGAGGAGCGCATCCTCGGCTCCGATCACCACGAGGTCGCGGGCTCGTACGCCAACCTCTCGAGCGCCCTCATGGCCCAGGGCGACCACCGCGGCGCCGCCTCGCTCCTCGAGCGCGCGTCGACGATCGCACGGCGTCGGCTCGCCGCGAGCCACCCGATCCTCGCGATCATCGACTTCAACCTCGGCCTGGCCCGCGTCGGGCTCGGCGAGTACGCCGCCGCCGAGGCCGCCTTCCGCAGCGCCGCGGCGATCCCCAGCTCCGAGGGCATCGATCTCCAGGCCGCCGTGCACGTCGCGACGGCGCTGCGCCTGCAAGGGCGCCTCGACGACGCCGACCGCGAGCTCGACCGCGCCGAGGCCCAGCACGCCTCCCGCGAGGTGCCCCGGGCGAGCTTCGCGGAGGACGTCGCCGTCGAGCGCGGACTGATCGCCGGCGCCCGCGCGGCGCTCGGCCCCGTGCGGCGGCGCTGACGGTGTTCTGTCGCCCGCGGGTCGATCACCACCGAAGTATCGCGCCACCGGCGGGCCTCGCCTGGTACCTTTCGGGCTCACCCCGTGAGGATCGGTCCCATGCGCAGCGTCGTGTCCCTCTGCTTCGTCTCGCTCGTCTCGCTCGTCGCGATCGGCGGCTGTGACAACACCCGCACCGAGGAGAAGGCCCAGGACAAGGGCAAGACCGCCTTCGATCTCAAGCAGACCCCCTCGACCAAGAAGTCCCAGGCGGAGCTCGAGGAGGCCCGCCGCAAGGCCGGCTTCAAGAGCAACGAGGAGGTCATGGCCGAGGCCAAGGAGAAGTACGAGCGGGACAGCAAGATCTACATCAAGGAGCACCTCGCGGATTACCGCAAGCTCCTCACGGACGTCCGCAAGAAGCTCGACGAGGTCGAGAAGGCCGCGCCCAAGTGGGCCAACGCCGCGGCGTTCGAGTCGTGGAACGAGAAGTACAAGAAGGACGTCTCGAAGATCATCAAGGGCTACGACGAGCTGACCAAGAAGGGCAGCGAGGGCGGCAACACGCAGTCGCAGCTCGGCGGGGCGATCCAGGCGTGGGAGGACCTCGGCGGCGATCTGGGGCCCGAGATCAGCAAGCAGGAGGCGTTCGCGACCACGCTCGGCGAGATCCGCAAGCAGCTCGACGCGGTCGGCACCATCCTCGACGAGATCGAGAAGGACGAGACGCTCGTCGCGACGCCGGAGCCCGGTGCCGAGGGCGACGCGAAGGGCGACGCGAAGGCCGACGACAAGAAGGCCGACGACAAGAAGGCCGACGACAAGAAGGCCGACGACAAGAAGGCCGGCTGACGCCCGCCTCCGCGCCTGACGACCGCCCCCCTGTGACCGGGACCTTCCGCTTCCTCGCCGGCTACGCGCGGCGCAACCTCGTGCAGTACGTGCTGGGGTTCGCGGCGCTGCTGGCGACCAACTACGCGGTCGTACGCATCCCGGCGCTGCTCGGCGACGCCCTCAACCTTCTCGAGGGCCGCAGCGCCCTGCTCGAGGGTCGCGGCGCCGCCGTGCTGGCCCAGGCCCGCGGCATCGCCGTCGAGCTGATGTTCCTGGCGGTGGTGGTCATCGCGGTGCGGACCCTGTCGCGGGTGCTGTTCTTCAACCCCGGCCGCGAGATCGAGTACCGCCTCGGCATCGACTTGTTCGAGCGCCTGCTCGGCCTGCAGCGCCCGTACTTCAACCGCCACAAGGTCGGCGAGCTCATCAGCGTCGCGAGCAACGACACCACCTCGGTGCGACTGCTCGTGGGCTTCGTCGGGCTGCAGGTCATCAACGTCGCCGTCGCGATCCCGATGCACCTGTGGCAGATGGCGACCACCGACGTCGCGCTCACGGTGTGGTGCCTGGTGCCGGTGGCGTTCGGCGCCGCCTACATGCGCTGGACGGTGAAGCGCTTCTTCACGATGGTCCGCGACGGCATGCAGCAGCTCGCGCGGCTGTCGGATCGCGTGCTCGAGTCGTACTCGGGGGTGGGCACCATCCGCTCGCACGCGGCCGAGGCCGCGACCCTGCGCCGCTTCGACGAGCGCAACGGCGAGTACCTGGCGCTGCAGCTGCGCATCTCCGCGATCCGGTCGTTCGGCATGCCGGTGCTCGGGTTCTCGGGCTTGGTCGGCGCGGGCGCCGTGCTGTGGGCCGGCGGCAACCGGGTCATCGCCGGTGAGCTCGGCGTCGGCGATCTCGCCACGTTCACCGCGCTGCTGGTGTCGCTCGTCAGCACGCTGACGTCACTGGCGTGGGTCGTCGGCCGCGGCATGGTCGCCACGAGCCGCGTGGCCGAGCTGCTACACACGCCGGACGAGCTCCCACCGGTGCAGCGACCGCTGTCGATCGACGGCCCGCCCCGGCTCGAGATCCGCGGCCTGTCGTTCACGTACGAGGGCACGACGCGCCCCGCCGTCGACGGCATCGACGCGAGCGTCGCCCCCGGCAAGACCCTCGGCATCTTCGGCAAGACCGGCTCGGGCAAGACGACGCTCGTCAACCTGCTGACCCGCGTCTACACGCCGCCGCCGGGCACGGTGTTCGTCGACGGCGTCGACGTGGTCGAGGCCTCGCTCGCCGACCTGCGCGCCGGGATGGCCGTGGTTCCGCAGGCGCCGTTTCTGTTCTCGACCCGGCTGCGGGACAACATCACGCTGGCGGACGCCAACCCGCGGGCGCGCGGCAAGGCCAAGCCGAAGGCCGAGCGCGAGGCCCCCGAGCCGGATCCGCGGCTCGACGCGGTGCTCGCCGCCGCGTGCCTGCAGGACGACATCGCCCAGCTCCCGCAGGGGCTCGACACGGTGGTCGGCGAGCGCGGCGTCATGCTCTCGGGCGGCCAGCGCCAGCGCGCCGCCCTGGCGCGCGCGCTGTACCGCCATCGCCCGTTGCTCGTGCTCGACGACGTGCTCGCGGCGGTCGATCACAACACCGAGGCCAAGCTCGTCGCCGCGATCCGGGCGCTGCGCTCGGGCGAGGGCGGCAGCGCACCGACGACGATCATCGTCTCGCATCGCACCAGCGTGCTCGAGCACGCCGACGAGATCCTCGTGCTCGACCACGGCCGCCTGGTCGAGCGCGGCACCCATGCCGCGCTGCTCCGCCAGCGCGGGCTCTACGCCGAGACGCACGCGCACCAAGAGGGCCAGGGGATGGACGACGCATGAGCGACGCGTCGAGCTCCTCGCTGCGCAAGCCCGGGGTCGCCCCCGCGAGCACGTGGTCGCTGCTGCGGCGGTTCTGGTCGTTCGCGCGGCCCCACCGGCGGTGGATCTGGTTCGGCGTCGCGATGATCCCGCTGGTCGCGGGCCTGTCGACGCTGCGGCCCCTGCTGCTGAAGGCGGCGATCGACACCGAGATCCCCGAGGGCGACGCGATCGGCCTGCGCGTGCTCGGGATCGTCTTCCTCGTCGCGGTCGTGGCCGAGTTCCTGTGCTCGGCGGTGCAGGTCTACGCGCTGCAGCGCGGCGGCCACGCCACGATCAGCGACACGCGCCGCACCGTGTTCGCCCACGTGCTGCGTCTGCCGGCCCGCTTCTACGACAACAACGCGATCGGCAGCCTGCTCAGCCGCACCACCAGCGACATCGAGGCCCTGAGCGAGACCTTGGCCTTCGGCGTCTTCACGATCCTCACCGACGTCGTGATGATCGGCTCGATCGTCGTGGCGATGTTCGTCCTCGACGCGCAGCTCACGCTCATCACGATCACCGTCGCCCCGGTGCTGTACGTGCTGGTCCGCTACTTCGGCGCGGCGCTGCGGCGCCTGCAGCTCGAGGTGCGCAAGGCCCAGGCCGCGCAGACCGGCTTCCTCGCCGAGCAGCTCACCGGCGTCACGGTGGTGCAGCTCTTCGGCCGCGAGCAGGCGGCGTTGAAGGAGTACGCCCGCCTCGGCGAGCGCAACCTCGACGCGACCAAGCGGGCCAACCTCCTGGACGCGCTGCTGTTCTCGCTGATGGACGGCATCTCGGCGTTCACCATCGCGCTGATGATCTACTTCGCCGCGCCGAGCGTGACCTCCGGCGGCGCCATCACGCTCGGGTTGCTGTTCGCGTTCGTCGACTACCTGCAGCGCGTGTTCGGGCCGATCAAGGAGTTCTCGGGCAAGCTGGCCACGATCCAGCGCGCCTCGGCGTCGCTCGAGCGCATCTACGGCCTGCTCGACGAGCCCGCCGAGGGCGGGGGCGCCACGGCCGACGCGCTGGCCCACTGGCGCGGGGCCATCCGCGTCCGCGACCTGCGCTTCCGCTACAAGTCCGACGGCCCCGACGTCCTGCGCGGCATCTCGTTCGACGTCGCGCCGGGTGAGGTCATCGCGGTGGTCGGCCGCACCGGCTCGGGCAAGAGCAGCCTCGGACGCGTGCTCACGCGGTTCTACGACGGCTACCGCGGCAGCGTCGCGCTGGTCACCCCGGACGGCGACGTCGAGCTCTCGGACATGGCGCCCGCCGAGCTGCGTCGGCGCGTACTCATGGTCCAGCAGGATGTGTTCTTGTTCGACGACGACGTCGCGTACAACGTGTCGCTCGGCGATCCCGAGCTCGCCGGCGATCGCCACCGGCTCGAGCGCGCGCTCGAGGTCGTGCAGGCCGACCACGTGATCGCCCTGCGCGGCGGGCTCGGCTTCGCCGTCGGCGAGCGCGGCGCGAACCTGTCTTCGGGCGAGGCCCAGCTCATCGCCTTCGCCCGCGTCGCCGCGCGCGAGCCGACCCTCCTCATCCTCGACGAGGCGACGGCCAGCGTCGACAGCGTCACCGAGCAGAAGGTCCAGCGCGCGATCGAGACGCTGCTCGCGGGTCGCAGCGTCATCGTGATCGCGCACCGGCTGTCGACGATCCGCCGCGCCGATCGGATCCTCGTGCTGCGCCAGGGCGAGATCGTCGAGATGGGCACCCACGACGATCTGATGGCCAAGGGTGGCGCCTACGCCGAGATGGTCGCGGCCGGCCTCGACGAGGGCGAGATCGCCGACGCCGACGCTTCGCCCGACTCGGACGTCGGCGCGGACGTGGGCGCAGCCGGCGTCGCGCCGTAACCCCGCAACGTTGTCGCGTCCGTGGCCGCGCGCGCGCGCAGCCTTCGTCCCAGGCGCAGCCGCTGCGGGCTTACCGTCTGGGCTCGAGTCCCGCGATGCCTGCGTCCGCCGCCTCCGCCGCCCCTGCGTCCCACCCCGCGTTGCGCGAGGTCATCGATCACGAGCAGCGTGCCCGTCGCCGTCGCATCGCGATCCGGATCGCGATCGCGGTGGTGGTCTGCGTCGCGATCGGGGCCGCGGTCTACCTCCTGCGCCCGCGCCCCGTCCCGCTCGCCGATCGCTTCCGCAGCGACACCGTCGGGCGCGGCCCGGTCCTGCGGGAGGTGAGCGCCACCGGGCGAGTCGAGGCCCGCACCACGGTGCAGGTCGGCGCGCAGATCTCCGGCCGCCTCGCGTCGGTCGAGGTCGACTTCAACGACGCGGTGACCCGAGGCCAGGTGCTCGCGCGCTTCGACACCGAGAGCCTCGACGCGCAGGTCGAGCAGTCGCGCGCGAGCGTGAAGGCGGCCCAGGCCGCGCTCGAGCAGGCCAAGGTCGAGCGGACGCGGGCCAAGCGGCAGCTCGCGCGGAGCCAATCCCTGTTCGACCGCGGCATCGAGTCGGCCGAGATCCTCGAGAACCTGCGCTCGACCGAGGCGACCACGGAGGCCGCGATCAAGTCGGCGACGGCGCAGCTCGAGCTGCAGCGCGCCAACGCCCGGGTCGCCGAGACCAGCCACCGCTACGCGGAGGTCACCTCGCCCATCGACGGCGTGGTCATCTCGCGCAACGTCGAGGCCGGGCAGACGGTCGCCGCGGCGTTCCAGACCCCGGTGCTGTTCACCATCGCCGAGGACCTCGTGGCGATGCGCGTGGTCGCGGCGATCGACGAGGCTGACATGGGCGAGGTCGAGCCCGGCGAGCGCGCCAGCTTCACCGTCGACGCGTTCCCCCAGCGCACCTTCGACGCGGTCGTCACCGAGGTCCGCTCGGCCGCCAAGGTCGTGCAGAACGTCGTGACCTACGAGGCGGTGCTCGACGTCGAGAACCCCGAGCGGCTGCTGCGACCGGGCATGACCGCGTCCGTGAAGGTCCGCACCGCCGCGGTCGAGGACACCCTGCACGTGCCCAACGCAGCGCTGCGGTTCACGCCGCCCGAACAGCAGGCCGCCAAGCACACCGTCTGGGTCCTGCGTGACGACGCCCTGGTCGGCGTGCGGGTGATCCCCGGCATCAGCGACGGCATGAACACCCAGATCGACGACGACGGCGCGCTGCAAGCCGACGACACGGTGCTCGTCGATCTGACGCCGGCGGGCCGCACGGCGTACGGGGAGAAGTAGCGTGCAGGCCCCGCGCGAGCCGCTGCTCTCGCTGCGCCGGATCACGAAGGTGTTCGGCGAAGGCGACGCGACCGTCCAGGCGCTGCGCGGCGTCGACCTCGACGTCTACCCCGGCGAGTTCGTCGCCATCATGGGCGCCTCGGGCTCGGGGAAGTCCACCGCGATGAACATCCTCGGCTGCCTCGACGCGCCGACCGAGGGCCAGTACCTCGTCGAGGGCATCCCGGTCGAGTCGCTGCCGGGCGACGTGCTCGCGGCCCTGCGCAACGACCGGCTCGGGTTCGTGTTCCAGGGCTTCAACCTGCTGCCGCGGACCTCCGCGCTCGACAACGTCGAGCTGCCGCTGGTGTACGCCGACGTGTCGGCCAGCGAGCGCCGCGTCCGCGCGCGTCGGGCCCTCGCGGAGGTCGGGCTCGCCGGCCGCGAGCGCGCGCACCCCAACCAACTGTCGGGTGGGCAACAGCAGCGCGTCGCGATCGCGCGCGCGCTGGTCAACGCGCCCGAGGTGCTCCTCGCCGACGAGCCCACCGGCAACCTCGACACCCGCACGAGCGCCGAGATCATGGCGCTGCTCGTCGCGCTCAACCGCGACCGCGGCATCACCATCGTCATGGTCACCCACGACACGGACATCGCCGCCTACGCCGGGCGCCTGGTCACGTTCCGCGACGGACTCATCGTGTCCGACCAGCCGAGGGCGGCCCCATGAGGCTCGCGACCACCACCGGCCTGGCGGTGTCGGCCCTGCTGCGGTCGAAGCTCCGCTCGCTGCTCACGACCCTCGGCGTCGTCATCGGCGTCGCCGCCGTGATCATCATGCAGTCGATGGGCGCCGGCGCGACCGCAATGGTCACCGGCGAGCTGTCGGGCATGGGCAGCAACATGCTGATGCTGATGCCCGGCGCCACCCAGGGCATGGGCGGGGCGAGCCTCGGCGCGCCGCTGTTCACCCGCGACGACCTCGCGGCGATCGGCCGCGAATGTCCGGCCGTGCGCGCCGCCTCGGTGATGAACGTGCGATCGGTCCGCGTCGTCACGGGCGACGAGAACCGCAGCACCAACCTCTACGGGGTCTCGCCGTCATACCTGGAGATCCGGCAGTGGCTGACCGTGATGGGCCGCGGCCTCACCGAGGAGGACGAGCGGCAGGGGGCCAAGGTCTGCGTCATCGGCGAGACCAACCGCATCGAGCTGTTCGGGTCCGTCGATCCGATCGGCGCCGAGATCCGGGTCCACGATCTCGCCTGCACGGTCGTCGGCGTCCTCGAGCCCAAGGGCGCATCGACGTTCGGCCAGGACCAGGACGACCTCGTGCTGATGCCCTCGACGACCTACGGCCGGCGCATCATGGGCGACGACCGCATCGGCGTGATGATGCTGTCGGCGGTCGCGGAGGACCGCATCGACGAGGCCAAGGCCCAGGTCCAGTCGCTGATGCGCCAGCGCCGGCGGGTACTCGAGGGCGAGGACGACGACTTCACGGTCCGAGACATGCGCGAGCTCATCGCGATCATGGGCACGATCACGGGCGTGCTCACCTCGCTGCTCGCTGGCGTCGCCGCGATCTCGCTCGTGGTCGGCGGCATCGGCATCATGAACATCATGCTGGTCTCGGTGACCGAGCGAACGCGGGAGATCGGCATCCGCCTCGCGGTGGGGGCCCGCGCCCGCGACATCCTCGCGCAATTCCTGGTCGAGGCCGTGGTGCTCTCGCTGGCCGGCGGGATGCTCGGGCTGCTGCTCGGCGCCGTGGGCTCGTACGCGGCCAGCCGCGTGCTCGACCTGCCGTTCTCGCTGCCACCGATGGCCGCCGCGCTCGCCGTGGGCGTCTCGGTCGTGGTGGGCGTGCTCTTCGGCGTGTTCCCGGCGCGCAAGGCCGCGCACCTGCGGCCGATCGTGGCCCTGCGCTTCGAGTGACGCGCCGCGCGGCGGCTCAGCCGAACAGCGTCTTGTGCAGCCGATCGAGCTCGTGCCGCAGTGTCCGACCGACCTCGTCCAGCTCGGCCGCCGCGCGATCACTGGCGTGACCGAGCTTGCGCTCGAGCTCCTTCACCCGGGGCTCGAGCTTGGTCCACGCGTCCTTGGCCTCCATGCCGGCGAGGTGGATGCGCACGCGGATCTCGTCGGCGACCCGCAGGATGTCGCCGGCGAGGTCGGTGGTCGGGGGAGCGTCGGTTGCGGGCTTGTTCGCTGGCATGGCCTCGTCAGTGTGCCCATCGGCCGCACCGATGGTGCGGCACATGCTGCGGGGAGCGCCGGATCGACTCCGCAGTTGCAGCGTCGATCGCTCGCCGGATCCGGCCGTGGGGCGCAGGGCTTTCGCTAGGCGCAAGACGCCTCCGGTCCCACGCTGATCGAATGTCGATGTCAGCGCCGATCCCCGCGCCCAAGGCGAGCACCGCGGAGCACCTCCGCACGGATCACGTCGAGTTCAGCGACCGCTTCGCCGACGTGTGTGGCCGGGCGCGCACCGGCGACTGGCGCGACCTCGACGACGTGTGGGGCGGCTTCTCCAGGGCGGTCCGCGAGCACCTCGCCTTCGAAGAGCGCGAGCTCTTCCCCGCCTACGCCGAGCGCGACGCCGACAACCACGCCCGGGTCGAGCGCCTCCGCGCAGAGCACGACGAGATCCGCCGCCGCCTCGACGAACTCGGCATCGAGATCCAGCTCAAGTGCATCCGTGCGAGCACGATCGACGCGTTCGTCGCCCTGATGAAGCGCCACGCCGAGACCGAGAACACGTACCTCTACCCATGGGCCGAGTCGCGGGGGCACGCGTGACCGGGGCACCCGCGGAGGCGACGACCATGCCCGAGGCGACCCAGCTCGATCGACTCTACGCCCTCGAGCGCGACCGCCCGCACAGGCTCTGGCTGACCCAGCCGATGGGCGACGGAAAGCTCGAGGAGTTCGACTTCGCCCGGGCGATGGACGAGGCGCGCCGCATGGCCGCGCACCTGCGCCAGCTCGCGCTGCCGCCCGCGAGCCACATCGTCATCTTCGCGAAGAACAACGCCTGGTGGTTCCTCGCGGACCTCGCGATCTGGATGGCTGGCCATGTGTCGGTGCCGCTGTACCCGACGCTGACGCCGGACACCATCCGCCAGATCGTCGCGCACAGCGACGCGAAGCTCGTGTTCGTCGGCAAGCTCGACGGCTTCGCCGAGATGGCGCCAGGGCTCCCCGACGACCTGCCGCGGATCACCCTGCCCCTGGCCCCCGCCCACGCGAGCCTCGCTGGCGCGCCGAAGTGGGCGGACATCGTCGCGACGACCGCCCCGATCACCGACAGCCCGACCCGCGCGCCCGACGAGCTCGCGACCATCATCTACACCTCGGGCACCACCGGCACGCCCAAGGGCGTGATGCACAGCTTCCGCTCGATGTGCAGCGCCCAGGGCTACATCGACGAGCTCGGCATGCACGGCGACGATCGCATGCTGTCGTATCTCCCGCTGGCCCACTCGCTCGAGCGCACCTTGGTCGAGACGACGTCGATGCTGATCGGCTTCCACGTCTATTTCGCGGAGAGCCTGCAGCGGTTCGTCGAGGACCTCCGCCGCGCCCGGCCGACGCTGTTCGTGAGCGTGCCGCGGCTGTGGCACAAGTTCCAGACCGGCGTGCTGGCCAAGATGCCGGCGCGGCGCCTCGACCTCCTGCTGCGGCTGCCGATCGTGCGGGGCATCGTCCGGCGCAAGATCCTCGACGGGCTCGGCCTCGGCGCGGTGCGCTTCGCCGGCTCGGGCTCGGCCCCGATCCCCGCCGAGCTCATCGCCTGGTACCGACGCCTCGGCCTCGAGCTGCTCGAGGGCTACGGCATGAGCGAGAACTCGTCGTACTCGCACATGACGCGGCCGGGCGACGTGCGGGTCGGCTACGTCGGACAGCCCCAGCCGGGCGTGAGCCACAGGATCAGCCCGCAGGGCGAGATCCTGGTCAAGAGCCCCGGCAACATGATCGGCTACTACAAGGCCCCCGAGCTGACCGCCGAGGCGCTCGACGCCGAGGGCTTCGTGCACACCGGCGATCTCGGCAGCATCGACGAGCGCGGTCGCCTGAAGATCACCGGACGGGTGAAGGAGCTGTTCAAGACCAGCAAGGGCAAGTATGTCGCGCCCGCGCCCATCGAGAACGAGCTCCTGCTCAGCGACACCCTCGACATGGTCGTCGTCACCGGCGGGAACAAGCCCCAGCCGTTCGCGCTGGCGGTCCTCGCCGAGCACGCTCGTGGCATCGGCGCCGACGGCAGCCGGCGCCAGGCCATCCAGACCGCGCTGCTCGAGCACCTCGACCGCGTCAACGCCCGCCTCGATCACCACGAGCGGCTCGAGAAGCTCATCGTGGTGTCCGAACCGTGGACGATCGAGAACGGGCTGCTCACGCCGTCGCTCAAGGTGAAGCGCGCCGCGCTCGAGGCCCGGTACGCGCCCAACATCGAGGCGTGGTACGCGAACCGCGAGCGCGTGCAGTGGTTCGAGGGCTGACGGCGACGTTCGCCTATCGGGCGGCGGCCTCGGCGTGGGCGATCACCTGCAGCACCCGCAGCACCGCGTCGGGCGTCACCGAGATGCTGTCGATGCCGCGCTCGACCAGGAACCGCGCGAACTCCGGGTCGTCGCTCGGCGCCTGGCCGCACAGGCCGATCGGGCGGCCGCCCAGGTGCGCGCCGGCGATCGCGGCCGCGATGGTCCGCAGCACCGCCTCGTCGGTCTCGCGGAAGCTGTCCGCGAGCAGGTCGGAGTCGCGGTCGACGCCGAGCACGAGCTGCGTGAGGTCGTTCGACCCGATGCTGAAGCCGTCGAACACCTCGCAGAAGCGATCGATCACCGCGACGTTCGAGGGGATCTCGCACATCACCCAGATCTTCAGGTCGTGCTCGCCCCGCACGAGCCCGTGGCTGGCCATGCCCGCGACGACCTGGCGGCCCTCCTCTGGGGTCCGGCAGAACGGGACCATCAGCTGCACGTTGCGCAGGCCCATGGCCTCGCGCACGTGCCACATCGCCTTGCACTCGAGATCGAATGCCTCGCGGAACTGGGGGTGGATGTACCGGCTGGCGCCGCGCAGGCCGATCATCGGGTTCTCCTCGACGGGCTCGAACGGCTCGCCGCCGACGAGCCGCCGGTACTCGTTGGACTTGAAGTCACCCAGGCGCACGATGACGGGCCGCGGGTGGAACGCCGCGGCGATGGTCCCGATCCCCTCGGCGAGCCGGCGCACGAAGTACTTGGCGGGGTCGGCCTCGCCGTGGCAGGCCGCGAGCACCGCGGCGCGGGTCGCCTCGTCGAGCCGCTCGGGGTGCAGGACCGCCATGGGGTGCACGCCGATGTGGTTGGCGACGATGAACTCCTGCCGCACGAGGCCCACGCCCTTCACCGGCAGCCGCGCGTGCGTGAACGCCTGATCGGGATCGGCCAGGATGAGCATGGGCGCGGTACGGGTGCTGGGCAGCGCATCGAGGACGATCTCGTGCTGCACGAACGGCACCTTGCCGGGCAGCACGTGGCCGACGCTGCCGCTCGTGCAGTCGATCGTGACCTCCTGGCCGTCGACGAGCACGTCGGTGCCGCGGCCGGTGGCGACGATGCACGGCACGCCGAGCTCACGCGCGACGATCGCCGCGTGGCAGGTCCGCCCGCCGCGGTTGGTCACGATCGCTGCGGCCTTGCGCATCGCCGGCACCCAGTCGGGATCGGTCATGTCGGCGACGAGCACGTCGCCCGGCTGCACGCGATCGAGATCGGCCCCCGCGCGGACGATGCGAACCGGCCCGGAGGCGGCGCGCGTACCCACGGCGACGCCGTCGACGAGCGCCTTGGGGTGGGCCTGCAGCACGTCCTGCGTGAAGCGCCGCGCCGCGTGGCGCGAGTGCACGGTCTCGGGCCGCGCCTGCACGATGAACAGCTCGCCGGTGATCCCGTCCTTGGCCCACTCGATGTCCATCGCGGGGCTGCCCTCCACGCGGCCGCCGTAGTGGCGCTCGATCGCGACCGCCCACCGCGCCAGGACGATCGCGTCCTCGTCGGTGAAGCAGCGACGCGCGCGATCGACCTCCGCGACCGGGACGGTGCGCGTCGACTCGGCGCCGCGCAGGGCATACTCGACCCGGGATTGCTTGGCCCCGATCGAGCGGCTGAGGATCGGGTCGAGCGCGTGGTCGAGCGCGGGCTTCCACACCATCACCTCGTCGGGATCGACGCGGCCGGACACGACCGACTCGCCCAGGCCCCAGGCGCCGGCGACGAGGACGACGTCACGGAATCCGGTCTCGGGATCGAGGGTGAACACGACGCCCGCGGCGCCGCGATCGGAGCGGACCATGCGCTGCACCGCGATCGCGCCGTGCACCGCGAAGTGATCGATGCCGTGCGCAGCGCGATACGCCAGCGCGCGATCGGTGAACAGCGACGCGAAGCACTCGAGGCACGCCGCGCGCACCGCCGCCGCGCCGCGGATGCCGAGGAAGGTCGCCTGCTGCCCGGCGAACGACGCCTCGGGGAGGTCCTCCGCGGTCGCGCTGCTGCGCACGGCGACGTCCACGTCGGGGCCATGGAGATCCTCGAGACCGCGGTACGCCGCATCGATCGCGCTGGCGACCTCGGGCGGGAGTCCGGCGGCGAGGATCAGCGCGCGCGCCCGGGCGCCGCGGCGGGCGAGCTCGCCGAGATCGGCGGGATCGAGATCGGCGAGCAGCCGTCGCAGCTGTCCGTCGGTGTCGACGCGGCCGAGCACAGCGTCGTACGCGAGCGTCGTCACCGCGAAGCCCGGCGGCACGCGGACACCCGCGGCCGCGAGGCTCCGCGTGAGCTCGCCGAGCGACGCGGTCTTGCCCCCGACCTGGGGGACGTCGCCGAGCGAGAGTTCGGAGAACGGGACGCAGATGCGGCGATCCATGGCTCCCAGGATGCAGGCCGCTCGCAGGACCGCGGCGCGAGCAATCCGCGGCGCGCGCCTGGATCGGGTGCAGGAACTGCCGGCTACCCGCAGTCGTGTTGTCCGAGGTCCGCGAGGTCGTCCTGCGCCGTCGTCGTCCACTCGAGCGACGGGTCGAACGCGTCGCCGCCGTTCGCGTCGCCGGTGCTCACCGTGCAGCTCCGGCGCAGGGTCTCGTTGGCGGTCCCGACCCCACCGACCAACCACTCGGCGCCGGGATCGACGCCGATCTGCCCGAGTACATCGAGCGCCACCCCGCCACAGCGCAGCTCCACCGCATCGTCGCCGCTGTAGAACGATCCCGCGGCCAGCACGTCGCACGCGGTCGCGTCGGCGATGTCGTCGTCGCACACGACCTGCACGTCGTCGGCCGCGAGGTCGCCCGCCAGCGCGATCGTGGCGCCGGGGACCACCGCGCCGTTGAAGTAGAAGCGCAGCTCGCAGCCGACGAGGTCGGCCGTGGCACCCGAGGCGTTGAAGACCTCGAGGGCCTTGTTGTTCGCGCTGCCCTCGACGTACTCGCTGAAGTAGAGGTTCGCCGGCGGTGGCGGCGGGCTCGCGTCCAGCTGCCCGGCGTCCGCGGCCGCGTAGCCGTTCGAGCTGCCCGCGTCCTGACCGTCGCAGTAGGTGAAGCTCGCGCCGCCGTCGCCGGTGAACCGGAACGCGACGTCGTAGCTCCCGGGCGCGGGGACGACGAGCGTCGCCTGGTACTCGTCGTTGTTGGCCTCGTAGCCCGGCGAGAGCGGGCCGTAGCCGAGGTTCGGCGATCCGGCGTGCCACACCCAGCCGACGCCCAGCGCCGGATCGCTGCCGTCGGGCCCGACGCCGACGGCGGCCGCGACCTGCGGCGCCGGATCGTCGACGCCGCTCAGATCGGTGAGGCCGGCGATGAATAGCCGACCGAAGACGTCGACGGCGTCGCCCTGGACCGCGTCGATCGACAGCGGGAACTGCAGGCGGCAGAAATCCACCAGGTAGTCGACCGGGAAGCAGCCCACGTTGGCCGCGCCGGGCGAGCCGCGATCGCCGAGGTTGTAGTCGGCGACGCCCTCGCACCAGTTGCCGCCGTCGTCGTTGGCGACGGCGTCGAGCGCCCCGGCGTCGAGCTGCATCGACGCGCCGGTGGGATCGGGGAACGTCGCCCCGTCGTCGTAGCCGATCTCGTCGATCGGCGTGCCGTCGCAGACCAGGCGGATGGTGTCGCTGGTGTTGCCGAGCGTGAACGCGCCGGGCCACACGAGGTCGGGCACGAAGCCGGGCGCCGCCGCGGTGGCGAGCGTCACATACTCGCCGGCGGTGACGACGAGGTCGCCGTCGATCGCGAACGCCTCGCCCATGCCGCCGCCCTCGACGACGCAGCCGCCGAGCTGGAACGCCTCGATGAGGCTGGGGTTGTGCACCTCGAACCACTCGCCCTGGTCGTCGGCGAGCCCCCCGGGGTTCTGCATCACCTCGGTGATCACGATCTCGGCGAAGCCCGGGTGGACGAAGTCGGTGCACGCCGACTCGTCGAACACGCACGAGGCCCCGCACACCAGCCTGCCGCCGGTGTGACCGAGATCGACGCACGACGCGGTCCCGACGTCGCCGTCGCAGTCCTCGCCGACATCGACGCTCCCGTCGCCGCACGCAGGGCCGCCGCTGGTGCTCCCCGAGTCGGTCGAGCCGGAGCCCTCCGACGACGAGCCGTCGCTCGACGCGCTCGACGACGTGGCCTCCGACGACGTGGCCTCCGACGACGACCCGGTCGACCCGGTCGACGACGTGCCCTCCGACGACGTGCTCGTCGTGGTGTCCGCCGACGTCGGGCCGCTCTCGGTCGTCGCGAGGGTCTCGGTCGATCCACCGTCCCCGGTGCTCGAGACCAGCGCGCCGTCGTCGTCTCCGCACGCGGTGCCGAGCGCCACCACCAACCACCATCGTCCGTGCATGGGGAGCCCCGCGTCGCGCGTCATCGTCGTTCCATCCTCGGCAGTGCCGGAGCCTATCAGCCCGCGCCGCGCGGCCGGGGGGACGTCGCGCGACGACCACGCTATGCTGACCTGGGATGCGAATCGCGGGACTCGGGGTCTGCTGGGCGCTGCTCGGGTGCGCGCGGCCTCCCGCAGCGCCGTCGCCCGACGCTCGCAGCGAGGGGCCCGGGCCCGGCGGATCCGTCGCTGCGCCGCCGCCCTCGGGCGACGCGTCGACCGTCCACGGCACGCTGTCGGTCGTCGACGGCCAGCGCGTCCTGCGGGTCTGGGGCACGCCGGCGCAGATGGGCCACGCCCACGGCGCGCTGCTGCGCGAAGCGATCGTCGACGTGATCGAGCACTACGCGCTGCAGGTCGTGCCGCCCGCGACGCTCGCGGCGACCGGGGCAGCGCTCGCGGAGGTCGGCGACATCGCGCCGAGCCTGCGCGAGGAGGCGGCCGGCATCATCGCGGGCATGCGCGAGCACGGCGGGGCCGAGATCCCCGCGCTCGGGCGCGAGCTCGTCGTCGACGATCTGCTGGCGCTCAACGCGATGACCGACCTCGTGGCGATCGGCTGCTCGTCCCTGTCGAGCTGGGGCGCAGGCGTGACCGAGGATCGCGACGGCGCGCCGATGGTCGTGCGCAACCTCGACTGGAGCACGGACCCCGATCTGCTCGAGCACCAGATCCTCCTCGTGACGATGCCGTCGGATCCCGCGCGACAGCCCGTGGTCTCGATCGGCTTCGCCGGCTACATCGCGTGCCTGAGCTGCATCAACGAGGCCGGCGTGACCGCGCTGTTCAACATGGGCTACGGCGCGCACGCAGCGTCCCTCGCCGGCGCGATGGCGGGCTTCGCCCCCGCGAACCTGCTGCTGCGCGACGCGCTCGAGCGCCGCGACGTGGACGGCGACGGCTCGAGCCGCGCCGACGATGTCCAGGCCGCGATCACCGACGCGCGCCACGTGGGCAGCTACATCGTCCATGTCGTCGAGCCCCACGACCCCGTGTCGCCGGCGCGCGTGCTCGAGGTCGAGTCCGATGGTGTGATCGTGCGCGGGCCCGAGTCGGGCCTCGGCCCCGAGCGGCTCGCGGCCACCAATCACCTGCGCGAGAAGGCCGCGCCGACCTCGTGCAGCCGCTACGCGCGCCTCGTCCAGGGCGCCCGTCGCACGCCGCGCTTCGATCGCGCCGCGCTGTGGGAGCTCGGCCGCAGCGTGCGGCTCGACGAGGTCGTGCACACGGTGCTCGTCGAGCCGGCGACGCGCGAGCTGACGCTCTGGCTGCGACGCCCCGGCGACGCGGCCGACGACGCCTCGGTCGGTGTCCACCACGCGTGGTCCGACCTCGTGCGCGCCCGGGAATAACCCGACGGGCCGCCCAGGTACGGGCCGACCGTGGCCAGCAATCGAACTCGAATCAGCCCCCCGCGCCACGTCGCGCGACCCAGACGCACGGCCCTCGCGACGGCCGGCGCCCTCGTGGCCCTGGTCGCCCTCGGCGGGCCGACCGGCTGCAGCAGCGACGCCGCCGCGAGCGTCCCCCAGCCGACCGAGATCGAGGGCGCGGGCGCGACGGCCCTGGTCGCCGCGGTCGACTCCCTGGTCGGCGGCACGGCGAGCGCGACCGCGACGAGCTACGATCCCCGCATCAGCCTCGCGCCGATGATCGAGCGCGTCGGACCGCAGGTCGTCAGCGTCCACGCCGAGGGCGGGCGACGCGAGGCCCGGTTCGATCCGTTCCGCGGCGGGCCGCCGGCGATCGCCCAGAGCCACGGCAGCGGCTTCGTCTACTCGGCCGACGGCCTGGTCGTCACCAACCACCACGTCGTCGACGGCGCCGAGCGGGTCCGGGTGCGCGCGCACGACGGCCGCGAGTTCCCGGCGAAGGTGCTCGGCAGCGATCCCTCCACCGATCTCGCGCTCGTGCAGATCGAGGGCGCATCGGGCCTCTCGGCGGCGACCCTCGGCGAGAGCTCGGGCACCCGCGTCGGCGACTGGGTGGTCGCCATCGGCAGCCCGATGGGGCTCGAGCACTCCGCGTCGGTGGGCATCGTGTCGGCCAAGGGCCGCGGGAGCCTCGGGCTGTACGCCGACAGCTACCTCGACTTCCTGCAGACCGACGCCGACATCGCCCCGGGCAGCAGCGGCGGCCCGCTGTTCGATCTCGAGGGCCGCGTCATCGGCATCAACACCGCGGTGGGCCCCGCCGCCGCGGCCGGCTTCGCGATCCCGATCGACCAGGCCAAGGCGGTGATCCCCAAGCTGCGAAGCGGCGGCAAGGTCGTGCGCGGCTGGCTCGGCGCCGCGGGCAACGACGAGCTCGGCCGCCGCGACGGCGCGAAAATCGGCCGGATCTACGCCGACACGCCCGCCGCCGACGCGGGCCTGCGCGAGGGCGACGTGGTCGCGAAGGTCGACGGCAAGGCAGTCGTCGATTTCGAGGATCTCCGCTCGCGCATCGCCGAGCTCGACCCCGGCCACACCGCGCTGCTCGAGGTCGAGCGCGACGGCAAGCGGATCGAGGTTCCCGTGGTGCTGACCGAGCGCCCCCCCGCCGAGCGCTTCGACGAGCTGAAGCGCCTCGACCCCTCGACGCCCGCGACGCCGACGGCACCTCGGGCGCCCGCGGGCGGTGAACTGCGGCTCGGCGTCCAGGTGAAGGCCGGCGCGGCGGGCCTCGAGATCGCCCGCATCGAGCGCGACTCGGTCGCCGATCGCATCGGCCTCGAGGCCGGCGACGTGCTGCGCAGCATCAACGGCGTCGCGGTCACCGACGCCGCCGACGTGCCCGAGGCCATCCGCCGCGACGACGAGCGCCTGAGCCTCGACGTCGTCCGCGACGGCTCGGTGATCACGCTGAGCATGCGCCGCGGGCCCTGACACGGCGCTGCGGCGGCCCATCGCCGGCCGCGCCCGGGCGGCTCGCGCGCGAGTTCTGCGGCTTGTCGCGTGCACCCCGGGCGCCTATGCTGCGCCGCAGCGATGGCAGACACTCGGCACTGCAAGGTCCTGATCCTCGGCGCTG
This sequence comes from Deltaproteobacteria bacterium Ga0077550, assembly GCA_001464385.1. Lineage (GTDB taxonomy): Bacteria > Myxococcota_A > Polyangia > Nannocystales > Nannocystaceae > Xiheibacterium > Xiheibacterium aquaticum. The sequence continues at coordinate 38,659 of LNFB01000389.1, read as the reverse complement.
GCCCGGCCGGCTACACGGCGGCGCTGTACACGGCCCGCGCCGATCTGAAGCCGGTGATGCTCGCAGGGCCCGAGCCCGGCGGTCAGCTCACCACCACGACCGAAGTCGAGAACTTCCCCGGCTATCCCAAGGGCGTCACCGGCCCCGAGATGATGGAGGAGTTCCGCGAGCAGGCCGAGCGCTTCGGCACCGAGATCATCTACGACCTCGCCAACGAGGTCGACCTCTCGGTGCGGCCCTTCCGCGTGGTCGGCGACAGCGCCGTCTACACCGCCGACGCGCTCATCGTGTCGACCGGCGCCAGCGCGAAGTACCTGGGCTTGCCCAGCGAGCAGCGCCTGCGCAACAAGGGCGTCACCGCCTGTGCGACCTGCGACGGCGCGTTCTTCCGCGGCCAGCACGTCGCGGTGATCGGTGGCGGCGACACGGCGATGGAGGAGGCGCAGTACCTCACCCGCATGTGTGCCTCCGTGCACCTCATCCACCGCCGCGACTCGTTCCGCGCGAGCAAGGTGATGCAGACCCGCGTGTTCGAGAACCCGAAGATCACGGTGCACTTCAACCGCACGGTGACCGAGGTCCTCGGCGACGACGGCGTCGCCGGACTCGTGCTCGCCGACACCTCCGGCGGGCCCACCGAGGGGCAGACCGAGCGCCTCGACGTCACCGGCATGTTCCTCGCGATCGGCCACGTGCCCAACAGCCAGCCCTTCGTCGGCAAGCTCGACCTCGACGACGCCGGCTACATCAAGATCGCGCGGCCCGGCTCGACGTACACCAACGTCCCGGGCGTGTTCGCCTGCGGCGACGTCGCGGACAAGGTCTATCGCCAGGCGATCACCGCCGCGGGCACCGGGTGCATGGCGGCGATCGACGCCGAGCGCTGGCTCGCCGAGCACCCGTGACGGCGCGGCCACGACGGGCCGCGCGCGCCGAGGCTCGGGTTGACCGCCGCCCCGACGGCTGGGCAACATGGTGCGATGCGCTTGGTTCGTAGGTGTGCCGCAGCGACCGTCGGCTGGGCCCTGACGGCGTGCGGAGATCCAGCCGCGGGCGGCGACGGCGACACGACCGTCATGATCGCGTCCTTCGGCGAGGACGGCCCCTCGGGCGCCACGATGGGCGACGGCTCGGGGTCGACGACGGCGCCCTCGACCACGACGCTGACGACCTCGACGACCTCGACGACCTCGACCACGGACCCCACGACCGACGGCACGGCGAGCGCAACCGATGCGACGGACGGCAGCTCGACGACGACCGATCCGACGGCCAGCACCGATCCAACGACCGACGGCAGCTCGAGCGGCGGCGAGCTGCCTGCCTGCGGCTCCATCGAGGCGACGATCCGCGACTTCGTGATCGACCACGTCGACATGTCCGCGACGAGCAGCGGGGTGATCGAGCCCGGGCTGGTCCTCGACACCCTCGGCCCCGACGGCAAGCCGATCTACAACCCGGAGTACGCCGGCCCCGCGGTCATCACGAGCGCCGACAGCTTCGCGCAGTGGTACCTCGACGTCCCCGAGGTCAACCTCCCGATCCCGGTCACGCTCGACGTCGTCGAGGAGTCGCCGGGCCGGACCGTCTTCCACGACGACGCGTTCTTCCCCATCGACGATCAGGGCTTCGGCAACGAGGGCGAGGCCCACAACTACTTCTTCACGACCGAGGTCCACACCACGCTGGTCTACCAGGGCGGTGAGGTGATGACCTTCGGCGGTGATGACGACGTCTGGGTGTTCCTCGACGGCCACCTCGTCGCCGACGTCGGTGGCATGCACGCGATGCTCACCGTGGACGTCGTGCTCGACGATCTGGGCCTCGTCCCCGGCGAGTCCTACGCGCTCGACGTCTTCCACGCCGAGCGCGGCGTGGGGAACACGCGGCTCCGGTTCGAGCTCGGCGCGTTCTGCCAGGTGTGACGCTCCACGTCAGTCCTCGACGTTCAGCGTGTAGATCGCGGAGGTCTCGAAGTCGATGACCTCGCCGTCGCACACGATGCCGCCGAACTCGAGCGTGTGCACGCCGGGCTCGAGCGGGCGTAGCAGCGCGAAGTGGCCGTCGGTGAGCATCGGCGTCACGCCGCCCTCGAAGCCGTACTGCGTCGCCCAGTTGTCGGGGTTGATGTCGACGTCGAAGGGCTCGAGCACGTCGACGTACAGCGCCTCGTCGAGCTCCTCGAGCTCGTCGGAGACGAGGTCCTCGCCGTCGAGGCGGAGCATCAGCTGGCATGTGGCGGCGCGGTTCGCCGCGAAGTACTCGGTGAGGAAGTCGATGAACTCCTGTTCGCTGGCGTAGAACTCCTCGAGGAAGATCCCCCAGCGGTTGATGAGGGGGAAGAACAGGTACTTGTGGGCGGGCACGTCGCAGGTGCGCTCGACCGGGCCACCGAAGGTACCGGCGAGGTACCAGACAGATCCGGACTGGCCGACGCCGCACAGCTCGCCGGTGGGATCCGAGATCGGCGACCCCGTCGAGTGGGGCTGCGCCAGCGCCCAGCGCGTCCAGCCGATCGCCTCGCGCTCGTAGGCCCGCCGCGACGCGGGCCCCGACTGCTCGACGAGGGTCTCGCGATCACAGGCGGCGGCGCCGACGCTGAGGAAGAGGAGGAGTCCGGTGCCCAATCGGGTGCTCGTGGGCCTATTGCTTGTCATCGCCCGCGGTAGATGGCGCGCCTCGGGTTTCGATCAACGCCGCGCCACGAATTCCGTCCCACTCCCGCGCGGGACCACACGCGTTCGACGCGCGGTGCCTCGACGCGGAGCGCCGACGATCCGCACGTCATCGCGCTCACGCGACGCGACGCAGGCGCCCCCGCGCGGCGACCAGTCGATCGGTGAACTCGCGGACCGCACCGTGGCCGCCGCTGGCGGCGGTCACCACGTCGGCGACGGCGCGGACCTCGGGCCTCGCGTCGGCAGGCGCGACGAACAGCGCGACCCGACCGACCAGCGGTAGGTCGTTGCAGTCGTCGCCCATCGCGACCACGCGATCGGGCGTCGTGCGGAAGCGGCGGCAGAAGTCCTCGAACGCCGCGCCCTTGTCGCGGCAGCCGAGGACGACGTGATCGGCCGCGAGCTTCTCGGCGCGGCGCTGGGCGGCGCGGCTCATCTCGCCGGTCACGATGGCGACGCGACCGCCGGCGGCGCGGAACGCCCCGATCCCCGCACCATCACGGGTGTCGAAGCGCTTGAGCTCGTCACCGCCCTCGCCGTAGTACATCGCGCCGTCGGTGAGCGTGCCGTCGACGTCGAGCCACAGCCAATCGATGCGGGCGAGGTCGGCCCCGGCGAACAGGCCGCGGCGGCGGGCCTCCTCGCGCGCGCGCTCGAGATCCGCGGGTTCGTCGATGTCGAGCGCGTCCTCGGCCGGCACCTCGAACGTCGCGATGCGACCACCGAGGCGCGACCCGGTCTGCTCGTACATCTCGCGGCGGAACACGTAGAACGAGCCGGTCTCGAGGAAGGTGTCCTCGATCTCCTGCCTCCGCGGTCGCCGGGTCGGCTCGTAGGTCGCCGGCTGCGACAGCCCGTCGGCGCCGCGGCGCCACACGAAGCCGACGAAGCGCACGACGGACAGCAGGCTGTCGCAGCCCGTGCGATCGAAGGTCGCCAGCGCCGCGTCGAGCTGGCCGTCGGCGCGAAACGGCGAGGTCGCCTGCAGCAGGACCACGCGATCGGGCACGAGGCCCTGCGCGGCCCACTGTCCGAGCGCGTGGGTGATCGCCGACTCGGTCGACGCGGTGTCCCCGGCCAGCGCGAGCGGGCGCTCGACGATCTCGGCCCCGGCCTCGCGGGCGACCGCGGCGATCTCGGCGTCCTCGGTGCTGACGAACACCCGATCGATGCCCGCGGCGCGGCGCGCCTGCGCGATCGAGTGCACGAGCAACGGCCGTCCACCGACGGGCACGAGGTTCTTGCGGGGGATCCCCTTGCTGCCGCCGCGCGCGGGGATCAGCGCTACGGTCGTCATGGGCCTGGTGTACGGCGTCGCGCCGCCGGTGCCAGGGGGCGGCCCGAACTCGGCCGGCGCCCGTCAGCGCGGCTGTTCGTCGCGCGAGACCAGCCCGTCGCCGTCGTCGTTCTCGCCGTCGATGTCGATGAACGCGTGGACGTAGCCGCAGCTCGAGCAGACCTTGGCCTTCACCGGGGCCGAGCGGGTGAAGCCGCCCTCGGGGGCGCCGAAGCGCAGGGTCGACAGCGAGATCGGGATCGGCGAGCGCAGGTTGCGGCCGGCGAACAGCGCCACCGGCAGCAGCGATCCGCCGCACATCACACAGCCGCGCTCGCTGCCCGCGCGGTGCCGGCTCTCGCGCTCCTCGTCGCGTGCGCGCCGGGCTTCGCCCTGCAGCGACTCGACCTGCTCGCGGAGCTCCGCGTTCTCGCGCTCGAGCTCGGCGACCTGGAGCGAGAGCGCCTGACGGTCATCTCGGTAGACCACCTGGAACGAGAGGGTAGCATCGCGCCGTGCCCCCAGACAGCCATCGCAACGAGCCCCGTCGCTTCCGCGCGCGTCAGTGTGTCGGAGAAGGTGGCTGTGGGCTCCGCTTCCCCGTCGACGACGGGAGCCCCCTCGGCGCGAGCTGCCCGCACTGCGGCCTGCCCACGTCGTTCGTCGACGACGCCTACCCGAGCCACGAGGCCCCGCGCGGCGATGCGGTGCCGCGGCACGCCGCGCGGCTCGGCGCGCTGCTCGACAACATCCGCAGCCTCCGCAACGTCGGGTCGATGTTCCGCACCGCCGACGGCGTCGGCCTCGAGCTCGTGGTCCTCGGCGGCGTGACCCCGACGCCGGCGCACCCGGGCTTCGCGAAGACGGCCCTGGGCGCCGAGTCGAGCGTGCCGTGGCGCGGCGACGCCGACGCGCTGCGTGCCGCGTCCCAGTGCGTCCAGGACGGGTGGGAGCTGTGGGCGCTCGAGGGCGGGCCACGGGCGCGGAACCTCTTCGCCGCCGACGTCCTCGACGCCGCGAAGGATCGCGCCATCATGCTCGTCGTCGGCCACGAGGTCTCGGGCGTCGATCCCCGGATCCTCGCGCTGTGTCGCGAGGTCCTCTACCTCCCGATGGTCGGGGTCAAGGGATCGCTCAACGTGTCGGTGGCGTTCGGCGTCGCCGCCTACGCGCTCTCGTGCCGCGTCGCGTGATCGGGCGCGGCGAGGCCCGGTGGGGGCCGCGGAATTCGCCGAGAACTTGCGGGGCCGCGGCGGCGCGTGCCAGCGTGCGCGGCGGTGAGCACCGAGCCGACGATCTCCACCGACCCCGACGGTGGCGGCGAGACCGACCCCGAGGTCGCGACGGACGCCACGCCCGCGCTCCCGCGTTGGCGACGCTGGCTCGGCTTCTCGAGCCGCAACGCCTACCTGGTCGTCGTCGCCGGCGCCGTCCTCGTCGTCACGCGCGCCATCGACTTCTCGCCGCCGCCCGAGGTCCGGGTCGGCAAGGCCAACGTGGCGCAGCTCGTCGGCGACGCGCCCGCGCAGGAGTTCTCCGCCGAGCTGTCGAACCCGCAGGCCGTGCAGGTCCGGGCCACGCTGCGGCTCTACGCCGACAACGAGCTCAAGATCGGCGGCGTGGACCCCGAGCTCGACGAGCAGGGCAAGATCCTCTCGCAGCCGGTCGTGACCACGATCCTCGGGATGAACGCGACGATCGATCAGACCGTGCGGCTCGAGGGCGGCGAGCTCGAGATCACCCTCGGCCTGGACGCGACGCCGCGGCTCGTCGGCAGCGTGAAGAAGGGCCAGCCGCCGCCGGAGATCGTGCTCGAGCACGACCTGTCCGTCCGCAGCCGCCGCGATGGATGGTGGAACAGCGCCCCCGTCGAGCGCATCCACGTCGACACCAGCGGCTTCCTCGGCAAGCTCGAGGAGCACGGGCATCGCCTGGTCTTCACCGTCGACGAGCACCTGTTCAGCCTCGACCTCGAGGTGCACCGTGCGGCCGTCCAGGCGCCGGCCCTCGCGCGCACGAAGGGTTGAGTTCACACGCACGGCTCGTGCGAGCCGGGGGACTCGAACCCCCACGCCACGAGGACACTGGAACCTAAATCCAGCGCGTCTACCATTCCGCCAGGCTCGCGAACGACGGGCACGGTAGCACGAAACCACGCCGGCCCGAGCGCGTGGCGAACGACCCGCGCAAACGGTAGCGTGGGCGCGATGTCCCGCGCGCACCGCCCTGCCCCCTCGTCCCCGAGCGCACGACGCCTGCGTGCGTCGCTCGGCGTCGTCGCGCTCCTCGTGCTCGCGAGCGCGTGTCCGGCCCAAGGCGACGCGCCCAAGGCCGGGGACGCGAAGACGAGCGCGGGCACGAACGCGGGCAACACCAAGACCGCAGGCGACACCAAGACCGCAGGCGACACCAAGACCGCAGGCGACACCAAGACCGCAGTCGCCGACACCAAGGCCGCCGAGCCGCTCGGGCGCGTGCTCGACGGGCCGTTGCCCATCGCGTCGCTGCTCGGCAAGCCGCCGGCCGAGGTGCAGCCGCTGCTGTCGGAGCCCCTGGGCAAGGGCATGGTGCGCACGTCGTGTGTGCGGTTCCTGCCCGAGCGCACGTGGTTCAGCTGCCAGTTCGCGACCCAGCGCTACGGCGATCGCAGCGGCGCGTACGCGGCGATCGCCGTCGAGTACTCGGACGGCCTGTCGACCGCCGTCGCGTTCGAGGGCCCGAAGAACGCGACGGGTCCGTTCGACGCCCGCGCTGCGCTGGCCTACGTCGGCCTCGATCTCCCCGGCGAGCCCAAGGTCGAGAACCCCGACGCCGACGCCGTCGTCTACGCGTGGTTCAACGCCGCGGCGCGCCTGCTGATCGACGGCCGGCAGTATCGCGTCGTCGTCTCCAGCGTCGGCGCCGACTGGGCGCGCACGAAGATCGAGGTGATCCTCAACGATCCGCTGAACGAGGCCGAGCGCGCCCGCGTCATCGAGCGGCCGACGGCCGACGCGAAGTGACGCGCGTGCGACGATCGTAGCGGCGCGCGCCGACCCACAGCCGATGGCGCGACGCGGGTGTGCACGCGCCCTGGGCCCGGCACTGCACCTTCGCCCGGCGGGCGGCGGCGAGCGCCGAGACGAGCGGGATGTCGAGGACCTCGGGCGGCATGCAGCCGCCGAGGAAGCGCAGGCTGTACGCCGCGCTGAGCCCGTGCGCCCCGCGGGTGGAGTAGCGCTCGGGCGCGCCGCGATGGTGCCGGCACGTGCGATCGAGCCACCCGACCTGCAGCGCCTTGCGCTGCATCAGCGCCCCGGCCCAGGCGTCCTGCGCGTGCGCCCCGACCCAACGGCAGTGGGACTCGCGGCGGCAGATGTGCACGAGCTCGTGGGCCAGCGCGGGCTCGCCGACGAGGCCCGCGGCGAGCGCCGACGACGTGACCGGATCGACGATCACGAGCAACAGTTCGAACAGCCAGGCCAGGGCGGCGAGACTACCACCGACGGGCCCAGCATCACCGCAGCTCGCGTATCGTCGCGTCCATGCACCAGTTCCCCGCTGGCTCCGGGATGTGCATGGACGCGTCCTCCCAGTCGGGGATGTCGCAGTCGCCGGCACCTTCCATGCGGACGTAGGACACATCGGGGACTGCCGAAGCGGTATCGACGGCCATGCCGATCGACGATGCGAGCCCCGGCTCGAAGGCGCCGAAGCCGACGCAGAACTCCTGGGTGTCGATCACGATCGGCGGATCGAACGCGTAGTAGTGCTCGACCGGAGACGCCTCGACGGAGGTCGCGTCGATCGACGCGATGAGGTCGGTCGGCGCACCGCCATCGCGCTCGAAGATGCGGAGCTCGAACGCCTCGAGATCGGTGTGCGTCGACGCGACGATGTAGTGCATCTCGATCAGCTCGAACGGCGGAGCGACCGGCGACGTGAAGCACTCCTGGCCCTCGATCGGATCGCCCGCGGGCACGTCGACGTTGCCGTTGTAGAAGCACCACAGCGGATCGCCACACTCGGTCTGATCGCTGTTCATCAGGTGGTGGGTCGCAGGCGGCCCCTCGCCGCTCGAGCTCGAGTCGCCCTCGGACGCCGAAGCGCCGGACGATCCCGTCGCGTCGCTGCCGGTCGCCGCCGTGTCGCCCGACGTCGGCGCGGTGGTGTCGGCCGTCGACGCCGTGTCGGTCGCGCTGCTGTCGGCAGAGGCCGTCTGCGAGGCCGCCGAGGTGTCTGCGGCCGAGGTGGGACCCATGGTGTTCCCCGACGTGGCCGTGCCGGAGGATTCGCCCGCGGTGCCCCCCGCGCTCGCGGTGCCTGCACCGCCATCGTCGCCGCACGACACCACCGAGATCACGCACGCCAGCACGATCGATCGTTGCACCCCGGCAGCGTGACGGGCCCCGCGAACGCCGTCAACTAGAGGCGTCCGGCAGGATCTTGCCGGGGTTGAACAGCCCGTCGGGATCGAGCGCGCGCTTGATCGCGCGCATGCTCGCGAGCTCGGCCGGCCCCCAGCGATGGTGCAGGTGCGCGCGCTTGAGCAGCCCGATGCCGTGCTCGGCCGAGATGCTCCCGCCCTGCGCCTCGACCAACGCGTAGGTCTGGGCGTCGTACGCGTCCCAGTCGGTCTCGCCGAGGGCGTCGGGCACCGGGAGCACGTTGAGGTGCAGGTTGCCGTCGCCGATGTGCCCGAAGCTCAGCGGTCGCGCGCCGGGCAGCGCGTCGGCCACGAGCACGCGCCAGGCGGCCAGGAAATCCGGGACGCCGCCGATCGGCAGCGAGATGTCGCTCTTGTGCGGTCGGTGCCGATGCAGCGACTCGCTGATGTCCTCGCGCAGGCTCCACAGCTCGCGCTGCTGCGCCGTGCTGCGGGCGATCACGGCGTCTTCGATCTCGCCGGCGGCCGCGGCCTCGGCGAGCAGCTCGGTGACGCGCTGATCGAGCGCCGCCTGCTCGGCGCCATCGGACAGCTCGGCCTCGATGAGCACGTACGCGTGGCTCGCCTCCGCGAACGGACCGCCGACGCGGGCGCGGTGCTCGAGCACGTGCTCGAGGCACGCGTGCTCGAAGTACTCGAACGCCTGCAACGTCAGCCCGCGCTGGGCCCGGGCGAACAGCGCGAGGATCTGCGCGTCGTCGGCGACGGCACACAGCGCGACCGTGGCCCCCGCCGGTGGTCGCGTCAGCCGCAGCGTTGCGCCCACGATCACGCCGAGCGTGCCCTCGGATCCGATGAACAACTGCTTGAGGTCGTAGCCGGTGTTGTCCTTCACCAGCGAGCCGCCGAGCTCGAGGCACGTGCCGTCGGCCACGACGACCGACAGGCCGCTGACCCACGCGCGCGTGCTGCCGTAGCGCAGCACCTTCACGCCGCCGGCGTTGGTGGCGATCGCTCCGCCGATCTGCGCGGTGCCCTTCGACGCGTAGTCGACGGGGTAGAGCAGCCCGGCCGCGGCGGCGGCCTCCTGGACGGCCTCGACCGTGGCGCCGGCTTCGCAGCCCAGCAGTCCCGCGGTCGGGTCGACCCACGTCACGGCACGCATGCGATCGAGGGAGAGGACGACCTCGCCCGCCGTCGCCGTCGCGCCGCCGCACAGCCCGGTGCGTCCCCCGGAGGGGACGATCGCCGCACGGTGCGCCGAACACATCCGAACAACGTCCCTGACCTCCTGCACGCTCGCCGGCAGCACCACCACGAGCGGGTTCACAGGCCAGGGCCCGCGGCATCGGTCGACACCGTAGTTCGCCAGATCGGCGGCTTCGGTGCGGATGCCCGCGGGACCCAGTCGGTGGGTGAGCTGGTCGATGAGCGTCGTCATCTCATCCTCCCCTCACCCCGAACGGCTCAGAACCCGTCCGGAAGGGCGTTCGGCGAGCGCAGCAGCTGCCGCACCATCCGCACCACCGACTTCACGACGGGGTGTCCCTTGATGAAGACGACCCCCACCACGTGCTTCTCGTCGCCCGAGACCAGCACCGCATGATCCCCGACGAGAACCCGGACGGCCGGCTCGTTGGCGATCTGTCGGAGCTTCACGGCCTCGTGGACGATCGGCTGCCATTTTTCGTCGCCGACCCAGCCCGGATCGCCGTTCTGAGCCTGCTCCGCCGTCATGTCGAGAACGGCCACAATGCCATCGTGTCGAAGCACGCGCTCGATCCTATTGGTACCCACAGGAGTGATCCTCGTTTCTCTTCTTGGGCCAGCCCCACCCCGACTTGGGGTGGCGAGCTGGCGTTGGCGCGCGTTGTACATAATGGACCCCCTTGCGTCAATCACGCGCCGCCCTTCCCGCGTTAATAGCGGAACATCGTTTGGTAGGGGCCAAACGGCGCTCCGTGAGGGAGCGCCGATCGCGTTTCGCCGCCGATGGCGCATGTGGCGCCGCTCGAATCGCGGCCAGCGCGCAGCCCGAAATGGTGGGTTTGCGTTCCGGTCGCCCGGCGGTCCACCCTCCCCTCCCGTGCTTCGCACCGTCGCGCTCATGGCCCTCGCCGCCCTGGCCGCCTGCGGTGGGGACGAGGTCCCCGCGGCCGCCGAGCCCGCCGGGCCGGCGCCACCGACGGCCGCGCCCCTTCCCGGGGCCGCGGACCGATCCGACCCCCGCCGATTGGTGGTCTCGCACGGCTCGGAGCTCGTCGATGCCCCGCTCGCCGAGGTCGAGTCCCTCGATCTCGCCCTCGCCGAGTCCGATCGCCTGGGTCGGATCACCGAGGTCGACGCCGCGACGGCCTGCGACGGCATCGACCTCGCCGCGATCGTCCAGCGCGCACCGAAGCTCCGGAGTCTCAGGCTCTCGGGCTGCGTCGGGCCGACCCACGACCTCCCCGCGCTGCGCTCGCTGTCGTCGCTGGTGCTCGCCGAGGTCGAACTCGACGGCGGCGCGATCGCTGCACTCGCGCAGCTCCCCGAGCTGACCACGCTCACGTTGGTGCGGGTCACCGCGCCGCAGAAACCCGAGCTCGACCTCGAGCCCCTCGCGAAGCTCTCGCTGCAGGAGATCGTGCTGTCGGATCTCGACCGCGACAGCCCGCTCGGCCACGTGCTCGGCCTGTGGCCGAAGACCCTGACGCGCGCGACGCTGGCCGGGAGCTGGGCCGGCCACGACGCGATGACGCAGCTCGGCAAGGCCGAGGTGCTCGAACGCCTCGAGCTCCGCGACACCCGCGTCGGCAACTTCTCCCTCAACCAGATCAAGCCGCTGGCGCGCCTGCGCGAGCTCGTCTGGGTCGGGGACACGTTCAACGACAACAGCCCGCTGTACTTCCGCGATCTCGGCGTCACGGACTTCACCTGCGACTGTCCGCGCTTCGGCGACGGTGGGCTGCACACGCTGCGGCACTGCGAGTCGGTCGAGCGCCTGTCGCTGCCGCGCTCCCAGGTCACGGGCCCGGGGCTGGCCGCGCTGGGCAAGCTGCCGGCGCTGCGCGAGCTCGAGCTGCACGATCGCGACCTCGGTCCCCCGGGGATCGAGGCGCTGCGCACGATCACCACGCTGCGCCGACTCGAGCTCTCGGGCGTCGCCGCAGACCCGAGCTTCGCCAGCCTCGGCGGGCTCGTGCAGCTCGAGCAGCTGCGCCTGCACTACGCGGACCTCGACGATCGCGCGGCGGTCGAGCTGGGACGCCTGGTCGGCCTGCGCGACCTCGACCTGGCGCGTACCCAGATCTCGGACGTCGGCCTCACGCACTTTGCGGCGCTCGTGAACCTGCGCTCGCTCATCCTCTCGCACACGCGGGTCACGAACCGCGGCCTGTCCTCGCTGTCGGGGTTGGCCCAGCTGCGCCAGCTCTACCTCGATCACACCGATGTCGTCGACGCCGCGATGGTGCACCTCGTGCCGTTACGCGCCCTCGAGTCGCTGCGGCTCGATCACACGCTGGTCACCGACGCCGCGATCGAGTCGCTGCTGCAGCTCGCCGAGCTCCAGCAACTCGACGTGACGGGCACGGTCATCACCGCCGAGGGGCTCGCGCGCCTCGAGACGCTGCCGAAGCTGGTTCAGCTCGCCGGCGGCCCCGGCTGACCGCAGCGAGCTTCATTCAGACAGGTGCGGGCGACCGTCGGGCCCGAGGTGCGTCCGCGTCCGCGCCACGTCGAGCCACGCGATCGCCGACGCGCACGCCTCGACGACACCGCGCCCCTGCGCCAGCCCGCACGCGATCGCGGTCGCGAGCGCGCAGCCCGTCCCACGGGGATCGGCCCCCTGCACGCGCGGCCGGCGGAAGTCGACGCAGCGCCCGTCGTGGACGAGGCGATCGCAGACCCATGCAGGATCGGGATCCTCGGCGTCCTTGAACAGCACCGACGGCAGGCCCCGCTCGCGCACCGCGGTGACGAGCGCATCCTCCTGCGCCGGGAGCTCGCCGAGCAGCGCCCGCGCCTCGGCGCGGTTGGGCGTGAGCAGATCGACGCACGCGGCGAGCAGATGCGTGCCCTCGACGTCGGCCCCGAGATCGCCGCCGTCGGTCGCCCGCAGCACGGGGTCGAGCACACGCGGCACCCGCAGCGGTCGGAGCGCGGCGGCGACGACCTCGACGCACGCGGCAGGGACGAGCCCGAGCTTCACCGCCCGCGCCGTGCCGATCCCGGCGAGGGCCGCCCGCAACGTCGTGGGCGCGGTGGGCACGGCCCGGGCGGGGCGACCGTCGCCCTGCTGCGTCATCGCGCTGATCACCGTCACGACCTCGAGCGTGGGCGCGACGGCGAGGGCGGTCGCGCGATCACGGCCGACCCCCGCGCCGCCGGTGGGATCGAGACCACCGACGAGCCACAGGCTCACGGCGCGGCTCCATCGAGCTCGACCACCTCGACCCGCACGATGCGATCGTGCGGCAGCAACCGATCGACCAGCTCGAGCCTCTCGCGCACACGCCCGACGACGGTGAACCGACCATCGAGGTGGGGCTGCCGCGTCTGCGCGATGAAGAACTGCGACCCGCCGGTGTCCTTGCCGGCGAGCGCCACGCCCACGGTGCCGCGCTCGTAGCGGAGCTCCGACCATTCGCACGGCAGCACCCAGCCGGGGCCGCCGTAGCCGTCGCCGTGCGGATCGCCGCCCTGGGCCACGAAGCCGGGCACCACGCGATGGAACCGCAGGCCGTCGAACGTGCCCGCGCGCGCGAGCGCGACGAGGTTCGCGGCGGCGATCGGCGACGGCGCGCCGTCGAACTCGATCACGAACGATCCGAGATCGGTGTGCACGCGCAGGCCCCGGACCGGCCGTGCGAGGTGGGACTCGAGCGCGGCGCCAACCTCGGGCGCGAACGGTCGCTCGATCGACGCGGGCAGCTGCGCGAGGAACTGCGCCTGCAGCTCGGCGTCCGCCGCCAACGCCCCCCATGCCGCGCGCCGCACCGCGTCGCTGCGATCCGCCGCGAGCGGCACGACGGCGCGGACGAGCCACTCGCGTGCCTCCTTCGCGCCGGTCATCACCGGACCCGCAGTGGCCCCGAGGCCACCGGGCGGGCCGGCCGGCGCCGCGACGTCCTCGCCGGCGCTGCGCGCCAAGCCCCCGAGGGCCTCGATCGCGGCGAGGCGAGCCTCCATCGCCGTCGCGGGATCGGCCGTGCGCAGCAGCGTCTCGAGGGCACCGACGACCCCGGGATCCCGACGATCCCGATCGACGGCACGCGCCGCGATCGCCCCCGCCGCCGCCGCGAGCACCCCGACGTCGGCCCGCACCAGCGCGTCGCGGAGCACGGCGTTGACCTGCCCATCCTCGACGTCGGCGAGGGCCGCGAGGGCGGCCGCGGCGATCTGCGGCCGATGATCCTTGGCCCGATCGAGCAGCGCCGCCGCGCGCGTCGCCGCCTGCCCTTCCCGCGCCATCGCGACCAGCGCCTCGATCGCGAGGGCCTCGCCGTAGTGCTCGGGCAACGCGTCGACGCCCGCAGCGCAGCGCTCGACCGCCTCGAGCGACGCGCCGTCGATCGCCGCGAGGGCCTCGAGCTCGCAGAGCACCACCGTGAGCTCGACGCGGTGGCGGTCGCTGGTGGGTGTCGCCGCGCGCAGGCGATCGCGCCACGGCGCCAGCGGTGCGAAGGCTCCGGGTTCGGCATCGATCCCGCGGCGCAGTGACTGCAGGGCGCTCCACACGACGGTCGCGCGGGTGTCGGTGACGGCGTCGGCCGACAGCGCGACGAGGCGATCGACGAGGGGACGGCGGGTCGACGCGTGGGCCGCGAGGGCGCGGACCGCCTCGAGCTCGACCAACCATGGCGGCGCGGCCTCGCCGAGCACCGACGCGGGGATGGTCTCGACACCCTCGCCGAGCGCCGCGAGGGCCTTCCACGCGAGTCGAGCCGCCTCGGGATCGTCGCCGTCGATCACGGTGACCAGGCGCGCCACCCAGCGCTCGCGCTCGGTGAAGCTCTCTGCCGACGGCGCCGCGCAGCGGGCCAGGGCCCCGAGCGCGGCGCGGCGAACCGAGGCGGTGACGCCTTCGATCGCGGTCGCGAAGCCCGGCAGCGCATCGACGTGCAGGGGATGCCGACGCGCGCACGCGATGTTGATCGCGTCGAACGCAGCGACGTCGAGCACCTCGCTCCGCGTGGCCCCCGCGAGCTCGATCGCCCAGAGTCGCTGGGACTCGCGCCCGCCGATGCGCCCGATCGCGAACGCGATCGCGGCGTAGCGCGACGGGTCGTCGACCACGGCGAGTCGGGTCCACAGATCGCGCTCGAGCGTCGCCCACGGCCCGGTGGGCTGCACCGCCTCCCCCGGCGCGCCGGGCAACGGCTCGAGCAGCCCCACGGCGGCGAGCGCTGCAGGCGACGGATCGGCGCCGGCGAACCGCTCGAGCGCCGCGGCCGGAGCCTCGAGCAGACCGATCCTCGCATAGCTGCGCCAGTCGTCGTCGCGCGTCACGTCGAGCGGCGACGCGTCGCGCCCGAGCTCGGCGGTGACCAGGGCGCGGCGGGCGTCCGCGGTCGGCCACGCCACACCGCTCCACGACGGCAGCGGAGACGTCGCGTCGGACGCCTCCGACGTCGGCTCGGTCGCTGCATCACGCGACGGCGCCGCCGGGGTGCCGCACGCGATCGACATCGCGAGCGCGACCCGTGTCACGGGCACGAGCCGTCGGATCGCAGCCGCCGAGGTCCGCGCCACCATGGTTGGACGCGAGGTTAGCCGAGCGCGCTGGATGCAGTACACTCGTGCGACATGGCGAAGTTCACCGGCACGATCCGTTTCAGCGATCTCGAGGGCGGGTTCTTCCAGCTCGAAGCCGACGACGGGACGACGTACCGGCTCGAGGGCGACCTCTCCGTGAAGGCGGGCGACCGCGTCCGCATCGACGGCACCGTGGCCTCGGGCGGCTTCGGCATCCACATGAGCGGCCCGGCGCTCACGGTCCGGAGCGTCGAGCCGGCCTAGGCCGCCTCCAACGCGTCACGGTGATCGGGGCCGGACGGTGCCGGCACGCCGAAGCGTGCCGGCCGTTGTGCGAGGGAAGGGACTCGAACCCCCACGTCGTAAGACACACGGACCTGAACCGTGCGCGTCTACCAATTTCGCCACCCTCGCGATCGGCCGGAGGAAACTATGGCGAGGTGACGCGGACGTCAAGTGCGACTTTGCGCCCCGCCGCCACGGGCTCGGAGTCGGGACTCTGTCTGTCTGTGGGAACGGCCCGCTCCCCCTCCACCGGGTGACGCGCGGCGGAGCCTTCCCCCTTCCGATCGCCCTCACTCCGGCTCGCGCCACGCGTCGTCGGAGAGGGGCTCGACCACGACGCGGGGGACGCCGGGCGTCGCGAGGTCGATGGGCCGCGACCCGCCGCCGCTGGGGCCGACGTCGAGGTTGGGCGTCGGCACGCCGACCCCATCGGACCGGCGATCGGGCTCGGCCCGCGGCGCCCCGACCGGGCGCTCGACCTCGGTCATGGTGCGCGCGGCCGGGGCGTCGGGCGCCCGTCGCTCCGTCGAGCCCTGCGCCATGTTGACCGCGGTCGGCAGGCGGATGGGCTGCACGTCGACCTCCGTGCGATCGGACTCGTCGAGCTCGGCGAACAGGCTGTCGATGTTGTCGGGATCGACCAGGCGCGGCGTGCCTTCGCCCATGCCGAGGCGCGCGAGCTTCGCCCGCTCGCTCGCGAGCAGGCGACTCTGCTCGATCGCCCGCGCCTGCGCTGCGGCGAGGAGGTTCCGCGTCACCTCGAGCTCCTCGAGGGTGTCGTCGAACTGCTCGCGCTGCTTCTCGAGCTGCGCGAGCCCGGCGGCCAGCCGCGCCGCGTTGCGATCACTCGCGTCGCTCATCTCCCAGATGCGCTGCTCGGCGGCGTCGAGCTGCGCGAGCACCTGCTCGTGCTCCTGCGCCCGGATCTCGAGCTCGAGCTGCAGCCGACGCACGCGGGCCCGATCTCCGGTGGGCTCGTCGCCGCGGGGCGGTGCGGCCTCCCTCGCCGCACCGAGCTCGGTCCGTAGCCGCAGGACCTCGGCCTTGGCCGCCTCGGGCCAGTCGAGCATGCCCTCGTCGACGGCCGCCGGGCGCATGACACCGGTCAGCCGCTCGTTGGCCTCGGCCACCGCGTCGAGCTCGCGGCGCAGCATGAACAGCTCGGCCCCGCTCGACTCCTGCGCAGAGGCGACATCGTCGAGCTCCTGCTCCCGCTCGCGGAGGTGTCGCCGCAGCATCTCGCGCTCGGCGGCGAGCTGCTCGAGCTGGTGCTGGAGTTCGGTCGCCCGCAACTCGGCCTCGCGCCGCTCGATCCGCGTGGTCTCGACCTGGTGCTGCAGGTCGCCGATCGACGCCGCGAGCTGCTCGAGCTCGACCAGTCGCACATCGAGCTCGCCCTGGAGCCCCGCACGACCGACGCTGTGCCGCTCGACCTCCGCACGCAGCCGCTCGAGCTCGCCGCCGGCCTCGATGAGCTGCTGCTCGCGCCGCTTGGTCAGCGCGACGGCCTCGCGCTCCCGCGCCGTCGCCTGCTCGAAGCGCACCCCGAGGTCCCCCAGCTCGACGGCGCGGGCCTCGAGCTCGGCCCGTAGGCGCTGCAGGTCGTCCGAGCGCGACGCCATCGCGTCGAGCTCCCGACGCATGCGCGCGGCCTCCTCCTCGCGCATCCTCACCGCGGCCAGGGCGTCGGCGCGCTCGACCTCGGCGCGCCGCAGATCGGCCCCGAGCCGCTCGATCTCGTGGCTGCGCTCGTGCTCGACCTGGCGCACGCGCTCGAGCTGGTCCCGCAGGCGCTCGATCTCCGCGCTGACCTTCACGACCTCGATGCGGTCGCGCTGGGCGTCGTCGCGCGAGGTCCACAGCTTCTCCTCGAGCTTCTCGAGCGTCGCCGTACGCCGGGCGAGCTCCTCGCGGAGGCGATCGCGATCGAAGCCGATCTCCGCGTTGATGCGGCCCTGCTCGGCGTTCATGGCGGCGGTCGCCGACAGGTCGTCCGCCCGCTGCCGCGCCTGGGCCAGCGCCCGCTCCTGCTGCTCGACCCGCTCGCGCAGCATCGACGCCTCGGCGCCCAGCCGCGACGCCTCGTGGATGCGCTCGGTGAGCTGCTCCTGCGTCTCCGCGCTGCGCTTGCGGGCGAAGTCGATCTCGGTCTCGAAGCGCATCGCGAGCTGTCGCGCCGCCTCGCGCTCGACCGCGGCGAGCTCGAGCTGTCGCGCGAGCTGGTCGCGCTCGGTGTTGCTGCGCTCGAGCCGGCTGCGCAGCTCGGCGACCGCCGCGTTGCGCTCCTCGAGCTCGCGGCTGCGCTGCTCGGCCCGCTCGCCGCTGCGCAGCGCCGACTGCTCGAGCTCGCGCAGCGATCGGGTGAGCACGGCGACATCGGTCTCGCGCGTGCGCGCGAGCTCCTCGGCGCCGGTGAGCGCCGTCCGGGCACCGAGCAGCTCGCGTTCGACCCGATCGAGCTCGAGCTGCACCGACGGGTCGACGATCGTCACCGGGGCGACAGGAGCCGCCGCGATCACCACTGGAGCCGCGACCGCCGGCTCGATGGGCAGCCGGTCGAGCGGTACGAGCACGCACTGCATGGCCTCGGCGAGCCGGTGCTCGGCGGCGCGCGCCCCCGCGATCGCGAGATAGTGCGTCGCCTCGGGCGCGTCGTGCAGCAGCCCCTCACGCACGACGATCGGCGGTGCACGGTCATCGTCGATCACCGGCGCGACGCTGAAGCCCTGCCACGGCAGCTGCGCGAACATCTGCACGCGCTCGAACCCGACGGCGAGCTCTTGCTCGAGCGACCAGAAGTCGACCCCGGCCTCACCCGGGCGCGGCTGCCTCGACCACGCCGCGAACAGACCATCGGGGGTCAGCACGCGCCGCGCCTCGGCGACCACACGCGCGCGCGCGTCGGGCTCGAGCGCGGCCCAACCCTCGAGGCACACGACGACGTGCGCGCTGCCGTCGGGCAGCGGCAGGCTCGGCACGCCGGGCCGGACGTCGAGGCCCGTGGCCCGGTCGAGCGCACCGACGACAATCACCCGCGCCCCGACGTCGCGGAGCCGGCGCGCCCCCTCGGGCCCGCGCGGGGCGACCACCACGACGACGCGCCCGGGCGCCCAGCGCTCGATCACGAGATATGCCGCCAGGTGGTCCACGCCGAGGTGCGCGATCATAATATGATCGCCGACGGCGGGTCGACTCGGCCTGGCGACGACACCATGGCGGAGCCGGTCAAGTACAAGCAGCCTCGCGTGATCAACGTGGTCTCGGTGGTGCTCGTGCTGCTGCTGGCGGCGGGCGGCTGGGCGGGCTACGAGATGATCCGGGTGGCGTTCCTCCGGCAGGAGGCGTTCCGGGTGCTCGAGGAGACCGGCTCGACGTTCGCGGGGCGGCGCCAGCTCTACCGGAAGGACGCGCGCGAGCGCGAGGCGCTGCGCGGCCGCATGGAGTCGCAGATCCGGCAGATCGGCGTCGACGACCCCGAGCTGGAGTCGTGGATCGAGGTCGAGGGCACCGCCGCGAACTTCGGCGCGGTCTTCACCGCCGAGTACCACTGGCCCTTCGACGTCCTCGAGCCGTTCCGCCGCGACGTGCAGATCGAGCACCTCGTGACCTTGCCCGAGTGACGTGCGGACGGTCTCGCCCCGGTCGCGCGGACCTGCCGCGGGGGCCGACCTCGGACCGCCGGCCGAAATGCTAGGATGGCGGGGTCCGCGATGCAGGCACGGCTCATCCTGGTGTCGGGCGAAGGCCTGAAGGAACACGCGCTGTCCGCGTTCAACACCCTCGGCCGTCACCCCGACAACACCGTCCAGCTCCTCGATCGCATCGTCTCGAAGGAGCACTGCCGCATCACCCGCGGGCCCCAGGGCAAGTACGTCCTGCGCGACGTGGGCAGCCTCAACGGCAGCTTCGTCAACGGCGAGCGGGTCACCGAGCACACCCTGCAGACGGGCGACGAGATCTCGCTGGGCAACACCGTGCTGCGCTTCGAGGACGAGGCCACGTCGCAGCCGGCCGTCCGCCACCTCACCACGTTCTCGGATCAGGTCCAGAGCCAGGTCCGCAGCCGCGTCGACGCCAGCTCGCATTTCCTGCCCGCCGCGCAGATCACCAACGTCGAGGCCCTGCGCGCCGACTACGAGAAGCTGCGCATCGCCCACGAGCTGTCGCAGCGCCTCTCGGTCGGCACCGACCTCGACGAGCTCTGCCGAAAGATCATCGACGAGACGTTCCAGCTCATCCGGGCCGATCGGGCGGTCATCTTGATCGTCGATCCCGAGACCGAGCAGCTGGTCCCGCAGTACGTCAAACAGAAGCGCGAGGACGAGCGGATCACGCTGTCGAGCAGCATCCTCGAGGAGGTCCGCGTCAACAAGCGCGCGGTCCTGTCGTCCGACGCGATGGTCGACGAGCGGTTCAAGGCGGCCAAGAGCATCATCATGCAGGGCATCCGCTCGACGATGTGCGTGCCGATGCTCTACAACGACCGGCTGGTCGGGGCCATGCACATGGACTCGATGCTGACCACCGGCGCCTTCACCGAGAAGGACCTCACCCTGTTCCAGGGCATCGCGACCCAGTCCGCGGTCGCGATCGAGAACCATCGCCTCGCCAAGAACATCGAGCGCGAGGCCGGCACCCGCGCCCAGTTCCAGCGCCTGCTGTCACCCAACCTGGTCGATCAGATCGTGTCCGGCGCGCTGCAGCTCGACCAGGCCGGCACCAAGCGCGACGTCACCATGCTGTTCGCGGACATCCGGGGCTTCACCTCGATGAGCGAGCGACACTCGCCCGAGGAGATGGTCCGGACGCTCAACGCCTACTTCGAGGTGATGGTCGACGTCCTGTTCCGCAACGGCGGCACCCTCGACAAGTACGTCGGTGACGAGATCATCGGCCTGTTCGGCGCGCCGGTCGACCGGCCCGACTCGCCGGTGCTCGCGGTCCGCTGCGCGCTCGAGATGCAGCGCGCGCTCGAGGAGTTCAACCGCATGCGCGCGGCGTCGGGCGCCGAGCCCGTGTTCATCGGCATCGGCGTGAACACCGGGCCGGTCATCGCCGGCGCGATCGGCTCGTCGCGCACGCTGCAGTACACCGTCATCGGCGACGCGGTGAACGTCGCCTCGCGCCTGTGCAACGCCGCGGGCCCCGGCGAGGTCCTCATCAGCCAGTCGACCTACGAGCTCGTCCGTGGCGAGGTCGCGGTCGACGACCGCGAGCCGATCGTGGTCAAGGGCAAGGCCAAGGCGATCGCGATCTATCGCGCGACGGGCATGCTCGAGAACACGGTGAGCGTGCCGGCGCGCTCGACCCAGGCGATCACGCCGCAGCGCCCCGAGTGAACGAAGACCTCCGATGAACGCGACCGACGCGATCCTCCTGGCTGCGCGCAAGCAGCTGCACGAAGGCACGACTGCGCTCGAGCTCCCCGCGTTCGACCGTGGCGCGGCGTGCTCCGACGACCTCTGGGTGGACGGGGCGCGATTCCTGGTCCGCGCGTCGCTCCGCCCGGGCGACGGCGCTTCGCGCTGGATCGTCGACCTGCAGGACAGCAGCCCGGCCTCCGACCGCGTGGCGCTCGGGCTGGATCCGGAGCTCGTGCGGTTCGCGGCGGTGGCCGCGTTCAGCGACGCGCTCGGCCTCGAGCACGCCGACGCCCGCTTGCGGGGCGCGCTCGCGCTGCTCACCGACGACAGCACGTGGGTCGGTCGCGCGCCCGCGGGCGATGCGTGCGCGCGCCTGTTCGGCGCCGCGCGGGTCTTCGACGCCATCCGCGGCGCCCTCGCCCTCGCCTGGCCGACGCGCGCGCGCGCGGCCTCCTGCTCGCTCGGTGCGATCGTCATCGCCGGTCAGGATGACGACGCGCTCGTCGACGTCGTGCCCGGGGGACGCGGCGCCTCCGTCGACGAGGCCGGCACGTCCGCGTGGCCCGGCCCATTGCTCACCGCTGGCCCGCTGCGCCCGCGCGCCGGCATCACGCCCGACCACGCCGCGCGCCCCGAATCCGGCGGTGGTGGTGCCCGCCACGGTGGCGACGGCGTCATCGCGCGCTACCGATTCGACAGCCCCACGCGCGTGCGTGTCGCCCTCGATCGGATCACCAATCCGCCGCATGGGCTCGACCGCGCCGGTCCGCCCCTGTGCGGCGAGCTGCTCCGGATCGATCGCGCCGGCGACGCCCACCCGCTCGCGCCGTGGCAGCACCACACGCTCGGCGCCGGCGAGACGCTCGAGGTCCGCACCGCCGGCGGTGCCGGTCACGGCTTCCCCGGCTGGGGCATCGACTTCGACTGGGAATGACGAACGCCGGCGCATGGGCCGGCGTTCCTCGGGGCAGATCGGGTCCGCCGGCGTGACGCCGGCGTCCCGTCGGGCGGCCTACGCCACCGTGACGCCGATGGCCCGGCGCGCGGTGAAGTAGTCCTCGCTGATGCTGTAGAGCACCAACTCCTTGATCTTGTCGCGCGGGCCCATGGTGCTGCCCAGCATCGACTGCTCCTGCGAGATCATCTGACCGGCGATGCGCAGGTCGTGGCAGAGCAGCAGGCCGACGCGATAGGCCGTCAGCTCGGAGGCCGCCGCCCAGCGCTTCACGTCCGTCGAGCCACCGGCGTCGATGAACTTCTGCATCAGGCTGCGGAGCTGATCGAGCGCCGCGGGCTGCATGCGGCTCGTGATCTCGCGGGCGATGATGTCCAGCGCCGCGACGTCGCCCTGGACCGGCATGCCCACCGCGCGCAGACACGCGAGGAAGACCTGCTTGAGGTGCTGGGGCGAGCGCTCGAGCGCGATGTAGCAGTAGTGCGGGAGGTACAGATCCATCATGTAGCGGCCGAGCGCGAAGACCAGGTGGGCCTCGTTCTTGCCGCGCAGGAGGTTCTGGAACACCACCAGGGACGGGTGCAGCGTGTCGTCGCGCTTGACGTTCATCAACGTCAGGTCGCCCGGATCGTTGGGACGCAGGTAGACATCCGGCGTCGACACGTTGAGCACGTCCTTGACGTACTTCGCCATGCGCGAGAACAGCGAGGGATCGACCTGGATGTCGATGCGCTCGTTGGGGCTGAGCGTGCCCGGCAGCGGCACCGCACGCCACGCGGCGACCGCGGGCGCGATGAGCCCGAGGATGCCGGTGAGGTACAGGTCCTGGTCGGGGTGGAACACGTGCCGTCGCAACGTGTCCTCGCTCAGGCGCTGCCGCGCCATCACGAAGTCACCACGCTTGTGCTTGTCGACGAACGCCTGCTCGACGTCGGTCGCCTTCTTCAGGAAGCTCAACACCGTCGCAACGCAGTAGGCTTTGTCGACCTCGGACGCGTTGTAATAGATGTTGAACAGCGCGTGGTAGCTCTCGTACCGGAACGGCTCGTTGGCGATGAGGATCTGGTGCTCGCGCACCGCCGCATCGACGAACTCCCGCGGGTTGGTCTCCATCAGACGCTCGTAGAGCTCGGCCATCTTCATGTGCCGGTCGACGTTGTCGGGATCGAGCTTCGACGCGACCTCGTACGCCGCCACCGCGGACTTGAAGTCCTGGAGACGCGTTCGGTAGATCTCGGCGAGGTTGCTCCACAGGGTGACCTTGAGCGGCTCGTTGCCCTCCTGCGGTAGCCGCTTGAGCATCTTGCGGTACGCCCGCTCGAGGCCCTTCCAGTCCTTCGCCTTGGTCAGGATGGTGTCGACGGCCTGGAACGACTTCAGCATCTGCGGGTCGTCGTCCAGCACCAGGTTGAACCGCTCGACCGAGTCGTCGATCTGGTTGAGCTCGTCGCGGAGCAGCACCGCCGCCGTGTAGTGGTAGCGGCTGCGTCGCTTGGGCTCCTTCTCGATCTCGACGATGCGGTCGATGATCGCGATCGCCTCGTTCCACCGCCGCGCGGCCGTGTAGAGGTCGAGCAACGTGTGCAGCAGCGGGTAGTCGTCCGGTCGGAGATCCAACGCGGAGGAGTACGCCGTGGCGGCCTTGTCCTTGTTGCCGAGCTTGACCGCGTACAGCTCGCCGATGTCCTTCCACAGGGCGAACTGCGAGTCGCCGTCCGGAGTGATGTCGACGATGGCGCGCTTGGCCTGGATGACGCCCTCCCAGTCGTTCGCCGCCGACTGCAGCGCGATCACGGCGCCGAGCGTGGGCTCGTGGTGCGGGTCGACCTCGAGGGCCTTCTCGAAGTAGTTCAGCGCCTTGCGCGGCTCGTTCTGCCGGTTCTTGATGGTGCCGAGGCGGTGGTAGACACGCACCGTGTCCTCGCTCGACTGCGTGTCGCGGTGCTGGACCAAGATCGTCTGGTACAGCTTGAACGACCGCTCCCAGTCCTCGCGCTCGAACAACAGGTCCGCCATCCCGGTCAGGACCTCGTGGTTGGTCGAGTCGATGTCGTAGGCCCGCTTGTATTGCTTGAGCGCCTTCTCGGCGTTGCCCAGGGCGCGCGCCGTCTTGGCCGCGCGCAGGAACAGCTCGCGCTGCTGCTCGTCGTCGAGCTCGAGCGCGTCGACCTTGCGCGTCAGCATGTCGAAGATGCCGTCGCAGTACGCGTAGTAGCCACCCTCGTAGTAGATGTCGGCCAGGACGCGCCCGACCTTCACGTGCTCGGGGTCGAGCGCCATCGTCTTGGCGAACAGCTCGACCGCCTTGTCACGGTTGTCGAGCTCCTCGTGGTTGATGAACGCCGCCTCGGCGGTGAGGTTGGTGCGCTCGAGCGGGTTGTGCGAGTAGTCGCCCGCCGCCTCGAGCTGCCGGGCCGCCTTGAGCCAGTCACCGCGCTGCTTGTAGATCTCGGCGAGCAGCACCAGCGCCGGCACGTAGCTCGGATCGACCTCGAGGGCCTGGCTGAGCCGGAACTCGGCCTGGTCGGACTCCTCGAGCTTCTGGTGCTGCACCCGGGCGATGCGCGTGAGCAGCTCGGTGCGCTGGGCCGGCTCGCGGGTCAGATCCGCGAGCTTGCCCATGGTCTGGATCGCGTTCGGCCAGTCCTCGATCGTCTCCTGCAGGCGGCTCAACGTGTTGGCCGCGTCGAAGTTGTACGGATCGAGCGTGAGGATCTCCGAGTAGGTCTCGATCGCCCGGTCGATGTCCTCGACCTGCTTCTCGTAGACCTCGCCCATCGCCGCGAGCAACGCAACCCGCGTGATGACCTCGGACGTCGCGTTGACGTGTGAACGGTAGGTCTCGACCAGCTCCGTCCACTTCTCCATGCCCGCGTACAGCTCCTCGAGCTGCCGGTAGGTCACGTCGCGGCTCGGCTCGAGCATGATGATCTTCTCGAGCATCTCGGCCGCGCGCTCGCGGTCGTTGGCCATCGTGACCAACGCGTGGGCCATCTTCTCGTAGATGACGATCTGGCCGTCGCCGTCGTTGGTGACGTCGAGCTGCGCCTCGAGGATCTCGAGGTACTCGTGCACGCGGTTGCCGTTGAGGTACAGCCGCTCGAGCGACTGCAGCGCGTCCATGTCCGCGGGCTCGTCGGCGAGGATCGAGCGGTAGGTCTCGATCGCCGCGTTGGCGTCGCCGAGGCTGACCTCCTGGACGTAGCCGGCGTGCTTGCGCAGGCGCAGGCGCTCGTCCGGGTCGTCGCTGATCGCGGCGCGGCGATCGAGCACGTTGACGAGGTCCACCCAGTCGTTGCGCAGCTCGTGGAGCCGCAGCAGGGCGTCGAGCGCCGCGATGCTGTCGGTGTCGATCTCGAGCACGCGTCGATAGCTCTCGATCGCGCCCTCGATGTCCCCGAGCTTGGTCTCCTGCACGTCGGCCAGGGCGAGGTAGGTCTCGGCCTGCGCCGACGGCTCGACCTCGAGCGGCACGGTCCGGAACAGCGTCTGCGCGAGGTCCTGCCAGCTCTCGTTGCGCCGGTGGAAGCTCGCCAGCTCGCGCAACGCCGAGACGCTCTCGGGGTTGAGCCGCAGCGCCTCTTGCAGCGACGCGATGCCGGCGTCGGGGCTGCTGAGGTGCTCGCCGTACCACCGGGCGATCTTCACCAGCAGCTCGCACCGCTCGTTCGGATCCTCGATCTGCGGCACGAGGCCGTTGTACTCGCCGAGCAGCTCGTTCCACTTGCCGGCCTGGGTCGCCAGGCGCTCGAGTTCGCGGGCGGTGTAGTCGTTGGCGTAGTCGACGTTGAACGCGGCCTGCAGGGTCGCGAACGCCATGTCGTTGTCCTCGAGGTTCTCCTCGAAGACCTTCGCCGCCGCCTGCAGGGTCTCGACCTTGGCCTCGCGGTCCTCGAGGATCTCGGCGCGGTTGATGAGCAGCTCGGCGAGCGAGCCGAACTCCGCCGTCTCGCGGTAGATGTTCTCGAGCGCCTCGCTGGAGCCGAGGTGCGTGCCGTCGATCTCGAGGATCTCCTGGTACGCGCCGGTGGCCTGGACCTTGTCCTGCAACCGCTCCTCCCAGATCGACGCGATCTGCATGAGCACGTCGATCTTCGAGTCACGGTCCTCGATGACCTTGCTCTTGCGCTCGAGCACCTCGATCGCCTCGGGCCACATGCCCTGCTGCGTGTAGAGGTCCTCGAGGGCGCGCAGCGCCTCCATGTCGCCGGGCGCGAGCTCGATGACCTTGTGCCAGGCGACGATGGCCTGGTCCGAGGCCATCAGGTACTCGCCCTGGATGCGACCGACCTTGGCGTAGAGCTCGCGCAGCTCCTCCCAGCCGATGACGTCGGGCCCGAGGCCGATGAGCCGCTCGAGGATCTCGATCAGCTCGACCCACGCCTGGTTGCCCTCGTAGATGCGGTGCAGCGCCTGCAGCGTCTCGAGGTTGGCGTCGTCGATCTCGAGCGCGTTGAGCCAGGCCTCGAGCGCGTTGCGATCGCGCTCGAGCTTCTCGCCGTAGACCCGACCCAGCGTCTGGTACGCGGCGACCTTCGCGGCCGGGTCGTCGATCACCAGCACCTGGCGCTCGAGGATCTCGACCAGGTCGTCCCAGCGACCGTTGTGCTCGTGCAGCGCCGCGAGCTCGCCCAGCGCGAGCGGATCATCGCCGCGCAGCTCGAGCACTCGGTTCCACAGATCGATCGCGTCGTGCTCGCGGTCGAGCGCGTCCGAGGCCAGCTTCGCCATGCGCTGGTAGCACTCGGCCATGTCGTCGTCGGTGTTCGCGACGTCGACCATCTTCTGATAGACGTCGTACAGCTCCGGCCAGCGGTGCTGGGAGACGAACAGGTACTCCAGCCGCTCGAGCGCGAACCGGTTGCCGGCGTCGTGGCCGAGCGCCCGGTTGTACGCCGCGATGGCCTGATCCACGTTGCCGAGGTCGTTCTCGTAGACCTGCGCGAGGCGGACCTCGTAGTCGACGAGCAGCTCGCCATCCATCGTGTTGTGGATGCGTCGCTGGAGGATCTCGGCGAGGTCCTGCGCCGCGCCCGTCTGGGCGTAGATGCGATCGAGGGCCGAGAGCGCCGCGGCGTTCTCCGGATCGATCTCGAGGACCTGCCGGTAGGTCACCACCGCGCGCTCGGGATCACCGAGCTTGGTGTCGAGGATCCGCGCCGAGCGGCTGAGGACCGCGAGTCGCACCTGGGGCGCCGGGTTGTCGTCGAGGACCTGGTCGCCGACGTCGACGATGTGGCCCCACTCCTGGGTGAACTCGGCGAGGCGCTCCATCTCCTCGCAGACGTGCTCGCTGGTCGGATCGTCGATGTACGCGCGCAGCCACCAGACGTACGCGTCGCCCGCGTCACCGAGGCGGTGTTCGCAGATCTCGGCGACCTGCTGGATGATCTGCAGCCGCTCCGCGGTGTCCGAGGTGCCGGCGAGCTTGACCTCACCGAGCTTGACCAGCGCGTCCCAACGCTCGGCCGAGTGGTAGATCGGCTCGAGGATCTCGGCGATCTCGGCCTGGTGCTCGCCCGCCGCGAAGATCTCCTCGAGGGCGCTGAGCGTCGGGCCGTGGGCCGGATCGAGGTTGAGGATCTCGCGATACGCCGCGATCGCCTTGTCCGGGCTGCCGAGGCTGTACTGGTAGATCTGGCCGGTGCGCAGGTACAGCTCGATGACCTGCTGCTCGTCGCCGGTGATCGCGATCTGCCGCTGGAGGTTCTCGACCAGCTCGGGGTAGCGCTGCGTCGCGCTGAAGATCCGATCGAGCGCGCCGATCGCCTCGGCGTGCTCCGGATCGATCGCCAGCACCTCGAGGTAGCGCTGCACGGCGCCGTCGGCGTTGCCGAGCCGCCCTTCGTACGTCCGCGCCAGGCGGATCAGCAGCTGGACCTTCACGATCGGGTCGGCGACCTGATCGGCCTGCACCGCCAGCAGCTCGCCGTAGCGCTCCCACTCCGAGGTCACCTCGGCGAGGCGCTCGAGCTGGGTGATGGTGTGCTCCGACTGCGGATCGAGGGCGAGCGCCCGCGCGTAAGCGTCGAAGGCCTTGTCGTACTCCGCGGCCTGACGCTCGTGGATGCCCGCGACGAGGTGCAGCCGCTCGATGCGAGCGACCGGATCCTCGGTGTGCGAGATCATGACCTCCTGGAGGTCGA
This sequence comes from Deltaproteobacteria bacterium Ga0077550, assembly GCA_001464385.1. GTDB lineage: Bacteria > Myxococcota_A > Polyangia > Nannocystales > Nannocystaceae > Xiheibacterium > Xiheibacterium aquaticum. The sequence goes on along the minus strand of LNFB01000389.1, from coordinate 10,852 downwards.
CCAGGCGGTCCCACTCCGCCAGCTGCTCGTACAGGGGCGCGAGCACCTGCGCGGCGAGCATCGGCTCGGTGTCACCGTGGGCGATGCGCTCGAGGGCCTCGATCGTCGGCGCGTGACCGGGGTCGTGGCTGAGCACCTCGCGGTACGAGTCGATCGCGCGGACCATGTCGCCGAGCTGCGTCTCCCACAGCCCGCCGATGCGGAAGCGGAACGCGGTCTGCTCCTCGGGGGACTCGCCGGCGTCCACGGCCCGCTCGAGGATCTGCAGCTGGTCGAGCCAGCGCGCGGCCTGGCCGTAGAGCCGGTCGAGCGCCGAGATCGCCTGCGCGTCGCTCGGATCGATGTCGAGCACCGCCTGATAGGTGTCGATCGCCCGCGCGACGTCCTTCAGCTCGGAGTCGTAGACCTGGCCGAGCACGTAGAGGTACTGGCGCCGCTCGTCGGGGTCGGTCGCGAGCTCCGAGAGCCGCTGGTAGACGTCCTTCAGCTGCTCCCAGCGCTCGAGTTGGATGTAGAGCTTGACCAGGGCGTCGAGCGCCGTGCGATCGGCGTCGTCGAGCGCGAGCACCTGCTGGTACAGGCCGATCGCCCCCTCGGCGTCCTCCATCACGCTCTCGCGGATGCCGGCCGCGTACAGCAGCAGCTTCTTCTGGTCCTCGGGGACCTCGATCATCTCGGCCTTGCGGACCACCGCCGAGACGAGCTCGGCGTAGTTGTCCGTGCGGCGGTGGACCTCGATCAACGCGTCGACGGCGGCGAAGTTCGCCGGATCGACGCCGAGGATCTTGTCGTAGGCCGCGGCGGCCTTGGTCGCGTCGTCGATCGCCGTCTCGTAGATCTGCGCGACCTTGCCGTACAGCGAGATCCGCAGCTGATCGTCGACCACGTCCTCGACGACGCGCTCGTACAGCTCGACGAGCTCGGCGTACGAGCCCATCTGCCGGGCGAGGCCCTCGAGCTTGTCCTGACTGTCGAGATTGCCGGCGTCCTCCTGCAGCGCGCGGCCGTAGGCCTCGAAGGCCTTGTTCGGCTCCTCGCCGCCGATCTCGTACAGCTCGCCGATCTGGTGGAGCAGCCGGATCTTCTCGCTCGGGTCGAGCGAGTTCTTGACCATGATCTCGAAGGTCTGGATCAGCCGCGGCCAGTCGTTGGACGCGCGATAGACCGGCTCGAGGATGCGCGCGACCGCGAGCTGGTGCTCGGGATCCTCGAGCAGCCCCTCGAGGGCGTCGAGCGCCGACTCGTTGCGCGGATCGGCCTCGAGGACCTTCGCGTAGGTCTCGACCGCGAGCGAGGTCTGGCCGAGCTGGCGCAGGCGCACGCTGCCGAGCCGGAGGTTGAGCTCGACCTGCTGGTCGAGGTCGTTCACCAGCATCAGCTGACGGGCGAGGTTCTCGGCGAGCTCCGGCCACTTCTGCCGGGCCTGGTACAGCCGGTCCAGCGCGCCGATCGCCCGCAGGTTCACGTCGTCGTCGGCGAGGATCTCGTTGTAGGTCGCGATCGCCTCGGCCGGCTGCGAGAGCATCTCCTCCTGCAGCGTCGCGATCTTGAAGCGCAGCGCCTCGCGGGTGCTGGGGTTGCTCTCGAGCTCGACCTTGCGGCGGTAGACCTCGAGCAGCGCGCCCCAGTTCTGGTCGCGGCCGTACAGCGCCTCGAGTGCGTCGAGCGCCGACGCATCCTCGGGATCGATGTCGGTGGCGCGCTGGTAGCAGATGATGGCCTTGGCGCCGTCGTCGAGCTGACCGTCGTAGAGTTCGGCGAGCTTGGTGAGCAGCGCGCGGAGCTGGACGCTCGGCAAGTCCTTGGTGACCGCCTCCTCGTACAGCGTCGCGATGTCCTCCCAGCGGGCCTCGATCGTCGCGATGTTCTCGAGCTCGGCCTGGGCGGTCGTCGAGAGCGGATCCTCGCGGAACGCCCGGCTGTACACGGCGAACGCCGCGGTGGTGTCACCGAGCTTGGTCGCGTGGATCGAGCCGATGCGCAGCAGCAGCTCGACGCGCTCGGTCACGCCAGCGGCAGCCGCCGCCTGGATCTCGAGACACGTGACCACCTGCGGCCAGCTCTCCTGGGCCTCGTAGACCGGCAGGAGGATGGTCGCGACGCCGACCTTGTGCTCGGCGTGGTCGAGCCAGCGCTCGAGCCGTTGCCGCGCCGGCTCGAAGCCGGCGTCGAGATCGAGCGCCTGACGGAAGAGCTCGATCGCCGCCGCGTCATCGGACAGCTTCTCGGTCTGCAGCTCGCCGAGGCGCTGCAGCAGGTTGCACCGGCCCTCGACGTCGGACTCGGGGCGTACGGCGAGCTCGCGCGCGAGGATGGCCGCGAGCTCGGCGTGGCGATCGAGCGACAGGAAGATCCGGTCGAGCGACGCGAGCACCGTGGGGTCCTCGACCCCGCCGGCGAGCACGGCCTCGTAGGCCGCGATCGCGTCGTCGTGGTGGCCGAGCTGCTCGTGGATGCTCCCGATGCGGGTCTGCGTCGCGCGGCGATCGTCGTCGTCGGTCGCGAGCGACAGCTTGGTGCGGAGCACCGCGAGCAGGTCCTCCTCGCGCCCGAGCGCAAGGAACAGCCGCTCGAGCGACTCGAGCGCGACGGACTGCTCCGGGTCGATCTCCAGGATCGCCTGGTTGATCTTCAGCGCGACGTCGAGATCGACGAGCTTGCGCTCCTGGACCTCGGCGAGCTCGAGCCGCAGCGGCAGGCTCTCGGTCGTGGCGCCGAACTTCTCGATCGCCTTCTCGAGCGAGGTCGACAGCTCGCCCCACGCCCCGGTGCTCGGCGCGAGCCGATGCATGTGCGCGCGGACGTCGTCGCCGGTGTGGTCCTCGTCGAACGCGCGGCGGTAGTACGCGAACGCGCCGGGCGAGTCGCCCAGCACGCGCTCCGAGAGGTCGGCCAGCCGACGCATGAGGGTCTGGCGCTCGGCGGGGTCGGTGCTGTGATCGAGCTTGATCTGCAGCGGACCCGAGATGTTGCGCTCGTCGCTGGCCTCCTCGTAGAGGTCGATGAGGCGCTCGGCGACGGTGAGGTTGCCGGGGTCCTCGGCCAGCGCCTTCTCGAGCGATCGCATCGCGCGGTCGGGCTTGCCCATCTTGTCGCGGTACAGATCGCCGATCTTCTGCAGCAGCGAGATCTTCGCCGCCCCGGTGGCCGTGTCCGACTCGCGCTCGAGCACGCGGACGAACTCGCCCCACTTGTCCTGCTTGGCGTAGAACTGCTCGAGGGCGTCCATCTGGCCCTCCTGCAGGTAGAGCTTCTTCAGGGCGTCCTGGGCGCGACGGTTCTCCGGATCGACGGCGTAGACGCGCTCCCAGGTGCGGATCGCGGCGGCGTTGTCGTTCAGCTTGTCGCTGTACAGCAGGCCGAGCTTGACCAGGTAGTTGCCCAACGTCGTCGGGTCGGTCGTGATCTCGCAGAGCCGATCGAGGGTGGCCGCGAGCTCGGGCCAGGCCTTCTCACGCTCCTGCAGCGCCTCGAGGTTCTGCAGCGCCTCGACGTTCGCGGGATCCAGCTCGAGCAGCTGCGTCCACAGATCGATCGACAGCGACGCCTTCTTGATCTTCTGTCCCGCGGTGCGGGCGACCTCGAGCAGCTGGGCCTTGCGCTCGGCCGGGTCGGCGATGAGCGCGAGCTCCTTCTGCTGCACGGCGATCATCCGCTCCCAGTCGCGCCGGCGACCGTAGAGATCCTTGAGCTTGGCGATCGCGGTCGGCTCGTACGCGTCGATCTCGAGCACGGATTCGTAGCTCTTGATCGCCTCGGCCTGGTTGTTGAACTTGTCGAGGAACAGGTTGCCGGCCTGCAGGTGCAGGGCCTTCTGCTGCTCGGGGTCGGGCGAGAGCTCGGCGCGACGGCGGATGCGACCGATGAGGTCGGGCCACCGCTTCATCTGCTCGTACTGATCCTGCTGGGCCTCGATCACGCGCAGCAGCTCGGTGGTCTGCCCGGCGTCCTCGAGCAGCTTCTCGAGCGCCGCGAGCGTCGTGACGACGAGGCCGGGCTGGCGGAGCTGATCGCGGTAGACCTCGACCAGCTCCCAGTTCACGCGTTCGCGCGTCGCGATGTCGGTGTCGGTGACGTGCTTGAGCTGCTCCTTGAGCAGATCCGCCACGTTGCTCCACTTGTTCTGATCGGCGTACTGGGCCTTCAGGCGCGCGCGTGGGTACGCCTTGGTCGGCATCGCCGTGACCGCCTCGCGCCACAGATCGATGACCTTCTTGTTGCCCGACTTCTCCGCGGCCTCGGCACGCCGGATGAGCGTCATCTCGGCGGCAGTGAACGACTCGCCGTCGATCTCGCCGGCCTCGGCCGGGGTGTCGTCGACCACCGCGGTCGCGCCCGTCTCGTGGCGCGCGCGCGTCGGCACGTTGGTATCGCGGCGCGGGGTCGGTGCGGGCTCGAGCGCGGCCTCGACCACCGGAGCGGCCTCGATCGCGGGCTCGGGCTCGGGCGTGGGCTCCGGCTCGGGCGTGGGCTCCGGCTCGGGCGCGAGCGCCGACTCGGGCTCGGGCGCAGCGGGTTCCGGTTCCGGCTCCGGCTCCGCAACGTCGACCTCGACCTCGGGCTCGACCTCGACCTCGACCTCGGGTTGCGCGGCGACCTCCGGCTCGTCGTCGCGGATCGCCTCGGCGTCCATGAGCGTGCCACCCTGCACCGGCACGCGCGTGGTGTCGTGATCGACCGCGGCGAGCTTGCGCGTGCGCGTCTCGTCCTCGCCGAGCCCCTCGGCGCGGCGGAACGCGACGACCTGCGGGTGATCCGGCGCGAACGCTGCCGCGCGCGCGAAGAACCGGCGCGCAGTGTCGACGTCCTTGAACTTCTTCCACGCCAGCTCACCGGCCGACAGCGCCATGATCGCGGCGTCGGTCTCGTCGACGACGGCGGCGGCGCGCTCGGCGAGCGAGATCAGCGAGTCGGCGTTCCCGGAGGCGTCCGCGCCCTGCACGAGCAGGCGGTACGCCGCGAGGTGCCACTGATCGCCGAACCCCTCGGAGCGGATCGTGCCCTGGGCCAGGGCGAGGTCGAGCGCCTGGTACAGGAAGTACGCGGCCATCTCGGGCTTGTTGAGCCGCACCTGCCACACGTTCGCAGCGGCCAGCAGCACGCGGAGCTTCTGCACCGGCGCGTCGGTGTTCGTCGCGCGACGGTCCTGCAGCTTCTGCACGTGCTGCAGATTTCCGGTCGCGGCGAGCAACGTCTCGGCGAGGTACATCGCCTCGTCGTTGCTCGGATCGGCATCGAGCGACTTGAACACGGACGGCAGCAGGCGCGGATCGTCGGGCGACTCCTGCTGGAGGATGCGCGCTGCCTTGAGGAACAAGGCGCTCAGCGGATGCCCGCGCTTGGCGACGTCGGCGCCGAGCGGATCCTCGGACCCTGTCAGGGCACGCAGCTGCGTGAACGCGGTCTCGAGCCCCAACTTCCAGTTGTTGCGGTCGTAGAGCGTCTCCTGGAATCGATCGTCGTAGACCTCGTTGCTCGGCTCGAGGTCGCGCGCCGCCTCGAGGAACGGGCGCGCCGCGTCGATGTTGCGCTGGTTGAGCTGCGCGACGCCGTACGAGTAGTTGAGCTCCGCCTTGATCGACTCGTCGTTGTTGCGCTGCAGCTCGAGGCCCATCAGGCGCGTCACCATCTCGAGGTGCGCCATCTGCTGATAGATCTGTCGCGCGTGTCGTAGCGCCGAGAGGTTCGTCTGATCGCTCTTGAACGCCTGCTGGTAGCAGGTCATCGCGCGCGCGCGATCGAGGAACACATCCTCGCAAGCGCGAGCGAGTTCGAAGAGAGCACGCGACTGCGCCGCCTTGTCGCCGGTCGCCGATTCCGCCTCGAGCGCGTCGAGAAGCGCGTTCCAATCCTCGACCTCTCGAAGGCGTTGCTTGATCCGCTGCGTGAGTTCCATCTGGGCGCTATCCTTCGAGACTTACAGGAGATTTCGTCGCGGGAGGGTCTGGATATAACACGCGCGCGCACGCGACTTCAACGGCGAGGGCGCCGTAGGCGTCGCGGGGACATCCTCGGCCGGAGCGCGCGGCGACCGAGCGCGGACGCACGACGGCCCGCGTCGCACGGGCGATCGCAGGCCATCTGCGCGATCGGCCCGCCGCGTCACGGGAGCGCGACGCAGCGGGTGCGGGTCGAGTCACGGCGGACGTCTAGATGACGTCCTTGATCCGCGCCATCGTGTCGTTCGCGGCCCGCTTGCGGTCCTCGGGCACGTCGTTGCCGGCCTTCGCGAGGAACGCTTGCAGGGCCTCGACGGCCTCCTTGCGGTTGCGGACCTCCGCGTACGCCATGCCGAGGCCGTAGAGCACGTCGACCATGTCGGGGTCGATGGCCTTGGCCTTCTTGAACGACTCGATCGCCTCGTTGGGCTTGTTCAGCAGGAACTGCGCGCGGCCGAGGCCGTTCCACATCTGCGCGTCCTTGTCGTTGATCTGCGTGCCGATCTCGAGCACCGCTTGGCCGACGTTCGCGTGGCCGTAGTCGATGTAGAGGTGGCCGAGCGCCACGAACGAGACGCTGTAGGTCGGTCGGAGCTCGATCGCCTTGCGCAGGCTCTGGTCGGCCTTCTGCGGCTGGTCGAGCTTCTCGTACAGGACGCCCGTCCGGTAGTACGCCTTGTAGTGGTTGGGATCGAGCTTGATCGCCTCTTGGAACTGGGCGATCGCGTCGTTGTACTTCGCGGCCTCGTCCGTCTGGCTGACGCCGGGCGCCTCGCCTTCGGCGGCCAGCACCGCACCGAGTTGGTACGGGTAGTCCGCGTTGGGCTCTTCCTTCATGTTGTCGATGGCGCCGCGGAACATCTTCTCCGCGTCCACGAGCTTGCCCTGCTTGCGGTACATCTGGCCCAGGGTCCAGTAGGGCTTCGCGAAGGTGGGATCGATTTCGATCGCTTCCTTCAGGGCCTTCTCGGCGCCGCTGGTGTTGCTCCGCTTCTCGAGCGAGATGCCTTCGTTCAGGCGGTTGATGGCCTGCACCCGTTGCCGACTCGCAAGCTTGCAAGCGGGCACGGAGATCAACATGGGGGCGATCAGGAGGAGCAGGGTTGCAGCTCGGCGCATCGGTTTCCTCGTGCCTCCGGATCGGAGTGCGGAACGGGGCTGCATCGTAGCGTCAGCGCCGCCATGGTGACAAGGCGCCGGCTCGCGCTTTTCCCTACGCGCGTCCACCGTGGCGAGTCGTACCTGAACACACCTGGGGGCCTCGGGGCCCGCCCGGCGACGCCCACGTTCCGAAGGTCTGGCAGAGCGGCGAGTTCGCGGTCCTCGCCGCCGCCAGGGGCCCCTCGGAGGCCGACGTTCAGCCGGGCGACAGGGTGAACGGGTAGGTCACCAGGGCGCTCCCGCCGAGGGCAGCGGTCGGGAATCTCCAGCGTCGCACCGCCTTGGCGATGCACTGCGCGACGGCGCCGTCGGGCAGCGAGCTCTCGCCGACGACGGACGTGCTCACCGCGCCGGTCGGGCCGATCGCAAACTGGACCTCCACGCGGCCGCGCAGGTTGGGGTCACGCGACAGTCCCTGGTCGTAGCAGCCGCGGACCTCGTTGATGTGGGCCCGCACCACGCGGCGGATGAGCTCCTTGTCGAGGACGCCCTTGAACTCCCCGGTCGAGGTGCGCACGACCGGCTTGCGCTGCTTGCGGCCGTCGAACGCGGTGCCGCGATCGCTGCCGTCGCGGCTGCCGTAGCCGAGGCGATCTCCGCCGTGGCCCCGCTGCCCGATGAGCCCGACGCCGGTCATGCCGATCGTGCCTTCGCCATCACCTCCGGCGCCGCGACCGGTGCCGATGAGCCCCAGTCCCATGGCGCCGCGCGCCTCCCCGAGCTCGGTGCCCTCGATGTTCCCCCACAGGTCCTCGTCGTCGTTGCCGACCGCGAACGCGCCGCCGTGCGGCGATGAGAGGAAGTGCCCCGCCTCCTGCTGGACCATGCCGAGGATGCCGGCGTGTCGCGCCGCGAGATCCGGATCGAAGTCGCGGGCCAGCCGCGGCACCGCGTCCTTGGGTCCCTTGCTCGCGTAGAGCTTGCGGGTGGCCGACGCGTTCGGGTTGCCGGCCTGCCCTTCGGCGCCCGCGTGACGCTGGCCCGACAGCCCCGCGGCGTTCTCGGTGTCCGTCGGTCCCTGCTCCTGCGGCTCCTCGGGCGGCGTCGTCTCCTCGTCGGGCTGGTGCAGGTAGCCGACGTAGCGGTTGTCGGCCGCCGTCTCGTCCAGCCCCATCGCGAGCGCATCCTCGGGGATCAGCTGCGAGAGGCCGAGCAGTCCCCCGATGACCGCGAACGACGCCGCATTGTACGTCCAGTAGACCTTGTCGGTCTGCGCTCGTCCGGCGACCACGCGACCGGGTGCGACGGCGGCAACGTCGAAGGTGACGGCGCCGAGCTCCACGCGGGCGGTCGCGCCGGCACGCAGCTCGATCTCTCGCGTGCCGCCGGGCCCCGCCAACGCGCGGAGATCGTGGCGCACGCCGCCGCTCTCGAGGTGGCCCGCCATGGCGGGCGTCACGGTGAGCATCACGCCACGTTCGTCGCGGCGCACGAGCGTCAGCGGCTCCCGCAGCGCCTCGCCGCCCATCGGGAGGCTCGCGTCGGGACCTTCGCCCAGCACGTATCGCGTCCGGAGTCGTTCGCGGCTCCCGACCACGCCGAAGCCCAGCGGGACGAGTCCGAGGAGCGCGAGGGCGAGTCCGAGTCCGCCGACGCCCCAGCCGGGCGCGTCCGGGGCTCGCACGCCTGCATCCGCGGCATCGCGGGCCGCCTGCTGGTGCGCCCCCCAGTCCTGCGTGAACTCGTGCGCGAACGCGGCGACGCCACCCACCGTCAGCAGCGCACCCAAGGCGATCCACGCCGTCGCGTCGACGCGGCGCTTGGCGGTGTGCCCGATGTGCTGCACATCGATGATGCGGTCGTTCCACCGCGCGACGATCTGGGCCACCGGTGGCGCCTCGAGGAGCTCGTGCGCCGCCGACGGGAGCGACACTGCGCTCGGTGCGGGTCGTTCCGCGACCGCGGCCGACGTCTGGCCATCGATGTCGACGAACACCGAGTACGGTCCGAACTCGATGCGATCGCCGGGGTGGATCGCCGTCGAGCGTTCGACCGGCGCGCCGTTGACGACGGTCCCGGTCGCGCTTCCGAGATCGACGAGCCGGATGTCGGATCCGCTGACCTCGAGCACGGCGTGCATCCGTGCGATCGCGTCGTCGTCGAGGCGCAAATGGCTGGTGGGCAGTCGACCGATCTTCACGAGGTCGCGTGCGACCCGATGGGTGGCGACACACTGACCGCCGGAGAAGACACGTAGGGTGACGGTTGCGCTGGACATGGGTGCTCCTCGGGCCGCTCCGCGACCGCTCGACGGACGCAGGCATCACGCATGCGTCTCGTCGGGTCGTCGGGCGACGTTCGTTGTCTCGTTGGTCACACAGACAACGCAGGCGCAGCGAGGTTCCTCGCCAGGTCGTGCTCAGGTCGGCGTGAGCGCGAACGGATACGTCATGGTCACGTCGCCGCCGCCTTCGGGCTCGGGGAATCTCCAGCTCTCGACTGCGCCTGCGATGCAACGGCCGACCTGGGCGTCGCCGATCTCGGACTCGTGGACCATCGCGCCGGCGACGGCACCAGTGGACGTGATGGTGAACTGGATCGACACGCGGCCCTTGATCGTCGGGTCCTGCGCGAGGCCAGCCTCGTAGCAGGCCCTCACCTCCGGGAGATGCTCCCGCAGGGCCCTGCGGATCACGTCCTTGTCCATGGATCCGAGTGGGAACACGACCTCGATCGTGACCGCTCCACCTCCGTCATCGCGCTCGAGGTCATGCCGCTGGAGCTCGGCGACGTAGCGCCGGCTCGCGCGACGGCGGGGATACCGGCGCGTGCGTCGGAGCACCGCGACACGCAAGAACGGAGGCGAGCGCGACGGCAGCGAGCGAGCCACGCATCGCGCGAATCCCACGGCCCAAACGCGAACGGGGCCGCTGCCGATGGCAGCGACCCCGCAGGTCGAACACGAGTGGCTTGGCTCAGCCGCCGCCGGTCTCGAGCATGAACGGATAGGTGACCACGACGTTGCCGCCGCCATCCGGCTTCGGGAACTTCCAGCGCTTGACCGCCTTCGCGATGCACTGGCCGACGTTACCGTCCTTCACCGAGGACTCCTGCACCACGGCGACCGGCACGTTGCCGGTGGGGCCGATGGTGAACTGGATCGAGACGCGACCCTTGAGGTTCGGATCCTTGACGAGGCCCTGGTTGTAGCAGTGGCTGACCTCGTTGATGTGCGAGCGGACGATGCGACGGATGATGTCCTTGTCGATCGCGCCCTTGACCTCGGCCTTCGCCTGACGGACGCGGGGCACTCGAGCGCCGCGACCACCGAAGCCAGCGCCCGAGCCGCGGCCGTAGCCGGAGCCCGTACCGCCGCCGCCGCCCTTGCCGATGAGGCCGACGTTGCCGAGGCCGATGGTGCCCTCACCGGTACCACCGCCACCACGACCGGTGCCGACCAGGCCGAGGCCGCCGACGCCGTACGCGATCTCGGTGCCCGTCAGGCCACCCCACACGTCCTCGTCGTCGTTACCGACCGCGAACGCGCCGCCGTACGGCGAGGCCAGGAAATGTCCCGCCTCTTGCTGCACCATGCCGAGAATACCGGCGTTGCGGGCCATCATGTCGGGGTCGAAGTTGCGGGCCATCTGCGGGATGGCGTCCTTGGGACCCTTCATCGCGTAGAGACCGGACTTGTTCTTGGAGGTGGGCTTGCCCATCTTGCCCTCCTCGCCCTTGTGACGCTGGCCGGTGCCGCCCGCGTCGTCGTCCGAGTTCTCCTGCTCCGGTGGCGGCTCTTCCTCGGGGATCTC
>LNFB01000388.1 GCA_001464385.1 Deltaproteobacteria bacterium Ga0077550 | reverse complement strand
TCCACGGCGATCCGCTCCGGCGGTGGCGCAAGCTCGAGGACGGCACCTCGCTGTGGTGGCGATCGCTCGGTCGCAACAAGCGCAGCGTCACCGCGGATCTCCGCCAGCCCGAGGGCCGCGAGCTGGTGCGTCGGATCGTGCGGCGCGGCGTCGACGTGGTGATCGAGAACTTCCGCCCGGGCAAGCTCGAGTCGTGGGGCCTGGGCCCCGCGGATCTCTGGGCGATCGATCCGCGCATCGTCGTGGTGCGCATCTCCGGCTACGGCCAGTTCGGCCCGCGGACGAAGCACCCCGGCTTCGCCAACGTCGCCGAGGCCTTCGGCGGCCTGCGCTACACCACGGCGGAGCCCGGCCGACCGCCGGTGCGCACCGGCCTCAGCCTCGGCGACACGCTCGCGGGCGTGTACGCGGCCCTCGGCACCATGATCGCGCTGTACGAGCGCGACAAGGGCGGCTCGGGTCGCGGCCAGGTCATCGATTGTGCGCTGTACGAGTCGGTGTTCTCGGTGACCGAGAGCCTGCTGCCCGAGTACGATCGCCTCGGGTTCGTGCGCGAGCCGACGGGCACCGCGCTGCCCGGCATCGTGCCGAGCAACACGTATCGCTGCGCGGATGGTTGGTTGGTGCTGGGCGCCAACAACGACAGTTTGTTCGTGCGATTGATGCGGACCGCGGGGCGCGACGACCTCGCCGACGATCCGCGGCTCGCCCACAACGATGGACGGACGATCCACGCCGACGAGATCGACGCGTCGATCGGTCAGTGGTGCGCGGAGCTGCCGTTGGCCGAGGCGCTCGCACGCCTGGAGGCCGCCGAGGTGCCGAGCGGGCCGATCTACAACATCGCCGACATCGCCGCGGATCCGCACTATGCCGCGCGCGGGATGTTCGAGCGCGTGTCGCTGGGTGGGGAGGCGACGGTGGCGGTGCCGAGGGTGACCCCGATCCTGTCGCGCACGCCCGCGGTGACCGTGCACGGGGGGCCGGAGTTGGGGGCGGACAACGAGGAGTTGTTCGCGGAGTTGGGGATGAGCGAGGCCGAGGTGGCGGGGTTGCGGGCGCGCGGGGTGATTTGATCGCGGCGGATCGGTGCAGCGCGGCTACGTGCGCGTCGGCGCGCCCGCCGAGCAGCGGTATCGGCACGAGTCCTGGCCGGCGCTCACGCTCGAGTACACCCCGCTCGAGATCGGGCACGGCCTCGCGACCGTCGATCCCCAGAGCCTCGCCACGGTGCCCGGGCGCATCGACGGCCGCCGCGTGCGCCTGGTCGATCTCGACGGCGAGGGCCTCCCGGGCCTCCTGACGACCTCGGGCAAGGGCCTCTACTACGCGCGCCCCGAGGGCGATGGGCGCTTCGGCCCGCCGCGGGTTCTGCCGCGGCAGCCCTCCCCGACCGGCGCGTCGTCGTGGCAGCTCGTCGATCTCGACGGCGATGGCGTGCCGAGCTTCGCCCAGCTCACGGGGCCGCAGGCCGGCGCGTTCAAGCGCGTGGCCGTCGGCACGGCGGAGGAGTGGGCGCCGCACCGGCCGTTCCGATCGCGGCCGAACTTCGATCTCTCCCAGCCCAACGTGCTGATGCTCGACGTCACCGGCGACGGCCTCGCCGACGTGGTCGTCTTCGAGCTCGGGCGCATCGTGTTCTACCCCTCGCTCGGCCACGGGGGCTTCGCGGCGCCCGTCGTCTGCGGACGGCCCGCGGGCGACGACCGCAGCGGGCCGCGGCTCGTGTTCGGGGATGCGACGCGCGCGGTGTTCCTCGCCGACATGACCGGCGATGGCCTGTCGGACCTCGTGCGGGTCGAAAACGGCCGCGTGCTGTATTGGCCGAATCAGGGCTACGGCCGGTTCGGGCGGGTCGTCGAGATGGCCGGCGCCCCGTGGTTCGATCGGCCGGATCGTTTCCGGGCCGATCGCATTCGATTCGGGGACATCGACGGCTCGGGCACCGCGGACCTCGTGTACCTGGGCGGAGACGGCACGCGCGTGTGGATCAACGCCGCGGGCAATCGCTACGCCGCGGGGGTCGAGTTGCCCGGCTTCCCGACGCTCGACACCATGTCCTCGGTCGAGCTCGCCGACATCCTGGGCACCGGAGGCGCCGCGTTGGTGTGGTCGACGTCGCGTGCGGCAGACCGCGGCACGCACGTGCGCTACGCCGAGCTGACGCCGCGCGGCAAGCCCTACCTGCTGCGGACGATCGACAACGGCATGGGCCTGCGCCGGACGATTACGTATGCCCCGTCGACGCGGTTCTACCTCGAGGACCGCGCGGCGGGTCGGCCGTGGGTGACGCGGCTGCCGTTCGTCGTCCACGTGGTCGAGCACGTCGAGATCGTCGACGCGGTCACCCAGCGGCGCTTCGGGAGCCGATATCGCTACCACCACGGGTACTTCGACGGGGCCGAGCGCGAGTTCCGGGGATTCGCGGTCGTCGAGCAGATCGACACGGAGTCGTTCGCGGAGTTCCGGGCCAACACGTCGTTCCCCAGCGGGCACCAGATCCGCGACGGGGCGCTGTTCGTGCCGCCAGTGCTCACGCGCACGCGGTTCCACACCGGGGCGTGGCTCGACGCGGATGCGATCGCGGTGCGGCTCGCGGCCGAGGACTACCGCGGGGATGCGGGGGATCCCGCGTCCGTGCCGCCGGTGGTGTTGCCGGCGTCGGCGTTGCCGAGTGACCTCTCGCCCGGCGAGCGGCGCGAGGCGATGCGGGCGCTGCGGGGCCGCGCGCTCCGCCAAGAGGTCTACGCGATGGCGCTGCAGCCGGACGGCAGCGCCACGCTGGCGAGCCCCCACCCGTTCCGCGTGGTCGAGGGCAACGCGACCGTGCGGCGGTTGCAGCCACGCGCGGGGCAGCGGCACGCGTCGTTCTTCGTGCACGATCGCGAGTCGCTCGAGCAGCACTACGAGCGCGACCCGAGCGATCCGAGGCTCGCGCACCGGTTCACCCTCGCGGTGGACGACTTCGGGAACGTCACCCGCACCGCCGCGGTGAGCTACCGTCGGCGCGGCGCGGTGGTCCCGGGTGCGGCGCAGGACGTCACCGCGGTGGTCTACGCCGAGGCGAGCGTCGCGAACGCGGTGGTGTCGCGGGCGATGTACCGCCTCGGCGTGCCGGTGGAGTCCCGATCCTTCGAGGTCACCGGGTTGGCGGACCCTCCGGGCGGCGCGTCGGTGCTGTCGTTCGCCGAGGTCGACGCACAGACGCTGGCGGCGCCTGCGGTGGCCTTCGAGGCGCCGCCGGCTGAAGGCTTGCGGAAGCGATTGATCGCGTCATCGCAGCAGCGCTACTACGCAGACGATCTGCGCGGCGCTCTGCCGCTCGGTCAGGTGGGGACGCGCGCGCTGCCGTTCGAGCAGCGGGCGATGCTCGCGACCCAGGCGCAGATCGCCGCGACGTTCGCGGGGCTGCTGCCGGGTCCGGGCGATGGCACCGGTGTCCTCGACGTCGAGGGCGGATTCGTGGCGGCCGACGGCGCGTGGTGGCGCCGCAGCGGGCGACAGGAGTTCGACGCAGAGGCGTTCTATCTGCCGGTGCGCGCGATCGATGCCTTCGGCGGCGTGCATTCGGTGGACTACGATCCGCACCGAATGCACGTCGTCGCCGTGACCGACCCGCTCGGGAACGTGGCGTCGTCGGTGATCGACTACCGCGTGCTGCAGGCGGCGATCGTCACGGACGCCAATGGTAACCGCCAGCAGGCCGTGCACGACGTGTTGGGGCTGGTCGTCGCGACCGTGGTCGTGGGCAAGGACGGCGAGGGCGTGGGCGACACCTTCGCGCAGCCGACGGTTCGCATGACGTACGATCTGCACGCGTTCGCGGAGCGCGGTGCGCCGGTGTCCGTGCGGACGTTCCGGCGCGAGCAGTACGCGTCGGTGGATCCGGCGGCGCGGATCCTGGAATCGGTCGCGCACTACGACGGGGGCGGCCGCGTGGTGCAGACCAAGGCGCAGGCGGAGCCCGGGCTCGCGCCGCACCGCGATGCGCAGGGGCTGCTGGTGCGGGATGCCGCCGGGCGGCCGGAGCTCGTCGAGACGGCGACGCGGTGGGTCGGCAGCGGGCGCACGATCGTCGACAACAAGGGCAACCCGGTCAAGCAGTACGAGCCGTTCTTCAGCGACCGCTCGGACTTCGACGGCGAGGACGAGCTCGCCGCGACGGGCGTCACGCCGTTGCTGCACTACGACGCGTTCGGACGGCTGGTGCGGACGGACTTCCCGGACGGGACGGTGAGTCGGATCGAGATCGAGGCGTGGCGCACGGTCGCGTACGACCCGAACGACACCGTGCTCGAGGGGGCGTGGTTCGCCGAGCGGATGGCCCCGGGGGCGGATCCGCGGGATCGTCGGGCGGCGGAGCTGACGGCCGCGCATGCGAATACGCCGAGCGTCGCGCATGCGGACAGCTTGGGGCGTCCGGTGTTGACCGACGTGCACGATGTTGCGGACGGCGTGGAGGTCCACGCGATGACGCGGCAGGTGCTGGACATCGAGGGGAATGTGCTGCAGGTGGTGGACGCCCGCGGCAACGTGGCGGAGTCGCGGGTGTTCGGGATGGGTGGCGTGGTGTTCGTCGTCGATTCGGTGGACGCCGGGTGGCGACGGATGTTGGTGGACGTCGCTGGTGCGCCGCTGCGCGGGTGGAATGCGCGGGGGTTCGCGAGCCGGGCGCGGTACGATGGGTTGCGGCGAGCGACGCATGCGTTCGTGACGGCCAGCGGGAGTGTGGAGATGCTCGTCGCGCGGACCGTGTTCGGGGAGTCGGCACCGGGGGCGGAGGCGTTGAATCTGCGCGGGCGGGCATTCCGCGTGTACGACGGAGCGGGGGTCGTGTCCCACGAGCGCTTCGACTTCGCGGGGAATCTGCGGCGGCAGTCCCGGAGGCTCGCGCGGGCGTTCGAGGCGACGCAGGACTGGGCGCCGCTCGAGGAGGCCGTGCCCGCGACGATCGAGGGGATCGCGGCGGCGGCGGAGCCTGCGTTGGAGGCCGAGACGTTCGCGGTCGAGAGCGAGTACGACGCGCTGGGTCGGGTCATCGCGAGTACCACGCCCGATCAGTCGGTCACGTTGTCCGCGTACAACGAGGCCGGGCTGCTCGAGTCCGTCGCGGTGCGGTTGCGCGGCGCGGTGACGCCGACGAGCTTCGTGTCCGATCTCGACTACAACGCCCGCGGCCAGCGGCAGCGCTGCGTCCACGGCAACGGCAACGTCACCACGTACGAGTACGATGCGCGCACGTTCCGACTCGCGCGACTCCGGCTCGTCCGCGAGGCCGACTCCGCGGTACTGCAGGATCTCCGCTACACCTACGACCCCAGCGGCAACGTGATGCAGATCCGCGATGGCGCGCAGCAGGATCGCTTCTTCGCGAACGCCGTCGTGTCGGGGGACCAGCGGTTCGAGTACAGCGCGGTGTACCGGCTGGTGCGCGCGACGGGCCGCGAGCACGCGTCGCTCGGGCAGCCGGTGGACCAGGACTTCGCGTTCGGTCCGCAGCCGCACCCGGAGGATCCCGCGGCGCTGCGGGAGTACACGCAGGAGTATCAGTGGGACGCGGTCGGGAACCTGCTGCGGGTGCAGCACGGGGCGGCGGGCGGGAGCTACACGCGGCAGTACGTCTACGCGGCGGCGGGCAACCGCCTGTTGCGGAACTCCGCGCCCGGTGAGGCCGCCGAGCCGTTCTCGCACTCGTACAGCTACGACGAGCATGGCAACATGATCGCGATGCCGCACCTCGCTGCGACGGCGTGGAACCACGCCGACCGGCTGCAGCACGCCGACCTCGGGGGCGGCGGGGATGTGTGGTTCGTGTACGACGCCGCGGGCGAGCGCGTGCGCAAGGTCCAGGTCAACGTGGCCGGATCGGTCGTGCGCGAGCGGGTGTACTTGGGCGGAGTCGAGCTGTACCGCGAGCGGGCTGCGAACTCGGCCACGCCGACGCTCGTGCGCGAGAGCCTGCACGTCGGGGATGACACGGGGCGGTTGTGCCTGGTCGAGACGCTGACCGTGCGCGACGGGGTCGAGGTCGCGTCGCCGGTGTCGGTGCGGCGGCACCAGTACGGGAATCACCTCGGGTCGGCCAGCCTCGAGCTGGATGCGGAAGGGGCGGTGATCTCGTACGAGGAGTTCCATCCGTTCGGGACGACGAGCTACGCCGCGGCGACGCGGGGATCGAGGTCAGCCCGAAGCGGCACCGGCGAAAAGGAACGATGAATATTTGGAGCAAGCAGCATGGAACTAGAAGAACTACTCTACGAACGTGTAGACGTCGACGTCGTTCCCCTTGTCGAGATTCCTGGCAGCGTCCGGGTCACTACCGTTCTGCGCAATCGTGACGTATGGGTTCAGTAT
>LNFB01000387.1 GCA_001464385.1 Deltaproteobacteria bacterium Ga0077550 | reverse complement strand
ACGTACACGCGAAACGGCGCGTCGTGGTCGGTGGTCGCCGCGAGTCGGTCCACCAGGCCGTCGAGCGCCGCGAGGCCAGCGGGGTCGGTGCAGTACTTCGCCTCGCCGCGCACCGACTCGACCACCTGTTTGCCGATCGGATCCTGGACGCGCTGCGGGACGAACCTCCCGAGCACGCCCGAGAGCAGCGGCACGGCGAGGAAGAACAGCACCAGCACCACCGCGAGGATGGTGCCGATGCGAGCGAGCCGCTTGCTCCTGTTCGGGTCCACGGTCCGGGTCACGCTGGCGATTCTCGCATCACCGCGCCCGGAAGTGGCGCGCGTCGATCCACACCATCCGCGATCCGACCCGGACGCGGCGGAGCGCCTCGGGGTAGCGGTCGTCGACGCCGCCGTACCAGTCCGAGGGACGGACGTACTCCGGCGTCCGCGTCGCGCGGGCCTCGGCCGCGCCGGCGAACCAGACGAACGCCGCGATGAGCAGGAGCATCGGGTTGTAGAAGAGCCCGAGCACCGCCATCACCACCGCGACGCCGCGGCCGAGTCGCACCGCGAGCGTGGTCGCGCTGGTCCGACCCATGCGCTGGGCGAGCAGGGCCCGCAGCGCGCGGCCGCCGTCCATCGGGAACGCGGGGATCAGGTTGAACAGCGCCAGCGAGAGGTTCGCCCACATGAGCCCGTCGACGAGGCCGAACATCTGTAGGCCGGTGACGTTGCCGAGCAACGCCAGCGACGCCGCGATCGCGAGGTTCACCGCGGGACCGGCGAGCGCGACGGCGAGCTCGGCCCGCGGCGCGCTCGGCATGCCCTCGAGGCTGGCGATGCCGCCGATCGGTGTGAGCAGGATGTGCTGGGTGCGAACGCCCCAGCGTCGCGCCATCAAGGCGTGGCCGAGCTCGTGCAGCAGCACCGAGGCGAACACCGCCGAGAGGAATCCGATCCCGAGGACCACGGCCAGGCCCGTGCCCGCGCCCTGCCACGCCGTCCAACCGGCCCAGGCGAGCAGCAACGCGAACGTCCAGTGGACATAGGCATCCACGCCGGCGAAACGACCCAGTCTCCATGCACCGCGCATGGACCAAACATGGGGCCGGGCAGGGGGCACGCAAGGTTGTCGTTTCGCCCCACCCGAGCGCCGCAGGCCGCGCCGTCGCTCGGGCGCGAACTCGGTTTCGCAGTAACGTCGACCCGGCCCACGGCGACCGGCTACCATCGCGTCGACGTCACCGACGATGGAGCGCACCCGCACCCTCATGATCCTGGCCGCGGCGCTGGCGAACGCGACGGCCTGTGTCGGTTCCCCCTACGACGACGCGACGCCCGCCGCGAAGGCGGCCGCGAAGGTGGCCGCGAAGGCGACGCCGGACGCGAACGCGGTCGCCAATGCGCCCGAGTTCGTCCGCGTGCCCGAGTCCGTCGGCGAGGTCGACGCCCTCGTGCGCGAGGCCAGGGCCCGCGCCGAGGCCGAGTCGCGGCGGCTCGTCGTCTACGTCGGCGCGTCGTGGTGCGAGCCGTGCCAGCGCTTCCACGAGGCGGTCGAGCGCGGCGAGCTCGACGGCGCCCTCGCGAACGTCCGCTTCCTCGAGTTCGACGCGGATCGCCACACGCCGGCCCTCGACGCCGCGGGCTACGGCGGCCGCTTGATCCCCCGCTTCGCCGTGCCCGGCGGCGACGGGCGCGGCACCGAGGCGAAGATCGAGGGCGGCCCCAAGGGCGACGCCGCGGTGCCCCAGATCCTGCGGCGCCTCGAGCAGCTCCTCGCGACCTGATGGCGGTCCGCCATGTTGGTCTCGATCGTCACCGCCGTGCTCGCGCACGCGCCGACCGTGCAGTGGCACGCACCGCCGCAGTGCCCCGACCCCGCGGCGTTCGAAGCCCGCGTCGGGGCGCTGCTCGGTGACGCGGGCGAGCTCGATGCGCAGGCGGTGGTGACCGTCGTCCCCGATCCGCGCGGTGGCTTCGTCGCCGAGGTGCGGTGCGTGACCGCGGGCACCGCGACCGTTCGCGAGGTCCGCGGGCCGGTGTGCGAGAGCGTGGCCGATGCCGCGGCGCTCGTGCTCGCGGTGCAGATCGACGCTCTCGCGGTCGAGGCCGCGATCGATCTCGACGCGCGCCCGATGCCGCCGTCGCTGCCCGAGCCCACCCGCGTGGCCCCGCGGCCGACCGCGGCCCCGACATCACCGCCGACGGCCGAGCCCCCGCGTCGCGCCCGTCGCCTGCGCGGCGCGGTGTTCGTCGGCGGCGGCGGATCGCTCCGCCAGGTGCCGGGCGCGTCGCCGGCGATCGCGATCGGCGGCGCGCTGCTGCTCCGGCGCGCGCGTGTGCAGCTCGACGCGACCTGGGTGCTCGACCGCACCGCGCGACTGCCTGTGCCCGACACCGACGCCGGCGCGAACATCGGGCTCGTCACCGCGTCGTTGCGCGCAGGGTTCGTGCTGGCGGTGCGCACCGTCGAGTTCCCGCTGCTCGCCGGGCTCGAGGTCGGCGACATGACGGCGCGCGGCGTCGGGGTGACGAACGCGCGGCTGCGCCACGGGGCGTGGGTGGCCGCGCTGCTGGGCGCCGGGCTCGCGTGGGCCCCAGTGCCCGGGTTTGCGCTGCGACTCGATCCCACGCTCGCCCTCGCGATCGCGCGCCCGCGCTTCGGCGTCGATGCGGCGGGCGGCGTGCGGACCCTGGCGCAGGCGCCCGTGGTGGGCGTGCGCCTGGCCGCGGCGATCGAGGTGCGGTTTCCGTGACGGATCGGCCCGACGCCGGGCACCCCGAACCGATGGGGTTCGCCCACAGCGCCGACGGGGCCGAGGCCGAGTTCGCGGCGCTCTATCTGCGCTTCCACGACGGCATCCGCCGGACGCTGGGCTGCCTCGGCGTGCCGACGGCGTCGCTCGACGATGCGCTGCAGGAGGTCTTCGTCGTCGTGCACCGACGCCTCGACGATCCGGCGCGCATCGAGAGCGTGCGCGGGTGGATGTACGGCATCGCGCGGCGGGTCGCGTGGCGACACCACCGCACGGCGGGCCGCATCGCCCGCAAGCTCGCCGCGGTCGAGGCCCCCGTCGACGAGGGCGCCACGCCCGATCGCGAGCTCGAGCGGCGCGAGGCGATCGCGTTCATGCAGGGCTTCCTCGACGGGCTCGATCCCGATCAGCGCGAGGTGTTCGTGCTCGCGGAGATCGAGGGCCTGTCGGCGCCCGAGATCGCGACCGTCGTCGAGGGGAAGCTCAACACCGTGTACTCGCGGCTCCGACTCGCGCGGGCCCGGTTCGAACAGGCGCTCGCGCGGCAACACGCCCGCGCGCGTCGGGAGGTCCGCCATGCCACGTGATCCCGCAGTGTCCGCGATCGAGGCCTTCCGCCGGGCGACGACGTGCGCGCCCGAGCTGCGCGACACCAACTGGGCGGCCGTGCAGGCGCGCGTCTCGGGGGCCGAACGCGTCCTGCCGGACGCGCCCCGCGTGCGATCGTCGACGCGGATCTGGGTGGTCGCGGGCATCGCCCTCGCGGCGACGGTGGCCGCGGTGTGGTGGGGCGCGAGCGGGTGGTCGGGCGCGCGCGTGGTGGCTGATCGCGACGCGGCCGAGCAGGCGATCGACGCGCCGGTGCCCGCCGTATCCGGGGGGCGGGCGCAGACGGTGCCCGCGACGCCGCCGGAATCACCGCGCTCCGGGCCGCCGTCCGCATCCGCGACGCCGTCGCCGATCGTCCCCCGCGATCGCCCCGCGCCCGGGCTCGACGCGCCCGCGGTCGTCGACACCCCGGTGGCACCGCGCGCGCCGGACGTCGTCGACGATCCCCTCGGTCGCGAGGCGCAGCTCATCGCGAGCGGTCGCGCAGCGCTGGGTCGCGGTGCGCTCGAGGACGCCGCCGCGGCGATCGATCGCCACGCGCGCGAGTTCCCCGAAGGCACGATGGGCCCCGAGCGCATGGCGCTCGCGGTGCGGCTGCAGTGTGCCCGTCGCGATCTGCCGGCCGCGCGCGCCGCCGCGGCCTCGTACCTCCGCGCGCACCCCGGCTCGTCCCTCGCCCGGCGCCTCGCGGCCAGCCCGTGCAGCGCCGAAGAAAAACCGTGACGGATGGCGATGGCTGCCGGGCACCTCCTCGTCATGACGTCCTCGACCATGACCTTGCACCGCCTCCTCTGCAGCCTCACCCTCGTCGCGGCCTCGACCGCGTGCGGTGTGAAGTCCGTCGGCGATCTCGACGACACCGACGGTGACTCCGGCGGCGGGTCGTCGGGCTCGGCGGGCAGCAGCGACGGCTCCGCGTCCGCGAGCGGCAACACCTCGGTGGCGACCACGGACGAGCCCGGCACCACCGGGAGCAGCTCGGCCGGCGAGTCGAGTTCGGGCGACGACGGCTCGTGCCCGCCCTTCGACGGCTCGACCTGCGATCCCCAGGAGCAGTTCGGCCCGGAGGCCGCGGCGTGGACCTTCGACGGCGGCGACTTCCAGGTGAGCGACATCCTCGACGTGCAGTGCAACGTCGCCGAGTTCGTCGACGACGAGCTGACGATGACGGTCACGCTCGAGTGCGACGAGGAGGAGCTCTCGCAGCACACGGTGGTCGCGCCGCACAACCCGGTGACGCCGCTGAACCTCGGCGTCGGCACGATCGTGCGGCTGACCTATCGCTCCGAGATGCCGTTCTGGCGCAACGAGTGGTTCAACCT
Organism: Deltaproteobacteria bacterium Ga0077550; assembly: GCA_001464385.1. GTDB lineage: Bacteria > Myxococcota_A > Polyangia > Nannocystales > Nannocystaceae > Xiheibacterium > Xiheibacterium aquaticum. The sequence goes on along the minus strand of LNFB01000387.1, from coordinate 14,890 downwards.
GCGTGGGCAGGACGGCCGGTTCATCCTGGGCGGCGTCCAATCGAGCACGCTGCTGCCCGCCGACGCCGCGGACTTCTTCGCGCCCATCGGCGTCACGCTCCGCGACGACGTCTGCGACATCGAGCCGGACTGCGACCAATTCTGCGGCCCCATCCGCCGCGACGCGATCGGCGTGGCGGTCGGCGACGGCGAGCAGGTGTCGATCTACGACGGCAACACCGGCGTCGTGGGGACGCCGACGACCTACACCTTCGTGGTCGGCGAGGCCTACTCGCGGGTCGGCGACTCGGGCTGCAAGGACGTGCCCGAGGCGTGGTTCGGGATCGTCGCGTACGACTCGAGCGAGGGGTGAGCCCGGCGACCGGCGCTCATAGCTTGATGCACAGCCCGAGGTTGTCGAGACCGGCCGGCATCCCGACCTCCTTCCACGTCAGGCACTGCGTGGAGGGGTCGGGGCAGGTCGACGGATCCGTGAGATCGCAGAACTCGGTGCAGCACTCGGCGGCCGAGCAGCTCGCGTGGTAGGCCCCGCCGACGCAGGACAGGCCGTCCGCGCACTGCATCGCCGGATCGATCGGATCGTAGGCGCAGGGCGCTCCCCAGCCCGCCTGGCCCTCCTGGAAGCAGCCGGTGCGTTGATCGTTCAGCGTCGCGCCGCGGGTGCGATCGCAGGTCTGGACCTCGCCGCAGCCGACCTGGTTGTAGGGGTTGCACGCGTAATCCACGAGGACGCAGTCGACGCAGCCGTTGGCCTCGTCGCACAGCTCGCCCTCGTCGAGCTCCCCGTTGCCACACAATCCGCCGCTCGAGCTCCCGTCGTCCGGGGCACCGGAGGAGCTCCCGTCGTCGGACGAAGGCGAGCTCGACGCGCCTGACGGCGCGAGGCACGTGTGGCTGATGCAGACCAGGCCCGCGTCGCAGCTCCCGCCCGCCGTGCACTCGCAGCCCTCGCTGCCGAGCTCGCAGCTCGACGTCTCCGAACCGCCGCTTCCGATGTCGCCGCTGCCGCCCGAGCCCGCGCTGCCGGCCTCCGAGAAGCACGCCGACGCGCCGAGCAGGACCACGAACGCGCCGCGCACCCAGATCGATCGGAGCATCGATCGGAGCGTAGCTAGCCCCACGGGGTTCGCCGATTTCACCGCGATGACGCGCGCGTCACAGGCTGCTACGGCGCAACCGGGCTCGGCACCGCTTCGGCCGCGGCGTAGACGTGCCGCGGCACCGGCCGCAGATCCCACACCAGCCCGACGGCCGCGAGCACCCGCAGGATGTAATAGGTGATGTCCACCTCCCACCAGTAGAAGCCGGCGCGCGCCGACGACTGGTAGTGGTGGTGGTTGTTGTGCCAGCCCTCGCCCATCATGATGATGGCGAGCAGCCAGTTGTTGCGGCTGTCATCCGACGTGTCGAAGCGGCGGGTGCCGTAGATGTGCGACAGCGAGTTGATCGCGAAGGTCGAGTGGCACACCAGCACGACCGACAGCGCGAACGTGACGCAGACCCCCGAGAGGCCCATGAACATGTACGTCACCACGCCCAGCAGCACCGGCGGCACCACCCACAGCTTGTTGAGCACGACCAGCTCGGGGTACCGCGCGAAGTCGGCGATCTTCGAGTAGTCGGTCGCGCGCGTGCCGTCGTAGACCCACAGGATGTGCGAGTGCCAGAAGCCCCACTGCCCGGGCGAGTGGATGTCGGCGGGCTCGTCGGAGTGGCGATGGTGGCCGCGGTGGTGGTGCGCCCACCACAGCACGCCGCGCTGCGCGGTGCACTGGGCGAGCACCGCGAGCAGGAAGCCGAAGACGCGTCCGGTCTTGAACGCGCGGTGCGAGTAGTAGCGGTGATAGCCGGCGCCGACGCCGAACATCAGGAACACGAACATCACCGCGCAGCCGATCCAGTCGCCCGCCGTGGGCTCGAGGAAGGGCCCGGCCAGCGCTGCGACGTGGACCGCCGCGAACGGGATGGTTCGGATCCACTCGTATTCGCCGAGGGACCTCGCCCGCTTTCCAGCGGCTCGTGGTGGAGGCGCCGCTGGAATTCTTGTCAGAAACACGCGCGCATGGGGTGTGTCACCTCGACCTCGGCGACACAACGTGCGCGGGGTTTCACGCTTGGTGGGTCGTGCACGACCCACTGCGGGTGAATCACGCCGATGACGCGCATGGGGTCGCGGGCTCCGCCTCACCGCGCCGCGATCGCGCGCTCTCAGGATCCCGGGGCCGGACCGCAGCGGCTGCGCCATCCGGGCGCAAATCGCTGCCCCGCCGCGTCGCCTCGGGCGGGCGGCGGGCGACCTCGACGCGATGTGGGCCGCCCTCGGGGTCGTGCGCGGGGGCGACGCGGTGCGGTTCGACGAGCGCGCGCCAGGCCGCGCTGCGTCGGGCGATCACCGGGGCGTAGGCGCAGCCGTTCAGCCGGCGGTGCTGCGGCGGCGCCTGGAGTCGCGCACCACCTCGGCGACCAGATCGAGCACGTCGTCGGCGGCGAAGGGCTTCTCGAGCCGACGCACCGTGGCATCGGAGAGCAGCTCGGCCGAACGGGCGTCGACGCTGCCGCCGGTGATGAACACGAAGGCCCGCGCGAGTTCGGGCCTGCGATCGAGCATGCGGGCGTGGAGCTCGACGCCGGAGATGTACGGCATCATCAGGTCGCACAGCACCGCCTCGGGGGCCTCGCGAGCGTCGAGCAGGTGGTCGAGCGCCTCGCGGGCGCTCGAGAACATCGTGAGCTCGTGCTCCTCGCGCAGCACGCGACCGAGCACGTCGAGGACGTCGACCTCGTCGTCGATCACCACGACACGGCCGCGCAGCGGGGCTCGGATCCTCACCGCGGGCCGCGGTGCGGGCAGCTCATCGTCGCTGACCGGCAGCGCCACCCGGAACGTCGTGCCACGCCCGAGCTCCGAGGTGCAGGTGATCTCCCCGCCCAGGGCCGACACGATACCGTGGCAGATCGACAGGCCCAGGCCGGTGCCGGTGCCGATCGCCTTGGTGGTGAAGAACGGATCGAAGATGCGTGGCAGCACCGTGGGATCGATGCCGGTGCCGTTGTCGCTCACCGTCACGAGCGCACGACCGTCCGCGGCCACCTCGCTGCGGCAGACGATCCGGTTGTGGGTGGGATCTGGGGTGGTGAACGCCTGTGCGGCGTTCACCAGCAGGTTGACGAAGATCTGCGACAGCTGGGCGTCATCGGCGACGATCGGCGGCACTGGGCCGAGCTCGAGCACCAGCGTGGCCACGAGCTTGATCTCGTGGGCTGCCATGCTCGCGGCGATCTCGAGCGCCGCGCAGAGATCGACGGGCCGCGCGACCGGCCGCTCGCGGGTGAACGCCTTCAGGCCGCGGACGATCTCGCGGATGCGCCCCAGGCCCCGCAGCGCCTCGTTGAGCGACTCGGCCAGCTCGCCGAGCACCGGCGGCGGCGGGTCGAGGGTCGCGATCCGCCGCAGCCCGAACTCGATGCTCAGCGCCACGAACTGCAGCGGGTTGTTGATCTCGTGGCCGACGCCGGCAGCGAGCGTGCCGACGGTGACGAGCCGCTCCTGGCGCGAGAGTCGATCGCGAAGCGCCTCACGCTCGCTGACGTCGCGCGCGATGAGCAGGGCGGCCTCCGCGGTGCCCAGCGGCACGAGCGCGAGCTCGAGCAGGCGCTCGCCGGATCGGGCCGAGATCTGCGTGGTCTCGCCGCTCAGGCACCGCCTCGCTGCGGCGCGGAGCTCTGGGCCGTCGTCGGCGTCCACCAGCTCGTCGAACGTGGTCGCGGCACCGCCGAACGTGCGTCGCAGCTCGAGATGCTCGTCGAAGACGGCGACCATCGTGCCGGGTAGGTTGCCGAGGATCGCGGTGAGGAACTGACGCTCGTCGTGGAGCGCCCGCTCGGTGCGCCGCTGGTGCGTGACGTCGCGGAAGGTGGTGATGACGGCGTACGGGGCGTCACCCGCGGCGCGGATCAAGGGCTCGACGTTGATACTGATCCAACGCTGCTCGCCATCGGGTCGCTCGACGCCCATGAGGAAGTCGCGGACCGGCGCGCCCGTCCGCAACGCGAGCATCGCGGGGTGGTCGGCGCCGGACAGTACGACCCCGTCCGGGTGGATCGTCCGCCACCGGGGGTCGATCGACGAGCGACCCATCAGCTGATCGCGGCTGAGCCCGAGGATGCGCTCGGCCGCGCGGTTGCAGTCGACGATGGCGCCGTCCGCCGACTGACGCACGACGCCCTCGGCCATGCCGTCGAACAGCGCTGCGAGCTGCGCCGCTTCGTCCTCGAGGATCGGTGACATCGCCGGGCGCGTCTGCCTGCACACTATCAGGGTGTGTGCGAGCGCGAGGTGGCCACATCGGCACGCCCCCGGCGCCCGCGCCCCCACCTGCCCGAGGCCCGCGGGCTCAGCCGCCCGCCGCGCGCCACGCGTCGACGACGGCGTGGACCTCGGCGTCCCGGAGCAGGCGATCTGTCCGCTTGGCCAAGTCGAAGATCTGCTTCACCAGGTCTGGGCTCGGCTCGATGCCCCGCTGCTGCAGCCAGAACACCACGTTGGACTCGCCCGACATGAAGCCGATCTCGATGGACTGCTGCTTGCCGAACCACCCCGCGGGCACGCCCGAGTAGATGCGATCGGCGAGATCGACGTCGCCCTTGCGGATCGCCTTGATCACGGCGGCCGCGTGCACGCCGGTGGCCGTGCGGAACGCGTCTTCGCCGACCAGCGGGTACTGCCCCGAGACCGTGACGCCGAGGGCGGACGCGACCTTGTTGCACCACGGCACGAGGTTGGTGAGGTCGCGATCGCCGAGCTCGCCCATGATCTTGAGGTTCATGAGCGTCTGGTCGAGCGCCGCGTTGCCGACGCGCTCGCCCACGCCGAGCGCGGTGCCGTGGATGCGGTCCGCACCGGCCTCGATCGCGTGGAGGTTGTTGCTCACTCCGAGCCCGCGATCGTTGTGGCCGTGCCAGTCGATGCCGACCGACTTGTGGCCGTGGGCCTCGAGCAGCAGGCGAGTGAACCCGATGAGATCGGTGATGCCGTCGGGCGTGACGTGCCCGACGGTGTCGCACAGGCACAGCCGCGTCGCGCCGTGGTCGACCGCGGCGCGGAACAGCTTGTCGAGGATCCACGGCGGCGTGCGCGTGGTGTCCTCGGTGACGAAGGTCATCGGCAGGCCGTGCGAGCGACACAGCTCGGCGGCCATGATGGTGCGCTCGAGCAGGAGATCGACGGTCCAGTTCTCGGCGTAGAGCCGGATCGGGCTCGAGCCGAGGAACGCATAGATCGCGATCTCCTTGCCGGTGCGCTGCGAGATGTCGGCGATCGCGTCGATGTCGGCCTTGTGGGTCCGCGCCGCGCACGAGTAGCCGATGCCGAGCTTCTCGCGCTCGGCGTACTCGACGAGATCGGTCACGTCGGCCACCGCCCGAGGCCCCGCGCCGGGCAGCCCCAGATCGAACACGTCGATCCCGAGGCTCGCGCCGAGCCGCAGGATCTCGCGCTTGTCCTCGATGCTGGGGTCGCGGACGCTCGGCGACTGGATGCCGTCGCGCAGGGTCTCGTCGAGGAACGAGACCTTGCGATCGACCAGCGGGCTCAACGCGCCGTGGCGGTTGCGCCGGTTCCAGTCGTAGATGAGCGTCGAGGCGGGGGCTTCGGTGGTGGTCATGGGGTGTCCTGCGGGCGCCTTTGGCTCAGACCGCCTCGATCACGATCGCGATGCCCTGGCCGCCACCGATGCACGCCGAGCCGACGCCATAGCGACCCTTGCGGCGGCGCAGCTCGTGGACGAGGTGCGCGGTGATGCGGGCGCCCGAGGCCGCCAGCGGGTGGCCGAGGGCGATCGCGCCGCCGTCGACGTTGGTGCGCTCGCGGTCGAGGCCGAGCTCCTTCTCGCACGCGAGGAACTGCGGCGCGAAGGCCTCGTTGATCTCGAACAGATCGACGTCGCCCTGGGCGATGCCAGCGCGCTCGAGCGCGCCGCGGATCGCCGGCACCGGGCCGATGCCCATGATCGTCGGGTCGACGCCGGCGGTGTGCCACTGCACCACGCGGGCGAGCGGCGTGAGGCCGTGGCGCTTGATCGCCTCCTCGGTGGCCAGCAGCAGCGCGCCGGCGCCGTCGCAGATGCCCGACGCGTTGCCGGCCGACACGACGCCGTCCTTCTTGAAGACCGGCGGCAGCTTGGCCATGCCCTCCTGCGTGGCCTCGGGGCGCGGGTGCTCGTCGGTGTCGAACGACTCGGGGCCCTTGCGGCCCTTCAGCTCGACCGGCGCGAGCTCGGCGGTGAAGCGACCGGCCGCGTGCGCAGCGGCCCAGCTCTGCTGGCTACGCAGGCCGTAGGCATCGCACTGCTCGCGGGTGATGCCGTGCTTCTCGGCGAGGTTCTCGGCGGTGACCGCCATCGCACAACCCGCGTAGGGATCGAACAGCGACGACCACAGCGTGTCCTCGAGCTTGGGGTCGGTGCCGAACTTCGTGCCCCAGCGGATGTTGCGGGTGGCGTACGGCGCCTGGCTCATGTTCTCGGTGCCGCCGACCAGCACGATCTCCGCGTCGCCGGCGAGCATCTCGTGCGCGCCGCTGACGATCGCCTGGAAGCCCGAGCCGCACAGGCGGTTGACGGTGAGCGCGGGCGTGGGCACCGGCACACCGGCCTTGAGCCCGATGTGGCGCGCCATGTAGAGCGCGTCGGCGGAGGTCTGCGACACGTTGCCGAACACGACGTGATCGATCGCGTCGACCGGCACGTTGCCCGCCGCGAGGGCGGCCTTGGTCGCGATGACGCCGAGGTCGATCGCGCTTTGGTCCTTGAGCTTGCCCCCGAACGCGCCGAAGGGCGTGCGCTTGGCGGCGACGATGTAGATCGGGCGGGAGAGAGTCTTTGCGGGCATGTGGGCCTCCAACGAACCTCCGTAGCGTAGTGCACGGGCCGGTGGCGCATGCCGCCCGACCGGGTGGTCGCAGCGTCCAACGCATTGACTTTCCTCACGGTTTGCAACTCGCGGCGCCGACGTGCTCGCGCGATGGTGGAGATGCATCACGTCGTGATCGCGTGGTCGCGTAGAATCGCCGCGGTGCTCCGACTCGCCAGGTGCTCGCCGTCGCGGCGGTGCGCGACGATCGTCGCCTTCGCGACCTTCGCGCTGGCGCATGCGTCGGCGCGCGCCGAGCCGCCGCAGCCCGTGCCCGCGAGCTCGGTGTCCGCGGCCGGGCCGCCGACGCCGATGCAGGCCCGCAGCCCACGACTGCACCGATACTTGAGCCGCGAGCTCGCCGGCAGCGCCCGCTTCCTCGATCACGGCGTCGTCGCGGTGTCCGCCGCGGGTGGCTATCCGCATCGTTATCGCACGGGCGCGGCGATCGGCCTGCTCGATCACCTCACGATCGGCGCCCAGGTGCACTGGTTGCCCGGGCAGTCGCGGCCGCGCGTCGCCCCGCAGCTCGCGATCGCGTTCTACCGCTGGCGCGCGTTCGAGATGGGCGCCGTCTACGATCGGACGCTGTACCCGCCGCCGGTCCGCGACCTCGATCCCGGCACGCTGTCGTTCCAGCGCGACGCCCACTGGGCGCTCGCCGCCTTCGCGGTGTCGCAGGCGTGGTTGTCCGGCGGCTTCGAGGTCGGGACCGTGATCGCCAGGGTTCGCGATCCTTCGCGCGACGACGCTGACGACGGCAGCAACTTCGCGGCCTGGCGGGTGGAGGCCGGCGGCGGCGTGTTCCTGCGCGCGGGCACGCGCCGCTGGGGCTTCACCGCGAACATGCGCGCGCCGTGGGTCGCCGCCGAGCTCGCGTTCGATCTGCGCTTCGGCGCGTTCGAGCAGCGGCCGCGCGGAGGCTGGCGACCGCGGGGCTTCGCCGCCGATCGGGATCGTCGCGCGCCGACGCGCTGAGCAGCCCGACTCCGCGAGGCGACCGGTTCGCGAGGTCACCTACTCGGCCAGCAGGCTCGGCGTGTCGTCGCCGACCTCGGGCATCGTCGGATCGCGCAGGATGTCCTCGATCCGGACGCGAACGATCCGTCCGTGCTCGCGGAGCCGATCGAGATCGATCTTCCGCACGTCGGCGGCGACGGACACCGCGGGGATCCGGCGGTCGAACTCGGCGTAGTAACGCTCGACGTCGGCGAAGTCGAGGCTCGGCAGGGCGAGCCACTGGGCCACGCGCGGATCGTCGGTGCCCGTCGCCCAGTCGCGCACGCGATCCGGCACGTCGCGGGGCGGCACGCGCCACGCCCGGAACGCGACCTCGAGGCGATCGCGGGCGCCCGCGAACTGCTCGGCGCTGGGTCGACTTCGCAGCATCGCGAGGGCTTGCGTCAGCGCGACGCCGACGTCGGCCGGGGCCGCGCGCAGGCCGACGCCGATGCCGACCGGGGCGTTGGGCGACCAGCGGGCGTTGTACAGCGGCTCTTCGGCGTCGAGGGTCGGCGCAGTCTCCCAGGCCGCCATCTGCGTTGCAGCCAGGTGCATGCTCGCCGCGAGCTGGTCCCGCGGATCGGCGGCGAACCACGGCACCGCCGCGCGCACGCTGACGTCGTCGCGATCGGGATCGTCGAGCAGGAACACCGTCGGCTCGGTGATCTCACGCCACGCGCGGGGCGGAGGCGTGGCGCCGGCCTGTCCGTGCGGCGGAGGCAGTGCGTCCAGCAGCAGCTGCGGCGCGGGTCCGACATAGACGATGTCGGGATCGCGCTGCGCGAGCGCCTGCAGCGAGGCGACCATCGCCCGCGGGCCCTCCGTACGCATGGTCTCGTCGTCGGGGAGCATGACGTCGAGCATCGCCGGCCCGCGAAGGGCCCAGGCGTGCAGGGCCGCGGCGCGGTTCCACGGATCGCTGCGGACCTCGCGGCGCCACTGCACGCTCTGCTCGGCGTGGAGCTCCGCGGCGTCGGGCTCGAGCTCGCCTTCGGTGAGCCACGCGAGGACGGCCGGCAGCTCGCGCTCGAACGCGGCGGCGGTCGCCACGAGATCGATGCGGGTCTCGCCGGTCGAGCACGTCACCGACGCCTCGAACCCCGCGACGGGGATCCGATCGGCGAGCGCCCGCACGGCGTCGCAGACGAACGGGTCCTCGGCCGCGCCGACGCGGTGGATCCAGCCGAGGCGTACGATCGGATCGCGCGTCTGCGTGGCGACGACTCGGCCCGCGCCGCGCTCGTGCACGCGATAGTGGCTGCCCTCGACGAGGAACCGCGGCTCCATCGGGATCGACGGCGCGTCGATGAGCGCGCGCACGAAGTCGCTGTGCACCCCGAGCTGCGGCGGCACGCGCTCGATCGGCAGGCGCACGCCGGGGAACACCGGCGGTTTGCCCGGCGTGCGGTGGACCGCGACGTGGCCGGTCCCGAGCAGCGCCGTGGCGGTCCGCACGATCCGCGCGCGATCGACCGGGGTCGGACCGAGCGACTGCGCGACGTCCTGCCACGGCGAGCGGCCGAGGTACGATTCGACGACGAGCCGCGTGAGCGCGCCATTGGTCCGCGCCCAGCGGTGGCGCTCGAGCTCGGCCTGTGCGAGCGCCCGCTCCCAGATCGCCTCGGGGATGCGATCGGCCGCCACATCCTCGAGCACGCCGTAGACCTGGGCCTCGGCCTCGGCGAGCGATTGTCCGGGGCCGGGGTACACGCCGACCTGGAAGTCGCGGAGCGGGCCGACGTCGCACGTCCCGCCGCTGGTCGAGTCGCGCAGGGCCCCCGCGAGGATGCCATCGGGACCCGCGAGCACGCGGTTCAGCTCGAGGAACGCCGGGAAGTCGGGCGACGACGGGGGCGGCAGCGCCCACACCAGCAGCGCCAACGGAGCGCCGGTGTCGTGGACGTCGATCTGCGTGCGCGCCTGGGCGAGCGGCCGATCGACGTGCGCGGGCTTCGGGATCGCGGCCGGTTCCCAGTCTCCGAACGCGCGCTCGAGGATCGGCAGCGCCTCGGTCGGCGTGATGTCGCCGATGAGCACCACCGCGGTGTTGTTCGGCCGGTAGTAGGTGGCCCAGAAGCGCCTCGCGTCGCCGAGCGGGACCAGGGCGAGCTTGGTCGCGGCGGCGGCGAAGTCCTCGTGGATCCCGGTGACGCCCGAGAGCGCCCGCGTGGCCGCCTGCTCGGCGCCGCGGCCCTCGGCGATCCAGGCCAGGAACTCGAGCTTCTGCGCGGTGACGGTGAGGAAGTTGCGGAAGATCGGGCGGCGCAGCATCTCGGCGGACAGCTCGACCCACGCGCCGAACCGATGGGTGGGGATCTCGACGCTGACGATCGATCCCGGGCCCGACAGCGACACCGGCTCGCGGCCGCCGAGGCCGAGGGCGCCGGCGTAGTACTCGTCGCGCAGGGCGGCGCCGGCGGCCGCGAGCTCGGCGGCACCGGCGGCGCGCAACAGGGCCTCGCGACCGCGGACGTCGCGGACCGTTGGCAGCGCCGCGAGCATCGCCGCCTCGGCGTCGCGCAGCGGTCGCTCGCGCGCGAGGTCGCGGACACCGAGGCGCTCGCCGCCCTCCATCACCGCCGCGAGCGTGAGCGCGGCGAGGCCCTGGTCGACCTCGCCCTCCTGCATCGCGCCGGCGCGGAGCACCAGCGAGGCGCTGATGAACGGCTCGAGCGGCCGCGTCACGATGTACACGGTCAGGCCGTTGCGGAGGCGGTGCACGGTGAGGCCGGTCGGATCGTCCGCGAGCGCGGTGGGGATCTCGGGTGGCAGCTCGCTGTCGGCGACGATCGCCGCCCACGGATCTGCGGGCGCCTCGGCCGGGGTTCCGTCGGGCGCGGGCGCGGGCGCCTGCGTCGGGCTCGGTCCGCCGCCGCCGGACAGGGCGATCGCGCCGGCTGCCGCTGCGCCGAGCCCGATCGCGCCGGCGATCGCCCACACGCGCCCGCGTCGCGCGTCGGGCTTGGCCGCGCCGCGCAGCGCGTCGAGCAAGCTCCGCATGTCGCGGTGGCGCAGCGCGGGATCGCGGGACAGCCCGGTGCGCACGACGGTCTGCAGCGCCCGCGGCACGCCGTGGCTGCGGGGATCGACGGACACCACGGCGCCGGCGGCGATGTTCTCGCCGAGCTCGGTGTACGTGGAGCCCGCGAACGGTCGCTTGCCGTGCAGCGCCTCGAACAGCGCCACGCAGAACGAGAACTGGTCGCTGCGCGCATCGGGCTCGGCCCGCTCGAGCTGCTCGGGGGCCATGTACGCGGGCGTCCCGACGACCGTGCCGGTGCGCGTGAGATCGAGATCCCGCAGCGCCGAGCCCGATCGCGACGCGGCGCTGGTCGACGAGCTCACCGCGCCCGGCGGCGACGTCGTCGTGATCGGCAGCGCATCGGAGCTGGAGAGCGTCTCGGAGGTCGCGCGGGCCAGGCCGAAGTCGAGCACGCGCGGTCGACCATCGCGCCCGACCAGCACGTTGTCGGGCTTGAAGTCGCGGTGCACGATGCCCTCGGCGTGCGCGGCCGCGAGGCCCTCGCCGGCGCGCAGGTACATCTCGACGAGCTCCTGCCACGTGCGCGGCTCGGCCTCTCGCCACGCCCGCAGCGTGTCGCCGCGGACCAGCTCCATCGCCATGAAGACCTGGTCGCCCTCCTGGCCGACCTCGTAGACGTGCACGACGTTGGGGTGCGACAGCCTCGCGGTGGCCTGGGCCTCGCGCAGCAGTCGCTGACGCCCGGTCGTGCCCGGCGCGAGGTCGTGGCGGAGGATCTTGATCGCGACCTGCCGATCGAGTTCGTCGTCCTGCGCCGAGTAGATGACGCCCATGCCGCCGGTGCCGATGCGCTCGAGGATGCGATAGCGGCCGACCTGCACCGGCGCCTCGTCCCACCCGAGCAGGCTCTTGCGCGCGCGGGCGAGGAGGATCCGCGACTCGACGCCGCCGACGGTCGTCTCGGGTTCGAGGATCGCGGCGTCGAAGGAGGAGGACGACGACGACGACATCAGGTACGCCGGGTCGCGCTCGACCACGGTCGGTGGGGCGTCGTCCTCCGGCGTGTCCCCGGGGTCGCGCCCGTCGCCGCGGGGTCGGCGGTCATGGGGATCGGTGGGGCGCATCGATCCGGTTCGCCTCCGAAGGTGGTTCCCGGAGGCGGTGTCAGGTTCCCACGATCGCGCCCGCGTCCACCGACCGGGCGTTTCGCGGCGCTAGTGCGGGCGGCAGAGGTCGCCGCGGTCGCCCAGCCCCGTGCCGTCGATCGTGAAGACCTTGGGCGCGGCGGTCTTGGGGCTCGCCGCGGGCGGCTGCGCGGGGGGCTCGGGTGCGGGGTCGGACTTCGGCTCGGCCCCCTCGGCCCCCTCCCACGCGCCGCCGTCCTCGCCCTCCCAGCCGTCGGCGCCGCCCCAGTCGTCCCCGCCGTCGTCGGTCGGAGTGCCGCCGTCGGTCGGATTGCCGCCGTCGGTCGTGTTGCCGCCGTCGCCGGCCTGCTTCGCGAACGCGGGATCCAGATCGCGCGACTTGTACTGGATCACGAGGAGGTTGTCCTTGCGCTTGCCCGGCGCGAGCACGCGGGTGCGCGCCGGCAGCATCGCGTCGCCGTGGCGCGCCATGTCCTCGTGCGCGAGCGACCAGATCCACGCGCCGCGCGAACCGTCGGGCTTGCGCTGCCACAGCTTGCTGCCGGCGAACTGCCAGGTGTCGCCGAGCTTCGCGAAGTCGAGGCGCTGCACGAACCGCCCGTTGCGGATCGTCACCGCCTCGCGACCGGCCGCGCTGTCCCAGCCCTGCTCGACGATCTCGTAGGGCTCGGCGATCACCGGCGCGCCGCCGAGCACGAGCGCGACGAGATCCTCGGCGTCGAGCGCCACGCCGAGCAGCGCCTCCACGGCGCAGGCCGACGGCGGCCCGTGGTAGAAGCCGGTCGGGAACGCGTCGAGCTTGTAACGCAGCGCGTAGCCCTCTTCGGTGAGCGCGAGCGTGACGAGCTCGTTGCCCGACACCTGCACGCTGCCGCGGAATCGGCCCGGCTCCTGGGCGAGGAAGGCCAGGTTGCCGCGCAGCACCCGGTTGGCGATGACCTTCGCGTCGGGCACCGCGACCGCGTCGAGCTGCGGCTTGGCACCGGCGATGAGCGCCTCGGCCTTGGGGCCCTGACCCGGCGCGTACGGGGCCGCCGTCGGCCGGGGCTTGCACGCCGTCACGCCGAGGCCGACGGCGAGGGCGAGGGACAGCAATACGGGGGCAGGGCGACGGCGCACGGCCGCGACCATAGCAGGCGCGGCCGCGCCTCGCCGACCGCGACCCGACGGGGACGGCACGCGTCCGTCACCCGCCGGGCCGCGGGACTGCGGTCCGCGGCGCGGGGCTCTCGCGAAGGCGCTCGGGCGCTCGGGCGCTAGGGTGTCGGTGTCGTCGGGGCGGGACTCTCCGGACTCGGCGCCTTCGGTTGCGCGCTCGGGTCCGCGACGCGCAGCGTCGTCTCGCCAGCGACGACGAGGTACGGCCGCATGCGCTCGTACGTCTTGCGACCGATGCCCTTGACCCGCATGAGCTGGCTGGCGTGGGTGAGCGGCTTCTTCTTCACGAACTCGAGGATGCGCGTCGCGGTCGTCGGGCCGACGCCAGGCAGCAGCTCGAGCTGCTCCTGCGTCGCCGTGTTGACGTTGATCGCACCCTCGAGCGGCGGCGCGAGCATGGCCACGGGGATCGGTCGCGGAGACGCCGACGCGATCGCGGGCGCGAGTGTGGCGACGGCGGAGGAGATCGCGATCGCGATCGCGAGGGTGAGGGGACGCAGGGCGGTGATGGGGTTGCGGTGAGGCATGGTGCCCGCCGCTGAGCAATGAGTGCGCCGCGGTGGATCGACAATGATCTCGTGGCGGCGGAGTTCGGCGCGAACGCGGTGGCCCGCGGGCGGGCCAGCGGTGGCCCGTGGGCGGGCCACGCTGGCCACGTCGCGATCCCCGTGAACCGCCGGCGCCCCTGCGGGTCTTGTCCCCCGTGCGACTCGCTCCGGTCTTCGCCCTCGCCCTGTCCCTCCCGCCGTCCGCCTGCGGCGACGCGTCCTCCGCGGACGGCCCGGCGGATCCCACCACCTCGACCGGCGGTGGCTCGGGCTCGGTATCCGGCACCGACGCCTCCTCGAGCACCGGCAACTCCGCGGACGCCTCCAGCAGCGCCGCAGACTCGACCGGCGCGCCCGCGACCACCTCCGAGGGATCGTCGGACTCCGACACCTCCACCGGATCCGTCGACTTCGAGCCCTACTTCTTCGACGACTTCGAGGCCTACGCCGACGGCGCATCGCTGACCAACCTCGCGCCGTTCGACGCGGCCGGCCGCACCATCGCCTCCACCGCCCAAGCGCACCGCGGCTCCCAGAGCGCCCAGATGAGCATCCGCGCCGGCGACGGCGGCGGCTTCGGACAGTGGGGCGGCCTGCTCCCGATCGATCCCGCGGTCGCGAAGGGCGGCGAGATCTGGGTCCGCCTGTACGTCTACTGGCCGTCCGACTTCGAGTTCAGCGCCGCGCCGTGGATGAAGTTCCTGCGCCTGCACAACCGCGCCAGCGACGGCGAGAACGCCGGCTACAACGATCTCTACGTCGACCGCGCCGACGAGACGATGTCCGTGCTGCGCACGATCAAGGAGGTCCACGACGTGTGGGCGGTCTACGACGGCGAGAGCCTGCCGCGCGACACCTGGGAGCGCTACGAGATGTACCTGTCCGTCGACGATGTCCCGGTCGACGACGGCGGCGCGGCGCGGGTCCGGATCTGGCGCGACGACACGCTCGTCTTCGATCGCACCGACGTGCCGACGATCACCGAGGCCGGCGGTGTGATCGACTACTTCTACCTGTTCACGTACTGGAACAACGAGGCGCCGCCGGACAACGACTGCTGGATCGACGACCTGGTGATCGCCACCGACGCGAGCCCGCCGCCGTGGACGGACGCGGCGGGCAACCCCTGGATCGGCGACTGGTGA
>LNFB01000386.1 GCA_001464385.1 Deltaproteobacteria bacterium Ga0077550 | reverse complement strand
CCTCGGCCAAGATCCGCCGCTTGAACTCGTTGGTGAACTGGCGTCGTTTGCCTTTGGCTGGCACTTCGGGGTCCGGCCTCAGCGTCGCCGATCTCTCGTCCTTCCGCTCGCCGTCCAGCGCACGGGGCGCCCGGTCGAGGCGAAGGGCTCCGCCTGCTCTCGCAGATCCTGCTGCTCTCGGGGTCTCGTTCATCTCGCTCTCGCTGCTCGCCCCCTACAGTAAATTGGTCGGGCTCGCTGGCTTCAAACTTCTTGGCACAGAGGGCGACCGCTCGGCGCGGTCGCACGCGATGTCGAATTGTTGCGACGGTCCGCGGGGCCGTCGCGTCGTGACGCGCATGTTCGAACCGACTCGGGCGGCGCGCACGTGCGCGCTGGGTGTGTTCTTGCTGCTCGCGTGCGATGCCACGGGCGGCGGCGACGGCAGTGGTGGCGGCGGAGCCAGCAACGGTGGTGGGGAAGGCGCCATGCCGTCCGAGCAGGACACGAGCGAGTGCAAGGACGCCTGCAACCAGCTGAAGCTCTTCGAGTGCAACGATGCCGCCGATCATGCGCGCTGCTTCGAGGCCTGCGAGGTCGCGCCGCCGTCTGCGATCGAGGTCTTCGCCGCGTGCGTGCGGACGGACATCTGCGATCCCGACTGTACCGCGGGTCTCTTCGGCACCGTACCGCCCGCAGGAGGAACCGGCGGCGGCGAGGAAGAGGGCGGCGGCGTCGGTGAGCCCACCTGCACGGATGCGTGCGGTGAATTCATCGCGGCGGGCTGCGTGCCACCGGTCGACTGCGCGGGCTTGTGCGGCACGCTCAGCGCGTTCGAGCAGTCGTTCGTCGTCTATTGCGTGGAGCGCCGCGACGGCTGCACGCTCCCGGAAGAGTGCGCCGAGGCGCTGCCCGACGGCGGCGGAGGCGTCGAAGGGGAGGGTGGTGGTGGTGGCGGCGTCGCGGAGCCCGTCGAGACCTGTCAGAGCGCGTGCGACGACATGGAGTTCTTCGCGTGCATCGACGCGATCCAGCACGCCGATTGCCGCGCGCTGTGCACGACGGCGCCGGCCGCAGACATCGACACGTTCGTCGCGTGCGCGATCGGCTGCAGCGACGACGCGTGCTATCAGGTCTTCGCGCAGTGATCGCGCCGCGTCGCGCTCGGGATCGCTGAAAGGCGACGTCCCGTCGTCCGTTGGCGGCGCATGCAGAGCGAGGTCGGACGACGGCTGCGAACCCTGGTCTGCACCGCGATGCTGAGCGGCTGCGCCGGTGGTTCGGCGATGCAGCAGCCGATCGCGTTGGGTCCACGCGTCGCAGACCCGGTCCCCCTGGAGATTGCGACGTTCAGGAAGACGCAGTGGTTCGACTGGAATCGGAGCGAGGAGTCGATCTCGAGCGCGCGCGACTCCTCCTGTCGCAGCGGTGACGCGCTCCCAGACGTCCTACGGACGCCGTGGCGCACGTTGAACCGGTTCGGTACGAGCGATGTGAAGTGGACGATGGCCTGCAAGACGCAGGGCGGGACGCGGGCGCTGGCCGAGCTGCCCGAAGGCGGCGTCGGCTCGTCCTTCGCGCCGACGCTCGTCGGTCCCGCGGCGTCGATCCACGCTGCGGCCGCGATTCGCTACGTCGATGCCCACTCCCTCCTGCACCTGCCTGCCGATCGGGTCACCGAGTTCAACCGCGCGTTGCGGGCGTATTCGGGGGATCCAACCGACTTCCAGCAGGTCTGGCCCCACGTCGTGCCCGCGCGGCTGCATGCGGGCTGCGCCGCGATCGCGGAGTTCTACACCTACGATCGCGGCGTCGACATGTCGGCGTTGTTCTGCCTGGATGCGCAGGGCCACGTGGGCGACGTGCTGCTCGGGCCGATCCACTACTGCCACGCCCGCGTGACCGCGATCCTCGACCTCGAGGCCGACGGCACGGACGAGGTGCTGGTGCAGGGGTGTGGCCTCGAGCTCACGATCCTCGATTGGGATGCCGGTGCGCAGCGGCTCGTCGAGCGGATCTCGGGCCGCGCGCTCGAACGGTCCACAGGTACGCCGGTCGGTTGGCGGCTTCCATCGTCGCCCGTCACGACGGGTGGCGCTCGCCGACGCCGTTGAACCTGCCGGCCTGCCGCTGCGGATCCAGCTCGGGATCGCTCGGGGCGGCCGAAACGCGGCGGGCGCCCGTCGGCGATGGACGCGGCGACCGCTTGGCGCGATGCTTGCGTCGCTACGACCTCGAGCGACCACCACGATCCGGACGCCACCCGGCCCCATGATCCGGGCAACGACGAGCCGCCGCGGCTGGTGGTGCTCGGCGATGACGGGGCCACGAGCTACCCGTTGCCGAGCGCGGGCACGGTCCGCATCGGCCGAGGTGAGGACGTCGACGTGCGCATCGATCGCGAGTCGGTGTCGCGTCGGCATGCCGCGCTGCACCTCGGTCCGCCGATGACGATCGAGGACATCGGCAGCAGCAACGGCACGCGCGTCGCCGGGATCAAGCTGGCGCCCCACGTCCCCACCGCGATCCTGTCCGGCGACGTGATCGAGCTCGGGCGCGTCACGCTGCTGGTCCAGGGCGGGCCGAGTCCGTCGAGCCGCGGCGTGCCGGTGCGGCTGGCCGGTCGCGCCGCGCCCGCGAGCCCCGAGCTGGTGCCGCGGATCGCCGCGAGCGACATCCACGTGCTCATCCTCGGCGAGACCGGCGTCGGCAAGGAGGTCATGGCCCGCACCATCCACGCGGCGTCGACGCGCGCGGCCGGGCCGTTCGTCGCGATCAACTGCGGCGCGGTGCCCGAGTCGTTGATCGAGAGCGAGCTGTTCGGCTACGAGGCCGGCGCGTTCACGGGTGCGGCCAAGGCCAAGCCGGGGCTGCTCGAGACGGGGGCCGGCGGCACGATCTTCCTCGACGAGGTCGGCGAGCTGCCGGCGCTGGCGCAGGTGAAGCTGCTGCGCGTGCTCGAGGATCGCCGGGTGCAGCGCGTCGGCGGCGTGTCGGCGCGGGAGCTCGACGCGCGCTTCGTCGCCGCGACCCACCGCGATCTGCGGGCCGACGTCGCCTCGGGGCGCTTCCGCCAGGATCTCTACTACCGGCTGAACGGCATCACGCTCTCGCTCGGGCCGCTGCGCGAGCGCATCGCCGAGCTGCCGGCGCTCGTCGAGCAGTTCGTCGCCCTCGCGGCGGGGCGGCTCGGGCGCCCGGTGCCGTCGGTGGCCCCGGCGAGCCTCGCGATCCTGCGCGGCCACACGTGGCCTGGCAACATCCGCGAGCTCCGCAACGTGATCGAGCGCGCGGTCGTCCTGTGCGACGGCTCGGTGCTGCTGCCCGAGCACATCGTGATGGAGGACGTCTCGCCGATCGCGACCGCACCGGCGGTCACGGCCGCGGCGCCTTCGACCGAGCTCGCGACCGGCGAGCCCGACGAGCGCGCGCGGATCGTCGCCGCGCTCACGCAGTGCGCCGGCAACCAGACGCGCGCCGCCGAGCTGCTCGGCATGGCCCGCAAGACCCTCGGGATCAAGATGGACGCGCTCGGGATCCCGCGGCCCCAGAAGTCGCGCCCGTGAGGACGGCATGGCGATGCGCAGGACGATCGTGCTGTGGACGTGCCTGGGGGGTTGCAGCGGCGCGTCGGCGCCGGTCGCCGAGGTGGCGGTGGTCGAGGCGCCCGCGGTCGATCGACCGCCCGCGACGGTGCCCGCCGAGGTGCCCGCGGTGACGCCTGCCGCCACGCAGCCGGTGGTCCGCGGCCGCATCGAGGCGATCGCGTTCCGCAACATCAACAAGGCCCAGGGTCACTACACGTACAACGTGGAGCTCGCGGTCCGGCACCAGGCGATCGAGGGCGACGTCGCCTTCGATCGCGCGGCGATCCCCGCGGTGCTGACCGTGCGCGTCGACAAGGTCTTCTTCGACGAGCTCGCCGAGGCCAAGCAGGCCGCGATCGCCCCGCAGGGGCCGCGGCAGGAGCTGAGCGTGCAGCGCTGGGGCGACTACGCGATCGGGGCCGAGGTGGCGATCGCGGTGGAGTTCACCGCGCCGACGCTCGCGGTGGTGCGCTGACTCGCTTCCCCGATCAGAAGCACACGTCGCGCGCGCCATCGGACGTGTTGATCGACTCGCACCGCATGCCATCGGGGCACGCGCCGTCGCTGCAGTCGAGGCCGCACACCCAGCGGCCATCGGGCACCCCGATGTCGACGCACGACGGCGTCGCGCCGTTGCCGGGTGCCGGCGCGCACGCGCTCGGATCGTCGGGCGCGGCGCAGGCGGCCCCGCAGTAGCCGCCCTCGCGATCGGGGAAGACGCAGAACTCGAGCGGTGCGCACTCGCTGACCTCGCTGCAGGCGGAGTACATCGCGCCGGGCGTCGTGGGGCGGGCGCCTTCACCGTCGGCGCCCGTCGAGTCGCCGGCGTCGGTCGCGTCGGTGTCGGTCGATACGGCGGGGCCGCAGGCGAAGACGAGTGCGAGCGGGAGCAGGGCACGGCGCGGCATCCGACGAGCGTAGCGCAGGCCGGGCAACGGTGGGGGAGCGCGGCGTTCTCGGCGACGCCGGCCGCGCCGCGGCTGCCGTGATACCCAGGGCACGCATGACCACCACTGGACGTTGTCTGTGCGGAGCCGTCCGCTTCACGGCCGAGCACGTCGAGACCCACCACCACGCCTGCGTCTGCGGCATGTGTCGCCGCTGGTCCGGCGGCGCGGCGTTCCTCGCCGCCGAGACCTCGGGCACCGTGTTCGACGGCGAGGCCGAGCTCGGCCGCTACCCGTCGTCGTCGTGGGCCGAGCGCGGCTTCTGCCGCACCTGCGGCACGACGCTCTTCTACTTCCTCATCCCGACGCAGACCTACCTGATGAGCGTCGGCACGTTCGACGATCAGGCGCCGTTCCGCCTCGTCCGCGAGATCTTCGTCGACGCCAAGCCCGACGGCTTCGCGTTCGCGGGGGATCACGAGCGCTGGACCGAGGAGGAGACGCTGCGTCGCCTCGCGCCGCCCGAGTGAACGCGGTGGCGCGGGCGCGTCACTGACTCGGCGTCAGCGCGAGCGGGAACACGACCTCGACCGCAGCGTGGGGATCGCCGCGCCAGTCCGGCGCGACGCGGATCACCCACGCGGTCGCAGCGACGAGCGCTGCCTGCTCGAGCCCCGCGAGCGCGTTCGTCTGCACCGCGGCGAAGTGCCCGCGCGCGCGCTCGGCCAGGGCGATCGCCCCCGCGGTGCGCTCCTGGCGGAGCTTCACGCCTGCGGCCGCGAGCTGGATGAGCCCGCGCAACAGCTCGGCCACGGGCCCCGTGCGACCCGCGAGGATCCACAGCGCCTCCCAGCGCTCGTGCGCCTCCCAGTAGTAGCCGCGGTCGAACAGCGCGAGGCCGTGGACGTAGGCGTCGCACGATCGCCAGGCGGCGGGATCGAGGGGCGTGCTGTCCTGCGCCTCGGGTGTCGGGCGCACGCCGACGCCGGGGAGGTAGGCGCGGGCGGGGAACGGGCCGGTCATCGCGGCCGCCAGGATCGCACGCCCGAGCTCGCGCTCGAGCCATGCGGGCTCAGGGGGCGAACACCAGCGGATCCAGGGCGCGCGCCAACGATTCGGCGAGCGCAGCTGGACCTTGCGCACTGCATCGGGCTCGAACCGAAGCGTCGACCTCGACGTCGCCGGGCGGGCAGCTCACCAGCACCCCGACCTCGAAGGTGCCATCGGGCGAGCTCCACGTCGCGACCGCGAGCGCACCGCCGAGCAGCACCGCCGCTTCGTCGACGTGGAGCGTCCGGCCCCCCGAGAGCCGCGTCGTCGCGCTCGCGACCAGGGGGATCGGCGAGGACGTCACGCGCATTCGCTCGACGAGCGGGACGGTGCACCGGCCACGGCACGCGAACACGTGGACGAGGTCCCACCCGGGCACGGTGAACCGCCGCGCCCAGAGCCCGAGGCCGGCAATGAACTCATTGTCCGCGGCCGGGGGATCCGACTCCTGCCCACGGAGCACGTGAGCGACGCCGAGGCCGTCGGCGACCGCCTGGGCCACGACCAGCTCGGCGCGCGGAGGCCCGGCGTGCAGAGTCCCGGCGTGCGGAGGCCCGGCGTCATCGCGATCGCAAGCAGGTCCCAGCAAGAGGCCCACCGCGATCCACCGAGCGACGCGCCCGAGCCGTGCCACCTCCCGCCCCCCGCACACGATGCCGAACAGCTTCATCTCGTCTGCCTCGGGTCCCGGGACGGGTCGATCACGCTACGGCGGGCGTCCAACGCTGCGCGCAGCTGCTGCACCCGTGTGCGCGCGCGCGTCCGATCGCCGCCGAGATCGTCGGGCAGCGACGCGAGCACGAGGTCGGCGGCGTGGAGCTGCGCCTCGATCTCGGCCGCCGCTCCAGCACGCGTGACGCCGGCTTCGAGCCCCACCTCGGCGCGGCGAACGGCGAGCAGGGCGAGGTGGAGGCGGGTCCGCACCGCGTACTCGTGGTCGAGGCCGATGGTCGGCTCGAACCCCTCGAGCGCGGCCTCGAGCTCGGTCTTCCCCTCGGTGAACGCGTCGGTCTCGAGCGCCAGCTCGCCGAGCATGGCGTGGGTGAGGGCGATCTGCAGCGCCCAATCCTGGGGCGAGCGGTCGAGCTGCCCCAGCGCGTCGCGGAGCAGCGTGCGTGCCCTGTCGTGCGCGCCGGCCTCCTGCGCGATCTGGCCGAGCGTGCGGAGCATGAGGATGCCGTCGAGGCCGGCGTCGTCGTAGGCCGCGCGCCACGTCGCGTAGGCCCGCTCGCCCCGCGACAGGCCAAGGGCGGGCTCGCCGGAGCTCACCATCGCCTGCGCGAGGAGGAACTCGGCGTAGGCGACGACGGGGTGGGTGTCGCCGAGGCGGGCGCGTCGCAGCTCGACCGCCCGCTCGAGCGCCTCGCGGGCCTGGGCGGTCCGCCCCAGCGATCCCATGATCTGCCCCCCGGCCTCGAGCGCGCGCGCCTGTCCGTCGGTGTCACCGATCTGTTCGAGCAGCGCGACTGCGGCCTCGTACTCGGTCGCCGCCGTGGTGAGATCGCCGTTCGTCGATGCGCTCGCCGCGATGGCCTCGGCCAGGCGCGCCTGCAGCTCGACATCGACGCCACCCTTGGCCGTCGTCGCGCGCCCGAGCTCGGCGTAGACACGGGCGAGCTTCGCGTCGCCGGCACGGTAGCCGATCGCGAACACGAGGTGCGCCGCGGCGCGGGTGATGCCCGTGGCATCGTCGACGGCGTACGCGGACCACAGCGCCGCCTCGGCCGCGGCGCGTGCGGCCTCGAGATCGCCGTGGCGATCGAGGGCGATCGCCAGCGCGTGCTCGGTCGCGCCGCGCAGCGCACGATCGTCGCGGTCGCGCGCGCCAGCTCGAGGGCCTCGGCCGGGTCGGCGCCGCTGGAGGCCAGGGCGAGCGCGCGGCGGATGTCGTCGCGGATCTCCTCGGCCGCCTCGCGATCCTCCGGCGCCGTCCTCGGGGCGGCGAGCAGGGCATCGACGTCGGCGCAGATCTCGGGGGGCTCGAGCTGCCCGATCGTGTCGAGCGCGTCGATCACCGCCGATGCACCGCGCGACTCGAGCACAGACAGCGTGACGTCGAGCTCGCGGCGGCGCCGCTCGAGGCACGCGTAGCGCAGCTCGAGGATCTCCTCGGTGTGGAACCGTTCGACACGGCCGGCGTGACAGGCCTCGAGCAGGCCCTCACCCCACGCGTCGCGGTGACGATCGACCTCGTGGATCAACCGCTCGGCGACCTGCGGCGCGAAGCCCTGCTCCGAGGCGAGCAGGCCCGCCCGGAGCGCGTCGCGGCGCGCGGGGCTCCACGTCGTGGCGAACAGCACCTCGGGATCGGGACAACTCGGCGTCGAGCGCCACACTGCGCCGGCCGCAGTCGCGCCGACGATCGTGAATCCCGTCGCGAGCGCGCCGAGGCGGAACCATCGTCGACGACGGGCGTGGGGATCGCGACGCAAGGCGCCGACCAACGCGACCATCGAGGGGTGACGTGCGGTGGGATCGCCCGCGAGCCCGCGCACGACGATCGCGTGGATCCACGGCGGCACCACGCGCTCCGGCGGCGGAGCGAACCAGCCATCGAACCGCGGCTGCGGCCGCGTCCCCCACAGCGCCTCGGCCAGCGCCACGCAGAAGCTGTACTGATCGGCGAGCGCATCGGCACCGCGCCCGCGCAGGACCTCGGGGGCCGCGTATGCCGGCGTGCCGCCGAACGGCCCCGTGAGCAGCTCGCCGTGCGCATCGACGTCGTCCCGCGAGGTCGCGTCGGATCGCGTGTCGTCGACCCGCAGGCGGGCGAGCCCGAAGTCCACCACCTTCGGTCGACCCTCGCGGTCCACGAGCACGTTGTCGGGCTTGAAGTCCCCGTGCACCACGCCGTCGCGGTGGGCGGCCGCGAGCGCCTCTCCGATCGGGAGGAACAGCAGGATGGCGTCGTGAGCATCCTTCGCGCGGGCCGGCGTGCGCTCGCCGAGGAGGCGGCGGAGCGTGCCGCCGGCGATGAACTCCATCGCGACGAACACGCTCCCGTGCCCGTCGGCGACGCCGATCTCGTAGACGCTGACGATGTTGGGATGGGACAGGCGTGCGAGGGTCCGGCCCTCGCGGAGCAGCGCCGCTTGGTCGGCCGCGCGAGGCCGGCGGAGGATCTTGATCGCGACCCGGCGATCGAGGCTGGGATCGTGGGCCTCGTAGACCACACCCATGGCGCCGCGTCCGGCCTCGCGCACGATCTCGAACCGCCCCACCTGCGTCGGCGGGGTCTCGAGGCCGAGGACGGCGCGCCGCAGCGACGCGCGGAGCTGCTGCGCGACGACGTCGGTCTCCA
The DNA here is from genome assembly GCA_001464385.1 of Deltaproteobacteria bacterium Ga0077550. GTDB lineage: Bacteria > Myxococcota_A > Polyangia > Nannocystales > Nannocystaceae > Xiheibacterium > Xiheibacterium aquaticum. The sequence goes on along the minus strand of LNFB01000386.1, from coordinate 3,861 downwards.
CGGCGCGCAGCTCCTCGAGCGCTCGAACGGCGGACTCGCCGCGCGATCGATCGGTCGGGTCCATGTCGCTCGGATGTTCCGTGGTCACTGCCGTGCTACCGTCCTTCGCAGTATGGACGACGCGGAGCTCCTGCGGGACTGGCGGGCCGGGGATGCCCACGCTGGCGACGCGCTGGTCTCGCGCTACTTCCCGGCGATCTGCCGCTTCTTCCGCAGCAAGCTCGGCGACGACGTCGACGACCTGATCCAGCGCACGTTCCTCGACTGCCTCCACGGCCAGCACGGCCTGCGCGGCGAGGGCAGCTTCCGCAGCTTCCTCTTCACGATCGCGTACCGACGCCTCTACGATCAGCTGCGCGAGCGGGCAGGCCCGAGCACCACGGAGATCGGCTCGCGCTCCCTCGCCGATCTGCGCACGACGCCGAGCCGTGCCGCGGCCCGCCGCGAGGAGCAGGTCCTGGTGCTCGACGCGCTCGAGCGCATCGAGCTCGACCATCGCGTCGTCCTCGAGCTGGCCTATTGGGAGGAGATGTCCGGGCCCGAGATCGCCGCGGTGCTGGGGATCGCGGCGAACACGGTGCGCTCGCGGCTGTCGCGGGCCCGCGCCGCGCTGCGCGAGCAGCTCGCGGCGCTGCAGGGCGGTGCGTCCCCGATCTCGGAGAATCGACTCGAGGAGCTCACGCGCGGCGTGGCCGACGGTTGAGGCTGCCGCCACGCGCAGTCGCCCTGCGCGTGGGCCCGTCACGGCCGCAGCTTGGCCAGCATCAGGTCGCTGCCCAGGGCCCCTTGGCCTGCGGTCACGTCGCCGAAGCCGACGTCGAACGTGCCGGCGAACTCGCCGCCCGCGTAGACATTTCCCGCCGCGTCCACGCTCACGCCGTGGAAGCGTTGACGGTTGTCGTGGAGATCGTCGTCCCCGAGTCGTCGGGCCCACGTGACGGCGCCGTCGTCGATGTGCAGCTTCACGACGAACCCGTCGCCCTGAGCGCCGTAGGGCACGAGCGGCTCGCCGTCGCCGAAATCGACGGGCTCGTCGAGGTAGCCGACCATCAGCAGGCCGGTCGCGCCGTCGCGGACGTAGGCCTCGACGCCGCGACGCGAGGGGTAGGTCCGCGCCCAGAGCACGTCGCCGACCTCGTCGAAGCGGGCGACGTGGACGTGACCGGCGAGCGCCCCGTTGCCGAAGTCGATGAGCGGCTCCTGGCCCGTGCCATCGGTGGCGAGGATGAACCCGTCGGGCTCCGCGAACAGCCGCAGATCCGGGCTCTGCTCCCCCGCGAACTGGCGGCTCCACAGCTCCTCCCCGGCGTTGGGCTCGAGCGCGGCGATCCATGGCGACGACCCCGAGGCGTTCGCGACGTGCACCGTGTTGCCGAACCCGATCGTGCCGCTGTTGAGCCCGGTGAGCAGGATCTCTCCTGCGGGGCCGAACCCGACGCCGGTCGCGTACTGGCCCGCCGACGCGCCGAACCGTCGACTCCACAGGTGACCGAGGTCGGTGGCCAGCACGACGACGAACGCGTCTTGCCCGTCGGACGTGAGGATGTCGCCGCCGAAGTCGACCATGCCGTCGATGCGCCCGGCGATCGCGATCGTCCCGTCCTCGGCGAGGGCGAAGTCGTAGGGCAGGACCTGGCCGGTGATCGCGGGGAACTCGGCCAGGACGGTGAGCTCGCCCTCGGGATCGACCGCCCACAGGCGCGGGACGAGGTCCGGCTCCATCGTCAGCGCGAGGACGTCGTCCTCCGCGATCGCCATGCGGATCACGTTCACGCTCTGGATCGGCGTGACCCAGACGGCGGTGCCCTCGGTGTCGACGCGCACGAGGTACTGGCCCGGCTCGGTGACGGTACCCGCGGCGCCGAAGTCGGTCGCGCCGTCGAGCGTCGTGACGAAGGTGGTGTTGCCGACGACGTCCGTGATCTGGCTGCGGCCGAGCTGTTGGACGCCGCTGGCGTCCTCTTCGCCCCAGCGCCGGGCCCAGAGCCAGTCGCCGGTGCACTCCTGCATCGCGCAGTCCGGCGCCGCGGGCTCGGGTGTGCCCGAGGTGTCGCCGCCGTCGGTGCCCGAGCTCGCGTCGGTGTCGGTGTCGGGCGTCGTGGTGGTGTCCGCGGTCGAGGTCGGGGTGTCGTCGTCTTCGCCGGATGGATCGGTGCCCGTGGCCTCCGGTCCCGCGGTGATGCCCGCGTCCGTGGTCGCGGCCGTCGTGTCGCCGGCGTCGCTACCCGCGGTGGCGTCGTTGCCCGACGACGCCGACGAGCACCCGGCGGCGAGGCTGGCCGCGATGCCGAGGAGCGGAGGTGCACGTCGCTGCGCGCGGGGTCGTGTCGGATGCACGAATGCCGCAGTCGTGGGCCGACGCCGAGTGATCCCGCGATGACGCGTGAGTGGAGTCACCGCCTCGCGTCCGGCGAGCCGGTGCCCGTCACACGCCCAGCTGCGTCGCCGCGAGCTGCGTGCCGCGGACGCGCGCGGCGATCTTCGCGAACGCGACGTCGCGCGCGGTCGACCGGTCGTCGGCGAACGGCGAGAAGCCGCAGTCGTCGCAGGTGCCGAGGGACTCCACGCCGAGGTGGCGGGCGGCCTGCAGCACGCGCGCGCAGACCTCGTCGTCGGTCTCGACGCGGGGATCGATCGGGTCGGTGACGCCGATGTAGATCCGCTGGCCCTCGCGGCGGTGCGACGCGATGAACGCGAGCGCGCGATCCGGATCGGGCTCGCTCGCCATCTGCAGGAAGAAGCGCCCGACGTCGAGGTCGAACAGCTGCGCGAGCAGGCCCCGGACGTCCACGTGAGCGCTGTGCGTCGAGTCGTGGTCGCCGCCGGGGCACACGTGGACGCCGAGCTTGGCCCGCGTCGCGGCGTCGAAGCGGCGGACGACGCGGTTGTTGAGCTCGATGAACGAGCGCAGCAGGCCCCCCGACGGATCGAGCTCGAGCGACAGCCGCGCCTCGGTGAAATCGATCTGCACGCTGTCGGCCCCGGCCGCGAGCGCGCCCCGGATGTCGGCCTCGCCCTCGTCGACCAGGTCGTCGAGGAAGCGCTCGCGCGGGTAGTCGGCGATCGGCTGCTCGGGGTAGAGCAGGGCGAGGGCGGAGACCGAGATCACCGCCTGCTTGATCGGGTGATCGGTGATCTGCCGCGCGGCCTCGACGAAGGCCGCCGCGTGGGCGCCATAGCGGAACGGCCCCGCCGTGATCACCGGCAGCTCCCGCGTGTGCCCGTCGGCGAACGGGATCACCACGCCGCCCGGCGCGAGGTTGGTCAGGCCGGTCAGCGGATAGGTGACGAAGCTCGACTTGGTCTGCTCGCCGTCGGAGATGATCGGTGAGCCGGTCGCCTCGAAGCGGCGGATGGTGTCGACCAGCGCGGCCTGCTGCGCGGCCGCGAGCACGATCGGCGAGATCGCGGGCGCCATGGCGTCGAGGAGCGCGGCCGGGCGGGGGATGCTGCCGATCGGTTCGGTCGGGATGGTCATCGCCAAGGAGTGTCGCGCGGACGCGGCGTGGGTGCCATCGGGGAGGCCCCGAGGGGGGGCGTGAATCGACGCGGGCGTGAATCGACGCGGGCGTGTGCGGCACCACCGCCCGGCGAGGCCCCGCCGCCACCGCCCCACGGTCACGCCCCTGCGACCGCGACCTCGAGCTCGATGCCCGCGTACACCCGCCCGACCCCGATCACCAACCCCACCGTCTCGAGCCGCAGCACCTCGGACGCATCCACCAGGATCTCGTGCTGCCAGTGCTCGCCCACGCGCCGATGCACCTCGCAGTACACCCGGCGCGGATCGACCAGCACAACCTCGCGCACGCTCGACAGTCCGCGATACGCGGGCAGCTTGACCTTGCGGTCGTTCTCCTC
>LNFB01000385.1 GCA_001464385.1 Deltaproteobacteria bacterium Ga0077550 | reverse complement strand
TGACCCCGGAGGAGCTCGAGCTCGGCGACGCCGGCCCAGGCGCGGCCGACCACGGAATCGTTGGCGCCCATGGCCGGCGGCGGGCCTCGAGACAGCGCGCGCGGCCGCCGGCTCGATCTCAGGCCGCGCGCTGCCGTCGCGGTGCTCCGCGGGCTCTACTCGATGTCCGGCGCTGGTTCGTCCGCCCGCGGCTCGTGGTGGAGCCAGCGAGACGCTCCCACCGACGCCGGTGGCCCGCGGGCCGGCCACGGCGCGGGTGCGTCGCTCGGAACCCCGACGTGCTCCAGCATCTTCTGGGCGACGCGCCGATCTGTGACCTTCGCGATCGGCTTCATCCGCCCGCCGCAGCTCGGGCACGGCAACACGTCGATCGCGAAGACCCGCTGCATCAGCTCTGCCCACCGAAGTCCGCGTTCGCGTGGCGGCGCGCAGCTGAACGCCGCGGATGACCCCACCCGCGACTCCGGTCAGCTCGCAGCACGGGCTCCGACTCCACCGGCGATGGCGCGATCGACGGTCCTCCGGGGGCTGCGGCTGCCACACCCGCTCCCCGGGCGCATCGGATGCGTGGTGGCTCGTGGTGCTCGGTGCCGCGCGGCGACGAAGCCGGCGCGCGGCGTCATCGAAGTTCGCGTCGCGGCAAGGCAGTTAGTGGCATCGTCGTGGAGGTGCCGCCGCGGCGGCGGATCCACCCCTCGATGCCCCGACCCCCGATGCTCCCTCGCCCCATGTCCCCTCGCCCCACGCTCGGGTTCCGTCGCCTCGCCGCGCTCGTGCTCGCGCTCGCACCGGGCTGCTTCGCGCCCGCCGACGCCACGCGCGGGCTGCCGTGCACCGACGACGACGCCTGCGCGCCGGCCCGGTGCGCTGCGAGGCCGGCGCTGGGGTCGGGGACTACTGCTTCACGCTCGACGAGCGGGAGTTCGAGGTCGGCGCCGGCATCGACGCGCTCGCGGTCGGCACCGTCGACTTCGACGCACTGCCCGACCTCGTGGTCGGCAACGGCGCCGAGGGCAACCTGGCGCTCCTGCGCAACATCGGCGCCGGTGATTTCGCGGCGCCGGTGCTCTCGGGTCCGCTCGGCGCAGCCGCCACCGAGATCGCGATCGGCTCGGTCGACGGCATGCAGTGGTCGGACGCGGTGGTCACCACCGACGCGTCGTCGCTCGTGCTCGTGCCGCTCGTGCCCGGCGCGGGGGCGGGCGAGTTCGAGTCCCCCGAGGTGCTCGCCACCGGCATCGCCGGCGCGGCGCGGCCGAAGATCGGTCAGTTCGTCGACGATCCCAACGTGCTGCCCGACGTCGCGGCGCTGGTCGCCGACGGGTTCGACGTCGTACCGCAGGTCGAGCGCGGCGTCTTCGGCGACCTCGTCCACACCGAGCTGGCGAGCTCCGCCGACCTGCGCACCTTCGGCGCCGACGCCAGCCGCGTCTACGTCGCATCCGAGTCCGGCAGCAGCGTCGTCGGCCACGCGCGCGCCACGGGCGGCGCGTTCACGGCCACCACGACGATCGACGTCGGCCCCAGCCCCGTGCGCTTCGTGCTCGAGGACCTCGACGGCGACACCTTCGGCGACGTGCTCAGCGCGGGCGCCAGCGGCAAGCTGTGGTTGACCACCGGTCGCGACGCGACGTTCGCCGACCCGCGCAGCCCGATCGAGGTCTACGACCTCGGCTGGCAGCCGACGACCCTGCTCGCGCTGAACCTCGACGACGATCGCGATCCGGAGTACCTGGTCTCGGGCGCAGCGCCCGGCGGTCGCCGCGACGTCTACCTGTTCGACAACGACGGCGAGGGCCGGCCCGTGTACGGCGGCAGCTTCGGCGTCGACGATGCCTCGGCGGTCGCGCTCGCGGACATCGACCTCGACGGCGTCGCCGAGATCCTCATCGCATCGCAGGATCGCGGCACCATCCGCGTGGCGCGGCGCGCCGTGGCCCCGCCGCCGCCCGGCGGCGAGGAGTCGAGCGGGACGACCAAGGGCGGCAGCGATCCCTCCTCGCCCACGGATCCGAGCGATCCGACGGATCCGTCCATCACCGATCCCTCGGTCACCGATCCCACCTTCGGCGAGACCGGCGTGCCGGTCGACTGCGAGATCTACGCCGGCGCGTTGTGCTTCGAGGTGCTCGCCGTGGCGGACTTCGGCGCACCCGTCGTCGACCTGACGGTCGCGTTCCTCGGCGAGGCGCTGACCAGCGTCGTGGTCGTCACCGACGACGGGCTCGTCTGGAACGTCAGTGGCCTCGACAGCGACACGTTCACCCCCGCCATGCCCCTGTTCCAGGCCGGCGGAGTTCCGAGCGGGCTGGCGGTGGGTCCGTTCCCGGGCGCGGACGACGGCATCGACGTGGCCATCGCCGTGAGCCACGACGCGGGCCTCTCGACCTACTCCGTCGCGGACGGCGTCGTGGTCGCGGAGAGCCCGATCGAAGGAGGCGCCCGCGCGCCGTTGATCGACGTGTTCCCGATCGGCGATCTCTGGGGGGAGTCCGCGATCGCGGTCGCAGGTGCATCCGGTGGGCTCTACGTCGCGACCGGCACGAGCTTGGCCGACGGCATGCCGCCGTTCATGGCGAACACCACCGCGGCCGTGCTCGATCTCGACCTCGGCTACTCGGACGAGGTCGGGAGCACGTTGATGGCGTCGGGCGGCGGTCCGATCGAGGTGTTCATGTTCGACGGGGCGATCGCCCCGCTCACCACGATCGACGGGGCATACGACTACGTGGGCGCCCTGTACGGGACCCAGTTCACCACCCTCGCCAGCGCCAACGCGGGCCAGATCCTCGTGCAGCTGTTCCAGGGCACCGATGCCACGCTCGTCGACACCGAGCAGGCGGATGTGATCTCGGACTTCCAGCTCGGCGAGTTCGACGGCGTGCCCGGGTTCGACGTCGCCGTGATGGTCGCGCGCGAGGACGGTGGCGCCGCGGTGCGGATGTATGGCAACCGGGACGATGGGACGATCGTCGAGCTCGGCGACATCGCCCTGCCTGGACTGCGCGCGTTCGTGCCGCACTTCTCCCCCCAGCCGTTGACCGATCTGATCGTCGCGTTCGAGACCGAGGACGGTATCCCCGTGATCGTGCAGCTGCGTCCGACCTTCTTCATGCCGTGACCGCCGCGGCTCGGGTCACGTCCGCGACTCACAGCTGCGAGAAGCCCTCGTCCGCGAGCGTGCGGTACCATCCGTCGAAGCTCGCCACGCACGCCAGCTGCTCCATTGCGGCGCGACGCAGCACGGTCGTGTCGAAGCGCAGCGCGGTCCAAAGGTCCTTGGGCAGCTCCGCGGGCCACACCTGCTGCGTCGGCTCGAGGCCGAGGCCGAGGCCCGTGGTCATCGTGTCGGCGACGTACTGCAGCGCGGCGTGGCTGGCCCACTCGCCGGCGTGCGACGGATCGTGGTGGTGCCACAGCGCGTGGACCGTGACGTCCGGCATGTGCCAGCGGCGCGCGAGCATGTAGCCGAGATCGACGTGGGCGATGCCGAAGCGCGCGCGCTCGGCCGCGACGATGTCGCCGCCGGGCAGCGACGCGGCCTTGCGCACCAGCTCGTAGGCGGCCTCGTCGCTGCGCCACAGCAGCATCTGCCCGAGGTTGAGCAGCAGCCCGGTGGCGAAGGCGTCCTCGGGCTCGCCGATGCCGGTGCTCTGCGCCAGCTCGCGCGCGCCGTGGGCAGTGACGTAGCCGCGTCGCCACAGCGGCAGCAGCCGCGGCGTCATGAAGTCCTTGAACAGCCCGGTCACCGACGCGGTGCGCACCAGCGATCCGGTGGCCTCGAAGCCGAGGATCTGGATCGCGTGCAGCGCGTCGGTGACCGGCTGGCTGCGACCACGTCGGGTGTTGACGAGCTGCAGCAGCCGACGCGACAGGGGCGCGTCGTGCTCGAGCACCTCGGCGATCGCACCCGCGCTGGCGCCCGCGCCGTGCAACAGCGTGGCGACGCGCTGTGCCGTGGTGCACAGCGCCGGCATGGCCTCGACCAGCTCGATCGCCGTCCGTGTGTCGAGGACCGTCATGGCTCCTCGCCGTCCTGCGCCGTCCCGAGCAGCACCGACAGGCACGCCAGGCGCAGCGCCTCGAGCGGCGAGTCGCGGGGCACGCGGGCGAACCGATGGGCGAGCTCCGCCTCGATCGCCTGGATGCGCGCCGGCGCGAGGTCGTCGTTGGCGTGGGCCCGCGGCGCGACATGGACCAGCCGCACCCCGTGCTCGCGCAGCGCGTCGAGGATCGCGGGCGTGAGCGTGACGCCGGCGCCGCACAGCAGCCGCCCGCGGGGGCCCCGGATCTCGCCCATGACGCGGTCCCCGGGACGCAGCGTCTTGAGCGGGACCATCGGCACGATCGACGACATCGACCCTTTGCGGAGGTGATTGACCGATGGCCCAGGAAGGTCCGGATCGACCGCCATGGGCCGCGGCGCCGACTCCGGCGCCGAGAGTGTCGCGTGGGGCACCGGCGTGACGCCGTCGTGTCCGCGTGTTGCCGTTCGGTGATCGTGACCCACAGGATCGGCGCACCGACCCGCTGCGCCGGTGAGATCGGTGACGCAAATACTCGCGTCGGCGTGTCGAACCACGTCGCCGTGCGCCCGTACACTCGTTGGTTCGGGAGGTGCTGTCATGAGCCACGCGAAACCGGTTGGCCCGTCGTTCCCCGCGCCGGGCGCCTCGACGCTGCCCTCGGCGCAGACGACCCTGCCCCCCGCCTCCACCCCGATCGAGCTCGGCGACGCCGACCTCGGCGGCGCCACGCGGCGCGCGACCGGGGTCGGAACCACGGTGGCGTGGGTGCTGGTCGGCGCCCTCGGGGTCGCGTTGGGCGTGCAGTACTTCGCCGCGCAACGGCCGGTGCAGGACGACGTGCGCGGCACGACCGAGCAGTCCGACGCCGGCGCGAAGGAGCGCGAGGGGCTCGCGGCGTCGCTCGCGAGCAGCGAGTCCGAGCTCGCCTCGGAGCGCGAGACGGTGCAGCTGCTCGCGACCAAGAACGCCTCGCTCGCGGCCCAGCTGCTCGCGAGCCAGCAGCAGCACCAGGTGCTCGCGAACGCCGTCGCCAGCCGGGCGGCCGCGCTCGCGCAGACCCAGAAGCGCCTCGAGCTGAGCCTCGGCGCGGAGATCGAGAGCGGCGACGTCTCGGTGCGCAAGCAGGGCGAGGACCTCGTGGTCGGCGTCGACGATCGGGTGCTGTTCGCCCGCGGCGACGCGACGCTCGAGGACCGCGGCATGAAGGTGTTGCGCCGCGTCGCCGAGGTCATCCGCGCCAACCCCGACAGGCAGTTCCAGATCGCCGGCCACACCGACGACGATCCGGTGACCGGCCAGCTCGCGACCCGGTTCCCGACCAACTGGGAGCTGTCGACGGCGCGCGCGACCAACGTCGTCCGGTTCCTGATCGAGCAGTGCGAGGTCACGCCCAAACAGCTCGTCGCCGCCGGCTACGCCGACCAGCGCCCGCGTGCGAGCAACAAGAACCTCCGCGGCAAGAAGAAGAACCGCCGCATCGAGATCACGCTGCTCGCGACGGGCGCGGTGGAGAAGTAGCCGCGGGGCCGTGCTAGCCTCCGCACCATGGTTGTTCGAGGACTCGTTGGTCTCGTGGGGGTGGTGCTGGCGCTCGGGTGTGGCCCGAGCAAGGGCGAGGACGGTGACACCGGGAGCACGGGCGGCGACACGACGACCGGCGACCCGCCGCAGCCCTCCGTGCTCGAGCAGTGCTCCGCGCCCGCGCCGTGCGACCCGGTCTCCCGCGACCCCGGCTCGAACGGTGAGGCGGTCGATCCCGACCTCGAGTGTGCGATCGGCCAGGCCATCACGACGATCCTCGAGGGCGACGCGGCCGGGGTGACCGCGTCGTTCTGCGACATCGGTTGCTTCGGCACCGACCTCTTCCTCGTCGGCAACGGCACCGCGTACCTGCAGGCCTGGTCCACCACCGACGTCACCACCTACGAGGCGATCAAGATCTGCACGCTGAAGGACGCGACGTTCTTCGAGCCCTGCCAAGCCCAGCCCTTCGACACGAACGCCTGCGCGAGCCTCAGCGACTGGGTGACCGACTGCGAAGCCATCGCCACCGCGACTTGCCCGTGAAGAAAGAGCCCCCCACTCCGCAGTAGGCTCTCCGCTCGCGGCGCGAACCACGAAAAAAGCCCCCCGAAACCGAGGGGCCGACACCCGCACCAACCACGAAAAAGCCCCCCGCTTGCGGGGGGCAATCCGCGCGTCAGCGCGTACCGCGAAGCCCTAGCCCTCCGCGGGGGTAAAAAGGCTAAATCCCGATCACGTTGACCTTGATCATCGCCTCGATGTCCGCCGCGAAGCGGACCGGCACCTCGTACACGCCCACGGCCCGGATGGGCTCGGCGAGGTGGACCAGGCGCTTGTCGATGATGACCTTCTGGGTCTCGAGCGCCTCGACGATGTCGCGGACGCCGACGGAGCCGAAGAGCTTCTCGTCCTTGCCGACCTTGCGGGCGATCGACACCGCGATGCCGCGGAGCTGCTCGGCCGTCTTCTTGTACTCGGCGTGGATGCGCTCCTGCTCGCGGGCGATCGAGCGGCGGTGGTGCTCGTGCTCCGCGATGTTGCCGCGGGTGGCGACCAGCGCGAGGCCGCGGGGCAGCAGGAAGTTCCGGCCGTAGCCGGGCTTCACCTTCACGACTTCGCCGGCACGGCCGAGCTTGTCGACATCTTTGGTGAGAATGACGTCCATGGTGGCTAGTCCTCCGATCAGCCCGAGGTGAAGGGCAACAGCGCGAGCATGCGCGCGCGCTTGATCGCCTTGGTGAGTCAGGCCCGAGATCCTCGCCGGCACGATCTTGCCGCGGTCGGTGAGGAAGTTCTTCAGCATCTGCGGGTTCTTGTAGTCGATGACGAGGTCCTTGGTCTCGCCGATGTTGAATCGCTTGCGGGCCCGGGGCTCCCGGTCGCCACGATCCTTGCGGTCGCCACGGTCTCGATCACGATCACGGTCGTCGTCACGTTCACGCATGGCTCACATGTCCCCTTCTTGATTGAACTCTTCTTCGCCCTCGAACACATCGCCGCGATCGCGACGGGCGTGCTCTTCGGCGGCACGGGCGGCCTCTTCGGCGGCGGCGATCTTGGCCAGCTCGTCCGGGTCGGGGCCCGGATCGGTGGCGGCCTCGAGGTGCTCGTCGGTGACCTCCGACGGGCGGGCGTCGGGGTCGACGTCCTCGTCGATGACCACGGTGTAGAAGCGCAGCACCTTGTCGGACAGCCGCATGTGCCGCTCGAACTCCGCGACGATGTCCGAGCCGCCGAGATAGCGCCAGTACAGGTAGATGCCCTTGCGGTTGTGGGCGATCGGGAACGCGAGCACGCGCGTGCCCCAGCTGTCGAGCTTCATCAACTTCGCGCCGCGCGAAGCGAAGACCTCTTGCATGCGAGCGATGAGCTCGGCGACCTCGGGCCGAGTGCTCTCGGGCCGCAGGATGATGACGGACTCGTACTCGCGTTGAGTACCGATGCGGGCGGCTTGCGAGAGCACGCGCCCTGTCGTGATGGGCTTTGCCATGAAGGCTCCTCGTGGACGAAGGCCCCCGCGCGGATGGCGGGAGCAAGGAGAGAGGTTGTCGGAGGGCGTTTTGTAGGGGGAACCGCGGCGCTTGGCAAGCCGGCGGCCGATCCGGCGGCAGGGGCGGCCAAGGCCCCGCGGGGGCCCCGATCGCGGGATCTGCGGCCGGCGGGCGACCGAACGCACGTCGGCTTAAACCCAACCCCGCGTCGCGGCACACCCCGCTTCGAATGGGGAACGACAGCATGACGCAGCGCGCGACTCGTCTCAGCCCGATGGGTCTCAGCCCGGTGAGCGTGATCTCTGGCCTCTTGGGCGCGCTGCTGCTGGGCAGCGGCTGCTATGCGGGCGTCGACGACGGGGCCGAGCGCGAGGGCTCCGAGCTCGACGTCGAGCCGATCGGGCCCGAGACCCAGAACGCCTGCGGTCCGCGGATGAGCGTGTTCCCGGTCGCCGCGGCGCACAACATCGGCTGGGATCCCTCGTGCGCGAACGGCTGCCCGGTGAGCTGCCCCGACGAGCACGCGAACTCGGACTGGAACCCCGCGGCCACGCACAACGGCATCGACATCTTCGCCCACGAGGGCGCGGATCTCGTCGCCGTCGCCGACGGCGAGGTCGTGGGCGTCGGCACGGTCAGCGACACGTCGGGCATCCGCGTGAAGATCAGAGACGACTGCGGCTGGTCGTACTACTACGGCCACCTGCAGAGCGCGACGGTGAGCCTGGGCCAGCGCGTCAGCGTCGGCGAGCGCGTCGGCTACATGGGCCACACCGGCACGGGCTCGACGCACCTGCACTTCAACGTCTCGCCCGGCAGCTACCTCGAGGACATCAACCCGTTCGATCTGTTGGTGCAGACCAGCCCGACCGCGTGCGGCGGCGCGCCCGAGCCCGAGCCGCCGGCGCCCGAGCCCGACCCGAGCGGCGGGGAGCCGCTCCCGCCCGACGAGCCGCCCGCGCTCCCGCCCGAGGGCAGCTGCGGCACCTTGCTGCCCGGCGATGCGCTCGGCGTCGACGAGCCGCTCACGTCCTGCGACGGCCGCTTCTCGGTGCTCCTGCAGAGCGACGGCAACGTCGTGCTCTACCAGGACGGATCGTCGGCCGCGCTGTGGAACAGCCAGACCGCCGGCCAGCCCGGAAGCGTGTTGGTGATGCAGGAGGACGGCAACCTCGTGCTCTACGGCGCCGACGGCGTCGCGCTCTGGCACACGGTGACGTACGGCCATCCCGGCAGCTACCTCGCGATGCAGGACGACGGGAACCTGGTGGTGTACGAGGGCGGCACGGCGCTGTGGTGGTCGGGCACCGCGGGTCACTGATCTCGCGGGGCGATGGCGATGGGCGGTCACGCTCGTCGTGGTCGCGCTCGACGAGGTCACCCCTCGCCCACCGCGACGAGCCCAGCGCGCTGCAGATCGGCCGTGCGGTGCTCTCGGCGTGCGAGCACCTCGACCAGGACCGCGCCGAATTGTACGCTGACATCGTCATGGGCTTCATCCACGAAGCCGCCCGACGCACCTTGGAGGTCGAGATGAACCTGCAGAACTACGAAGTGCGCAGCGAGTACCTTCGCAAGCTCAAGGCCGAGGGCCTGGCCGAGGGTCGGGCCGAGGGTCGGGCCGAGGGTCGGGCCGAGGGTCGGGCCGAGGGGCTCGGTCGCGCGCAGCTCGAGGTGCTCGACGCTCGCGGTCTGTCGGTGACGGACGAGCAGCGCGAGATGGTCACGCGCTGCGCCGAGGTCGACACGTTGCTCGCGTGGCTGGACCGCGCCGCGACCGCGACGGACACCGACGAGCTCTTCGCCTAGGCGCGCCTCGACTACCGCCGTCGCCCGTCGCCCTCGATGCCGGTGCGCTCGCGGATGCCCGCCGCCCACGCCTCGAGGGTGAGGCGGCTCGACTCGAGCAGCGCGGGGCTGTCGGCGAGCGTGGCGAGGTGCTCCTCGAGCAGGCCGCGGGCTTTGCGGAGGCGGCTCTTGATCGTACCGGTGGGGGCCTCGACGACCTCGGCGAGCTCCTGATCGGTGAGGCCCTCCCAGTACGCCAGCTCGAGCAGCGTCTGCAGCTCGAGCGGGAGCAGCCGCAGCGCCCGTAGCAGCAGGCGCTGATCCTCGCGATCGGACAGCCGATCGGCCGGCGAGGGCTCCTCGTGCACGAGGGTGGCGGCCGTGACGGTGAGCGGATCGAAGTCGCGATGCCCCTCGCGATAGTGGTGGAACAGCACGTGCCGGGCGATCGCGAACAGGTACGAGCGGAAGCTGGCCCGGCCGGCGTAGCCCTCGACGGACTCGACGCAGGCGAGGAACGTCTTCTGGACCAGATCGTCGGTGCTGTGGCGGACCTTGTTGGCGAAGAAGCGGTGCACCGCCTCGAGGTGGCGCTCGACCAGCTCGTGGCCGGCGTCCGCGTCGCCGTCGCGCCAACGGGCGAGGAGCTCCTCGTCGGTCATCGGACCCTGGGGCTCGCGTGGGCGAGGATGCGCTCGCGGATCTCGAGGCCGGTCGCGACGTGGGGGTGATCGGACCCGAGTCGATCGGTGAACAGCGCGAGCGCGCGATCGATGGACGCGAGGGCCTCGTCGTGGCGGCCGAGGTGCTCGAGCACATCGGCGAGGTTGCCGTGCGACGCGCCGAGATCGAGGTGGTCGGCGTCGAGCGTCGCCTCGCGGATCGCGAGCGCCTCGCGGTGGTGCGCGAGCGCCTCGTCGTGGCGCCCGAGCTGCACCAGCGCGACGCCGAGGTTGTCGAGGGCCGCGGCGCGGCTGGGCGAGCGCGCGCCGTTGGTCGCGGCGAGGATCGACTCGGCCTCGGTGAATGCCTCGGCGGCTCCGGCCGCGTCGTCGAGCTGCAGCAGCACCGCGCCGAGGTGGTTGTGCAGGCCGCCGGTGATGCCGTCGTGGGCGCCGCCCTCGGCGATCGCCGCCGCGATCGCTTGGCGCAGCAGCGCGGCCGCGCCGAGCAGATCGCCCTCGCGCTCGGCGAGGCCGGCGAGACCCTCGGCCAGCACGCGGTTGCGGCTGGGATCGACGCCAGCCCGCGCCGACGAGCTCTGGGCGTGCTCGGCCCAGCGCCTCGCGGTGCGGGGATCGCCGAGGAAGTAGCCGTGCAGGCGCACGAGCTCGGCGGCTGCCCGCGCGGCGTCGCGATCGAGGCCAGCGGCCTGCGCGACGTGGAATGCCTCCTCGAACGCGGCCGCGGCCTCGCGGTGCTGCGACGCGAGCAGCAGCAGGCGCGCGTGCGCGTGGGCGAGCTCGGCGACCAGCGGCCCGTGGTGCAGCTCGCGGGCCTCGACCAGCAGATCCGTCGAGAGCGCCAGGCCCTCGGCGGGGTTCGACGCGATCATCCGCGCATGCAGTCGGGAGAGCCCCGACTCGATGCGGGCCACGGCGCCAGCGTCCGCGACGATCGGCGCGGCGTCGGTCGTGCTCGGCGTTCGACCACAGTCCTCGGGGGCGGGCAGGGTGCGGAACGGATCGTCGAGTGCGACGCGGTCCGCGGGCGCGAGCTCGGCGAGCACCTCGCGGACCGCCGCGACGTCGCCGAGGCGCCGGTCGAGGCAGTGGCGCTGCGCGACGGGGAGCTCGGCGCCGTCGCTCGCCTCGCAGAGATGTTCCTCGGTCGCCTGCCAGCGCGCGGCGTAGGCGGCCTGCGAGGCCGAGGCGTCGGCGTCGAAGCGTCGCCACGCGCCCGCGCCGGTGCGGCACGGATCCGGCTGTGTGCCCGCGCCGAACGCTGCGAACGCGACCACGAGGCCGGCCGCGCCGATGCCCATCGCGCCGAGTCGCCGCGTGCCCGTCGTCCCCTCGAGCGCCGTGATGAGCTGGCCGAGATCGCGGTGACGCGCGTCGGGGTCGCGGTGCAAGCCCCGCATGAGCGCGGCGATCAACCGCGGCGGCACGCCCCGTCGATCGCGGGGCACCTTGGGGTCCTCGGTGCCGATGCGCTGGCGCAGCTCCTCGGTCGATCGGACCTGGAACGGCCGCGAGCCGAAGAGGGCCTCGTACAGCGTGACGCACAGGCTGTACTGATCCGAGCGCGGCGTGCACGGCCCTGCGAAGCACTCGGGTGCCATGTACGCGGGCGTGCCCATCACCGCGCCGGTCGGCGTGAGCATCGAGTCGGAGGGATCGCCCGAGCTGCGCTGCGTGTCGAAGTCGTCGTCGCCGACCGCCCTCGCCAGCCCGAAGTCGACGACGCGCGGCCGACCATCGGTCGCGAGGATCACGTTGTCCGGCTTGAAGTCGCGGTGCACCACGCCCTGGCGATGCGCCGCCCAGAGGCCGCGCGCCGCCGCGAGCACCACCGCGACGATCTCCGACCACGGTCGCGGCCCCTGCGTGCGCAGGAACTCGCGCAGCGTCGGACCCTCGACCAGCTCCATCACCAGGTAGGGAGCCGCGGTCGCGTCCTCGACGACGCCGACCTCGAACACGTGGACCACGTTCGGCGACGACACCGTCGCGAGCATCCGCGCCTCACGGAGCACGCGCTCGCGCTCGCGACCGGGGCCGGTCGCGAACAGCTTGATCGCCACCTTGCGCCGTAGCTCGGGATCGTCGGCCTCGTGCACCGTGCCGAAGGCGCCCGAGCCGATCGCGGCGCCGAGTCGGTAGCGGCCGACCATCCGCGGCCCGCGGGAGGCGACGCCGGCGAGCACGCGGTCGCGCAGCCCCGCGAGCGCGCCCAGTCGCGGCCGCCCGGCGGCGAGCCGATCCTCCAGCGGTGGGGTGGCGGCGACACTCATCGCGAGTGCCACCAGATTGCCGCACTTCGGCGCGTCGTCCCAGCGCCCAGCCACGCCGGGTCGCTGCGGAACACCGTTCGGCGCCAGGCTCGAGCCGAAATCGGCCATCAAGATAGAAAGCGGGCACTTTCTATCTTACCGTCGACGTCTCGGAGGTGGCCGTGAAGACGCTCATCCGCAATGGACTCTTCTTCGACGGCACTGGGGCGCCCGGGGTCGTGCGCGACGTGTTGGTCGTCGATGGCGTGGTCGCGCCCGAGGCCGACGCGGTGGCGGCCGATCCGTCCGCCGTGGACCGCGTGATCGAGGCGCGCGGGCAGTGGGTGATGCCGGGCTTCGTCGACATGCACACGCACTACGACGCCGAGATCCTCGCCGGGCCCGGGCTGAACGAGTCGGTGCGTCACGGCGTGACGACGGTGTTCCTCGGGTCGTGCTCGCTGAGCACGATCCTCTCGTCGCCCGAGGACTGCGCCGACTTCTTCACCCGTGTCGAGGCGCTGCCGCGCGATCAGGTGCTGCCGGCGCTGCAGGAGCACAAGACCTGGTCGACACCAGCGCAGTACATCGAGGGGCTCGAGCGCCGGCCGTTGGGGCCGAACGTCGCGTGCTTCCTCGGGCACTCGGATCTGCGGACGTCGGTGATGGGCCTGGCGCGCGCCGTCGACGGCGACGAGCGACCGACCCGCGACGAGCAGGCGCGCATGGAGCAGTGCCTCGAGGACGCGCTCGACGCCGGCTACCTCGGGCTGTCGACGATGACGAACCCGTGGGACAAGGTCGGCGGCGATCGCCACCGCTCGAAGCGCCTGCCCTCGACGTACGCGACGTGGGGCGAGTACCGCCGCTTCCACCGGATCCTGCGCCGACGCGAGCGCGTGCTGCAGAGCGCCCCGAACATCACCACCAAGGTCAACGTGCTGCTGTTCCTCGCCGCCAGCGGCGGGTGGGGCGTGCGGCGGCCGCTCAAGACCACGCTCATCAGCGCCGCGGACACCAAGGCCAACCCAGCGCTCAGCGACGCGATCACGGCGGTGGTGGCGTTCACCAACCGCGCCGCGGACACCGACTTCCGCTGGCAGACCGTGCCGATGCCGTTCGAGGTCTACGCGGACGGCATGGACCTGGTGGTGTTCGAGGAGTTCGCCGCCGGCGAGGCCGCGCTGCACCTCGCCGACGAGCTGCAGCGCAACGCGCTGTTGAAGGACGAGGCCTACCGTCGGGCGTTCCGCAAGGACTACGACAAGCGGTTCTCGCCGCGGGTGTGGCACCGCAACTTCCACGACGCCGAGATCGTCGCCGCGCCCGATCCCGTCATCGTCGGGCGCACGTTCGGCGAGCTCGCGGATCTCCGCGACATCCACCCCGTCGACGCGTTCCTCGATCTCGTGGTGCAGTACGGCAGCAAGCTGCGCTGGCGCACGACGATCGCGAATCACCGGCCGCGCAAGCTCGTCGAGCTCGCCAGCCACGACAGCGTTCACGTCGGCTTCTCGGACGCGGGCGCCCACGTGCGCAACATGGCGTTCTACAACTTCGGGCTCTACTACCTGCGATCGATCCGCGACGCCGCGGCGGCGGGCGACCCCGTGGTGCCGCTCGAGCAGGCCGTGCACAAGGTCACCGGCGAGCTCGCCGACTGGTACGGCATCGACGCCGGCCACCTGCGACCGGGCGACCGCGCCGATCTGGTGATCGTCGATCCCGCCGGCCTCGACGCGACGCTCGACGACTACCACGAGGCGCCGATGGACATGATGGGCGGCCTGTCGCGGATGGTCCGCCGCAACGACGCGGCCGTCACCGCGACGATGATCTCGGGCGAGGTCGTGTACGAGCGCGGGCGCTTCGTCGCCGGCTACGGCCGCGCGCGGCGCTACGGCTCGTTCCTGCGGGTCGGTGTGAAGGCGCCGCCCGTGCTGCAGACACTCCGCTCCACCGCCCTGTCACCCGAGGAGACCCCCGATGCGCACCGAGCCGCCGACGCGACGTACACAAGCCGCGCGTCGTGAGGCGACCTGCGCCAAGGTGCTGGGCGCCACGATCGAGTGCCTCGCCGAGCTCGGCTACTTCGGCACCTCGATCGCGGCGATCTGCGAGCGCGCCGGCGTCTCGCAGGGCGCACTGTTCCGCCACTATCCCACGCGTCGCGATGTGATCGTGGCGGCGGCAGAGGCGATCGGCCGCCACCACCTCGAGAGCTTCGCGGCCGCCGACCTCGATCTGCGGCGCGACGGCTACCGGCGGTTCGTCGAGCTCATCCGCGGGATCTGCCGCTCGCCGACCCACGCGGCGTGGCGCGAGATCATGATCGCGGCGCGGACCGACGACGGCCTGCGCGAGGCCGCGAGCGCGGGGCTCGGCCGGTTCGAGGCCGCGATCCTCGAGCTGTGCGCCCGCTCGCTCGGGCTCGGCGAGGCGGCCGCGCAGCCCGCCGCCGTGATCCTGCTCTCGGTCATGCACATGTTCGACAGCGAGGCGGTGACGGTCGTCGTCTACGGCAACGCGGCGATCGAGGCCCGCCGCATCGAGTGGGCGACGGGCATGCTGGAGCGCGAGCTGGGCGTGCTGGGGAATTGACGATCACCGCCGTCGGCGTCGTCGTGCCATCGCGACGACGAGGCCACCGAGCCACGGAATGGCGCCGCCCGAGCCCTGCGCGCAGCCGCAGCCCTCGGCGTCGACATCCTGCCCGGCGCCGCTCGAGCTCTCGCCCGAGCCGGTCGACGCCGGCTCGCCGGTGTCCGGATCGACGGCGCCGCCCGACGACGACTCGCCGCCCCCCGTGCTGTCGGCGGCGGCGGGGCGGACCTCGATCACGATGGGCTCGCTCTGCGCCGAGTTGGGCCCGTCGCGGACCACGAAGCCGAACAGGTACTCGCCCTCGGGGATGTCGCTGACCTCGTACTCGTAGTAGCCGGTCTTCGGGTTGGGATCGAAGACCTTGAACAACGGCAGGGGTTGGTCGTCGACGCCGAGGACCTGCAGGTAGAGCTCGGCCTCGGTGACGGCGCGGTCGTCGGTGGCCGACGCCTGGATGATGAAGTCCGCGCCCACATCGAAGACGTCGCCGTCGGCCGGCGACACGATCTCGACCGCGGGCGGCGTGATGTCGAGCCCGAAGGGCGCCTCGGCGCACTCGACCAGCCCGATCGCGCCGCCGGCCGACTCGGGCAGCGTCCCGTCCCCGCACACGGGCTCGCCGCCGCCGCCGTCGGGGAACGTCACCTGGATGACGGCGTGGGTGCCGAGCATCTCGACGACGGTGAACGACACCGTGCCCATCGGGTCGGTGAACGTGTCGCCTTCGCCCATGAAGTAGGTCGCATCGCCGGACTCGTCGGTGCCGGCCTCGATGATGTACGGCGACGGCGAGTACGGGTTCTCGTGGCGCGACCAGTGCAGCAGCACCGCGTCGAAGCCCTCGTCGACGCCGTACGACTGGCGGTACTCGACGTAGTAGTTGAGGTCGGGATCGTACGAGGGGAACTTGAGCGCCTGCGTGCCGTTGCACGGCAGCTCGGTCGGCGAGACGTTGAACAGCCCGTCGGACGTGGTCTCGACGATGTTGCAGCCCTCCAGCCAGCCCATGAAGATCTTCTGGGCGACGTTCATGTGGTTGCAGCCGCCGCCCATCGGATCGAAGGGGTCGCCGTACTCGACGTGGTTGCACTCGTCGGCGGTGGGCACGAGCGTGCCGTTGGGGCACGCCCACGAGTGCGAGTGCCCCATGCCGTAGTTGTGGCCGATCTCCTGCGCCCGCACCACGCAGCCGAACGTGCCGTTGTACCAGGTGTCGCGGCCCGGGGTCAGCACGCCGCCCGAGTTGGCGAGACCGGCGAATCCGCAGTCGTTGCGGCTGGGGAAGTGCCACATGAACTGCTGGTATTCGTCGGGGTCGTGGCCGTTGTCGATGAATCGCAGCAGGCCCTGCTCCGCGAGGTACGAGGTATTGCAGCTCGTCGGCTCGGGGATCTCGTACGGGCCGAACACGTTGCCGGCGATCGTCTCCTTGCCGTAGGAATTCTCGCCGTAGAAGACGTTGGTCGAGTCGGCCGAGATGAACATGTCGTCCTTGGCTTGCTCGTTGCTGAGCGCCTGTTGGTTCCAGAACAGCAGGACCGTGGCGATGCGACGGTGCGGGTACGCCTCGGGATCGATGAGCGGCTGCGGCGGCCCGCCGAGCACCTCGAGCTCGTCGAGCACGAAGTCGTAGTCGCCCTCGAACTCGCCCCACACCCGCACGGGCGTCCGATAGGCGAGGTCGAACACCTCGTCGGTGACGAGGTCCTTCACGCCATCGGGCGTGCGCACGTGGTAGCTGACCTTCGTGCTGCCGTCGTACATCGAGGCGATCCGCTGCTCGAACTGGCCCTCGATCGACGGCGCGGTGAGGCCGAGGGAGCGCAGGACGTCGTCGTGCGCATCACCTTGCCCGGCCTCGCACGCGATCGCGACAGCGCCGAGGACCACCGAGAGGACAGGGCGCAGCCGCGCGAGACGACGGGCTCGACGAAGGGAAACTCGACGCATGGGACCTCGCTCGGCAGGGTACAGGGGACGCGCGAGGCCGGCGAGTGATCGACGGTGGAAAATCCACCACCAAGTGGCGGATTTTCCACCGTCGGCGCCTTTCGAGCCCGACGTGGCTTTGCCACGGCGGTCAGCGAGCACGATTGCTCGCGTCAGGAAGAGCGCCGGAGGGCGCGACCAAAACGGCGGTCACGGGCCGACGCGGCGCCAGGAGAGGTCGGCCATCAGCTCGTAGCTGCCCACGAACGCGTGCGGGGGCGTGCCCCAGTCGACGGGCGCGAGCATCGAGAAGTACTGCGTGGTGTCGGGCCGCTCGTACAGGTGATAGACGGCGCCGGGCTTGCGGCGGAAGTTGCACGCGGCGCGGTGGAGCTCGGCGTCGCGGTGGGCGGCGGCGAGCACCTCGCGGGCCTGGGCCTGCAGCGCTCGGATCTGCTCTGCGATGACCTGCAGCTTGCCGTTGGCGACCGCGCCGAGCATCGCGTCCGCCTCGGCGATCTGCCGGGCCGCATCGATGAGGTCGTGCACCGGGGCCAGGCGGCTGGTCGGGTACGGCGACGCGTGCGCGACGCCGACGTGATTGCTGCCTGGGTGTCGCGTGAGCGCGTCGTCGGCCATCGGTCGATTTCGAGGCGAGTATGGCACGCGATCGCCGATTGGCGAGGCCTGCGCCTACCGTGCCTTCGCCGGGCGCGCGCCGTCGAGGGCGAAGTAGACGCACAGCAGGAGCTGGCCGACGGCCACGATGCCGAGCTGCACGAACTCCGGGCTCGCCGCGGCCGCGGAGACCATCTTGGCGACGAAGGCCGCCGCCACGGCGCCGAGCAGCGCCGGACCGAACCACGCGCGTCGGGCCGCGACCGCCCGCGTCGCCGCGGTCTGCACCGCCCGCGCGCCGCCGAAGCTCACCGCGAGCGTGACCAACGTCGCGGCCAGCCAGCCGTAGCGATCGAGCGCGGCGAGCGGGAGCACGGCCGCCACGATCGCGAGCACGACGTAGTGCAGCGGGACGAGGGCCAGGCTCGCGAGCCCCGGGAGATCGAGCAGGCGACGGGTCCGGCCGCCGCCCCAGCGCGCCGCGATCAGGGCGACCGCGATCGCGGCGGCGATCGATGCGAACCCGACGAAGTAGAACGCGAGCGACACGTAGCCCCAGCGATGGATCGCGCGGCCGGTGGCGACGAGCACCCGCGTCGCGGCGACGTTCGCCATGACCGCGACCGCGAGGCCCGCGAGCACCCACGCGAAGCGGCGGTCGATCCACGCGCGCGCGTCCTTGGCCACCGCGCCGACGACGAAGCCGGTGAGACCGTACGCGATCCACGGGAGCACCGGGTACGAGACGCCGTCGACGGGATCGATGCCGAGGATGATCCGCAGCGCGACGTTGGTCGGGGTCGGCGGCCAGCCCTTCACCGCCTCGCCGACGCCGAAGCGCAGGATCGTCACGAGCACGATCCCGCCGGTCGCCCACCGCAGCGGGTGCCGGGCGTGGCGCAGCGGATCGAGCGCGAGCATCGACAGCCCGATGAAGCCGAGGAAGTCGAGCCCGTACCACTGCGAGGGTGACAGCCAGAGCAGCGCGTCCGCGGCGAGCAGGATCGCGACCTTGCGCAGCAGCCCCAGCCGATCGGGCGCGCGCGTCGAGCCCGAGCCGAGGCCGTGGCCGACGCCGCTGGTCGCGAAGAACACCACGGGCGCGCAGCTGCCCGCGAACACCAGCGCCGACACCACGGGGTCGGCGAGCTGCTCCGCGTTCAACCACTTGTACCCGGTGTGGTTGACCACCATCAGCACGCCCGCGACGCCGCGCAGCAGGTCGAGCTCGTCCCAGCGGACGCGGGTGCGCGCCGGGCCGGCGCGGTCGGGGGAGTTCACGCGGCAGACGATACCGCGACGGCAATCGTCGTAGACTGCGGGGCATGGGCGACGTCTCGCGGTGGGCGATGGTGGGGTTGTTGGGCCTGGGCTGCGGCAGCGACGCCACGGGCAACGACAGCGCGGGGGATTTCACAGGCCCGACGACGGCCGAGCCGACGGCGTCGGGCGGGTCGAGCGACGCCAGCGTGAGCAGCACCGCGCCGGGCACCCTCACTGCGGACGACAGCGGCACCACCCACGGCGCGTTGTTCGACGTCGGCGTCGGCGACTCGGGCACGGACTCGGGCCCGCCCCCGAACCTGTGCAAGGTCGACGACGGCGAAATCAGCGGGGCCGGCCCATGCGAGGAGGTCGCGCCGCCCGACAGCTTCGCGCCCGAGGTGCAGTGGGCGTTCACCGGGCCCAACGGGCTGGTGGCGTGCATGACCTCGCCCTTGGTCGCGAACCTCACCGACGACAACGGCGACGGCGCGATCGATCTCTGCGACATCCCCGACGTGATCACCGTGATCGGCAACCAGGGTGAGAGCGGGCCCGGCACGATCGTGTCGATCGCCGGCGACACCGGCATGCTGCAGACGATGTTCGGCCAGGGCGCGCAGCTCGGGGTGACGCCCGCGCTCGGCGACATCGACGGCGACGGCCTGGTCGAGATCGTCACCGCGCAGGTCGGCGGCCAGCTCGTCGCGTACGAGCACGACGGGAGCCCGAAGTGGACCAGCACCGGGGTGTGGGCGTCGAGTCAGACCGGCGCCATCGCCCTCGCCGATCTCGACAACGACGGCGACGTCGAGATCATCGCCGGCAGCAACGTCTTCGATCACACTGGCGCGACGATCTTCACCGCCCCCTTCGACGGGCTCTACAGCGCGTCGACGGCCGCGGATCTCGACGGCGACGGCGACCTCGAGGCGATCTTCGGCCACGCGGCGTATCACCACGACGGCACCGAGTACTACGTGCGGGGCGATCTCCAGGCCCAGGTCACGGCGATCACCGCGTATCCGCAGGTCGCGAACCTCGACGCCGATCCCCAGCCCGAGGTGCTGGTGGCCAGCGAGCTCGGCATCTGGATCCTCGAGCACGACGGCGCCGTGAAATGGTCGAACTTCGCCCCCACCGGCGAGTCCGGGGACTGGAACCGTCCGGTCAACGTCCACGACTTCGACGGGGACGACGAGCCCGAGTTCGCGATCAGCTCGTACCAGCACTACGGGGTCTACGACGCCGATCAGGCGCCGGTGTTCGTCGCCAACGTCGTCGACTTCAGCGGCCAAGCCGGCGGCACCGCGTTCGATTTCCTCGGCTCTGGGATCGCGCAGGCGATCTACGCCGACGAGTCGACGAGCTGGGTGTTCGACATCGATGGCGGCGTGCTGATGTCGACCCCGCGTTCGAGCGGCACGTGGACCGAGTACCCGACGGTGGCCGACATCGACAACGATGGATCGGCCGAGATCCTCGTCGGCTCGGACGGCGTCGGCAGCCCCACGCTGCAGGCGATCCGCGACGCCGAGGATCGGTGGATCCCGGCGCGTCGGATCTGGAATCAGCACACGTACCACGTGACGAACGTGCGCGAGGACGGGACGATCCCGCAGTTCGAGCCGCCGAACTGGGAGACGCTGAACACGTTCCGTACCCAGGCGCAGATCGCCCCGGGGGGCGGCGTGTGCAAGCCGCCGGCGGGGTGATCGCGCGGTTGCGGGCCGGTGAGCGCGTGGCACACTGCGCCGAACCAATGCGCCGCCTCTCCTCCCTCGCCCTCTGTCCGATCCTCGTGACCCTCGCGTGCCAGCCCGAGGCGACGCAGCCGCCGGCCGAGCCGGCGCCGACGACGGAGCCGCCCGTCGAAGGCGAGCCGACGCCTGCGCCCACCGAGCCCGTCGCGGTCGAAGCCGGTCGCAACTACGACCTCGTCGTCAGCTTCATCAGCCCGGGGGATGGCACCGATCACGCGGCGGCCGAGCGACTCGAGGCGGCGATCGCCGGCGTCGCGGGGGTCGTGCACGCGCGCGGGCACTGGGGTCGCGAGGGCGAGCACGACGAGTGCTTCGTGCTCGGGGCGCTGTCGGCCGAGGATCGCGCGGCGTTCATCGCGAAGGCGAAGGCCGCGGTGGCCGACAGCAAGAAGGTGAACGTGAGCGAGAACGCGGTGTGCCAGGACCGCGGGAGCTGAG
>LNFB01000384.1 GCA_001464385.1 Deltaproteobacteria bacterium Ga0077550 | reverse complement strand
GAACCCGTCGTGCATGCGGCCGACGTCGGGCCAGCGATAAGTGAGGCCGAGCTGGTAGCGATCGGGCGGGATGAACACGAGATACGCGTCGTTGCGGACGTCGCGGGCGCGGACGATCGCGAGCTGGCCGTCGAGCTCGACGGGCCACTTGGGCGGCGCGACGCGGAACCCGTACTCGCC
Organism: Deltaproteobacteria bacterium Ga0077550; assembly: GCA_001464385.1. Lineage (GTDB taxonomy): Bacteria > Myxococcota_A > Polyangia > Nannocystales > Nannocystaceae > Xiheibacterium > Xiheibacterium aquaticum. The sequence continues at coordinate 13,121 of LNFB01000384.1, read as the reverse complement.
GCCGTAGAACAGCGCGCCGACCGGCTGGAACGCGAACACGGGGTAGGTGCCGTGCACGGTCTCGTTCACGCCGAGCGGGCCGTCCGACGGCTGCGGCGCGAAGTAGATGTAGTCGTCGATGTAGTTGGCATACGCCGAGCCGTCGGTCGCGAGCCAGTCGTTGGCGTACGACAGCGTGAGCGACGAGCCCCAGGTCCGCTCGACGCCGAGCCGCGAGTCGCCGATGCCGAGGATCGGGAACGACGGCGCGGTGCCGTTGAGGAACTGCTCGTCGATCGCGGGGAACCGCCCCGCCGAGGCGAGGTCGAGCTTCACCTCGAAGCTCGGCACGCTCGGCACCGGTCGCAGCAGCCCGCCGAGCGACGCCGACCCGGTGTGGAAGTCGAAGCCGCAGCGCCCGCCGTTCGCCGGCGTCGGGGTGCACCGAGCCGCCTGCAGCCGCCCCGTCCCCGTCTGCGCCGCGTAGTCGCGCTCGGTCAGCGTGGCCTCCCGATGCATGCCGTCGTAGCGCGCGCCGACCTCGAGCTCGACGCGTCGCCACACCAGCCGCTCGATCGCGAACACACCGCCCATCGTCTGGGTGTAGTCGGGGATCAGCGTGAGGTTGGCGTCGTAGCGATTGTCCTGGTGCTGCACCGCGGCGCCGTAGGTGCCGTACGCGTCGACGTCGTCGCCCAGGGGCAGGGCCGCGCGCTCGAACACGAGATCGCCGGCGTGCGTGCGCAGGTCGAACCGGTACTGCGGGCCGGTGACGCCCGTGCGCACGATCGCGTACTCGCGCCGGTCGTTGTTCTGCAGGGAGTACGTCGCGGTGAGATCCCCCGCGTCGCCGATCGCGACCCGCGTCCGCGCGATCGCCAGGTCGTGCACCGTGTGCTGGAACGCCCGCTCGATCCGATACTCCCGCGAGTACAGATCCGAGTTGACCGGCCGGCCCAGCTCGAAGCTCTGCAGGAAGTCGTCGGGTGAGTCATTGCGCAGACACGTGCACAGGCCGCTCTTGTTGTCGTTGCGCCGCCAGCTCAGCTGCACGTCGAAGGCGTCCGAGAGGTACCCCAGCGTGGTGCCGACGTTCCACTGCCGCGTGCCGGTGTTGTCGAGCGGATACAGCGGCGTGATGACGGCCGCGCCCCGCGTCACGTTGCCCTCGAGGCGCCACGCGAAGCCGGGCAGTCGACGGTGCGCGCCGTCGAGGCCCAGCGCCACCGCGCCGCGCTTGCCGTTGCTGACGCCGACCAGGTGCGCGCGCCCGGCGATGCCCGGGGTGCGCCGCAGCGGCAGCGGATCGACCAGCACGACGCCGCCGATCGCGTCGGGGCCCCAGCGGATCCCGCCGGCGCCCTTGATCACGGTGATGCTCCCGGCGGCGAACGGGTCGATCTCGGGCGCATGATCGACGCCCCACTTCTGCCCGGCGTGACGGACCCGATCGAAGAGGATGAGGTTGCGGCGCTCGTCCTGGCCGCGGATGATCGGCTTGCCCATGCCGCCGCCGCCGGTGCGCAGGACCGCGACCCCGGGGATCTTCGCGATCGACTCGGCGAGGTTGCGACCGCGGGTGCGATCGAGCTCGTCGGCGTCGAGCGTGGTGCTGGCCCGCATCTCGCTGCGCGAGGGCGCCGGCGCCTCGACCACGACGTCGTCGATGCGCTCGATCTCGTGGGGATCGAGCGCGAAGTCGACGCTCGCGTCGGCGACCACACGCACCGAGCGGCTCGCCGCGTGGTAGTCCGCGCGCTCGACCGTGATCGACTGCGCCCCGGGGCAGACGTCGTCGATGCGGTAGCGGCCCACGTCGTCGGTGAGCAGCGGCGCGCGCTCGCCGAGCTGCACGCGCGCGCCCGGGACATGCTCGCCGGTGGTGCCGTCGACGACGCGCCCCTGCACGTGCAGCGTGCACCCCGGCTCCGCGGCCGGCGGCGTCACCAGGGCGAGCACGAGCATGGACGACGGCAGCATCCGGCGCCTACGGACCCTCGCCCTCGGGGGCCGGCTCGGTCGTGGTCGTCGCCGAGGTGTCGTCGCGTCCGATCGCCCGCAGCAGGCTCCGCGCGCGATCGGCCTCGTCGGTGTCGAGCAGCCCGCGCGCGAGCTCGGCGGCGCGGGCGTATTGACCGAGCCGCCAGTGCGCGTGGGCCAGCCGCATCCGCGTGGCCGGCCGGGCGACGCCCGCCCGCTCGAGCGCGGGCTGCAGCGCCACGACCCGCGAGAGCGCACCCGCACCGAACAGGATGTCGATGCGCTGCTCGGCGCGCCGCGCCGCATCACCGACGCGGGAGTTGTTCGTCAGGGCGCGGGCGGTGAAGCCGGCCATGCGGTACTGGTCGGCGGCCTCGAACGCGTAGGTGCCCCCGCTCCCCGAGGCGCGCTCGAAGAGCGTCGCGGCGGCGTACCACCGACCCTGCCCCGCCCACGCGTAGGCGAGGCGAGCCCGCAGCTCGGCGTCGTCGCCCCGCGCCAGCACGAGGTCCTCGAGCAGCGGCAGCGCGTCGGGGTCGCTGCCCGTCGCCGCGAAGATCGCCGCCGCCTCGTCGCGGCGAAGGGCGTCGCCGCGCAGCTCGACGACGGAGCTCGCCCACGCCCGCGCCGCGTCGCGGAGATCCTGATCGGCGCACAGCGCCATCAGCTCGATGCGCGGCGCGACCTCGGCGGGGAATCGCCGGCTCGCCGCCTCGAGTACGGTGTACGCGCCGTCGAGATCCCCCGTGCCCTGGCGGGCGCGCGCAAGCAGCAGCGGCTGGGCGATCACCGTCTCGCCGAGGCTCGCCGTGCCCTCGAGGGCGACGAGCGCCGCCTTGGCGTCCTCGCGACCGAGCTCGGCGCTGGCGAGGTAGAGCCGCAGCGCCGCGTCGTCCGGACGCGCCGCGAGGGCGGCCTCGAAGTGACCGACCGCCGCGTCGAAGCGACCGCGACGCAGGGCGATCAACCCGGCCAACCGCCGCGTCGCGGCCTCGGGCAGCGCGGCGGCGGCCAGGCGCGCCTCGGCCTCGTCGAGGTGATCGCCCTCGATCTGCGCCGCGATCTCGCCGTACACGAGGTTCGGATCGACGTCGTCCGCCTCGGCGGGCACAGGTCCGAGCAACACGAGCACGAGGAGGACCGCGGGGTTCATCGCGCCAACCGAAAGACGATGCGCTGCTGCACCGTGGTGGAGACCGCCTTTCCCCCGCGACGCGCAGGGGTGAAGCGGTAGGTCTTGGCGGTCTGCACCGCGACCGCGTCGAACACCCCCGGTGGCGTCGCCTCGACCACCACGGCATCGACGACGCGGCCGCGCTCGTCCACGCGCAGCCGAACGATCACGTGGCCCTCGGTGCGGGCGCGCTGCGCCGCGCGGGGGTACGCCGGGGCAGGGCGCGACAGCGGACGCGCCGGCGTGTCGACGCCGCCACCGTCGTCGGTCACGGGCAACGCAGGCGCGCCGCCGGGATCGATGAAGCCCGAGCCGAGCACCGGCAGTCCGCCGATCGCACTGGGCGCGAACCCACCGAGCGCGCTCGAGGACAGCGCGGAGCTGCGCGGCGGGGCGCTCGCGGCCGCGACCGCCTCGGACGGCGCCGTCGCAGCGGGCGAGGGCGCCGCGTCGAGCACGGGGGCGGGCTCGGCCTCGTCGACCGGCGGCGGCGCGGCGATCTCGTACACCGCCAGCGCCGCGGGGCCGTCCGCCGGCGGCGGCGCGGGCTCGGTCGTCATCCACACCACGGCGAGCAGCGACGCGGCGGTCGCCACGGTCGCGATCGCGAGCGCGAGCACGAGCCGCAGCGCACCCTGCCAGCTCACGGCGCACCGCCCCGGCCGGCGGCCTCGACCGCCAGCGCGACGTGCTTCGCGCCGCCCTTGCGGCACGCGTCCATCACCGCGACCAGCTGGTCGGCGACGACGCTGCGATCGGCGATGAGCAGCACCGAGGCGTCGCGGTCGCGCAGCAAGTGATCGCGGACCTCGGCCTCGACGCGCCAGGCGCTGGTCGGTCGACCATCGACCGTGATCTCGCCGCGGTCCGACACGGCGACCCGCACGAGCGTCGCGGGCTGCTCGATCGCCGTCGTGGCCTGCGGCCGCTCGACGTCGATCCCGAGGTCGTGGACGAAGGTGGTGGTGACGACGAAGAAGATCAGCAGGATGAAGACGATGTCGATGAGCGGGGTGATGTCGAGGACGCCGACCTCGCGGTTCTCCTCGCCGAGCTGGCCGAGCTTCATGGCAGCACCTGCGTGAACGACTGGGCCAGCAGGGCCCGCGCGCCCTGGATCTCACGCCGGCGCGCCGCCGCCACGCGGTCGAGCAGTCGCGCCGCGACGAGGCCGGGGATGCCGATGACGAGCCCGAGCTGGGTGGTGATGAGCGCGACCGAGATCCCGCCGGCCACCGTCTGATCGGTGGCGTGCCCCGCCGCGCCGTGCATCGACGCGAAGGTCTCGATCATGCCGCTGACGGTGCCGAGCAGGCCCAGCAGCGGCGCGGCGGCGACGAGGCTGTGCAGCAGGGCCGCGTAGCTCTCGGTGCGATCGGTCTCGTGGGTCGACCAGCGATCGAGGTCGTGGTTGCAGGCGTCGGGCTGGCGCAGGGTCAGCGCGGCGTGGTGGACGAAGCGGACGACGACGCCCGCGTGCGGGTCGTCGTGGGCGGTCGCGCAGGCGCCCGGTGCCGAGCAGCGGGCCACGAGCGCCTCGAGCGGCCCACGGAAGCCGCGGCGCAGCACGAACGCGCGGTAGCTCGCCACCACCCACAGGACCATGCACATCACGACGAGCACGCGCGCGATCGGGCCGCCGCCGTCGAGCATCACATCGATGGCGGCCGACGCGTGGGCGAGCGACTCACTCATCGGCGGCGGCCTCCGCGATCCGGCTGGCCTGCGGCGACGCGCGATCGGGGTGCGGGTGGTGGTCGTGCGTGCCGACGCCGTGGATGTGGCGCAGCACGGCCTGCTCGATCGCGACCAAGACGCGCCGGGCCCCGCGGCTGAGCAGCGCGTGACCGATGAGCGCCGGGATCGCGATCGCCAGGCCCGCCTGGGTGGTCAGCAACGCCACCGAGATCCCGCCCGCGAGCATCTGCGCGTCGGAGGTGCCCTTGGTCGTCACCACCGAGAAGGTGGTGATCATGCCGTTGACGGTGCCGAGCAGGCCGGCGAGCGGCGCGACGCCGGCGCACAGCGACAGCAGCGACAGCCGCCGGAACAGCCGCTCGCGCGCGACGATGACCGCCTGCGTCGCGCGCTCCTCGACCTCCGCGCGGCCGTGCGCGTCCTCGAGGTCGTGCGCCGATTGGCTGGAGACGATGACCAGCGGCGCGGCGATCCAGCTGCGCTCGGCGGCGAGCCCCCGCGCGCGCGCCTCGGGATCGGCGTGGGCGAGGGCCTCGATGCGGCGCAGCGCTGCACGCCAGCGCGCGGCGATCCACGCGATCATGATCGTGCGCTCGAACGCGATGAGGCCGGCGACGATCCCGAGCCCGAGCAACACCCACATCAGCGGGCCACCGCGCTTCATCGTCGTCTGCCACGTCGGATCGAGCCAGGCCTCGGGGTCGGCCTCGCCGTCGGGATCGTGGAGCACCGCACGGACGTGCTCGACGTCGCCAGCGCGCTCGCGCAGTCCCGGCACACCCGCGACCTCCTGCAGGCCCGCGGGCGTGGGCAACAGCGGCGTCGCGGCGTCGTTCCAGGCCACGGCCGCGACCTCGCCGATTCGCAGCACGGCGCCGCGCTGCGGGGCGCCCTGTCGATCGAAGGACACCGCGTCGTCCTCGACGCGCAGGCCGCCGCGGCGCCGCACCTCCGCGAGCGCGGCGGCGATGCGTCGGGGCAGGCGGGCCGACGGCGCGCCCCCGTCGTCGACGGTCACGTCGTGGGCCGAGAGCCAGGTGCCCATCTGACCGACGAGCTCGACCAGCGCGCGCTGCTGGGTCTCGCTGGCACGCGCCCGCTCGCCCACCGGCAGCCTCCGTTCGCGGCTGGCGTTGTCGGCCTGCAGCCGCTCGAGCTCGGCGGCGAGGCCCTCGACCTCGGTGGTCAGCGCTCGGGTCGCCGTGGCGCTCGCCGCATCGGCCTCGTCGATCGCACGCCGCAGCGCGTCGCGCTCCTCGGCGAGCGCGGTGACCTCGTCGCGGCGCGCGGCCTCGAGGGTCGACGGCGGAGCCGCGAGCACCGAAGCCACCACGAACGTGGCCAGGCTAGCGAGCATGATCGAGCTCCGCGGGGACGAGCAGCACCTGGGGCGCGAAGATCTCGTTGTCCTCGGCGGCGACGAACAGCGCCTCGACGATCGCGGTGCTCGTCGGATCGGTGACCGCCTCCATCGTCCACGCCTGTGGGCCCGGCCGTGCCCACCCGAGCTGACCGTCGTCGCAGCGCGCGTACATCAGCGCCATTCCGATCCGCAGGACGTCGCACAGTCGCGGTTCGTCCTCGGTCTGCGACCACGCGATCGGTTGGCGGGCGAGCGTCACCTCGCGCGACATCGCGGCCTCCTCCTCGACGAAGCGCCACAGCCGCTCCATCGCGCGGCCCACGTCGACCACCGCGCCCGCGAGCTCGGCGTCGATCCGATCCAGCGTCTCGAGGCGACCGGCGGTGGCGAAGGGCAGCGAGCGCTCGACGTGCAGACGGGCCGCCGCGACCGCGGCGCGGGCCGGTGCGTTCCACTCGTCGGCGGCCGCCTGCCTCGCCTCGTCGGCCGCCGCGTCCTGCTGCTCGAGCTTCACGAGCGTGCGGTTGCGGACCCGCGCCATCCGGAGCTGGCGCTGCAGCTCGGCCCGCTCGGTCCGCAGCCCGGCAAGCTCGGCCTGCGCCGCGCCGCGGTGCTCGTCGAGCGTGCGCGCGAGCTGCTCGACCTCGAGCCGCAGCGCGACGACCTCCTGCGAGCCCGGCCCCGCGTGGGCGGCCAACGGGACGACGAGCACGAAGAGCGAGGCGTAGCGGAGGATCGACATGGCGGCGGCGCGGTGCGCCGCGGAATCAGACGCACCCGAGTTGCACCGCGAGCGTACGGGCGCCCTCGTCCCTCGCGGCCGCCACCGCGCAGACGGGCACCAGCAACCGGCTGGCGCCGCGTTCCAACAGTTGTGCAAGTGTCTCGGGCCCGACGGCACGAACACGGTACGAACGGGCGCTGACGGGCGTCAGCCCGCCGGCGTCACCCGACCGACCACGCCCTCGAACGACTTGCCGCCCGCGTCGAGGTACAGGCTCCCGCCCGAGATCGACAGCGACCAGCGGTTGTTGCGATCGAGCGTCGCGACGATCGCGTCGAGGAACGCCGGCTCGAGCACCTGGATCTCGATCGCACCGGCGCGATGCACCTTCGCCTCGGCGATCTCGCGCGCGAGCTCCTCCGGCGCCTTCCAGGTGTAGATCACGATGCGGGCCCCGGTCTTGCTCGCGCGGTGCAAGCGATCGGTCGACGGCACGCCGACCTCGATCCATGCCTGCAGATCGCCGCGCAGGTCGTGCTGCCACAGCGCCGGCTCTTCGCCGGCCGCCAGCCCGCGGCTGAACTCGACGCCCTCGGCGTGCTCGAGCGCTCGCGCCAGCACGCGCGCGACCAAGTACCGCTCGCTCTCGGACGGATGCTGCGCGACCCGGAGATCGAGGGCCTCGTAGACCCCGCGGTCGGAGTCGGAGAGCGCGACCTCGAAACGTCGCATCGTCGCGGTCAGCGCCATGGCGCGGGAGTGTACCTTGGAAACCACCGCTCACGCCGGCAGCGTGTAGTCGATCTCGTACTCGTGCCGCCCGCCCTCGATTCGGATCGTCATGCGTCCGGCGATCCCCGCCAGCGCGTCGGTCCCCGAGCCCGCCACGATCGCGATCTCCAGCGAGCGACCGTCGCTGGTGCTCGTCGCGTGGTGGGTCACCACGAACGATCCGGCGCGTCCGTCGAGCGTGCCGGCGATCCGCTCGATCGCGACGTAGGCGGCCGCGGCGGGATCCGGCGTGCGGACCGACGTGAACCACACCACGCTCGTCGCGTCGAGCGGGCCGGAGAACCGCTTGTCGAACGTCGCGCGCGCGACGGTGAGGCCACCCTGCTCGAAGAGCGGCGGCTCGGGGTTCATCGTCACCTCGAAGGACCCTTGGGCGTGCATGGCCAGGTTCTAGCGCGCCGGGGCGTGGCGCGTCTTGAACGAACGCGACAGGGCGGTCGAGGGTCAGCCCGCGGCGTCGATGCGCTCGCGCAGCCGCTGCAGCACCGATTTCGGCGCACGTAGCGTGTACGCCGTGCCCGTGTCGCCGTGCTGCTCGGCGAGCACGGTCGCATCGTCGTAGACGTGCTTCACCACCGCGTGGGCCGCGTACGGTACGAAGATCTCCTCGACCTCGAGCGCGCCGTCGAAGAAGGCGACGATCAGCTCGCGGACCCGGCGGACGTCGGCCTCGTCGCGGGCGCTGACGAGGATCGCCTCGGGGTACTCGACCTGCAGCGCGGCCTGGGCGGCCTCGTCGAGGCGATCGCGCTTGTTGAGCACCAGCCGCCACGGCACCTCGCCGGCGCCGATGCCCGTGAGCACGTCGCGCGTGACCTGCAGCTGATCGCGGAAGGTCGGATCGGCGGCGTCGACGATGAACAGCAGCAGCGACGCCTCGAGCGCCTCGTCGAGGGTCGAGCGGAACGACGCGACCAGCTCGTGGGGCAGCTTCTTGATGAAGCCGACGGTGTCGCTGACGAGGATCCGCGGCTCGGTCTCGGGCCGCAGCGCCCGCACCGTGGTGTCGAGTGTCGCGAACAGCTTGTCGGCGACGTAGACCCCGCTCGACGTCAGCGCGCGCATGAGCGAGCTCTTGCCCGCGTTGGTGTAGCCGACCAGGGCGACGCGGCGCTGCTGCTGCCGCGATGCGCGGCGCGTCGCGTGCTCGCGCTCGATGCCGACGAGCTCGCGGCGCAGCTCGGCGATCCGATCGCGGATCTTGCGGCGGTCGAGCTCGAGCGCCGACTCTCCGGCGCCCTTGCCACCGATGCCGCCGCGCTGGCGATCGCCGCCCGCACCCGCCTCGCGCAGCCGCGGCGCGACGTAGCTCAGCCGCGCGATCTCGACCTGAAGCCGGGCCTCGCGGCTCTTGGCGTGGCGATGGAAGATCTCGACGATGACGTGGGTGCGATCGAGGACCTCGGCGCCGGTGGCCCGCTCGAGGTTGCGCTGCATCCGCGGCGACAGCTCGTGGTCGACGACCACCACCTCGGCGCGTTGATCCGGCGGCAGCACCCGGCGCGGGGCGTCGCCGCCGTCACTCGGCTCGTCGACGATGGTGTCGTCGTCGTCGTCCGGGAACTCGTCGTCGTCGACCTCGAGCGCATCGTCGTCCTCGACGTCGCCGTCCCGCGCGGCGAGCCGGTCCTTGCGCTGCTGGGCCTTGTCGCGCGAGGCGATCGTCGGGGTGGTGTCGCCGTCGCCGCCCGTCCAGTCGGCGAGCTCGCGCAGCTTGCCCCCGCCGAGCACGGAGGCCGGCGAGATGCGGTCACGCCGCTGCGAGATCCGCCCGATGATGTCGAGCCCCAGCGTGGTCGCGAGCCGCCCGAGCTCGGCGACGTCGGCCGCGTGGGCCTCGTCGCTCACGCCGGGCAGCTGCACGGCGACCAGCACCGCCTTCGGGCGTCGTTCGGAGGGTTCGACCATCGTCGGGCGGAGGGTAGCCGCTCACGGGGCCCCGCGCGACCCGTCGCCGTTCACGGTTTCGACACGATCGTCGCCCGCTCGATCCAGTCGAGCTCCGGGTAGCGGCGGCGCAGGTACGAGTTGCCGTTGCGCTCGATCTCCCGCTGGTCGGGCCCCGGCCCCGACGGCGGCCCATCGCCGTAGCCCGCGTGGAGCTTCATCACGACGTCCATGCCCGCGGTGACCTCGCCGAACGGCGCGAAGCCCATCTGATCGAGCGGGAGGTTGTCGTTGAAGTTGATGAACACCTGGGTCGTGCGCGTGTTCGGCCCCGAGTTCGCGAAGCTGATCGTGCCCTTGCGATTGGACTGCGTGCGCTTGTCGTCGGCGATCCGCGCGATCTTCCACGCGGTGTTCACCTTCGGCGCGCCGTGCAGCCCGAACTGGACCATGAAGCCCTCGACCACGCGGAAGAACGCGATGTCGTCGTAGAAGCCGAGGCGCACCAGGTTGTAGAAACGATCGGCGCCGATGGGCGCCCACGCCCGGTGCACGGTGACGACGAACTTGCCCTCGGTCGTCGTGAACTCCACCGCGTAGTCGTCGGGCGCGGTCGCGGTCGCCGCGTCGGGATCGAGCAGCGCCGGCGCGACCGGCGTCTCGTCGGCGGGCGGGGCCTTCGCCGCCTCGGCGGCCCCCGACTTGGGCGGGGTCGCGCCGGTGCACGACAGGGGGAGCAGTGCGCAGAGGACCAGGGCGCGGATCATCGGTCGGGGACGATACCAGGCGGGCTCACGCGTGCGGGCTCACGCGGCGGCGGCCTCGTCGCGGCGCAGGCGACGATCGAACCAGAACGCGCCCGCGGGCACCGACGACATCAGCATCGCCAGCGCGACCATGCGCCGGCCCCACACCTTGCGCAGCGCGAGGTCGGCGACCTCGGCGAGGTACCAGATGAACAGCACGCCGTGCAGCCACCCGACGATGCGCACGGCCTGTGGCATTCCGGCCATGTACTTGAGCGGCATCGCCACGCCGAAGAGTGCCAGCAGCGACAGCCCCTCGAGCAGGGCGACGACCCGGAAGCGCGCGGTCGGAGACGTTCGAACGGGGTTGGGCAACGGAGACCTACGTGAGTGAAAACGGAGGGTATCATGGGCGAGTTACCGATGAAGCCCTCGGCCCAGGAGCCCGTGAGCAAGCCCGACGCGGTCCTGGACTCGCGGCAGCGCAGTGCCACGCTCGTCGAGACGGTCGACGTCGGACCGCCGCCCACCACGGCGGATCACACGCAGCCCGCGCGCGTGGGTCGCTACACGATCCTGCGCCGCCTCGGCGCAGGCGGCATGGGCACCGTGTGGTCGGCCTTCGACGAGACGCTCGACCGCCGCGTCGCGATCAAGGTCCTCGTCAGCGACGACCGCTCGGATCGCTCGCGCGAGCGGATGCTCCGCGAGGCGAAGGCGCTCGCGCGCCTCAACCACCCCAACGTCGTGCAGGTGTTCGAGGTCGGCGAGCTCGGCGACGACGTCTACCTCGCGATGGAGTTCGTGCGCGGCGAGTCGCTGGGCGACTGGCTCGAGCAGCCGCGCGGCTTCGCCGAGATCCTCGACGCGTTCGTCCAGGCCGGGCGTGGGCTGCTCGCCGTCCACGGCGCCCGCCTGGTGCATCGCGATTTCAAGCCCCACAACGTGGTCGTCGGCGACGACGGTCGGGTGCGGCTCATCGACTTCGGCATCGCGCGCCTCGCCGACGACGGGGGCACCGATGCGGCGCCCCTCGACCTCGCGGACGTCGACGCCTCGCTCGATCGGCTCACGCGCACCGGGCAGTTCGTCGGCACGCCCGCGTTCATGTCGCCCGAGCAGCTGCGCGGCAACCCGGTCGATGCGCGCTCGGACCAGTTCAGCTTCTGCGTCGCGCTGTACCGCGCCGTGTACGGCTCCCCGCCGTTCGGCGGCGAGAAGGTCGGGGCGCTGGTGCTCAACGTGCTGCAGGGCAACTTCGCCGAGCCCCCGCGCGTCCCCGGCGTGCCGCCCCGGCTGCTGCCGGTGCTGCGCAAGGGGCTCGCCGTCGACCCGGAGACGCGCCACCCCGAGATGGGCGCGTTGCTGGCCGCGCTCGAGCAGCTGCGACCGCGCCGGAGCCAGCGGGCGCGCTGGGCCGTCGGCGCCGCGGCGATCGGCGGTGCCGGGCTCGCGGTCCTGCTCGCCTCGTCGGGCTCCGACGCGTGCCGCGGTGGCGGCGACGCGTTCGCCACCATCTGGAACGACAGCCGCAGCGCCGTCATCGCCCGCGGCTTCGTCGACGCTGGCGCAGCCGCGACGTGGACGCGCGCCGCCGAGGCGATCGACGGGCTGCGCGACGAGTGGACGACGCAGCACCGCGATGCCTGCGAGGCCCACCGCCGCGGCGAGCAATCGGCGGTCCTGCTCGATCGCCGCATGGCGTGCCTCGACGCCGGCAAGCGCCAGCTCGACGCGCTGCTCACCGAGTTCGAGCAGTTCGACGCCGCGTTGGTCAGCGCGGTGGGTGAGGCGGTCGCGGAGCTGCCGGAGCCCGCGCGCTGCAGCGAGGCCGCCCGGCTCGAGTCGGGGGAGCACGCCCAGGTGCCCCCGGAGCTCGCCGACGAGGTCGCAGAGCTCTCCGAGATCCTCGACCGCGCCGAGGCCCAGGAGCGATCGGGTCGCATCCCGCGGGCCCGCGAGACGCTCGAGCCCGTCGTGACGCTGGTCGATCGATCGCAGTGGCCCGGCCTCGCGATCCGACTGCACGCGATGCTGGCCGGCATCCACCGCTCCGAGGGACGGTTCGCCGAGGCGCAGCACGAGCTCGAGATCAGCTTCCGCCGCGCCGTGATCCACGGCTACGACGACGCCGCGCGCGACACCTCGGTGGCGCTCGCGTCGGTCATCGGCGTGCAACAGGGCCGCTTCGCGGACGCGGAGGCCTGGCTCGCGGTGGCCGACGCCTGGGTCGAGCGCACCGGCGAGTCGACGCTCGAGCGCGCGGAGTGGCAGCAGACCGCCGCGGGCATCCGAGAGCGCGAGGGTCGCTACGACGACGCCCAGGTCCTGCTCGAGCAGGCGCTGGCGAACCTCGCCGCGGTGGAGGACGGCTCCGCGCTCACGGTGCTCGCCTCCGCCAACAACGCGATCGGCTTCGTCTACCGCGCCCAGCGTCGCTACGCCGACGCCGAGGCCGCCTATCTGCGCGCGCGCGAGTACTGGATCGCGCTGCTCGGCCCCGACCACCCGCTGACCAGCGAGCCGCTCAACAACCTCGGCACGCTCTACATGGACGAGCTGCGCTTCGACGACGCCGAGCGCGTCTTCACCGAGGCGATGGCGCTGCGCGAGCAGGTCTTCGGCCACCGCCACCCGAAGGTCGCGCACCTCCTGCTCAACCTCGGCATCATCGCGAACAAGCGGCATCGGTTCGAGGAGGCGCTGCGCCGCCAGAACGAGGCCCTGTCGATCCTCGTGGATGCCCTGGGCGCGAACGACCCGTCGGTCGCCGTCGCG
>LNFB01000383.1 GCA_001464385.1 Deltaproteobacteria bacterium Ga0077550 | reverse complement strand
CCCGAGGAGGTCGCCGCGTCGGTGGTTCCAGCGTCGTCTCCTCCGCAGGCGACGAGGACCAGGGCAAAGGCGAATACAGGACGGATCGACATGCGCATGAGCGGCGAAGCCTAGGCGCGCGCGCTAGGGGGAAGCAATCGACGATGGCACGCATCGCTTGCGCGGACGACCGCGCGCGGTGGTGGGCACACGATCATCGCCGCGGTCGCAGCGCTCGCGCCTCGAGTCATGCGCGCGTGCGCATGTGCTCGAGGATCGCCGCGAGCTGCGCGACGCGACGCGCGGCCCGACCCGGGCCGATCGCGGTCGGCTCCGGCAACCCCGCGCCGCGGTGGTACTGCTCGACCGATCCGGGTCGGCGGCTGTCGATCATCGCGGCGACCTGCCGCAGATCGATCGCGGTGCGATCGCCGAGTGCCCCGACCGACGCGAGCAGTCGCAGCGAGTGATCGCCCCAGGCGCACAGCACATCGTCGGGACGCACGAACGCGGACCACTGGTCCACGAAGTCGCCGTGGGTGCTGCCGGCGAGGAGCTCCGCCGCCGGCAGGCCGACCTGATCGCTGGTGCCCGCGGCGAGCTCGGCGAGCGGTGCGATCGTCGCGGCGAACACCTCGCCGGTCGCGGGCCGAATCGCGACCCAGCGCAGCAGATCGGCCAGGCCCCCGCGGCCACGTCGCGGGCTGTCGTGGGGCCAGCCGTTCGCGTCGCCGAAGACACAGACGACGTCGGCCGGTCGCGCGCGCAGGGGCTCGGGCAGCTGCGGCCGGACCCGCGGCGGCCGGGGGTTGATCCGCGCCCGCGGGCTCCGTCGCTGCTCGATGTGCTCGATCTGCGTGTCGATCATCGCGCGGAACGGGGTGAGCAACGGCGCGAAGCGGGCGGCATCCCCCTCGAGCGCGCCGAGCACGTGCACGAGCGCCTCGATCGTCGACACGTAGTCGTCGCGGGGCTCGCGGCGGATCCGGTACTCGCTCGGGGCCGGCGGCACGAAGGCGTAGCGCGGCAGGCCGGCGAGGATCGGGCTGTGGCGGACGATCTTCTTGGCCTGCGACCACGTGCCGTCGACGACCACGAGCGTGATCGGGGTCGAGGGCGGCGCGGAGATGATGTCGATCGCGCCCTCGCCGGGGTACAGCAGCGCGGCGGGGCGATCGGGATCGGAGAGCGCGCGGCCGAGGCTCCCCGACGCGGCGTCCCAGCGCGCGCCGACGTGCAGCTCCGAGTTGGGCAGGCACAGGCTCGCCATGCGGGCGGTGCCGATCGCCATCGTCCGCTCGCGCGGGTGCTGCAAGAACACCACGCGCGTGCGCGTCGGGATCGACGCGAGGTGCCGGCAGTAGCAGACGCTCGTGGGGCGCCGGCAACGGGGACACACCGAGCGTGGTTCGAGCGGGGCCTCGCCCACCGGCGGAGGGTACAACGGCGCCGATGCGCGCGCTCGCGGGCGTGACGCGGCGGCGATCAGATCCGCGTGGCGATGCCGCAGCGGTGGATCCGCCCCGCGTGCACGAGTCCGGTCGGATCCCAGCGCACGGCCGCGCCGAGCGTCGCGTCGACGAGCCCGGCGTCCCGCACGGTGATCGCGGCCTCGCGGCGGTGCGGTGCCGGATCCTCGCGCCACGGGATGCGGAAGAGCGCGCCGTCGGTGCCCACGAGCAGCGGCAGCGGGACGGCCGCGTCGGGGGTGATCGCGGTGGCGACGGCGGCGACCTCGAGGGTCCCAGCCGCCGCGCGCACGCTCGCCCCCGCCGCGCGGACGTCGATCGCGGCGCGACGCGTCGGGTAGCGCACCATCCACTTGCCCATCGTGCGGATCGACGCGCGGTCGAGGTCGCACGCGACGGCGAACCACGCCGGCTCGCCGCGCCACACGACGCCGATGCGCCACAACACCTCGCCATAGTCGAAGCGCGGGCCGATCCGCAGCGGCAGGGTCGCGCCGAGGCCCCGCATCGCGAACACCAGCAGGCCGACCGGCGCGCCGCCGTCCTGCTCGCGCAGGGCGAGCGACGCCGGCACGCGCGACCTCGCGGCGGCGCACGGCACCACGCCGCTGCACTCGATCGTGTGCACCTCGGTCCCGGAGAGCTCGACGCGCACGGCGCCGCCAGTGTACCGGCCGCGGCGCCTCCGCGGACGCGGGGCCGGTGCTACGCTCGGCCCGCGATGGGCCCGGTCGATCCGAACGCGCCGACGCACACGCCGATCCCGGGGCAGGCGACGCCCTCGGACGAGGTGCCGACGTGGCTGCCCGGCCCCGCCACGCAGCCGGGGCTGGCGTCGCAGACCCGCAACACGCTGGGCTCGATCTCGACGGCCGAGCCCCAGGCGGCGATCTCCCGCCCGCCGCTGCCGCCGGGCACGATCGTCGACGGGCACTACCGCATCGACGACGTGATCGGGGCCGGGGCGATGGGCGTGGTCTACCGCGCGCACCACCTGAGGCTCGATCGACCCGTCGCGCTCAAGCTGCAGCGCACGCTCGGCACCGACACGGCGCGGCTCGAGCGCGAGGCCCGGGCGATGGCGCGGCTCGATCACCCCAACGTGGTCGGCGTCTACGACGTCGGCATGCACGACGGCGATCTCTACATCGCGATGGAGTTCGTCCACGGCTCGTCGCTGCGCGCGTGGCTGGCCGCGGGGCCCCACGACTGGCGGATGGCGCTCGAGGTGTGCCTCCAGGCCGGTCGTGGGCTGCAGGCGGCCCACGCCGCGGGGATCATCCACCGCGACTTCAAGCCCGACAACGTGCTCGTCGGCGCCGATGGGCGGGTGCGCGTCGCCGACTTCGGCATCGCGCGCGGGATGGCCTCGTCGCCGCAGCCCGCCGCGATCGAGGATTCCCCCGGGCAGGGCGCGCTCGGGCCCGATCTCACCCGCACCGGCTCGATGCCCGGCACGCCGGCGTACATGGCCCCCGAGCAGTTCGAGGGCCGCGCCGACGCCCGCAGCGACGTGTTCGCCTTCGCGGTCGTGCTGTACGAGGCGCTGTGGGGCGCGCGGCCCTTCGCCGGCAGCTCGCTGCCCGAGCTGCTGCACAACCTCGTGCGCGGCAAGATCCGCGCGGTGCCGGCGTCCTCTCCGGTACCGCCGGCGATCCTCGGCGCCGTGCTCGGCGGGCTCGCGATCGACCCGCGCATGCGCACGGCGTCCATGGCGGTGCTGCTCGCGACCCTCGAGCGCGCGCGTGTGCCCCAGACCAACACGACCGCGCTCGCGGCCGCCATCGCGGGCGCGGCCATCGTCGCAGTGGGATCGATCGGCGGGATCACGTGGTGGCTGACGCGCGATCGCAACGTCGTCGACGACTCGGACGTCGTCTCGATCGAGCGCGCGCCGCCCGAGGTGTCCGACGAGCCGAGCGCGGTCGCCTCGCCGATCCTCGCGCCGACGGCGGTCGCGAGGCCGGCTCCGGCCCCACCCGCGCCCGTCGATCCGACGACGCCGCCCGTGCTCGACGACACGCAGCGCGCGGGCAAGCGCGCGCTGATGGACCTCATGCGCGGCAAGGATGCCGACCCCGAGGCGCTGCAGGCCCTGCTCGAGTCCGACAACGACGAGATCGTCTCGGCCACGCTCGCCGGCGTGATGATGATGGACGCCGACGCGAAGGCCGACGAGGGCGGCTTCCGTCGGCCGGGATGGGACGGCACGTCGAAGCTCATCTGCAAGCTCGGCGACAAGTTCCGCTTCGAGAAGGAGACCCTCGTCCTCGACGGCACCGCGTTCCAGACGATGTACGGCTGTCAGCTGCAGCTCATCGACTGCGACATCACGGCCGACGTGATCGCCCACGTGATGCTGCGCTCCGAGGTGACGATCGCCGGCGGGACGCTGCGTCCGCGCACCAAGGTCATCGAACAGCTCCACGGCTCGGTCACGATCTCCGGCACGACGATCGTCGGCACGCCCGAGGTCGGGTTCTCGATCATGGGCGGCCGTTTGGACATCGCGGAGGTCTCCTTCGCCGCGAAGACCGCGATCTCGGCGAGCGCCGAGGCCCAGGTGACCCTCGTCGGCGGCCGCATCGAGGGCTCGACCGCGGCCGTCGACGCCCGCGCCCGGGCCCACGTGACGCACGCGCAGACCGAGCTGGTGGGGCCCATCGCGCTGTCGAGCAACGCGACCCTCGAACCTGCCGCCGCGCCGCCGTAACATCGGCGGCATGGACCCAGGCAGGCGTCTCGTCGTCGGACTCTCGATCGCATCCTTGCTGACCCTGGCGTGCACGCGCAACGTGACGTCGGGCGCCACGGCGTTGCCCACGCCCGACCGCACGCTGCAGGTGCCGGGCAGCGGCTTCCTCAAGCAGTACGAGAACGGCCTCGTGCTGTTCGTGGTGCCCGACGCCTATACGCGGCTGGTCCAGTTCGACGTGCGGCAGCAGGTCGGCTCGCGCGAGGATCCCGAGGGCAAGGGCGGCATGGCCCACTTCGTCGAGCACCTGATGTTCCAGATGCCGAGCAACGGCCCGGGCACGCCGAAGCTGATGTCGGATCTGCCGCAGCACACGCTGACGTTCAACGCGTACACGTCGAGCGACGAGACCCACTACATGCACACCGGCATGGCGGACGATCTCGAGACGTACATGAAGTACACCGCGCTGCGGCTCGACTACGACTGCAGCGCGGTCGACGAGAACTCGTTCCTGCGCGAGCGCGAGGTGGTCCGCAACGAGCACCGGTGGCGCGGGCAAGGCGTCGACTTGTTCGTGTACGACGCGATCAACGAGCTCGCGTTCCCCGAGGGGCACCCATACCGCCGCAAGGTGCTGGGCGCCGACGGTGACCTCACGTCGATCACTCCCGCGGACGCGTGCAAGTTCATCGAGCGCTACTACACGCCGAGCCAGGCGACGGTGGTGATCACCGGCGACGTCGACCCCGACGAGGTGCGCAAGCTCGCCGACAAGTACCTCGAGCCGCTGCCCGACGTCGCCGCGCCGCCGCGTCCGCCGGTGCCGCCGCCGACGTTCTCGACCAAGCAGGCCGAGGTCGTCGCGCCGGTGAAGAAGCCGACGGCCGTCGTGCTCTTCAAGCTGCCCAAGCGCTTCACCGCGGACTACATCGCCTCGCAGGCGGCGATCGAGACCCTGTTCCTGTCGGTCTCGTTCTTCGTCGGCACGAGGCAGGGCAGCGTGGTGAAGCGGTTCTACCCGGCGTTCCTCGGCGGCAAGGAGGCGTCGGTGTTCGGCGTCGGCGTCGAGACCGAGAAGGCCCGCGATCTCGATCGCGCCGTCGACGAGGTGCTCGACGCGACGAGCCGCGGCTTCGCGGCGAACGTCGAGGGCGACGAGTACGAGGGCAGCTACGACTCGGCCCGGCAACGCGCGCGCCTGCAGCTGCTCGACGGGATCTCGACCGTGTTCGCGCGCTCGGGCACCTACGCGGACTACCTCGAGGAGGGCGAGAAGGCCGGGTTCATCGGGGCCGACCTCGCCGAGCTCGACACGCTGACCGCCGTCGACGCCCAGGCGGCGGGGCGCCGCATCTTCGCCCGCGAGGCGGCGATGGTGGTGAAGGTCGTGCCCGACGGCAGCAAGGACAAGCCCAAGGCCGATCGCGCCGAGTTCGACTACCAGCCCAAGTCCGAGGAGAACCTCGCGGTCCCCGAGGACATCGACCCGGCCGAGGCCCAACGGCCGCTCGAGCTGCAGGACATCGCGCCCCCCGAAGGTCAGTCGCTCGAGCTCACGCTCGACAACGGCATGCGGGTGGTCCTCGTGCAGTCGACCGATGTTCCGGTGATGGAGATGCAGCTCATCGTCGGCGCCGGCACGCGCGACGGCGGAGCGCAGCCGGACCTCGCCGAGCTGTGCGCGATGATGTTCGGGCCGCGCGACGATCTCGAGGCCCGCAACCTCATGAGCTTCTTCGACTCCGCCGGCGGCATCTTCGACTGGGACGTCGGGCGCACCAGCAGCACGTTCGTGACGCGCAGCCTGGCGATCTACATCGACTTCCTCGTCGCCGGGCTGAGCGAGCGCGTGATCCAAGCCGAGTACGCCGCGGGCGCGCTCGAGGGCTGGAAGGCGCGGCGCAAGAAGGAGCTCGAGAAGAAGTTCGTGCGCCAGGCGGCGGCGCGGGCCAACGCGTTCGCGATCGCGCTGTACGGCAAGGGTCACCCGCACGTCCGCGAGCTGATCGACGATCCCAAGGATCTCCGCGACGTGACCCTGCGCGACGTCGAGGCGTTCCGCGCCAAGCACTACCGGGCTGCGAACAGCACGCTCATCATCACGGGTGGCTTCGACCTCGAGCTGACGATCAAGTACGTCGAGGCGTTCTTCGGCAAGCCGGTGCTCCGCGATGCGCGGCTGACGTGGAACCAGCCCAAGCAGACCGCCGCGCGCACGCCAGCGCCCGAGCCCAAGCCCGGCAAGATCCGCCACTTCACCGAGGTGGACGCCGAGCGGGCGCAGACCGACG
This sequence comes from Deltaproteobacteria bacterium Ga0077550, assembly GCA_001464385.1. Lineage (GTDB taxonomy): Bacteria > Myxococcota_A > Polyangia > Nannocystales > Nannocystaceae > Xiheibacterium > Xiheibacterium aquaticum. The sequence goes on along the minus strand of LNFB01000383.1, from coordinate 82,392 downwards.
TCACGATCGCGTACCCGATGGCGACCGCGTACGGCGATGACCACGCGGCGCTGGCGGTGCTCGCCGACATGCTCAACTTCGGGGTGAGCAGCGTGCGGCAGACGCTCGGCGCGAGCTACGGCGTGTACGCGCGGCTCGACACCGATCGGCCGCGGATCGAGATCGGGGGATCGCTGGACAGCGCGCGGGCGGGCGATGGGCTCGCGGCGATCCGCGGCGCGGTGCAGGGGCTACGCGAGGGCAAGGACTTCGATCAGCAGTTCGCGTTCGCGCGACGCAACGTGCTGCGGGCGATGCTCAACGCGCAGGCGGACGCGCGGCTGCTCGCCGGGCAGCTCGCCCAGGCGGCGCGGGCGGGGCGGGAAGCGGAGTACTTCACGGAGCTCGCGCGTCGCGTGGCGACGCTCGAGCCCGCCGCGGTGAAGGCTCAGATCGAGCGGGTGCTGCGGGAGGAGCGATCGGTGACGCTGATCCAGGGGCCCGCGGAGGGGGTGCGTGAGGTGGTGGAGCGCAACGGGATCGTCGGGGCGACGGCGCTGCCGGCGGTCGTGCACGACGAGGATGAGGATTGATCGGGTACGGGTCGGGTACGGGCACGGGCACGGGCACGGGCACGGAGCAGGGGGTTGGGGGAACGCTCTTGCGTTCCTCCAACCCCCTGCTGGCGGAGGAGGAGGGATTCGAACCCCCGGTACCCTTTCGAGCACAACGGATTTCAAGTCCGCCGCCATCAACCGCTCGGCCACTCCTCCGGGCGCGCTAGGGTAGCCGCGACCGGCTCCCTCGCACAAGCGACGGCGATGCTACCGTGCGAGCGATGCTCGCGGTTCGCTTCGATGGTGCGGTGTCGGTCGCCTCGGTGGACGTGCCGGTGCCCGAAGTCGGCGAGACCCGCGTGCTCGTGCGCATGGCGGGGATCTGCAGCACCGATCTCGAGATCACGCGGGGCTACGCCGCGTTCCGCGGGACGCTCGGCCACGAGTTCGTCGGCGAGGTGGCCCCGGACGCAGACCCCGCGTGGGCGGGCCGGCGCGTCGTCGCGGAGATCAACGCCGCGTGCGGGGCGTGCGATCGCTGCGCGGCCGGGCTCGGTCGCCACTGCGCCGCGCGCCGCGTCATCGGCATCCGCGACCACGACGGCTGCTTCGCCGAGGCGGTGTGCGTGCCGACGGCGAACCTCCACGCGGTGCCCGAGCATGTGCCGGACGAGCTCGCCGTGTTCACCGAGCCGCTCGCCGCCGCCCTCGAGATCCTCGCGCAGGTGCCGATCCCACCCGGCGATCCGGTGGTCGTGCTCGGCGATGGCAAGCTCGGCCTGCTCGTGGCGATGGTCCTGCGTCGTCACGGCTGCGACGTGAGCCTCGTCGGCCGACACCCACGCAAGCGCGCGATCGCAGCGGGCTTCGGCGCGCGCACGCCAGAGATCGCCGCGCTGCGCCGCGGCGACGCGCGCTGGGTCGTCGAGGCCACCGGTTCCTCCGCCGGACTCGCCTGCGCGCTCGAGCTCGTCGCACCGCGGGGCACCGTCGTGCTGAAGAGCACCGTCCACGGCGCGAGCACCCTCGCGATCTCCGGCGTCGTCGTCGACGAGGTGACGCTCGTCGGATCACGCTGCGGTGACTTCGCGCCGGCCCTCGCAGCCCTCGCCGAGGGATCGATCGATCCGCGCGTGCTCATCGATCACGTGCGGCGGCTGCACGAGGCGCGCGAGGCCCTCGTGCTCGCGGCGACGCCCGGCACGCTGAAGGTGCTGCTCGACGCGCGACGCTAGAAGCGGCCGCCGACGACCATCGCAGCGCCGCCACGGATCATCGACGGTGCGAACGCGGTCTGCTTGCTGCCGCGCCCACGACGCTTGCGCTTGTCCTGCTTCGCCTTCTCGGCGGCGGCGACCTCGGGGGTCCAGCGCTCCCACTTCTTGTAGCCGACGTAGTAGCCCGCGCCGACGCCCAGGAGCATCGCGCCGAGCAGGGTCACCGCGGCGCCCATCGGGATCAGGAACTGGTCCTGCTCCTGGTACTTGCACTGCAGCGGGCCGTCGTACTTGCAGTTGCGCGTCACGAGCCCGAAGGTGATCGTGCTCGCGAGACCGACGGCGAGCACGCTGCCGCCGGCGATCATGAGGTTCACACCCTTGCGCGGCTTGCCGCCGACCTGCGGCTCCGGCGGGCGATCGGCCATCGGGTCCGGGGGCGCGACGACCGGCGGCGGCGGGGTCTCGGGCTCGGGCGGAGTCTCCGGCGTGGCCTCGGGCGGCGGCGTCTCGCCGGTCTCACCGGGCGGTGTCTCGCCGGGCGGTGTCTCGCCGGGCGGTGTCTCGCCGGGCGGTGTCTCGCCGGGCGGCGTCTCACCGGGCGGCGGCGTCTCGCCGGGAGGCGTCTCGCCGGGCGGTGTCTCCGCCGGAGGCGTCGCGGTGTCGGTGGGCGCGGCGGTCGTCGTCGGCGCGGCGGTCGTTGGCGCGGCCGCCTTCGATCCTGCTGCCGGTGCGGCCATCGCCGCGTTCCACGGCGCAACGCCGACCGCGAGGATCAGCACGGAACAGAGTGCGGGACGGACGAGCGCGATGCGACGCATGGAATCGACCTCGGGTTGTCGGCTCGGCGTGTCCGCCCGACGACCGGGGGCGGAGTATCGTACGCGCGCGCGGCCGGGACAAGGGATCGCGGGACCAACGACGGCCGGGGGGATGGCTTGCGCCCGAACCATCCCAGGGGCTCGGGCGGCGTCGCGGCGCCCGGTGCCGCGCGATCGGCTCGCGGCGGCCCGAGATGTGCGCGGTCGCACGTCCTGGGCGCCGTGCACCGCCTGTCGTCGTTCCGGCCGGTCGCGCGTTAGAGTGCTTCGCCGTGGCGATCCTTGCCCACCTCGATGACCCACCCCGGTCCCGCTGGCCTGGCATCCTCGTCGGCCTCGCCCTGGCCGTGCCGGTCGGGGTCGTGATGGTGGCCTGGGTCATCCCCGCGCTGGTCAACGCGGTGCTCGGGGGTGCCCGCGATCTCGACGGCCGCCTGCGCGCCGAAGACGCGTACATGCAGGCGCTCTGCACCACGGCGCTCGATCCGGAGCGCGACGAGCAGCTCTGCGGTTGCGTGTTGGGCACGGAGTACCCGTCGCTCGACTGCCAGCTCCCGTTTCGCCAGTGGACGCTGGCGCGGCAGCGGGAGAGCTGCGCGAACGCGGACACGTTCGAGGCCGCCAAGAGCTTCTGCACGTGCGTCGACGTGGTCGGCGGCAAGGTCGACGCGGCCACGCCCGAGACCCGCGACGCCGAGGCGGCGGCCTACGAGAACTGCATGGTGCTGCCCGATGCGCTGTTCCTGCCGACGATCGACGTGCTCGCGTCGGGCTCCTGAGCCGGGCGCGGAGTCAGCCGGGCGCGTCGTCGAGCCGGCGCCACCGCAGCCGCCACACCCGATCGCCGCGGCCGAGCGTCTTGGCCTCGCGCTTGGACCGGGCGCCGTAGGGGTTGTCCCGCGCGAAGCGCCACGGACCGACGAGGTTCACGAAGCCGCTGTGCGGATCGCCGTCGACCTCCGCCATCGCCTCGAGGGCGACCTCGTAGATGTCGCTGGCGAAGTGCAGCTCGCCGCCGGGGCGCAGGCGCGAGTGGAGCACCGCGAGCAGCGGCGCCTCGATCACGCGGCGCTTGTGGTGCTTGGCCTTGAACCACGGATCGGGGAAGAGCAGGTGGAAGCGATCGACGGTGGCCGGAGCGAGCACGCGGTCGAGGTCGACGTTGATGTTGCAGTAGGCGATCCGGAGGTTGGTCAGGGCGGCGTCGGCGGCGTCGCGTTGGCCCCACTCGGCCACGCGCTCGCGGATCTCGAGGCCGACGACGACGCGCTCGGGGTGCGCCCGCGCGAGCTCGAAGCTGAACTGAGCATCGGCGCAGCCGAGCTCGACGTCGCATTCGGCGTCAGGCCCGAGATGGGCCGGGCGCGATAGCGGGCGCGCGCGGGCGTCGGCGTACTGCACCCCGAGCGGGTTCACGTGCTGCCGGATACGACGTCGTCTCGCCACTTCGCGGCGGGAGTGTGCCCAACCGCCGGCGCGAAGGGAACCGCCGCGGCGACGTCGCATGGCCGCCAATCGGCGCGACACGCCCCGATTCGGCTGGCCGGGCTCCGGTCGCATCCGGTACGCTGCCGGACAATGGTGTCGTCACTCGAGCGCGGGGCTGCGGACGGCTCCGCCGACGGTGCGGTGGCGGCGCGCGACACGCTGGTCGAGCTGCTCTCGATCGTCACCCACGACCTCAACAATCCGCTGCAGAGCTTGATCGTCCTGCTCGAGCTCAGCGTCGACGACGCGCCGGTCGGCAGCGAGAATCGGGCCCGCGCCGAGCAGTGTCAGCTCGCCGCCGAACGGATCAAGACGCTGACCGCCGCGCTCGCGGGGCTGCTGCGGGGACGACGGGAGGACGGGCCGCGGGTCTGGGCGCGCGCCGAGGCGCTGCTCGGCCGTCGCTTCGAGCGCGTCGGCATCCCGTCACGCGCCAACGTCGGCGCGCTCGCCGACATCACGCTGCCCAACGAGTTCTTCTTCGCCCTGTGCGGGGCCTGTCTGCTGGTGCTCGGCACGGCGAACGTCGGCGTGCGGGGGCTCGAGCTGCGGGTCACGGGCGCGGTCGTGGATGGCGGCGACGCGAAGCTCGTGCTCGCGCTCGTGCCCACGGGCGAGGTGGCGGGCGTCGTCGTCCCGGCCTGGGAGCCGGCGGCGGCGCAGCGGCTCATCGATCTCGTCGCGGCCGAGCCCGGCCTCGACCTGCAACTCTCACCGGGCACCATCGCGCTGGTCGCTCGCCGCGAGGACGCCGTCACTTGAGCTCCGAGCGACTCCCGACGTCCGAACTCGAGTCGATGAAGAGCGGTCGCGTTCTCGTCGTGGAGGATGACGAGACGGTCGGGAACACGCTGGCGATCGCGCTGCGGCGCGTGGGCTTCGACGTCGCCGTGACGCGCAGCGTCGACGAGGCGCTCGCGGCCTACGATCAGGCCTCCGCCGATGTCGTCGTGACCGACCTGCTGATGCCCGGCGGCACGGGCCTCGACCTGCTGAAGGCGCTCGACCAGCGCGATCCGATGGTGCCGGTCATCATCATCACGGGCGACACCAGCCTGCAGCCCGCGGCCGAGGCGGTGCGCGAGCACGCGTTCGACTACCTCACCAAGCCGGTCTCGCGCCAGCTGCTGGTCTCGACCGTGACGCGCGCGGTCGACTCGCGGCGACAGAACCAGGCGCGCGTCAGCGCCGAGCAGCGCCTGCAGGAGGAGCACCGGCTGCTCGCGATCCGCCACCAGCGGACGGCGATGCTGCTGTCGGTCCTCTACAACCGCGCGGTCGAGGGCATCATCGTGCTCGACAAGGAGGGGCGGCTCGTCGACGCCAGCGACAGCTTCGTCGCGCTGGTCGGCCGTCCGCTGCACGATCTCCTCGACGCCGACATCCGCGAGCTCTTCGATCCGCACCCGACCGAGGGCGACATCCAGTCGCGGGTCGTGGGGCTGATCGCCGGACCGCTGGTGCGTGGGCACTGGCGCGGCGAGATGACCGTCCGCGCGGCCCGGGGCCGCCGGTTGCCCGCGCGCGTCAGCCTGTCGGTCTGCGAGACCCCGAGCGTCGACATCAACGAGCCGCAGACCCGCTACGTCATCGCGCTGCTCTACTACGAGACCTCGCACGAAGAGCTGAGCCGCCAGCTGCAGCAGGCCGACCGGCTCGCGACGATCGGTCTGCTCGCCGGCAGCGCAGCCCACGAGATCCGCAACGAGCTCGGGCCGCTCCTCGGCTACCTCACCATGCTCGAGCAGAGCGGTGGCGAGGACGAGCCGGCCGCCCGCGAGATGATCAAGATCATGCGCGAGAGCGTGAAGCGGGTGCAGGAGCACATCGAGCAGATCCTCTCGCCGCTGCGCCCGCGCGTGCGCACGCGCGGCGCCGTGTCGCTGCGCGACGTCATCGACGGCATCCTGACGCTGCTGCGCCGCGCCGGTCGCCTGCGTCGGCTCAAGCTCGAGGTCGTGGCACCCGACGAGGACGTCATCGTCCACGCCGACAAGAACGAGCTGCACCAGATCGGGCTCAACCTCGTGACCAACGCGCTGGATGCCCTGGGCGACGGCGGGGGCGCCGACCGCGGCACGATCTCCGTGCGGATGTCGTACGAGGGCGAGTTCGGGGTCCTGCGCGTGACCGACTCGGGCGTCGGCATCCCCGAGAACATGCGCGCCCGCGTGTTCGAGCCGTTCTTCACCACCAAGGGCAGCGGCGGCACCGGCCTGGGCCTGCCGGTGGTGCTCGACATCGTGCGCAGCCTCGGTGGCCGCGTCGCCCTCGACGTCCCCGAGGAGGGCGGCACGATCGTCACCGTCTCCCTGCCGAAGTACCGCCCCGACCTCGCCTCGCCCGACGCGAGTCACTGACGCAGGCGCGTGGGCCGAGGCGCCCGGGCCTGCGATCCGCGAGCGGCGCGTCGTCGAGGCTTGCCGGCCGAGGCACCCCGGACTTAGTGTGCGCGCCCATGCCCGCCCTCGGACTTTCCCTCTCGCCTGAGAATTCGCGCGCCGGGAGCGTCGATGAGCGCGTCGACCTGGTCCTGCTCGAGCGGACGCTCATCGAACCGCCGCGCCTCGCCGCGATGCAGCGGTGGAGCGCCGCGGTGCGCCGCCGCTTCCCGAACGCTACCCAGGTGCCGTTCGTCTGGCACCTGGTCTCGCACGCGCGCGAGGACGGGCTGCGCGAGCGATCGACCCGACGGCCGACCGGCAACGAGATCGCGTTCGGCGGGCTGCAGACCACCGACGAGGTCGTGCGCGCGTGGGAGGTGAGCCGCCTGTGCCTCCAGGGTTGTGGGGGCGATCGGGTCATGCTGCGCACCGGCCCTTCGCTCACGCCTGGCGCGCTCGGACGCAAGCGCCTGCGGGCGTTCGTCGAGGCGCGCCGCGCCGAGGGCATCGCGATCACGTGGGAGCCCGAGGGCCTGTGGGAGCCCGAGGTCGCACGGGCCTTCGCGCGCGAGCTCGGCATCGAGCTCTGCATCGGCGCCTTCGAGGGCGGACGTCCGCGCTACGAGGATCCGGCCGAGCCGGTGCTCGTCGGCCGCGAGGTCTGGCTTCGGGTCGGCGGGACCGGCCCGCGCGGTCGACTCGACGGCGCGCAGATCGATGCGCTCGCCGAGCACGTCGAGGTCGTGCCCGACGCGACGATCGTGTTCACCGGCCCGCTCGCGCTCAAGCACCTGCGCGAGGTCTCGGCGTTCCTCGCCGTCTAGTCGGAGGCCCCATCGGCCCGGCCCGCGGAATCTCCGGGCCCTTAAAGCACCACGCCGCCGCTGGTCCCGAAGGACCTGCGACGGCGCCTGCGTGATTAGCGCAGATTGGCGCGGATACGCCTCAGGCGGCCTGCTTCTTGGCAGCCTTCTTCTTGCCCGCCTTCTTCTTGGCGGCCTTCTTCTTGCCCGCCTTCTTGGCGGTCTTCTTCTTGCCTGCCTTCTTGGCGGCCTTCTTCTTGCCTGCCTTCTTGGCAGTCTTCTTCTTGGCCGCCTTCTTGGCGGTCTTCTTCTTGGCCGCCTTCTTGCCAGCCTTCTTCTTTCCGCGCTTCGCGGGTGCCTGCTCAGTATCGCCTTCAGCCATGTCTGGACCCTCCTTCAGGGGGCAACGGTAAGGGGACGATACGGTCGGGATCGGCGCATGTCAATAACAATTAACATCTTTGTCGCCTAATTACGTGAAGGTGAGCGATCCTTTTAGGTAGGTGAACGATCCTGATATGTAGGTGAACATCCTCCTTCGCGTCCGTTTGGAGCACGCGCGAGCGGCGCGCAACCTCACGAAATTGCAAGCCAAATTGCAGACACGGAGGGATGGCTCGCCTATGCGATCTCGACAGCCCGGCCTGAGCCTGGGGGCGGGTTTTTCCGCACACCCTCGCCCCTCCGAGCCGGCCCCCCCGAGACCGACATGCTCCAGCTCACTTGGACCACCGCGCTCCCGTCCGACAGCCCGTCCCCCGTCGTCGTCGTCGCGGTCCGCGACGAACCCGACGCCGCGGCGTTCGACGCCCGGTTCGGACGCGGCGTCCGCGAGGCCGCGACCGCGGCGAGGTTCGCCGGCAAGGCCGGGGAGAGCTTCGCCTTCACCGCGACGCAGGGCGACCGGCTCGAGCGCATCGTCCTGCTCGGCGTGGGCGACCTCCGCGACGCCGCGGCGCTGCGGAACCTCGCCCACGACGCGGTGCGCCAGGGCCACGCCGCCGGCGCGAGCCGGGTCGTGCTCGACCTGCGGACCTTCGTCGGCAACGCGCTGAGCTTCGACGACGCGGCCGCCGCGGTGCGGGCCGGTGATCTGATCGCCCAGGGCGCCGAGCTCGGCAGCTACGCCTACGAGCACTACATCGCGCCGGACAAGCGCGCCCCCAAGAGCGTCCGCGAGGTCGTGGTCGTCGCTCCGGATGGGAAGCCCGCCGAGGGCTCTCACCGCGGGCAGATCATCGCATCGGCGATCTCGCGGGCCCGCGACTTCGTCAACGGCCCCGCCGCCCTCGTCACGCCGACGCACCTCGCCGAGGCCGCGGCCAAGATCGTCGCTTCCCTCGAGGCGGACCACGACGTCGCGCTGGTCGTGCTCGATCGCGACGAGTGCTCGCGTCGCAACATGGGCTGCTTCCTCGGCGTCGCCCAGGGCAGCGACGAGCCGCCGCGGTTCATCCACATGAGCTACCGCCCGCGCGGCGCCTCGAAGGGCCGCGTGTGCCTCATCGGCAAGGGCGTGACCTTCGACTCGGGTGGTTACTCGCTGAAGCCCACCGACGGCATGCTCGACATGAAGATGGACATGGCCGGCGCCGCCGCGGTCATCTCCGCGTTCGAGGCGGCCGTGCGCGTCGGCGTCGCCTACGAGGTCCACGCGATCGTGGCCGCCACCGAGAACATGGTCAGCGGACACGCCTACCGCCTCGGCGACGTGTTGACCGCCTCCAACGGCAAGACCGTCGAGATCAACAACACCGACGCGGAGGGCCGCCTCACCCTGGCCGACGCGATGGTCTACGCGTCCAAGCTCGAGCCGACGGCGATCCTCGACTTCGCCACGCTCACCGGCGCGTGCATGATCGCCCTGGGGCCCCGCATCGCCGGCGTGATGTCGAAGGACGACGCGCTCGTCGACGATTGGATGGCCGCGGCGACGCGCTCGGGTGAGGCCATGTGGCGCCTCCCGCTGCCCGACGACCTCAAGGAGCAGCTGAAGAGCAAGGTCGCCGAGATGAAGAACACCGGCGAGCGGTACGGCGGCGCGATCACGGCCGGCCTGTTCCTCTCGGAGTTCACCGAGGGCTGCCGCTGGCTGCACGTCGACATCGCGGGGCCTGCGATGGTGAGCAAGCCCTACGGCGTCGCGACCGTCGGCGGCTCGGGCTTCCCGGTCGCGACGATCCTCGAGTTCCTGAGCGGCGACCTTCGCTAGTCCGGCGCGGAGCTCAGTGCGGGTAGTTGATCTCCGCGACCTTGCCGTCGCGGATGGTCACCAGGATCTCGCTCGACGTCCCGTCGCAGTCGAGGTTCGCGCGCACGAACCGACCCGCCTTGGGGCCGCTCGTGCAGCGGATGAACGTGTGCTGCCGGACCGCGCGCCCGTCGGGGTCGCGGGTCTGCGAGTCCGCAGGCGGTCCCCACGCCATGAACGTCGCGAACTCGTGGAAGCCGATCTCCACGTTGCCGTCGCCGACCGCCGTACGCTCGGCCTCGGGCAGCGCGATCCACTTGCTCCACAGGCCCTTGCGCTCGAGGAACGCCTGGCGATCCTCGTCGCGCAGATCGAGGAACTGCTCCTGATCGCGGGCGCTGTCGAGGTTGTAGTAGAAGCGCCGATCGAGCTCGGGCAAGCGCTCGGGGTTGTTCGCGCAGCCGCTGCCCGTCGACAGCAGCATCGCGAGCGTGACCGCGACGCGCACGGCGGCGCGAGTCCCCGCGCGTGGAGCAGACCATGGACCTGACATCGTCGGGCGCGATGATTCCCCATGCGCACGAGCGTGGGCAAGCTCCTCGGAGCGGCGACGATCCGTCGCGCGGTCGGCGTCGCGACTGCGCCGATGTCCAGCGCGTCGGGACCACGAGTTCGCCCCGAAACCGGCCCCTCGGGCGGGCTCCGAGGGGTCGCTCGAGTTTGCCAGCGAGCGCCAAACTCACGCCGCGCGGCTCGTGAATTGCGAAACCTCGGCCTCCAGCGCCCCGTTTTCTTCATGATCTCGCAGGCGACTCGCGGCGCGCGACGCCCCGCGATCGAATTATCCGGGAAACGCCGTTCCCGAACCGTTGACGCGGGTCCTCGCGCCCGCTATACATACGCGGCCTAAGTTGCCTGACGTCTGACGTGACCGCATCCAGCGTCCCCGAAGGGCGCGCAAGCAACTGCCGGCCAAGAGGAGCATGCCCATGCCTGACTCGTTCGTCGTAGGCGACAAGACGGTCTATCCAGGCCACGGCGTCGCTGAGGTGACGGGACTCCAGAACCTCCAGATCTCTGGGGCGACGATGGAGTTCTACGTGCTGCGCGTGCTCGACAACAACATGAAGGTGATGGTGCCCAAGCACAACGCGGCCGCCGTAGGCCTGCGCAAGCTGGTGAGCCAGGCCGAGGTCGACGCGGTGTACCAGGAGCTGCGTCGTCGTGGTGGGAAGATTTCCACCGCGACGTGGAATCGCCGCTACCGCGAGTACATGGAGAAGATCAACACGGGCTCGCTCGTGGAGATCGCCAGCGTGCTGCGTGATCTCTGCCTGCTCCGCACCGACAAGCAGCTGTCGTCGGGCGAGCGCGAGATGCTCGAGACGGCTCGTCAGCTCCTCGTGCAGGAGCTCGCGCTGGCCAAGGGTCAGGCCGAGGGCGCAGTCGCCGACGAGCTCGACGCGTTGTTCGGCTGAGGCCGCCCGACGCGTTGTTCGGCTGAGGCCGCCCGACGCGATTTCGGCGGGGGCCGCCAGACGCGTGTGGTTGCGCTTCAAGCGGCGGCCGGGAGCACCGCATCGGCGCGGATGTCCCCAGCGAGCGCGTGCCACGAGATGGGCCGCTCGAGGAACAACGCAGCGCAGGCCATCCGCGCTGCGCTCGCGTCGCCGCGCACGAAGAGGTCGAGGAAGCCGGGGATCTCGGTCCAGCCGGGGCCGGCCGCGCCGAACGGCTGCCACCGGATCCGCACGCGCTCCTCGCCGAGCACGCCCTCCCACGGGAGGCGAGCGTCCGGCAGCCGCGCGGCGAAGGATCGCTCCCGGGCCACCTCGCGCCAGAGCAGCTCGAACTCCTCGGCGTCGATGCTCTCCGTGTACGGGTGCGACATCATCGCGCGCAGGTTCACGGGGCGACACATCAGGATGTCCTCGGGCGCGAAGCGGAGCTCGTCGCCGCGCATCTGGAATTGCCGGTGGACCCAACCCAGGTCGTCGACCTCGTACAGCGTCATCGCCACGTCGTCGTCACCCGCCGCGATCGTGACGCGGAGGTAGTGGAGCTCGGGCGGGTCGTGGCGGGTCACGTGGATCACCTTGCGTCGACATCGTCGCGCCGGCGGAGGGCTTGAGCCGCGGGCGGATCCCCGCCGCTGCGCGGCGGCACCCCTTGGGCCGCCCTGCTATGCTGGTGGCCCGTGTTTCCCCGCACGACGTTGATCTTCGCGCTGCTCTCGGCTGCGTGCTCCGGTGGCGCCGCCTCGCCATCGACCCCGGCGACCGGCCTCGTCCCCTCGTACCTCGCGATCGCCACGGCGCTCGCGGCCGACGACCTCGGCCCCGTGGCGGCGCAGGCCCAGGAGCTCGAGCGCTTCGCCGCCACCATGGCGAAGGAGCCTGGCGTCGAGAAGATCGCGGGCGCAGCGAAGCAGCTGTCGACCACCGACATCGCCGCCACGCGCACCGCGTTCAAGTCGGTCTCCGACGGCGTCGTCGAGTACATGCGCGCGACGCCGGCCGTTCAGGCGGGGAACGTCGTCGTGTTCTGTCCGATGGCGTTCGAGGACAAGGGCGCGCTGTGGGTGCAGGCCGAGGGCAAGATCGCGAACCCGTACTTCGGCGCGTCGATGCTCCGCTGCGGCAACAAGCTCGCGTGGGACGCCGAGCTGCCGGCCACCGCAGCGCTCTGAAGCTCTCTCTCTCTTTGGTCGCCCCCTCCTGGTGCGGCTCTTCAGGCAGGGCGCGCGTGTCTTGCCCCTCGAGCCCGACGTGGCTTTGCCACGGCGGTCAGCGAGCACGATCGCTCGCACCAGGAAGAGCGCCGGACGGCGCGACCAGAGGTCTAAACGTCCAGGTTGCGGGCGTTGAGCGCGTTCGCGACGATGAAATCGCGGCGCGGCTCGACGTCGTCGCCCATCAGCACGCTGAAGAGCTGGTCGGCCTCGAGGTTGTCGGCGACGCGGACCTGCAGCAGCGCGCGCTTGGTGGGATCCATCGTGGTCTCCCAGAGCTGCTCGGGGTTCATCTCGCCGAGGCCCTTGTACCGCTGGATGGCCAGTCCGCTGCGTCCCGCCTGGTCCATGTGCGCGACGATCTCGACGATCCGCGAGGTGCGGATGACGACCTCGCCGTCGCGCGACAGGGACAGCTCGCCCTTGCCGAGGCTAGCGATGTAGCGGCGGGTCGCGAGCAGCTCGCCGAGCTCCGGCGACTCGACCAGATCGCGGCTGAGGACCTCGTACTGCGTGACGCCGTCCTGCAGCACGCGCAGGCGGATGGCGTGCAGCGCATTGTCGCCCTCGTCGACGACCACCTCGTGGCCGAGCCGGATGCGCGAGGTCTTGTCGGCGTCGAACAGCGCCTGCGCCCGGGACTGGAGGTCCTCGGCGAACGCAGCGAGGCGCGTCGTGTCGGCGAAGGCCCCACGCAGCTCGTCGCCGGCGTCCTGCTCGAGCATGTCGAGCAGCCCCTCGATCACCGGTCCACGGTGATCGCGAGCCAAGCCGTGGACCATGTCGCGGTAGCGCAGCGCCCGGGAGGCGATCTCGGCGAAGACCTCGCGGCTCACGGCGTGCTCGCCGATCGACAGCTCGAGCGCCTCGATCGAGTTGTCGATCACGTAGCGATCGAGCGCGCCCTCGTTCTTGAGGTAGACGTCCTTCTTGCCCGAGCGGACCTTGTACAGCGGCGGCTGGGCGACGTAGAGGTAGCCGCGCTCGATGATCTCGGGGAAGTGGCGGTAGAAGAACGTCAGCAGCAGCGTGCGGATGTGCGAGCCGTCCACATCGGCGTCGGTCATGATGATGATGTGGTGGTACCGCAGCTTGTTGATGTCGTACGTGTCCTCGACACCCGAGCCCAGCGCCGTGATGAGCGTGACGATCTCCTGGCTCGACAGCATCTTGTCGAGCCGCGCCTTCTCGACGTTGAGGATCTTGCCGCGCAGCGGGAGGATCGCCTGGGTCGCGCGGTCGCGGCCCTGCTTGGCGCTGCCACCGGCGCTGTCACCCTCGACGATGTAGAGCTCGGTCTTCTCCGGGTCGCGCTCCTGACAATCGGCGAGCTTGCCCGGGAGTGACAGGCCGTCGAGCACGCCCTTGCGCGTGATCGTCTCGCGGGCCTTGCGGGCGGCCGCACGCGCGCGCGCCGACAGGATCGCCTTGTCGACGATCAGCTTGGCGCTCTTGGGCTTCTCCTCGAAGAACTTACCGAGCTGGTCGGTGAGGAACTGCGAGACGAGGGCCGTGACCTCACCCGAGACCAGCTTGTCCTTGATCTGCGAGCTGAACTTCGGGTCGGGGTGCTGGATCGAGAGCACCGCGACGAGGCCCTCGCGGACGTCCTCACCCGACAGCGGCACCTTGTGCTGCTTGAGCGCGCCGCTCTCCTCGGCGTACTTGTTGACGATCTTCGTCAAGGCGGTGCGCAGACCCGTGAGGTGGGTGCCGCCGTCCTTGTTGGGGATGTTGTTCGTGTAGCACAGGATGTTCTCCTGGTACGCGTCGGTCCACTGCAGCGCGAGGCCGATGCCGAGCTCGGCCGGCTCGCCCTCGTGCTCGAAGTTCTCGATGCCGCTGAAGTAGATCGACTCCCCGATCGTGACCTTGTTCTGCGCGAGCAGCTCGACGAACGCCGAGATGCCGCCGGCGCCGTCGAACGACTTCTCGCGGCCGTCGCGGAGGTCCTTCAGGCTGATGGTGACGCCGGGGTTGAGGAAGCTGAGCTCGCGGAAGCGCTGCGCGAGGATCTCGAAGTCGATGACCGTCGTGGTGAAGATCAGCGGGTCGGCGTGGAACGTGACCCGGGTGCCGCGCTTCTCGGTCGTGCCGATCGTCTGGACGTTCTCGGCCACGGCGCCGCGCTCGAAGCGGGCGCGGTGGGCCTTGCCGTCGCGCCAGATCTCGAGCTTGAGCCAGTCCGACAGCGCGTTGACCACCGACACGCCGACGCCGTGGAGACCGCCCGAGACCTTGTAGTTGCGGTTGTCGAACTTTCCGCCGGCGTGCAGCACCGTCATGATGACGATGGAGGCGTCGATGATCTCGCCGTGGATTTCCTTCGGGCCGGTCGGGATGCCGCGGCCGTTGTCCTCGACCGACACCGAGTTGTCGAGGTGGATGGTGACCTCGATGCGGTTGCAGTGCCCGGCGAGGGACTCGTCGACCGAGTTGTCGACGACCTCGAACACCATCTTGTGCAGGCCGGAGCCGTCGCTGGTGTCGCCGATGTACATGCCGGGGCGCTTGCGGACCGCCTCGAGACCCTCGAGGACGGAGATCGAATCGGCGCCGTAATCGTCGACCTTGGGTGCGGTCTGGTCACTGGACATGGGTGCGGAGTACCTGTGGGTGCCTGTCGAACGCGGCCTTCGAGCCACGCGAGACACCGTCGGACCCGCCTGCTGTCGGCGGGGCTTTCGGGGCCTGGACCATAGCACGACGAGGCCTGGACAACCAGCCGAGGAACGGTCGAATAGCCGTTGGATTCCGCGAGCTTATGGTGCGCTCGAGGCGGGCTCGAGGCGGCCGCGATCCACACCCACGAAACGGCACGCGGCGGCCTCGGGGAGGCGCACGAATTCGGCGGCGGTCGTGGTGAGGACGCACTGGCCGGCGAGCGCGCCGAGCCGCTCGAACAGCAGCGCGTTGCGCGGGGGATCGAGCTCGCTCGACACGTCGTCGAGGAGCAGCAGCGGCGGCGCTCCCGTGTGCAGTCGGGCGAGCTCGAGCTCGGCGAGCTTGAGCGCGAGGATGATCGCCCGGGTCTGGCCCTGCGAGGCGAACTCGGCGACGGGCCGGCCCTCGAGCTCGACGACGAGGTCGTCGCGGTGCGGGCCGACGCTGGTGGTGCGGCGCATCCGGTCGAGCTCGCGGCGCTCGACCAGGCGCGCGAGCAGGGCCGCGGCGCGCTCGTGCTCGTCGATCGATCCGCACGGGCTCACGTAGCGCAGCGACAGCGCGAGCTGCCTCGCGTTCGTGCTCGGCTGCGGGCCCTCGGCGCCGTAGATCTCCGCGAAGCTGCGCTCGATCCCGGGCAGCATGTCGTCGAGCAGGCGACCGCGGCGGGTCCACACGCGCGCGCCGATCTCGGCGATCTGGTGCTCGTAGGGGATGAGCATGTCGACCAGCGCGGCGCCGTGCAGCGTGTCGTCGCGCAGCACGGAGTTGCGCGACCGGACCACGCGCTCGTACGCCTGGACGTCGGCGATGTGGGCCCGCTCGCGGGCGAACACCATGCGGTCGAGGAACTGTCGGCGCTGCTGCGGGCCCTCGCGCAGCACGGCGAGGTCCTCGGGCGTGAAGAGCACCGCCTGCAGGCGCCCGTAGAAGTCCGCGGCCGAGCGCACGAGCTTGTCGTCGGCCCGCGCGAGCCGGCGTGTGGTGGTCGACCCGCGCTCGAGCTGCACCGCGAGTCGCGTCGGCAGGTCGAGGTAGGGGTCGTGCCCGCTGACGACGACCTGGGCCCGCGTCGCGTCGCGACCGACGAGCGCCCCGAGGTCGTTGGTCCGGAAGGACCGCAGCGTCGCGAGCAGGTAGATCGCCTCGACGATGTTGGTCTTGCCGGCGCCGTTGTGGCCCCACAGCACCGTGAAGCCGTCGCCGAGCTCGAGCCGGGCGTGGGCGAAGTTGCGGAAGCCCTCGAGCTCGAGTGTCGCCAGGCGCATCGCGAGGGGGGCCGCGTGGCCCGCTAGATCTTCATCGGCATGACCACGCCGAGGAGATCGGGGCCGTCGACCGGCTTGATGACGCAGGGGTCGAGCTCGCCCTGGAACTCGAGCGCGACCTCGCCCCCGTCGATGGCCTCGAGGATCTCGATGAGGTAGCGGGCGTTGAACCCGGCGACCAGGCTGTCGCCGTCGTAGCCGACCGGCAGCTCCTGGTGGGCGACGCCGAGGTCGGGATTGTCCGCTGTGAGCTCCAGCTTGCCTGCAGACAGCGCGACGCGGACGGTGGCCGTCTTCTCCGGGGCCATGACCTCGGCGCGACGCAGGGCCGCCAGGAGCTCCTCACGGCTCACGGTGACGCGGCGCTGGTGCGACGACGGAATCACCGCGCGGTACGGTGGGAACTGGACGTTGTTGAGCTTGACCGACATCGCGAGGTCGTCGGCACGGACGAACAGGTGCGACTCGCCGATCGCGATGCCGATGTCGCCGCTGACGCGGTCGAGCATGCGGCGGATCTCGAGCATGCCCTTGCGCGGGATGATGATCCCCTTCTCGAGCTTGGGGCCGGGCAGCCGCGCCGAGAAGCGCGTGAGCCGGTGACCGTCGGTCGAGACCATCGTCGCCTGCTGACCGTCGCACTCGAACAACACGCCGTTGAGGTTGACGCGGGCCTCGTCGGTCGAGACCGAGAACATGGTCTTCTGGATGAGATCGGCGAGCACGTGGCCGGGCACGTCGGTGAACGTGAGCGCCTTCTTGCCCTTGCCGGCGTCGGGCAGCTCGGGGAAGTCGCTCTCGGGCATGCCCATGAGCTTGAACTCGCTGCGGCCCGACACGAGCTGCACCCAGTGGTTGTCGAGCCCGCGCATGCGCACCGAGCTCGCGGGCAGCGTCCGCACCACGCCGTGCAAGTGGCGGACGCCGACGGTCACGGTGCCGGTCGACTTCACGACCGCGGGGATCGACTCGGTCAGGCCGATCATCATGTCGGTCGCCGAGCAGACGAGGTGCCCGTCGCTCGTGGCGCGCAGCAAGACGTTGGCGAGGACAGGCATCGTGCTTCGCTTGTCGGCCACGGTCTGCGCAAGCGCGAGCGCGGACAGTAGGCGTGCCTGATCGATCTCCAACTCCATGGGGCTCCTTCGCGACTCTCGGGCGGTGAGTGGGCCGAGAGTGATCTAAAAGTAAGAATTAATGAACCGTCGTCGTCGTAGTGGTGTGGAAATGTGGTCAAGTCCCGTACAGTATTGAAACAACACGGGAAAACGGGTGGACAACGGCGGGACGGCGGCGGGGACGGCGGCGGATTTCTGGGGATGGCGGGGGCGCAGACGTCGCAACACAGGGTGGTCCACAGGGCAGTGCCCGGGTTGTCCACAGGCGACGGCGGGCACGACGAGTTCGACGGACCCTTGGGTTCGTCATCGGTCCGAGTGCCCGGGGCACGGCGGCGTCGTGGGGGTCGCGATCGTCAGCCGGGTTGGCCGACGAGTTGGTGACGGAGGGACTCGATGATGCCGCGGAGCTCGGGGTCGGTGGTCTGGATCTCGGCCATGCGGCGGCAGGCGTTGATGACGGTCGAGTGGTCCTTGCCGCCGAAGCGCAGGCCGATCTCGGGGTAGCTCGAGCCCGTGAGCTCGCGGCTGAGGTACATCGCGATCATGCGCGGCCGGGCGATGCCCTTGTGCCGACGTTGGCCCTTGAGGTCCGTGACGCGCACCGAGAAGTAGCCGCACACGGCCTTCTGGATCGCCTCGACGGTCAGCTGCGTGGCCATGCGCGGCGCCGCGGTGTCGCCGAGGACGTCGCGCACGAAGTCCTGGGTGATCGGCACGCCCTTCAGCGCCGCGAACGTCGACACGCGCACCAGCGCGCCCTCGAGCTCGCGGACGTTGCTGCGCACCAGCGTGGCCAGGTAGACCGCGACGTCGTTGGCGATCGCGATGCGCTCGTCCTCGGCCTTCTGCCGGAGGATCGCCACGCGGGTCTCGAGGTCCGGCGGCTTGATGTCCGCGACCAAGCCCCAGTTGAGGCGCGACGTGATGCGCTCCTCCATGCCCTGCATGTCCGACGGCGTGCGGTCGGCCGTCACCATGATCTGCTTGCTCGACTCGTACAGCGCGTTGAAGACGTGGAAGAACTCGTCCATCGTCCGATCGCGGCCCGCGATGAACTGGATGTCGTCGACGAGCAGCACGTCGCAGTCCTCGCGGTAGCGCTTGCGGAACTGGTCGCACTCGTTGAAGCGGACCGCCGAGATGAACTCGTTCATGAACCGCTCGGCCGACAGATAGACGATGCGCAGCTCGGGGCGCGCGTGGTGCAGCGCGTGGCCGACCGCGTGCAGCAGGTGGGTCTTGCCCAGCCCGACGCCGCCATAGATGAAGAGTGGGTTGAAGCGCTTGCCCGGCTCCTCGGCGACTGCGTGCGCCGCGGAGGCCGCGAGCTCGTTGCTCGCGCCCTTGATGAAGGTGCCGAAGCGGTAGCGCTCCGACAGGCCGATGGGCGCCGACGCACGGCGGGTGGAGGCCGGGATCGGCGCCGGGGCGGAGGGGGCCACGAACTCGACGATGGGCGCCGCGTCCTCCGCGACGTCGACCTCGATCGTGTAGCGCTCGTGGGTGCGGGAGAGGATCTCCTGCAGCACCGCCTCGCGGTAGTGGTTCTCGAACCACTCCTTCATGAAGAGGCTGGGCGCGCGCAGCCGCAGCAACCCGGGCATGGCGTCGACCATCACCATCGGTCGCAGCCACAGTTCGTAGGTCTCGGTGCCCAAGCGCGGGCGCAGACCGGCAAGGGCATCCGTCCAGATGTCCGTCATGGGCCTCCGATCCACAGGCGTCAGGTCGCTGTGGATTTCACGTGAAGTCGCGGGAATCAGATGGAATTTCCTGAGAAAAGGAGGGGGATGTCCACAACGTTGGCAGCCCGAGGTTCCGGGCGCGTTGGGGGTCGAGGGTCCCGTTCACCACCGGGGCCGCCAGGGGCCGGGAGGGGAGGGGCACATGGGCGCGATTCTCGCGAATCGATTCCCACGGGGCCGTCGGGGCGAGGGGCGTGCCTTCTACTCAACCTCGTTTGCGTCCGGCAACCGTGTCGTTTCGGGGCTGTCACAAGGCCCGGAGATCATTGGGGTTCGATCGGCGTCTGGGCCGTCGTCGCAGGCCCCGACCCGAACGGGTGGCCGGGCGGCCAGGCGATCCATCGAGGATCACACCCGAATTGTCGCGGCCAGGTCCCGGGGTCGCGTACTCCCCAGGCCGTGAGCGGACTTGCGGCGCCGCAGGCTCGGAAGTCGGCTTTGCGAGCGGGTCTGCGGCGATGGCTGAAAGCAGCGCATCACCCGGACGTCCCGGCGTGCCAAGGCGCGTCCGCGCCAACGCACGTCTCGGCGTCGGCGACCGATGCGGGCCCGCCGGGGATCGGTTTGACACCCCGCGGTCGCGCTGCTATCGATCCGCCCCGCCATGAAGCGCACCTACCAGCCCCACAACGTTCGTCGCAAGCGCACCCATGGCTTTCGCGCGCGCATGGCCACGAAGAATGGCCGCAAGGTCCTCTCTGCCCGTCGACGCCGGGGCCGCAAGCGGCTGACCGTGGACATCGGCAGCAAATAATTGCGGTGATTCCCGGCGCGCACCGTTTCGGCCGCGCATTTCGGCTGCGGCGTCGAGCGGACTTCCTGCGGGTCCAGGGTCAGGGCGGCAAGCTCCACGTGCGACACTTCTTGGTGTTCGTCGTGCGCAACCCCACCACGGCAGAGTTGCCGCCACCGCGACTGGGTGTCACCGTCACGCGCAAGGTCGGCAACGCGGTGACTCGCAATCGAATCAAGCGCTGGGTCCGCGAGGCCTTCCGTCGGCAGCGCGCCGGTTTGCGTGCCGGCCTCGAGATGGTTTGGGTCGCCAAGCGCACCGCCGCCGAGGCCGTCTTCGCCGAGGTGTCTGCGGACATGCAGCGCGTGTGCAGTCGCTCCGAGTTGCGTCGAGGTCCTCAACCATGACGCGGCTCGTCGGCGTCGTGCAGCGCGGGCTCCGAGCCGCCGCGATCGGGCTCATCCGCGGCTATCAGTTGATCGTCTCGCCCTGGCTCGGCCCCCGTTGCCGCTTCTACCCGAGCTGTTCGCACTACGCCTGTGAGGCGCTGCAACAGCACGGCTTCCTCCGCGGTTGGTGGCTCGCGCTGCGTCGGATCGGCCGCTGTCACCCCTTCAGCGCCGGCGGCTTCGACCCGGTCCCCCCGGCGACGGGGCATCGATCGATCGATGCCGCGGCGCCCACTCGGAGCTGTCCATGAGCTTCCAATCCCGAACCGTGATCGCCCTGGCGCTGTGCGCCCTCATCTTCGTCCTGTTCGACTGGCTCGGGCCCAAGCCCGCGCCGACGCCCGAGGGCGAAGCGGTCGCGACCGCGGACACGAAGGACGACACCAAGGCCGCGGACGCCAAGACCGACGCGGCACCGGTGGAGGCCGAGGAGGCCGAGGCGCCGGTCGGCAACGTCGCGGCCGTCGATCGCGAGCTCCGCAACGAGCTGATCGCGGTGCGCCTCAGCAACCGGTCGCCGGCGCGCGGCGGCATCCTCTCGGGGATCGAGCTGCTCTCGCCGCAGTTCCGCAACCAGGTCACGGCGACCGACAGCCTCCGCCTCGGCGGCGCCCCGACGCTCGAGATCAGCTTCGCCGACGAGGCGAGCGACGTGAAGGTGCCGAAGAACACCTCGTTCGACCTGCGCTCGGAGGGCGCGTCGCACGTGGAGTTCGGGTACCGCGGCAGCGACGTCGACATCAGCGAGCGCTTCGAGCTGCTCGATGGCTATCAGGCGAAGCTCGTCGTCACGGTGACCAACCGAAGCACCGCGGCGCAGGATCACCGCCTGCACCTGTCGACGCGGGTCGGCGTCACGGACAGCCAGTACGATATCAGCCGCGGCCTGTGCAACACGGCCGAGGACCTCGAGGAAGAGGACGCGGGCGACGTCGAGGACGGCCCGATCCACTACGCGGGCCCGGTGACGTGGGCCGGCGCGGACAACAAGTACTTCGGTCTGTTCATGATCCCCACGCAGCCCGCGGCCGACTGCGAAATCCGGCTGGGCGAGGGCAACTTCGTGGTCAACCGCTTGTCGGCCGGCGTCGTCACGCTGCAGGCGGGCGAGAGCCAGACCTACGAGTACGGGCTGTTCATCGGCGCCAAGGAGCTCGACAAGCTCAAGTCGTTCAGCGCGGTCCCGGTCTCGGAGCTCCGCCTCGAGTCCTCGATCAACTGGGGCTTCTTCGGTGGGCTGTCGGAGTGGCTCGGTCGCCTGCTGCTCGGGATGCTGCGGTGGTTCTTCGCGCTCACGCACAGCTGGGGCATCTCGATCGTGCTGCTGACGCTGGTCGTCAAGCTCGCGACGCTGCCGCTCACGCTCAAGCAGATGAGCTCGATGAAGCGCATGCGCGAGATCCAGCCCGAGATGGCGAAGATCAAGGCCAAGTACGGCGACGATCGCGTCAAGCAGGGCCAGGAGATGCAGGCGCTCTTCCAGCGCTCGGGCGTCAACCCGCTCGCCGGCTGCCTGCCCACGCTGGTGCAGCTGCCGATCTGGTTCGCGCTGTACTCGATGCTGTCGGCCGCGGTCGAGCTGGTGCACCAGACGTTCCTCTGGCTCCCCGACCTCACCCAGCAGGACCCCTACTTCCTGCTGCCGCTGTCGCTCGGCGCGCTCATGGTCGTTCAGAACCGCATGATGCCGAACACGATGGACGAGGCGCAGGCCAAGATGATGCGCTGGCTGATGCCCATCATGTTCACGCTGTTCATGTTGTTTTTGCCATCGGGCCTGGCGGTCTATATCTTCGCGAACATCGTGCTGTCGATCACCCAGACGCTGATCCAGGTCGGCGTCGGCAAGAACGCGGCGGGGAAGCCGGCGTGATCCCACGAGTCGATTTCTTGCGGGGCGCGAGCGGGGCCGGGGGCCTCGGCGCCACGCGGGCCGCCACAGGCGGCGGGAGGCGAGCATGACGGAAACACCATCTCCGAGCACCAAGAGCACACCCAACGACGGCGACCGGCCGACGACGGCGGCGGACCGTGAAGGGTTCGCGGAGGCGGTTCCGATCGTCCGCTCGTTCCTCGAGAGCGTGCTCGGCCTGCTCGGCGTCGACGTCGAGGTCGACATCGACATCGAGGAGGACGGTCTGCACTGCGACCTCAACACCTCGGCGGATGACGGCGGGCTCCTCATCGGTCGGCACGGCGCGACCCTCGACGCGCTGCAGTACCTGACGCTGCGCGTGTTGCAGGCCGAGGGCATCGAGCGCATGCGGATCACGCTCGACGTCGCCGGCTACCGCACCCGCCGCGAGAAGACGCTGCGGCAGCTCGCGCAGAACGCCGCCGCCAAGGTGCTCGACACCGGCGAGGCCTATCACTTCGAGCCGATGAGCGCGATGGAGCGCCGGGTGGTGCACATGACCGTGCTCGGCATCGAGGGCCTCGCGACCGAGTCCGAGGGCGAGGGTCGCCGCCGACACGTCGTGGTGTTCCGCGAGAAGAACGCCCGCGCATAGTTTCGATCGAGGTCGCGATGCCGGAGCGATCGACGATCGTGGGCGTCGCGACCGGGACCCCCGACGGCGGGGTCGCGATCGTGCGGGTGTCGGGTCCGCGGGCGCAGGAGGTCGCGCGGATCCTCGGGGTGTCGGTCGCGGCGCCCCGCCGGTTGGTGCGCTGTGGGTTGAAGATTGCGGGTGGGATCGAGGATGCGCTGGCCGTGTCGATGCCCGGGCCGGCGTCGTACACCGGCGAGGACGTCGTCGAGTTCCACGTGCACGCGGGCGCGCGCAACGTCGAGGCGGTGCTCGCTGCATGCGTGGCCGTGGGGTGCGAGCCGGCGCAGGCGGGTGCGTTCACGCGGCGGGCGTTCGAGCACGGGCTGCTGTCCCTCGAGCAGGCCGAGGGGATCGCGGCGCTCGTCGGGGCCCAGACGGAGGCGGGGCTCGAGCAGGCGCGTCGACTGATCGCGGGTGAGCTCGGTCGAGAGGTCGACGCACTGCTCGAGCGGTTGCTCGACATACGGGCCGAGCTCGAGGCGCGCCTGGATTTCCCCGAGGACGTCGACGACGGCGATGTGGCGCGGTGGCGGGAAGAGATCGAGGACGTCGAGGTCACGCTGCGCGGATGGTTGTCGCGCTACGACGCCGGCGCACGGGCGCGGGTGCGACCGCGCGTGGTGCTGGCCGGTCCGCCGAACGCGGGCAAGAGCTCGCTGTTCAACGCGCTGCTCGGCTACGCGCGCGCGATCGTCACGGCGATCCCGGGCACGACGCGCGACTACGTGGAGGCCGAGCTCGATGTCGGTGGCTCGTCGTGCGTGTTGGTGGACACCGCGGGGATCCGCGAGGTCGGCGATGCGATCGAGCGCGCCGGCATCGAACGATCGCAGGAGCAGATCGAGGGCGCCGACATCGTGCTCTGGATGGAGGCCTCCGATGCCGAGGAGATCGAGCGACCGACGCTCGGCGCGATCGCGATCGAGTGCATCGAGACCAAGCGTGACCTCGGCACGCGGCGGCCGAGTTGGCGAGGCGTGTCGTGTGCGGAGGAAGGCTCGGTCGCCGCGCTGCGGGCGTGGCTGCAGGCGTCGCGCCTGCGGGACGCGAGCTCCGGGTGGATCGGTCTCGCACGTCACCGCGAGAGCTGCGAGCGCGCGGTCGAGGAGCTCGAGGCGGCGGTGCGCAGCCTCGACACGCTGGAGCTCGCGGCGTTCCACGTCGAGGTGGCGCGGACTCGGCTCGGCGAGATCCGTGGGCGCACCGGGCTCGGGCCCGTCGGCGACGCGGTGATGCGCCGCGTGTTCGAGCGCTTCTGCATCGGCAAGTGACGACTACAGGCGATCGAGCAGCGGCGTCAGCAGGCATCGCGGCGACGCGGCGGCGTGGGGCAGCGTGCCGAGGTGCGGCACGTCGCGCGCCGACGAGATGACCGCGGCGTTGCTCGGCGACGAGGCGTCGGGTGCCGTGGTCTCGACGAGGTAGAAGCCGATGGGCTCGAGGTCGAGTCGCCGCAGCGCGTCGATCGTGCAGAGCGTGTGGTTGATCGTGCCGAGCCCGGCGCGGCCGACCACCACGACGTGGGAGGCGAGCGCAGCGATCCATCGCGGCTGCCACGTGCCGCCGGGCATCGGGACCCACAGGCCGCCCGCGCCCTCGACGAGGACGAGCTCGGGACGAACGGTCTCGATGCCGCGCTCGAGGTGGTCACGGCAGTACGCGAGCGCGGTGTCATCTTCGGGGCGCTCGCCGAAGCTGTGCGGCGAGCACTCGGCGATGCCGGGCGCGAGCGGGAGCGGGAAGTCGAAGGCGACGATCTGCTCGAGCGCGAGGTCGCCGAGTCGTGCCGCGGCGTGCAGTCGTTGGGCATCGCTCGCGCCCACGCAGCCGCTCTGCGCCGGCTTGTAGGGCATCACGCGCTTGCCGATCGCGTACGCGCGTTCGAGCAGCGCGCACACCAGCGTGGTCTTGCCGACGTCGGTGTCCGTGCCGACGACGAACACTCGCTTTGTCATGGGGCGATCGCTCCGGGATCGCCGAGACCGCGGGATACGACCAAGGGCAGGCGCGCGTCGTGGAGCAGCTGCTGCAGATCGTCGACGAATGCGTCGAGCATGGCGACGTCGTGTCCTGCGGTCACCGTGACGCGCAGGCGTGCAGTGCCGGGCGGAACGGTGGGCGGTCGGATCGGTTGCACGTGCCAGCTGCGCTCGAGCATCGCGGCGGCGATCTCGAGCGTGGTCTGATTGTCGCCGATGACGATCGGGAAGATCGGCGACGGGGCATGGTCGACGCCGAGTCGCGTGGCGAGGTGCGCGACGGCGTGCCACAGCCGCTCGCGACGGCGATCACCGTCGGCACTGCGCACGCGTTCGATCGCCGTCGCGATCGCGGCGACCAACAATGGGCTCGGCCCTGTCGAGAAGACGAAGCTCCGCGCGCGGGATCGGATCCACGCGCACACGGGTCCGCTCGCGGCCACGAAGGCCCCGGCGACGCCGAAGGACTTGCCGAGCATGCCGACGAGGATCGAGGGCACGACGTCGCGTTCGCCGAGGAGCCCGCGCCCGCCGGCGTAGAGCCCGAGCGCGTGGGCTTCGTCGACGTAGGCGAGGCCGCCGCGATCGAGGTGTCGACGCAGCGCGACGATGTCGACGATGTCGCCGTCCATCGAGAACGCGGACTCGGTCACCCACCACAACGCCGCGTCGCCCTCGGGGATCGCGATCGTGTCGGGTGCGACGAGGTGCGGCAGGATGCGGAGCTCGGCGCGCGCGAGTCGGAGGCCATCGATCAGCGAGGCGTGGTTCAGGGCATCACTGCACACAACGTCGTCGCGTGTGATCGCAGCCGGCAGCACGCCGAGGTTGAGTTGATAGCCGCTGGGGAAGAGCACCGCGTCTTCGGAGCCGATGAGCGCGGCGAGCATGCGTTCGACGTCTCGGTGTCCCGCGAGATCGCCACAGATCAGGCGCGAGCCACCGGCACCTGCCGCGGCGGGAGGCGGGCGGAGCTCGTCGGCGAGTCCGAGGTAGTCGTTGCTGCACAGGCCGATCACGGCCCGGCCGTCGACGCGATAGCGGACGCCGTCGCGCTCGGTGATCGCTGGACAGCGTCGCGTCAAGCCTGCGCTCGCGAGGCGAGCGAGCCCGGCGGAGATGCGACGCTCGAGGACCGTCAATGCCGCCGAAGAGTACTGCACGCTCGGCGGTGCGTGGCATGATGCCGAACGTGCGCGAGCAACTGGAACGCATCGGGGAGGAGCTCGGCTGGCCGCTCGGCTCGGTCGAGCTCGATCGGTTGTCGAAGCTCCGCGCGCTGTGGCTCGGGCAGGGGCGCGCGATCAACCTGACCGGCGCGAGCACCGACGGCGAGCTGCTCGCGCACCTCGGCGACGGGATCGCGACGGTCGCGTGCGCAGCCCGCCTCGCGGAGCTCAGCCCGACGCTGCATTGGCTCGACGTGGGCTCGGGGGGCGGATTCCCCGCGCTGATCGTCGCGGCGATCACGCCCGCGACGCTCGTGCTGGTCGAGCCGCGGCAACGCCGGGCCGCCTTCCTGGAGTTTGCCCTCGCCTCGATTGGGAACAAGTCCCGGGTGATCCGGGCTCGACTCGACGATGACACGTGGCGTAGATACCGCGCCGAACAGGAGATACGGGCGGGAGGTCGGCCGTTCTCGATCACGTCTTCGCGGGCAGTTTTCGCCCCGGATCGATGGCTCGGGATTGGGGACAACTTGGTGATGGAGCGTGGAGTGGTGATCGCGCACCTCCGTCCAGGGCAGCTCGAGGTCGACGGCCGGTCGCCGGAGGCCGTCGTCGAGTGGGGGACCTCCCGAATTGCGGGATTTCGCGCTCGCGAGGCCGGTTGTTCCACGTGAAACAGGCGCCCTGAAAAACACGAAGAGGCGGATCGACGCGCGCGCTGAGGTCGGCGGAGGCCTCTGCGAGGGGTCTCGGGGGACTCGGCGAGCCGTGCTCCGGGAACTCCCGCGCCACGTCGTTCCCAGAGCGCCGCCAGCAGGCTCGACCAAGGGGGTTCCGAGGGAGCAGAGGGTCGGCTCCAGCGGCCGCGTCGGGCTGCGGGGTGGCCGTGTGGATTCGAGTTCCGGCGCGGGAGGGCCCTTGCGTCCTCGGCCTGCCCCTGTCGGGGGTTGCCCGCGGACGCCCTGCCCGGGCTGCGCCGGCTCCTGCAGACGGTTCTGCAGCTTGGGGGTCTCGGCAGGCTACCGCGGGACGAACCTCTGGCCCGGTTGTCCCCGCGCTGGCGTCCGGCCCGGGCCAGATCGGAGGGGCGACGCGTCGACTCGTCCCCTCCGACCCGGCCATAGCTGGTCGGACGCGAGAGGCTTGGCCGGCCGCGGCGTCCGTCCTCCCGTCGGCGTGCTCTGGCGGGGCGGGCGGGCCCGTTGTTTCACGTGGAACACGGGGTCAGGGCGCCGCCGCGGTGGAGCGCCGGCTCACCCACCAGCCCGAAGGACGCAGGTCCGGAGGCTCAGCCCGTCTAACCCAGGCGACCGGACGCGCCGGCCTCTCCCTCAGGGCGCGGGCCGTTGTTTCACGTGGAACACGGGCTCGAGCGCCACCTCTATGTATGGGGAGCGCGGTGGAACCCTGGCTCATCCACCACCGACGACCCAGGTCCGGAAGCTCAGCCCGTCTAACCCAGGCGACCGGACGCGCCGGCCTCTCCCTCAGGGAGCGGGACCCCGTTGTTTCACGTGGAACACGGGGTCGGGCGCTGCCTCCGTCGGAGCGCGGTGGAACGCCGGCTCATCCGCCCGCCCTAAGGACGCAGGTCCGGAGGTTGAGACCGTCCAACCCCGCCGACGGCGCCCCAGCCTCTCCCTCAGGGAGGCGAGGTTGTTTCACGTGGAACACCGACCGAGGCGCAGTCCCGGAGGTGCCCCTCGATCTCCTCCACCGGGACGTCGGAGAGCGCCTCCGCCTGCTCCAAGAGGACACGCCCGGCCTCAACGTCCCCGCGGCGACAGGCGATCCACCCCTTGGTGTCGACGTAGTTCCCGTTCTCGGGGTCGTCCCGCAGCGCGACGTCGACCAGCTCGTCCGCCCGCGCGAGGTCCCGGCCTGCCAGCGCCAGCCCATAGGCGACCGCGTTGCTGATCTGGGCGTCGCCGGGGGCGAGCTCGAGGGCGCGCTCCATCGCAACGAGGGCCTCGTCCGCCCGGTCGAGCTCCAGGAGCCGGAAGCCGACGAACTCGTGGTACTGCGGACGGGCATCCGGCTGCGCGGCGATCTGCACGACCTCGTTCGCCGCCACGGTCAGCACGAGCACGACCCCGAGGCGCAGCCAGCCGCGCTGCAGACCTGCCCAGCACGCGAGGCAACCGAGGGTGAAGCCCCCGACGTGCCCGGCCTGGGCAATCACCGGGACGATCGCCCCGACGACGAACAGCACGACGAGCGTCACCCCGAGGCCGATCGGGGAGACGGCCGCGAGCTTCTCGCGGGTGACGGAATCGCCGAGCAGTCGACCGACCAGCAGCGCCCCCGCGAGGCCGAGGATCCCCGCCGACGCGCCGACGACCACCGGCGCCTCGGCCCAGACGAGCGAGCCGATCCCGCCGGCGATGCTCGTCGCGAAGAACAGCGCCGCCGTCCGCCCAGCACCCCACGTGCGCTCGGCCCACTCGCCCACAGACCATAGGCTCCAAATGTTCAGTGCCAGGTGGATCCAGCTCCCGTGCAGCAAGCCCGTCGTCACGACGCGCCACCACTCGCCGTCGACCCACACCCGCGCCAAGGCGAGGGCGCCGACGTTCTCCATCGTGGTCCGACAGCTGCCGAGCCCATACAGCGATTCCAGCGCGACGCGGCCGGGCTGGCCGGTCGACCACGCACAGGCGCCGACGGTCGTCGCGAACGCCAGCACGCACACGACCGTGAGCCCCGCGGTGAACCAGGCGGCACGCGCCCGGCTCTGCCATGCACGCGACTCGCCCTCGACACCGGTGTTCACGCGGCCACGATAGTCGATCCGATGACCAACGTCGCCGCCGCGGGCCAACCGCCCGTCCGTGCTTGCTGCGGTAGGTCGCCGGTTGCTATCGTCCCGCTTCGTTTCCGAGCCCCGCACCCCCTGCGGCGCTCCGAACGTTCGAGTGAGTACGGGAGCCCTGCGCCGCAGCGCGCCCCGGAGATCCGATGGCCCGCCAGAACCTCCTGATCGTCGACAGCGACGTCCGAAACCGGCGGGTCCTCGAGGTCAGCCTGCGCAAGGCGGGCTTCAGCATCACCGCCGCCGAGACCGCCGAGGAGGCGCTGGAATTCGTCGCGCACGCCGAGCCCGACCTGATCCTCTCGGACACGGAGCTGCCGGGCAGTGACGGCTTCGCCCTGTGCACCCAGCTGAAGGCCAACTCGCGCTGGCGCCTGATCCCGTTCATCTTCCTCACGAACGACAAGTCGATCGAGCAGAAGGTGCGGGGTCTCGAGCTCGGGGTCGACGACTACCTGACCAAGCCGATCTACGTCAAAGAGATCACGACGCGCGTATCGATGCTGCTGCAGCGCAAGCAGCACGAGCGCCTCGAACGCAAGGACGCGCGCACGAAGTTCACGGGCCGCCTCGCCGACATGGCGGTCGTCGATCTGCTGCAGACGATCGAGATCAGCCGCAAGAGCGGCGTCATCCACTTCGGCACCGAGTTCGGCGCCGCGACGGTGTGGTTCCGCGACGGCGCGGTGATCGACGCCGAGCTCGGCCGTCTCCAGGGCGAGGCCGCGGTCTACCGCCTGCTCGGTCTCGGCGACGGCGACTTCGAGGTCGAGTTCAAGACCATCAACCGCAGCCCCGCGATCGAGGCGAGCACGCAGATGCTCCTCATGGAGGGCATGCGTCGCGTCGACGAGTGGGGCCGCCTGATGGAGCAGCTGCCGCCGCTCGGCTCCGTGCTCGCGGTGAACACCACCGGCCTCGAGGAGCGGCGCGCAGAGCTGTCGCCGGAGCAGCTCGCGACGCTGCGACGCTTCGACGGCCGGCGATCGATCCTCGACGTCGTCGACGACAGCGGCCAGGACGATCTCGAGGTGTTGACCTCGATCTCGACCGCGTACTTCGAGGGCCTGCTGACCCTCTCGCACAGCCCCCTCGAGCGGACGCCGGTCGAAGAGACCGGATCGATCGCGCTCGAGGCCTGGGACTCCCGCAGTGGGATGCCGAAGGTCGAGGCCAGCACGCGGGTCGAGAAGGGCGCGACGCCGCAGCCGACCGACGTCCCACCGCCGCCGAACTACCCCGCGCCGTTCCCCGCGCTCGTCGGGTTCGACGAGGAGCTCGAGGACGCGATCGTCGGGATCCCCGACGGCACGCCCGAGCCCGGCCCGCTGCCGACGCGCCCCGCGACGCGCCCCGGCGACGCGGTGATCCACGCCCTCGAGGAGAAGCTCTCCGCGATCGAGCACGGCGCCCCCGACGTGTTCGACGACGACGACGAGCCGCTCGACGCCCGCGCCCACGATCCGAGCGACGAGGTCGTCGCGGTGCCCGTGCTCGTGCGCGGCGGCCCCGAGCCGGTCCACGCCCGCATCGCCCCGGCCCCTGGTCAGGTGAGTCCGCCCGTCGGTGTTCCACGCGCCGCCGCCAGCGGCGTGTTCGACATGAGCGACGAGCCCGACCCCGAGCCCAAGGCGCCGCCGCGTTACGCCGGCGACGTCGGACTCGAGGGGCGCATCGACGCCGAGCTCGGCCTGGTCGCCGCGGTCGTCGAGGAGCCACAGACGCTCGAGCTCGACACGGCCGCCGACGCGATGCCGGTCGCCGCGCTCGACACCCAGGACGAGCCGATCGACGGCGACGAGCCGCGGGGCCCGAGCGCCGCGGCGGGTGTCCTCGGCGAGGAGCGCGACGACGTCGGCGTGCGCATGACCCGACCCGCCGAGGAATCGCTGGTCGAGGGCCGCGTCGACGAGCGACGGATCCGACGCGAGCCCGCCGACGATCGCTCGCCGTACGGACTCGCCGCCGCCGCGATCCTCATGTTCGCCGCGGCCGGCTTCGCCGTCGGTCTCACGCGTCCGCGCGACGAGCCCGTGGTCGCGAAGGCCAGCGCCGCCGATCCGTCGACGAAGTCGGCGGGCGCCGTCGTCCCGCCCGCCGAGCACACGCCTCCGGTGCGCGCCACCCCAGCCGAGCCGAAGCCCGCGACGCCGATCGACATCGCGGCGTGGGTCGACGACGCCGAGCGCCTCTATCGACTCGGGCGCGTCCGCGAGGCCCGGTCGCGGATCGACGACATCCTCGGCCACGATCCGAAGCAGGCCCGCGCGCTGGTGCTGCGCGCCAACCTCCACATCGAGGACAAGCGCCTCGACGAGGCGCTCGCCGATGCGAAGTCCGCGGCCGAGGTCGCGCCGCAATTCGCCGAGGCCCACCTCGCGATCGGCGTCATCGAGCAGGAGCGCGAGGCGCTGCCCGAGGCCGCGCTGGCGTACCGTCGCTACCTCGAGCTCGCGCCGGCCGGACTGTACGCCGAGACCGTGCGCCGCCAACTGCAGCGCATCGACGCCAAGCTGCCCCCGGGCCCCGCCCCGCAGTGAGCCGGTGACGAAGGTCCTGGCCATCGAGAGCTCGTGCGACGAGACGGCGTGCGCCATCGTCGACGACGCGCGCGTGCTCAGCAGCGTGGTGCGCTCGCAGATCGACATCCACGCGCGCTTCGGCGGCGTGGTGCCGGAGCTCGCGAGTCGTCACCACCTCGGCGCCATCACGCCGGTGATCCGCGCCGCGCTGCAGGACGCCGGCCTGACCCTGCGCGAGCTCGACGCGCTTGCGGTGACCGAAGGTCCGGGCCTCGTCGGCGCGCTGCTCGTCGGCGTGCAGGCGGCCCGCGGCCTCGCGCTCGCCACCGGCCTGCCGCTGTTCGGCGTGCACCACCTCGAGGGCCACCTCTTCTCCGCGGTGCTCGACGGCGCGAGCGCCTCGCTGCCGCCCCACGTCGCGCTGTTGGTCTCGGGCGGCCACACCGAGCTCGTCGAGGTGCGCGGCCTCGGTCGCTATCGCCTGCTCGGCGCGACGCGGGACGACGCGGCGGGCGAGGCCTTCGACAAGGGCGCGAAGCTCCTGGGCCTCGGCTACCCCGGCGGTCCCGTGATCGACCGACTCGCCGCGCAGGGCAACCCGAAGGCCCACGCGTTCCCCCGCAGCATGATCGATCGCGAGGGCTTCGAGTTCTCGTTCTCGGGCCTCAAGACCGCGCTGCTCGTCCACGTGCAACAGCGCGGGCAGCCGATGACGCACGCGGAGCTCGCCGACGTCTGCGCGTCGTTCCAGGCGGCGATCGTCGACGTGCTGGTGCACAAGGCCCGTCGCGCGGTGCGGGCGTGCGGCCTCGATCGCCTGCACGTCGTCGGTGGTGTCGCCGCGAATCGCGGCCTGCGCGAGGCCGCGATCGAGGCCGGCGTCGCCGATGGTTTCACCACGATCGTGCCGGCGATGCGCTACACCGGCGACAACGCGGCGATGATCGCCGCGGCCGCGGCGGCGCGGCTGCACGCCGGCTGCACGCCGTCGGTCGAGGTCCACACGTCGCAGGCGATCGACGAGGAGCGGCAACGGATCCCATGAGCTTCGAGTCACCGAGCGCCGTACTTCGCCGCCATGGTCTGTGGGCGCGCAAGAGCTGGGGGCAGAACTTCCTCCACGCGCCCGATGTGCACGAGGCCATCGCCGCGGCGAGCGGCGCGGCGCCGGGCGTGCGCGTGGTCGAGATCGGCGCGGGCGTCGGCTCGCTCACGGCGCGACTGCTCGCCCGCGGCGCGGAGGTCTGGGCGATCGAGCGCGACCGCGATCTGTGCGCGGTGCTCCGCGCCGAGTTCGCCGACCAGCCGCGCCTCGTGTTGCACGAGGCCGACGCGGTCCGCTTCGACTATGCGAGCGCGTGCGACGAAGCCCATCCGCGGCCGGTGATCGTCGGGAACCTGCCGTATCAGATCACCGGCCCGCTGCTGTTCACGCTGCTCGATCGCCACGCGATCACCGGCGACTGGGTCGTGATGGTCCAGAAGGAGGTCGCGCAGCGCATCGTCGCGCCGCCGGGCAACCGCACGTACGGCGGCATGTCGGTGGTGCTCGGGCGCGTGCGCGAGCTGCAGTGGATCATGCAGGTATCTCCGGGTGCGTTCACGCCCGCACCCAAGGTCGACTCCGCGGTGATCCGCCTGCGACCGCGCGCGACCCCGCGGGGCGAGGTCGGCGACGAGCGAGCCTTCCGCGCCCTCGTGCGCACCACCTTCCAGCAGCGGCGCAAGACCCTGCTCAACGCACTGTCGGCGGTCGAGGGCCGCGAGGCGGCGGCGCGGTGGTGTGCGGCGTGCGGCATCGATCCGCGCGTGCGCCCCGAGACGCTGTCGTGCGAGCAGTTCGCCGCGCTCGCCCGCGAGCGCGAGGCAGAGCACGGCGGCGCGCCGATCGACGTCGCCGTCGCACCCGAGGACGACTCCGTGGAGGGGTGAGTCGCGATGCCGGAGCTGCCCGAGGTCGAATCGGTGCGCCGCGGACTCGAGGCCGCGGGATTGCGGGGCACCGTCACCGACGTGTGGCGCAGCCGGGCGAAGCTCCGCATCGGGACGACGCGCGGCGGCGAACACCTCGATCGGCTGGTGGGCGCGCGGCCGGGGCCCGTCGATCGCCGCGGCAAGTACCTCGTCTGGCACTTCGCGCCGCCGACCGGTGAGACGCTGGGCCTGCTCGTGCACCTCGGCATGAGCGGACGCTTCGGCCTCGCGACGCCGGAGCTCCCCCGCGCCGCGCACACGCACCTCGTGCTCGCGTTCGATGACGATCGCGAGGTGCGGTTCGTCGACCCGCGCCGCTTCGGTGCGCTGCGCGTCGCGTCGCTCGAGGAGATCCGCACCGCCGCGCCGATCGGCGAGCTCGGGCCCGAGCCGCTCGATCCCGACTTCGACGGCGAGCGCCTCGCCCAGCGGGCGCACCGCAGCAAGCGAGCGCTGCGCGAGCTCCTGCTCGACCAGCACGTCGTCGCCGGCGTCGGCAACATCTATGCAGTCGAGGCGTGCCACCGCGCCGGCATCCACCCGCTGGTCGCCGCGCATCGCCTGCAACCGAGCGCGTGGTCGCGGCTCGCGGCGGCGCTGCGCGACGTGATGGTGCACGCCATCGACAACGGCGGCACCACGCTCCGCGACTTCCGCGACGTCTCGGGCCACGCCGGCCGCAATCAGGACGAGCTCGCCGTCTACGGCCGCGCCGCGCAGCCGTGCCCAC
Organism: Deltaproteobacteria bacterium Ga0077550; assembly: GCA_001464385.1. GTDB lineage: Bacteria > Myxococcota_A > Polyangia > Nannocystales > Nannocystaceae > Xiheibacterium > Xiheibacterium aquaticum. The sequence goes on along the minus strand of LNFB01000383.1, from coordinate 48,503 downwards.
GCTGCGGCGAGACGTTGGTCGGCTTCGTGAACGCCGGTCGCTCCGGGGTGTTCTGCCCGCGCGACCAGCCCCGTCCGCGGGGTCACGTTCGGTGATGGCCCAAATGACGAAGGCCGGGTCCCTTGTGGGGACTCGGCCTTCGTCGAGGTTCCGTCTGGGGTGCGGGCGCGGCCGGGGGAGACATCGCTCGCGACGGACTCTCGTCTGTCGTTTCGTTTCCGTTGCTGGGCTCCCGTGGGGAGCGAGCCCATTAGTTGCAGTCGACGTGCCAGGCAAGGGCGCCGCGAGACTCAAAGTGGATCTGTCGAGCGCGACGACGAACCGTCATGCGGCTGACGGACCGTCAGCGTCCCATCATGGGTCTGGCGCCGATCGCCAGGGGACTGTCGCCGGGAACCTGACGGTCCCCAAGGACGTGTCAGGCACGACCCCCGAGCGGTCGAGTCCTCCTCCGAGCGCGGCCCGACCGGCCTCGCCCGCGGGGCGAGATCCGCGCATGCCCAGATCGAAGCGACGACGTCCTGCGTTGGCACGGCGAGACGCCGTCCCTTGCCTTCGCCCGCCGCACTGCCCCTTCGGGACCTCGGAACTCCGGGGCCTGGCCTCCCGACGAGGTTGCCGTGGGCGCGGGCCGCGGCGCACACTCGCGGTGGCCTCCAAACGACCGCGGCCGCAGGCCAGGGTCGTGCGTGGACGAATGTGATGGGCTCGGACCAAGACACGCGCACCGACGAAGTGCTGATGGACGCGTTCCGTCAGGGGGACGCGCCGGCGTTCGAGCTCCTCGTCGCTCGGCACAGCCGCGGCATCTTCAACTACCTGCTCCGCAGTGTGCACAACCAGGCGCGGGCCGAGGAGCTGCTGCAAGAGGTCCTCGTGCGGGTCATCCGCTCGAAGGATCGCTACCAGCGTTCGGCGAAGTTCACGACCTGGGTGTACACGATCGCGCGCAACATCTCGGTCGACGAGAGTCGACGGGCGCGCTTCCGCGATCACGAGTCGCTCGACGCCCCGCGACGTGGTCGACCGCAGGACGAGGGACGCACGATGCTCGCGGCGATGCCCGCCGACCAGGTCCCGACGGACGAGGGCGCCGACGCCCCGCGGCTGCGCGATCGGTTGTCGCGGGCGATCGACGAGCTGCCCGACGATCAGCGCGAGGTGTTCCTCATGCGCCAGGTCGCGGGTCTGTCCTTCCGCGAGATCGGCGAGGCCGTGGGCGCGCCGGAGAACACCGTCAAGTCGCGGATGCGCTACGCGCTCGAGAAGCTCCGCAACGACCTCGCAGATCTCGAGCAGGACTACGTGCCCGAGGCCGTCGACGCGCTCGCGATGGGGAAGGGCGGCTTGGTCCATGGCTGAGCACGCCGAGTTCTCCTCCGCCGAGCTCGACCACCTCGAGGATGCGCTCGAGGGCCTCGAGTTCGCGCCGGCACGCGAGGGCGCACCGCACGTGCGACATCGGCTCGACGAGTACCGCAACATCCTCGCGCTCAGCCGCGCCGCGATGCCGATGGTCGAGGTGCCCCGCGGTCTGCTCGACGACGTGCTCGCGCAGGCCCGGGTCGCCGCCGAGGCGCCCACGCTGACGCCGGTCGCCGCGCTGCCGCCCCCGCGGCCCGGCTTCTGGTCGCGCATGCGTCGGTTCGGACTCCTCCCGGGCGTCGCGCTCGCGGGCACCGCCGCGATCGTGATGCTGATGGTCGAGCGCAAGCCGGAGGAGCTCGCGGCCGCGCGGTCCGAGCCGACCGCTGCGTCCGCTCCGGCCCCCGAGTCGCGCGCGCGTGCGGACGCGAAGGCCGAGGCGCCGTCGCCGTTCGCGGCCCAGACCGCGGCGCCTGCCGATGCCGTCGCAGCGGAGCCCGCCGCGGCGCTCCCGGCCGCGGCGCCCCCGGCCGCGCCCGGCCGCTCGGGCTCACTGGAGTTCGAAGAGACGCCCGCCGCCCCCGCGGAGATCGGCGACGGCAACGCCAAGGGCATCGGCACCGAGAAGGACGCGCCCGCCGTCGAAGAGGCGGAGCAGAGCGAGCGCAAGTTCGCCGACGCCGAGATGGCCCGCTGGGACACCATCGCGCGCGGCGATCGGCACCGCCACCGCGGCGACTGCGGTGCGGCGCGCAACGAGTACGCGCTCGCCCTCGACGATGTCGATGCGCGCGTGCGGGCGCGGGCCCACGCGGGTCTGGGGCTGTGCGACGCGGCGGGAGGCGATCGCACCAGCGCGGACGCGGCCTACAAAGCAGCGCGCGACCTCGACGGCGAGATCGCGAGCTTCATCCAGGACGAACGTTCGCGCGGCGCCGGCACCTCGCGCGCGAAGTCCAAGCCGAAGGCCGCGTCGAAGGCGAAGGCCGAACCGCCGCCGCAGCAACAGGTGGACCAGCTCGATCCGTTCGGCAAGTGATCGTGCGGCTCGCCTCAGAGCAGCGACAGGTTCGCGTCGCCCTTGCTGCCCCAGCTCTTGCGCGCCTCGGGCGGCAGGCCGCCGTGCTTGGCCTCGTACGCGTCGAGGAAGCGGCGGGTCGCCGGGTTGATGTAACCGCCGCCGGAGATCGGGCCGAACTCGGGCTCGTAGCGCGCGGCGATCGACGCGAACGCGGTGTCACGTGCGTGCTTGGCGAGGATCGACGCGGCCGCCACCGCGGTGTGCACCGACTCGCCGCGATCGACCGCCTCGAGCGCGGGGAACAGCGCGCGCAACGGAGAGAAGAGCGTTCGTCCGTCGCACACGATGCGTTCGCGATCGCCGACACCGAGCTCGCGTAGCAGCTCGCAGGCGACGCGCCGCTCGAGCGCGTTGAGCTGGCCGCGGTAGGTGTAGTGATCGATCTCGTCGACGTCGACGAGGCGCACCGCGAAGGCGGCGGCCTTGCGCTCGATCAGCGCCGCGAGCTCGGCGCGGAGCGACCACGCGTCGGGTCCCGCGCCGAAGTCCTTGCTGTCGACGACGCCGGCGCGCTTCAGTGCGGACGCGCAGCGACGATCGAGGGCGACCACGCCGATCGCCATCGGCCCGAGGATCGGGCCGCGGCCGGCCTCGTCGACGCCGAACACCCGGAGCATCGCGGTCGTCACGGGGGCAGCTCCCCCACGGCGTGCGCGAGGGCGTCGATCGACGCGAGCACGGTGGCGCGCAGGCGCAGCGCCTCGGCCTCGGGCGCGCTGCGGGCGTGACGACCCGCGCGGGCCCGCGTGCGTTCGATCGCTCGCACCAGGCTGCGCGCGCGCGCGGCCCATGCCGCGGACAACGGCGCGAGCGCGTCGCGGAACGCCTCGCGTGCGCCCGCCTCGCCCTGGGAGATCGCCGCGCTGCCGGCCGCGACGGCGCGCTGCAGGAATCCGGCGGCGACCAGGCCCTCGAGGTGCCCCGAGGCCCACGAGACGAACTCGCGATCCAGCACCTCGCTCGCCGCGGCGTCGTCACGCACGAGCTCGACCAGCGCGCGCTGCAGCACCGCGAGTGCGCTGTCGCGGAAGCAGGCCGCGAGGTACTCCGCGTCCTGCGGATCGAGGGCGACCTTGGGCGTCGCCTTGCTACCCCGGAGCACGCCGAGCGACAGGCCCTCGCGCACGAGGATGTCATCGATGTCGAGCAGCCCCGCGACGAGGGCATCGGCGAAGCGGCCGAGCACCGTGGGTACGCTCGCGCGCCCGCGGTCGTCGTCGCCGGCGGCGGCGTGGGCCCGGGCCGACAGCGCGTCGATCGTGGCGAGCACGGTGCTGCGCGCGGTGACCAGCGCCTCGCCGAGTCGTCGTAGCGTCAGCTCGCGCTTGAGCTCGCGGGCGCGCGTGAGAAAGTGGCGCTCGAGCGCCGTCTCGACCGCGAGGAACGGATCGTCGCCGGTCGCCCCATGCGCCGCCGAGCGTGAAGTGTCGGTGCGGAACTCGAGCGCGGCGCGGGCACGCAGCGGCACCACCTCGACCAGCACCTCGCCGAGTTGCTCGCGCAGGTAGCTCGCGAGCTCCTGCTGCTCCGCGGCGTCGAGGGTATCGACCTTGTTGAGCACGCCGAGCACACGACGACCACCGGCGCGGAGGCTCGCGAGCATCCCGACCTCGGAGGCCGCGCCGCTGCGCGTCGCCGAGAACAGCCACACCACGGCGTCGGCCTCGTCGATGAAGCCGCGGGCGACCTGCTCGTGGAACGCGTCGAGCGCGTTGAGCCCGGGCGTGTCGACGACCGCGGCATCGCCCATCCGCGCGCCGACCCGCTCGATCTCGACGTGGCGGATCGTCGCCGCAGCCGTGCTGTCGAGTCCGTGCAGGAACTTCTGCACCTCGTCGGCGCCGAGCGTCTCGATGTGGCCGTCGCGGTAGTGGACACGAGCGCCACTCGAGGGCCCGCGGCGGAAGACGTTGATCGTCGTCGTCGTCGGCAGCACGCCCATCGGCGCGACCGCCTCGGCGAGCAGCGCGTTGACGAAGGTGCTCTTGCCCGCGGAGAACTCGCCCATGATCGCGATCGTCAGCGGACGGACCATGCGTTCGCGGGCCGCGATCACCTGCGACAGGGCCTCGCCGACGCCATCCATCGGCAGCCCCATCACCCGGTTCGGGATCGCGGCGAGTAGAGCGGTCGCGCTGGCGAGCAGATCCTCGAGTCGCGACTGCGACGGCGTGTGGACCAGCGACGCCAGCAGCTCGCGCGCGCGCGGCAGGCCCGGCCACTCGACCAGCGCGCTGACGAGGAGATCCTGGGCCGCGTTGCTGTCGCCGCGCAGCAGGCACAGCTCGGCGGCTGCGAGGTCGCGCTGCGCACAGAGCAGCGCGATGCGGGTGTCGTCGCTGCGAACCGGGCTCATCGGATCGGGCCCGAAGCCGCCGCCGAGATCCGCGTCGGCGCGGAAGCGCGGCGGATCACCCGGCACGAAGTCGCCGGCCGCGTCGGCGGGGTCCTTCGCGGAGAGCCGCATGCGCGCCCGCAGCAACCGGAGCTCCTCGGGCGCGGTGCCCTCGTCGGCGCGCAGCCGCGCGAGCACCAGCGTGCGCACCGAATCGGGGAACCACTCCAGGCGGAGCGCGGCGTGGGCGAGCTCGTGCAGGTGTCGATCGCGGGCGGCCTTCGGCGCGTCGTCGCAGGCCCGCGCGAGCGCCTCGACGAGCTCGCGTCGGATCACCGGATCGATGGTCTCTTCGGCGTGGGCGGCAGCGCGGCGCAGCTCGGCCAGCGCCCACAGGCGACGCAACGCGTGGTCCTCGGGCGAGCGCTGCAGCACCCGCAGCGACAGCGCGCGCGCGTCGACGCCGGGGGCACCGACGGTGAGCTCGACCCAGAGTCGCGTGCGATCGAGCTCCGGATCGTCCTGATCGAAGCGCGCGAGCTCGGCGAGCGCCGCGGCACGATCGCCCTTGCTGGCGAGCACGCGCACGAGCAGCTCGCCGGCGTCGCGATCGTGGGGATCCAGCGCCAATGCCTCGCGCACCCACGCCAGCGCGTCGTCGAGCACGTCGGCGGCGAGCAGGTGCTCGACGCCGCGCACGAGCACCATGTGACGCAGCGCGACGCCGGCCTCGGGCGGCAGCCGCGTCTTCGCCTTGCGGAGTTCGCGGAGCGTGCGGTCCTCGGCTCCGAGCGCGAAGTGTGCGAGGGCGGCGAGCAGATGGATGAGGAACCGCGCCTCGCCGAGCTCCGCGTCGGCGAGCCGACCGAGATCGCGGGCGGCGCGTCGCAGATCGTCGAGCGCGGCCTCGTGGCGACCCTCGAACTCGGCATGCGCGGCGCGGAGCAGCTGCAGTGGTCCCGGCCCGAGCTGCTCGCCGAGCTCGTCGATCACCTCGGTCAGCGCGCGGATCGGTCGGCCGCCGAGCAGGCCGTCGTGCACGTGGCAGAGCCCGACGGAGAATCGCGTCATCGGATGGGTGAGCAGCGCCTCGGGGACGCTGCGCAGGATTCCCAGCGCCGCGTCGGGTGCAGCGCCCAACCGCAGCGCGCGGGCGCGATCGAGGGGCTCGCGCAGACCGTCGGGCGTCGTGACGGCGCCCGAGACCTCGCCGATCAACTCTCCGACGCGCCGGGCGAAGCCCCCGAGTGCGTCGCCAACCGTGCGCTTGCGACCGGGCGGATCCTGACTCATCGCGGTGAGTCTACCCGAGCACCGCGTCACTGCGCGACGGCAGCGTCGTCGTCGTCGTCGGGCGCATCGTCGGCGACCAGGGCCGCGGAGATCTGCGACAGCTCGACCTCGAGCCCGTGCAGTCGCAGCTGCGCTCGCGTGCGCCGCGACGCGACCACCTCGGTGGTGCTGGGCGCGTCGTCGACGGTGAGCGAGGCCTGGGCGCGGCGCAGCACGGCGGCGAGCTGCTCGGCGATCGCACGGTTGGCGAGGACGAGGTGCTCGTCGAGCGCGCCGACGTGTTGATCGACGGTGCGCGCGATGGCCTCGGACAGCGCCGAGCTCGCGCGATCGAGGGCCAGCGGGAGCTCCTCGCGGGCGCGGGCCCGGGCGTCGCGCAGCGATCGCTCGCGCAGGACGACGGTGGCCAGCGGCCCGGCGACGGTCATGACCATGCCGGCGACGAGGTTGCCGAAGTACATCACCGCGGTGCCGACCAGGCCGATCGCGATCATCCCGACCTCGAGGCCCACCGACGGTGGGTCGAGGTAGATCGTCGGCCCGCGGAAGCCGAGGCGCAGCGTCGCGAAGGCCAGCAAGCGCCGCACGTGCTCGGAGTGGGTGTGGATCGCCTGCTGCGTGAGATCGTCGAGCTCGCCGTGCAGCCGCGTGCTCTCCTCGGCCGCGAACGCGAGCATCGCGTCGTGCAGCGCGCCGGGCAGGTGGCTGGCGAGCACGCGCTGGCTGGCGATGTTGATCGCCGACGCGGCGCTCGCCTGCAACTGGCTGCGGAAGGCCTCGATGCGCTCGCCGCTGGCGGAGACGATCCGCGCGCGCGCGCTGGTCATCGCCTCGCGCACCGCGGTCATGTCGAGCTCATGGCCCTCCCACTCGCGCTCGAGCGTTCGGATCTCGCGGCGAAGCGCGTCCTGCTCGAGGGCGAGGGCGTGGGCTGCGACCGCGGCGTTGTGGGCGAGCAACCGGGCGTGGCCGACGAGGCTGGCCCGCGCGCGCGTCGGCAGCACGTCGCGTCGGCCGGCGGCGAGCTCGAACAGCAGCGCCCGCAGGCGCGCGACCTCGGCGATGCCGTGGCGATCGGCGGTCGGCTCGCGCAGTGCGCCGCGGGCCTCGGTCTCGAAGATGTCGCTCGACGCGATCGCGTCGCCGACGAGGGCGTGGAGCTCCTTGGTCAGGTACTCGCGGAGCAGCGGCCGATCGCTGGGCGCGACGAGATCGACGCGGTTGACGGCGAGCACCAGTCGCGCGCCGGAGCGGCCGAGGCCGCCGACCGCCGCGAGGGCGTCGCGCAGGAACGCCATCTCGGTGCGGTTGAGGAGCTGCGTCGCGTCGAGCACGAGGATCAGCACGTCGGCGCTCGGCAGCTCGCCGCGGCTGATCGTCGCACGCCAGTTGGCGATGTCATTGATGCCGGGCGTGTCGACGAGCTCGAGGCCGACGGGGATCACCTCAGCCCCGACGTGCAGCTCGAGTCGACCGGTCGGCGGCGCCTCGCCCCGCGGCGCGCCCTTGGCCCGCGTCGCGAAGCTCGCGGCGTCGAGCGGCTCACGCGTGTCGTCCTCGGCGACCGACCACATGCCCGGCGTTTCGGAGGCGCGGACGATCACGGTGGCGCCCGTCGTCGGCGTGACGCCGACGGGCAGGGCCTCGCGGCCGAGCAGCGCATTGACCAGCGAGCTCTTGCCCTGCTTGATCTCGCCGAGCACGAGCACGCGCACGACGCCGTGCTCGAGTCGCCGCGCGGTGTCGTCGACGATCATCGAGGCGAGCGCCGACAGGCCGAGCTCGCCGGCGATCTCGGCGAGTCGCGCGGCGACCGGCGCGAGCGTGCCGACGTCGAGGAAGCCGTCGTTCGCGGCGGCCGTGGGCCCGGAGGCAGCGCCGGGGACCGACCCTGGCGCGACAGAGTTGGGATCGGCGGCGCTCACAGCAGTCCGAGTCTCCGGGTGAGGCGGGCATCGCAGCGCGCGAGCGACCACGCGCCGGCGAGGGCGCGCTCCATCTCTTCATCGCGCTCGGGGGGCTTCTTCGGCTCGGGCGTCGCGGCCGCGCGACGATAAGGATCACGCGGCGCGTCCTCGGCGGGAGGCGGCGTCGCGGCGTCGTCCGAAGGCGCCGCACCCTCGAGATCGGGCATCGGCGCGGCGGGCGGCACGAGCGTCGGCTCGCGATCGGCCTGACGGTGGCGCTCGAGCATCAGCCGCAGGCGAGCCATCGTCGCCGAGCGATCGAAGTCCGCGAGCGCGCGCTCGCGTTGCGCGAGGGCGGGGCGCGGCGGGAGCCAGGGCGCGACCACCTCGTCGTGGGCGCGCATCGCCGAGCGAGCCGCGTCGAGATCACCGCAGGCGATGAGGCCGCCGCGATCCGCCGAGAACACGCCGACGTTCGACCACGGTCGCAGCAACAGCCGGACCATGCCGAGTCCGCGCTCCGATCGATCGCTCATCAGGTGCGCGGCGTAGATCGGACCGTGATCACACTGCAGGTCGGCAAGCGCCGCGCCGAGCAGGAACGTGCGCTCGTGGGCGGGCAGCGCGGCGAGCTGCTCGGCATCGACGACGAGCCAGTGCACGGCGCCCTTGGTGGTGCCCAGCGGGGTGACCAACGGCCACCGCGTCGGCGCGAGTCCGCGGACCAACAACCGCAGCGCGGGCATCGGTGCGCGGAGCAGCCGCGCGATCCGAGCGATGTCCTCCATCAACCCGAGCGGCGCGGAGCGTGAGGCATCCTGGAGGATCGAGCCGGTCAGGTCGGCGACCGTCGCGTTCCAGTTGCGGTCGATCGAGCGCATGATCGGGTCGCCGAAGCGCGACCCGTCGAGCCACGCCGATCGCCGCAGATCGACCCCGTACGCGTAGGCAGAGCGGGCCAGGCGTTGTTCGTACGCCGAGACCTCGCGCCGGTGAAGGAACGCAGCGACGTCGCTCGCGACGTGGACCACGGACGGGAGTGTAGCAGGCGTCGAGCATCGGCCTGACCGAATGCCGCGCCCGATCGCGTCCGATCGCGCCCTCGGGCGGCTCAGGCCCGCCGCGAACCGCGTGGAATCCCCGCATCGGGCCCGCCACGGCCCCTCCGGCGGTTGCGGCGGGGCGCCAAACCCGGTATCCCCGCGCCGTGTCGGCCCTCTCGCGCCGTGGTGACCTGCTCGACGTCGATGTCGAGCGCTCGGTATGGACCCGCGGCGGACGACCGCTCGGCGGGACGCTGCTGCGGTTCGGCTTCGCGGCCGTGTTCCTGATGCTCGGCCTGGCGATCGCCGAGCCGGTGACGCGCATCGTGTTCATCGTCTCGGGCGTCGCGGTCCTCCTGGGCCTGCAACCGCTGATGGATCGGCGACTCGAGGCGATGGGCGTCACCATCGCCGCGTCGAACCGAGCGGGCGCGTCGAAGTGGCTCGGGGCGCTCGACAAGCAGCGGATCGTGACGTTGTTCGCGCCCCACGCGTGGGTCGCCCTGCAGCGCGGGCGGTTGCACCTCGTGCTCGGCAACGGCCGGGCGGCGGCGAAGGCCTTCGCCGACTGCGCGCGGATCAGCGGCCAGACCGAGCTGCCGGCGTTGGTGAGTGGCCAGGCGCACGGTCTGCTCCTCGCGGGCGATCGCAAGGACGCGCGGGCGCTGCTCGCCACGCTCGACGGCAAGGGCGTGCTCTCGCCGCGCGATCGACTCGACCTCGGCGTCGCGCTGCTCGAGGAGGCGGGTCGCTCGACCGCGGCGCGTGCTCAACTCGAGGCGGCGCGCGAGCAGCTCGGCGGTCACCCGCGCGTGCTCGCGGGTCTCGCCCTCGCGATCGCGCGGTCGGATGCGCCGGCGGAGGCGTTGCCGATCCTCGAGGCGGCGCAGGCCGGCGAGGAGGCGGAGCGCGACGAGCTCGCGGCCGAGCTCATCAAGCGCGCGCGCAAGACCCTGCGCCCCGCGATCGAGGCGGCGGAGAAGCGCGAACGCAAGGCCCGCGCCGCGGCCGAGCAGGCGGCGCGCACCACCGCCGCGCGCACGGCCCCCGCCGCGGAGGCGCGCAGCGACAAGCGCAGCGAGAAGAAGCGAGACCGCCGCAAGGAGCGTCGCGAGAAGCGACGCGACGACAAGCCGAGCGCGGAGGCGGAGTCGAAGCAGCGCGCGGAGGCGGAGGCGAAGCAGCGCGCGGAGGCGGAGTCGAAGCAGCGCGCGGAGGCGGAGTCGAAGCAGCGCGCGGAGGCGGAAGCGAAGCAGCGCGCGGAGGCGGAGGCGAAGCAGCGCGCGGAGGCGGAGGCGAAGCAGCGCGCGGAGGCGGAGTCGAAGCAGCGCGCGGAGGCGGAGGCGAAGCAGCGCGCGGAGGCGGAGGCGAAGCAGCGCGCGGAGGCGGAGGCGAAGCAGCGCGCGGACGCCGAGGTGCGACGCCGTGCCGAGGAGGACGCCGCGGCGCAGCGGCGGGCCGCGGAGGACGAAGCGGCCGCGCGGCGCCGTGCCGAAGCGGAGGCGGCCGCTGCGGCGCGTCGCACCGACGAGGCGGCCGCCGCAGCCCGCCGTCGTGCCGAGGAGGAGGCTGCGCGCGCGCGTATCGAGGCCGCTGCCGGTCCCACGCCGACGTTCATGCCGCCACCGATGCCGCCGCCGTCGGGGACGCCCGTCGCGGCGCCTCCGACGATCGCGGCGCCTCCGACGATCGCGGCGCCTCCGACGATCGCCGCACCCCCGACGATCGCCGCACCCCCGACGATCGCCGCGCCTCCGGTCGCCGCGTCGAACTCCGCGGCTCCGGCGATCGATGCCAGCGGCTGGGACGATCTGCTCGGCGACGTGCCGCCGCCGGTGGCCGTCGAGCCCAAGAAGGGCTGATCGCGGGGCGGCCCCTCAGCCGCCCTTGCGCAGCTCGGTCAGCACCTGCTTCGCCAGCGCCTTCAGCGTATCGAACACGCCGATGCCGGTCGTCGCGACCGCCTCGAACTCGGGCACCTTCGTCGGGTTCAACACCTCGGCGAGCTCCTCGAGCGGCACGACCGACGGCAGGTCGCGCTTGTTGTACTGGACCACGTACGGCAGCTTGTCGAGGTCGTAGCCCTGCTCGGTCAGGTTGTCGCGCAGGTTCTCGAGGCTCTCGATGTTGGCCTCCATGCGCTCCATCTGCGAGTCCGCCACGAAGCACACGCCATCGACACCCTTGAGGATGAGCTTGCGGCTCGCGTCGTAGAACACCTGGCCGGGCACGGTGTAGAGATGGAAGCGGGTGCGGAACCCTCGGATCTCACCCAGCGACAGCGGCAGGAAGTCGAAGAACAGCGTGCGCTCGGTCTCCGTCGCGAGCGAGATCATCTTGCCCTTCGCGTCGGGCTTGGTCTTGTTGTAGATGTACTGCAGGTTGGTGGTCTTGCCGCAGAGACCAGGACCGTAATAGACGAGCTTGCAGTTGATCTCGCGCGAGCTGTAGTTGATGAAGGACATTGGCGCCGTGTCGGGAGCGGGAACGACCTTCAGTCGTTGAAGAGGTTGTCGATGTCGGCGTCGGTGATCTCGGCGAAGACGCTCTGCTGCGGCGACTGAGCCTTCTTCGCGACGTCCTCGAGGATGGCCTCGAGCTCGACGCTCGCCTTCTTCACGCGCAACTTCACCAGCCCCAGTGTGGTGTTCTTGTCGAACAGCGCGAGGAGGATCATGCGTCGGCCGATGAGGCTCATGTGCACGCTGGCGTCCTTGCCCTCGTGGAACTGCGCCGTGAACTCATCCTCTTCGATCAGCTTCGCGATGCCGCCCGTGGCCGCGACGTTGCCGGCGACCAGCGAGCTGAGCGAGGTCGTGTCGAGCTCGGCCGCGGAGCCGGAGGCGGCGATCAGCTGGCCGTTCTTGTCCACGACGAGGATCGCCCGCGAGCGTGAGTCTTGCTGCAGACGATCGGCGACGGACTGGATCCGCCGAACCTCGTCCTCGTACATCACGAGTTGGGGCGTGAGCATTGCGAAGCGGTCTCCTCGGGGGTTGAAGGCTCCGGGAGCCCGGCGAACCTAGCAAACTCGTCTGGGCAAGTCCACCGGCTCTCCCGGGGGTTTCCTGCGCGAATTGGGGCCGAAGACCGGCGTGCGTGTGGGGGGGCGGCGTCGGTCCGAGCGCGCGTCACAGGACGCGACGCTCCTGCAGCGCGCGATGCAGCGTGGTGACGTCGGCGTACTCGAGTTCGCCGCCCACGGCGACGCCCGAGGCAATCCGCGAGACGCGGACGCCCAGCGGTGCGATCAACCGCGACAGGTACAGCGCCGTCGCGTCCCCCTCGACGTTGGGGCTGGTCGCGACGATGATCTCCTGGACGGTCGCGTGGCCGGTCGCCGCGTCCTCGTCGTTGGCCCCGAGCCGGCGCAGCAGCGCGTCCACGTGCAGATCCGCCGGGCCCACGCCGGCGAGCGGATCGAGCACCCCGTGCAGCACGTGGTAGAGGCCGCGGTAGATCCCGGCCCGATCGATGGCCATGCGATCCTGGGGCTGGGCCACGACGCAGATCGTGGTGCGATCGCGGCGTGCGTCGCTGCAGCGCGCGCAGATCTCGGAGGGGGTGAGATCGCAGCAGGTCCGGCACAGCTTCAGGGTCTCGTGCACCGAGCCCACCGCGTCTGCCAGTGTGCGGATGTACTCCGGGTCGGCGCGGACCAGCGCGAGCGCGAGCCGCATCGCCGACTTCTCGCCGATGCCGGGCAGACGCGAGAGCAGCGCGGCGAGCCGCTGCAGCGGGTCGGCCGTCGCGGCACTCACAGGCCCGGAATCGTCCCCGGTGGGAGCATGCCAGGGGGGATCATGGACGACATGCGCTCCTGGGCGAGCTCGCGCGCGCGATCGAGGGCGTTGTTGACCGCGGCGACGATCAGATCCTGGACCATGTCGCGGTCCTCGGAGAGCGCGGTCGGATCGATCTCGATCGAGACGATCCGTTGGCCACCGGTGGCCTTGGCCTTCACCATGCCGGCGCCCGAGGAGCCCTCGACGACGACCGTTTCGAGGGAGCGCTGCAGGTGCGCCATCGTCTCCTGCATCTGCTGGGCCTGGCGCATGAGCTCGCCGAGATCGAGTTCGGGCATGACGCCGGAGCTTAGGGCGCGCTCCGGATTAAGTCACCCGGCCGGCCGGCTCACTCGCGCATCGGTCGCGTGGAGGCGATCTTTGCGTCGAAATCCCGCAGCAGCGCGGTGATCGTCGGGTGCTCGCGCGCCTCCGCGGCGACCCGCGCCTCGAGCCGGGCGCGGCGACGCCGATGCACGAGGCCGAGGCTCGGCCGATCCGGGAGGCGCGGCTCGTCGTCCACGAGCTCGAGCGAGACCGGTCCGTCGTTGAGCTCGCGGGCGACCTGCTCGACCAGCGATCGTAGGTCGCCCGCCACCAGCCCCGCGTGGGCGAAGCTGCCCCGCGTCGCCGCGACGCGCAGCACACCGTTGGCGTACTGCACCAAGCCGAGGTCGCTGAGCAGCGCCGAGCGTTGGTCCCGCTCGTTCACGCTCGCGACCAGGAGGCTCCACGCCGCGAACGACTCGGCGTCCGCGACGTCGTCGTCGTCGTGCGTGTCGTCGACGGGCGGCGGAGGTGTGATCGGCGTGCCGCCACTGGCGAGCGTCGTCGTCGTCGCAGCGCCCGAGGCCGACGGACTCGCGGCCGCGTGCCCGTTGGTGCGGGGCGCCGACGCCCCGTTCGTCGCGGGTCGGCTCGCCGGCATGGCGGTGTCGTCGAGCGTCGCGGCGTGCGGCACGTCGTCGTCGCGGCCAGGCGCTGCATCGCGGCCGTGGTTGGAACCGATGACACCGTTGCGCTGCGCGAGCTCCCACAGCCCGCGCGCGAACGGAGTGTCGACGGTCGCGGGGCTCGGCACCGCGCGCGGCGGCTCGGAGGCGCGCGGCGGCTCGGGCTCGCGCGGCGGCGGCTCGGGTGCGACGGCGATCGGCGTCGGCGTCGGGTGCGACTCGAACGGCGCGAGGGCGGGCTCGAACGGCGCGGGCTCGGAGCTCCGCGGTGTGGGCTCGAACGTCGGCGTCGTGGGCTCGAACGTCGGTGTCGTGGGCTCGAACGTCGGTGTCGCGGGCGCGAACGTCGGCGTCGTGGGCTCGAACGTCGGCATCGTGGGCTCGAAGCTCGCCGCCTCACCCGCCTCGGGCGCGGCGCGACGGGCGGGCGCCGCGGGCCGTGGTGCCGCGCGCTCCGTGCCCCGTGCCGGCGCGCGACCAGAGCCACCACCGCCCCCGGCTCCGCCCTCGCCGAGCGCGCCGAGGCGCTCGATCAGATCGCCCAGCGGCACGAGCGGCTCGCGCTGCGCGAGGCCGAGCAGTCCCATCTCGAGCACGAGGCGTTGCGAGCGCGCCATCGGCAGCCGATCGATGACGCGCCACAGGCGATCGAAGGTCTGCGCCAGCGTGGCCACGTCGACCGCCGCGGCGCGACGCGTGAGCTCCTCGAGCTCGTCGGCGGTGGCGTCGACGAACATCTCGCGGTTGCGGCACGCGCGGGCCACCGTCAGATCGCGGAGATCCTCGAGCATCTGCAGCGACAGCACGGTGAGATCATGGCCGGCGGCCGCGAGCGCATCGAAGCGCTCGAGCACGAGATCCGGATCGCGGGCAAGGACCGCGTCGACCAGCCCGCTGACCGCCGTGCGCTCGGCCTGGCCGAGCACGGCGCGGGCCTCGGTCTCGGTGACGTGCTTCGGATCGGCCGCGAACGCGAGCACCTGATCCAGCAGTGTCATCGCGTCGCGGACCGAGCCGCCGGCGGCGCGCGCGACCATGCGCAGGCCGGCCGCGTCGACGCCGAGCTCCTCGCGGCGCAGGATGTCCTCGAGGTGGGCGACCGTCTCCGCGATCGACACGCGGCGGAAGTCCAGCCGCGACACCCGCGAGAGGATGGTCGCCAGCACCTTGTGTGGCTCGGTCGTCGCGAACACGAAGTTCACGTGGGCCGGCGGCTCCTCCAACGTCTTCAGCAGCGCGTTGAAGGCCGACGTGGTCAGCATGTGGACCTCGTCGATGATGTAGACCTTTCGTCGAGCGGTCTGCGGCAGGTAGTTGACCTGCTCGCGGAGGCTGCGGATGTTCTCGACCGAGTTGTTGCTCGCGCCGTCGATCTCGATGACATCGACCGAGCGGCCCTCGGTCACCGAGATGCACTGCTCGCACGCGTTGCACGGCTCGGGTGACGGCCCGCGCTCGCACACCAGCGCCTTGGCGAAGATGCGCGCGGTCGTGGTCTTGCCCAGGCCGCGCGCCCCCGCGAAGAGGTACGCGTGGTGGACACGATCCTGGGTGATGGCGTTGCCGAGGGTCCGGCCGATGTGCTCCTGCCCGACCATGTCGGCGAAGCGGAGCGGCCGGTACTTGCGCGCGAGGACGACGTAGCTCAAAGCGGCCTCACTCAGTCGACCAGCGTCAGGACCCCGAGCCGCTGGGCCTGGGTGATGAGTTCCAAGGCGACGTCGCGGCTGGCCCCGGGGTGACGGCGGTGCGCCGGGATCGGGATGTCGCCCTTGGCGATGAGCTCGCGCATCTCGGGGTGACCCTTCTTGGGGCCCTGGGTCGCGAGCAGGTCGCCGAGTCGCGCGGCGATCTTCGGCAGCTGCGCCGGCGGCTGCGGATCGTCGAGGTAGTTGGGGTTGATGCAGCTCGACAGGTCGGCGGTCGCGCTCACCCGGTCGTTCATCGGCGCGAGGCCGTGCCGCGCCGTCAGCGTCGAGATGATCGACACGTGCTCGAGCAACGTGTTGTTGATGCAGCCGCGACGGACGTGGGGTCCGATCACGATCGACGGCACGCGGAAGCCGAGGCGGGCGAACGCCGGCTCGACGTCGACGGTCTCGGGCGGGTTGACGTGGTCGTAGAACCCGCCGTGCTCGTCGTACGTGATGACGAGCAGGCAACGGCTCCACTGCGGGCTCTGGGCGAGCGCTTCGTGCACCGACGCCAGGAGGATCTGACCCATCGTGACGTTGGCGTCGGGGTGGTCGTCGTTCTGCCCCTCGCCGCCGCCGAGCAGGCCGAAGTTCGGATCGATGACCACGAACTGCGGCAGCGTGCCGGCCTCGGCCGCGCCGAAGAACTCGTCGATGCCGTCGGTGTAGCTGGCGAACGGGTTGGCGAAGGCGCCCCACACCCACGGCACATCGCTGTAGTAGTTGCGCGCGCTGATCGGCGGGTTCTGGGCCGCGAGCACCTCCCAGATGGTCTCGAGGCCGACGACCGGGAAGTTGTCCTGCTGGCCGTCGGCGCTGGCGCAGTGGATGTAGAAGCGGTTGGGCCACGTCGGGCCCAGCAGCGCCGCGTGCCAGCGGTCGCACAGCGTGTAGCTCTCGGCCAGCGCGTACGTGATCGGCAGCTGCGAGCGGACGTAGTAGCCCATCACCTCGGTGTGGCTGTCGGGGTGCAGCAGCTCGTGCTGGATGACGAAGCCGTCGAGCTTCCCCTGGTTCCACTGCAGGTGGACGGGGTCCCACTCGTGCGGCGGGTCGGCGACCTCGAGGTTGTCCATCGCGTACACGGTGATCGCGTTGCCGCCGAGGTCGAGGTTGCTCTCGTCACCGGTGAGGCCGTCGACCTGCCAGTCCTCGAGGAACGTCGCCGAGCCGAAGTAGTGATCGAACGATCGGTTCTCCATCACCACGACGACGATCGTGTCGATCTCTGCGAGCAGCTCGGCCGCGGTGAGCCCCGCGTCGCCGGAGCACTCCTCGACGGGCTCGCCCGTGGAGCCGTCGGTCGAGTCGGCGCTGCCGGACGAATCCGGATCCACCTCGGTGGTGCCGGTGCCGTCGGCCGAGGTCGAGCTCGTCGACGGGTTCGACGACGTCATCGCTGCCGTCGTCGAGGCATCCGACGACGAGCCGGAGCTCGAGCCGTCCGTGCCCGCCACGGTCGCATCGTCGTTGCCGCAGCCCGACGCGCCAGCGATGACCGCACCCATGCCTTGCATGGCGCGGCGCCGCGACAACAACCGATGGAACGACTCGAGGTCCTTCTTCCGCATCTCCGCCTGCCCTCGTCGGGGAGAGTAACGCGAAGCCAGGCGAGCCTGCGTGACGCCTGCGCGTCCATCGAGCACGCAGGCGGAATCGCGGACGGCAAATGGTTCGGTTGTTCGGGCGAGTCTGCGGTCCGCGCGCGGCGTTCGACGCGACTCGCGGGGCCGGCGTGACCGGCCCGCGCAAAAGCGGCGCTTCAGAAGGTGAAGTGCTGCGAGATGATCTCTTCGGGCTCGCCCGTCTTCGGCGTCGCCCGCGGCTCGACCTTCTCGGGCACCGGGACGTTCGCGGCGTCGAGCTTGGCCGCGATGATGTCCTCGAGGTAGCCGCTGACGCTCAAGCTCTGCTCTTCGCAGAAGTTCTTGAGCCGCTGGTAGGTGATGCCCTTGACAGAGATACTGCGGCGCGTTTGTCGCTTTGCCATGACCAAACCCCCCGTTTCACCCGAGCTGGGTCGAGACGAGATCTCCTCCGTGAAGTAATCCAACCGATCGACCCACGCAAGGGTCATTCCACAAGATGTTGTGGAGCGCGTTGGACGCACACACAAGATAATGTGGATGGCTCTGCCTAAGCGATCAGAATCGCAGCGGTTTGGGGGTGAATTCTCGGCACGCCGAAGATGGTCGATCCACGTGGCGCAGAGATGGCCCATCAAACAATTCAGCGCGTGCAAGAGCGATCTCCGAGATCTGCTCCCCCTGCCCGGCCGCGCAGGCGGCCATTCGGCCGTAGCTGGCATACCTCCGAAAGCCGCCGCCGACGGCCCGTGCGCCCCTGATGCGGCGATGCAGCAAACCGCCTCGGGCGCGCCCCAGACACGTGTCCAGCCCGTGATCCCCCGGGGGGTTTCGCGTATCGTCAACGATCGGAGGGCTCGTTCGTCCGCATCGTCGGCGCCGTGCACTCGCGCCCATGGAAGCCGAAGCCGAAACCAAAGTGGTGGAGGCGAGGTCAAAACCCTCGCGACCGGCTGCGTCGTCCTCGGACGGCATGCCGCGCGATCGACTGATCGGGCGGTACGAGCTGCTGCATCGCCTCGGTCACGGCGGCATGGCGACCGTGTACCTCGGGCGCGCCATCGGCACGGCGGGCTTCGAGAAGCTCGTCGCGGTCAAGGTGATCCACCCGCACCTCGCGAACGAGCCCGAGTTCGTCGAGATGTTCCTCGACGAGGCCCGCATCGCGGCGCGCATCCGTCATCCCCACGTCGTCGAGATCCTCGACCTCGGCCGCGAGGACGACGTGTTCTTCATGGTGATGGAGTTCGTCGAGGGCGACACGCTCGCGACGCTGCTCCGAGAGCTGCGCAAGACCGGCGAGCTGCTGCCGGTCGCCGCGGTGCTGCAGATCGTCGCCGACGCCTGCGAGGGACTCGCGAGCGCGCACGACCTCGTCGATCCCGACGGCGTGCCCTACCACCTGGTGCACCGCGACGTGTCGCCGCACAACCTGCTCGCGGGCCTCGATGGTTGGGTCCGCGTCGTCGACTTCGGCATCATGAAGGCGGCGGGCAAGCGCAGCACCACGCTGACGGGGCAGCTGCGCGGCAAGCTGCCGTACATGTCGCCCGAGCAGGCGCGCGGCCAGGCGATCGATCGCCGCACCGACCTCTTCGCCCTCGGCGCGGTGATGTGGGAGCTGCTGACCAACGAGCGGCTCGTGGCCGGCGAGACCGAGTCCGAGATCCTCGCGCACGTCAGCCACTTCACGCTGCCCGACATCCAGCAGCACCGCGCCGATCTTCCCGCGCCCGTGCGCCGCGTGCTCGAGCGGGCGCTCGCCGCCGACCTCGAGCGGCGCTACGTCGACGCCCACGAGATGCTCCGCGACGTCCGCCTCGCCCTGCGCGCGTGCGAGTCGAGCGAGGATCCCCGCGGGCAGATCGCCGCGGTGATGAAGCGCCACTTCGAGGCGCGCATCGAGTACGTGCGAGCCTCGGCGCGCACCCGCGGCATCGACCGCGCGCCCGAGCGTCGGCGGCACTCCTCGATGCTCGAGCTCGGCGACGAGGCCCGCGCCGCGACCAGCAGCGCGGCCCGATCGCGCACGCCCACGGCGGTGCTGGCGAAGTCGTCGAGCAGCTCGCCCTTGCGCGACTTCCCCGAGGTGCCGACGCAGGTCACCGCGACGACCACGCCGCCCCGCGCAGGGCGATCGTGGACGCTGCTCATCGGGCTGCCGCTCGTGGGTGCGGCGCTCGGCACCGCGATCGTGACCTACGCCCAGCGTCAGCCCGAGCGGCCGCGCATCGAGGCGGCGGCCGTGGAGCCCGAGGCGATCCCCGCCGCCGGCACCACCGCCGCCGACGAGCCCGAGTTCGTGAAGTGGGTGTTCAACACCGAGCCGCAGGGCGCGACGGTGACGATCGACGGCCGTCGCTTCGAGCGCGTCACGCCGATGTCCGTCGAGATGCCGCGCGGCAGCGAGCCGGTGAGCGTTCGGCTCGAGCGCGCTGGCTTCGAGCCCTACGAGGCCGAGCTCGCGCCGGTCGGTCCCCAGAACCACGCCCATCGACTGGTGCCGGTGCCGGCGCCGCGACCGATCACCAACACGCCGATCCGCTTCACCACGAAGAAGCCCTCGAAGCCCAAGACGCCGAGCACCGAGGCCGCGCCGCCACCGACGGCCCCGCCGACGGTCGACGACGGGCCCAAGCTCGCGGAGATGCCCGATCTCACCGGCACCAAGCCGCGTCCGCCCGGCGGTTGATCCTCCATGGTGTTCCTCCTTCGCTGTCTGACCGCCGCGTGCGTCGCGATTCCCTGCGCAGCCGCGCCCCTGCGCGTCGAGGCGCGCGCCGAGCCCGAGCCGATCGACGCGCCGGCCGAGGAGACGCCGGCCGAGGAGACGCCCGCCGAGGAGGTCGCGCCGGACGGCGCGGCGTCGGCCACCGACACCATCCACGACAGCATGGTGAAGGCGTTCGCCGAGCACTTCCAGCAGGGGCGGGTGCACTACTTCCGCGGCGCCTATGCGCTCGCGGCCATCGAGTTCGAGCAGGCGTTCGCGGCGTTCCCCGCCGAGGCCGCGCTGAAGAACGTGGCGCTCAGCCACGAGCGTGCCGGGGACGACGTCGCGGCGGCGATCGCCGCGCGCCGCTACCTCGGGCTGCCGGCCTGCGCGGTCGACGACGTCGACAAGGCGCTGTGCGGGTCCCATCGCGACGAGCTCGTCGCGTTGCTCGATCGGGTGATGCCGCGGGTGGTCGAGCTCCGGCTCGAGGTCGTCGTGGGCGTGCAGCTGCGCGAGGTCCGGATCAACGGGCGCGTGACGCCGCGCGACGACTTCCCCGTGCTCGTCGCGCCGGGCCGCGTGGACGTCGAGCTCGAGGGAGCGGTCCCGGGTCAGCGCCGCCAGCGGGTGATCGAGGTGCGCGCCGGCGAGACGCAGACGATCGTCGTCGAGCGCTTCGACGCGCCGACCGTGCCCCGCGATCGCGAGCCGCCGCCGAGCGGGACGCCGCGGGCCCGCGGCAAGTGGTTGCGCCCGGCGTTCTGGACCGGCGTCGCGACGACCTCGGCCTCGCTCGTGGCGGTGGGCGTGCTCGGCGGGCTGACGCTCGCGGCGGGCAAGGACTACCGGCGCGAGGTGGAGAACTTCAAGGAGAACCCGCCGCCCGACCCGCGCCCTGGTGAGCCCGAGGTCGACCTCTACCCGCACGACGAAGAGGCGCGGTTCGAAGAGATGCAGAAGGCGACCAACGTGATGATCGGTGTCTCCGCCGGCCTCGCGATGCTCACCCTCGTCGTCGGCGCCGTCGCGTTCACGCGGCCGCGCAACTCCGGCACATCGCGCGCCAGCACGCGCGCGCAGTGGCTCTTCCACGGCTCGGGACTCATCGTCCGCTATTGAGGTTGCGCGCTTGATTCCACCGCGGGCCGCTGCCATAGCTTGGGGCATGCAGGACCTCCGCTGGCCGACCTACGCCAACCGCAACCTCGTGCTCGACGGTGCGGTGTTCGACGACGTCGAGTCGGGTCGCGGATCGGTGCGTGTGAAGGATCGCGACGGCAAGGTCTACCTCGACGCGGTCGGCGGGATCGGCTGCCTGCCGCTCGGCCACGCGCACCCGCGGTGGGTCGCCGCCGTCGAGGCCCAGATGCGCAAGCTCGTCGCCGCCGCGGGCACGTTCTGGACCGAGCCGCAGCAGGAGCTCGTCGCGATGCTCGCCAAGCACATGCCGTGGTCCGACACGCGCACGTTCCTCGGCAACACCGGCACCGAGGTCACCGAGGCGTCGATCAAGCTCGCGCTGCGGGCGACCGGGCGCGACGTCGTCGTCGCGTTCGAGCGCGCGTTCCATGGACGCACGCTCGGCGCGATCGCGATGACGGCGAACGCCGCGTATCGCGAGCCCTACGTCGCGTGCCTCGGCGAGGACCGCCCTGCCTTCGCGCACATGAACGTCGTGCGCGCCCCGTGGGGTGATCTCGACGCCGTCGAGGCGCTGTTCGTGCGCTACCCGTCCCGCATCGCGATGGTGGCGATCGAGCCGATCCAGGGCGAGGCCGGCATCTTCCCCGCCAGCCGCGAGTTCCTCGTCGGCCTACGCGAGCTGTGCACGCGGCACGGCGCGCTGCTCGGCGACGACGAGATCCAGGCCGGCAGCGGCCGCACCGGCAACTTCCTCGCCTGGACCACGCTCGTCGGCGACGACCCGGCGCTCGCGCCCGACATCGTGTGGCTGGCCAAGGCGATCGGTGGCGGGTTCCCGATCGCGTCGTGCAGCGCGCGGACCGATCTCGCCGCGCACATGATCAAGGGCAGCCACGGCTCGACGTTCGGCGGCAACCCCCTGGCGTGCGCGGCCGCGGTCGCGACGCTGCGCGTGATGCAGGACGAGGGCCTCTACGCCTCCGCCAAGGCCCAGCTCCCGACCCTGCAGGCGATCGCCGCCGAGGACCCCGAGCCGCGCGTGAAGGAGATCCGGGGCTCGGGCGCGATGATCGGGATCGAGATCGCCGCGACCTCGGCCTCCGATGCGCAGCCCGCCGCCGCGCTGGGCGACGCGATGCAGGCCAAGGGCGTGCTGGTCACGATCTGCAGCGGGCACACCGTCCGGGTGCTGCTGCCCTATCACGCGGGCGCCGCCGAGTTGCGCCAGATCTGGACCACGCTGCGGCAGGTCCTCGCCGGCTGACGCGCCCGCGCCGATGTTCGGCGCCGCTGCTGCCTGCTACTCTTGCCCGGCGATGAAGTCCGCGGCGTCGAAGCCTGGTGTCCATGCGTCGATCGTTGCGGCGTCCGTCGTCGCGCTGCTGATGGGCTGTCCCAAGACCGCCGGCACGGTGCCGACGTGGGACGGCGGAGGTTCGCCGGACGGCGTGTTGGCGGCCCATGATCCCGCCGCGGACGAGGGCAGCGACTTCGCGAACACGGCGGGCTCGGTGCCGCCCGCGGATCCCGGGCCCGCGGATGACTCGGGCGCGGCGCCGGCCGATCCGCCGGTCGACCCGGAGGGCGACGCCGACCCGGCGGCCGACCCGGCGGCCGCACCCACCGAGCCCGCGCCCGCGGCCGACGCGTTGCCCAAGCCGGTCTACTCGAAGATCGACGCCTCTTGCGGCAAGGACGAGGGCGTCGGCACCAAGCTCAAGCCCTTCGACCTCCGCTCGGTCGACGGCAAGTCGAGCACCAACAAGACCTACGCTGGCCGCGTGATGCTGGTGAACTTCTGGGGCACGTGGTGCAAGCCCTGCCTCAAGGAGCTGCCCGAGTTCGATCAGCTCTACCGGCGCTACCGCAAGCACGGCATGACCCTCGTCGCGATCGCGACCGACGAGGACCCGGGCCCGGTCAAGGAGTACATCGACAAGCGCAAGCTGGCGGCGAAGGTGCTCATCGGGGCCGAGGACTACGCCGGGCAGTACGGGAGCCCGAAGTTCCCGTTCACGTTCGTGGTCGACGAGCGGGGCGTGATCCGGGCGTCGTACCGGGGCTACCGGCCCGAGTGCATGGGCAAGCTCGAGGCCGACCTGCGCAAGCAGCTCGAGGCGCGCGCCGCCAAGTAGCGGGCCGCGGGCGGCGGCACCGCGATCTGCGGCCCGCACGTCCCACCCGACGCGCGCCCGCGCCGCTTCGCCACGGCCAGCGGGCGGACCGTCCCGAGCCCGCTCGCTTGTCGGCCGCACCGCGGTGGGGTACAGCCATGGCCGCACGAGGATATCGCCCTGGCGCAGCTACTGACCGACCTCGATGATGCGCCCCCACGGGTCTTCAAGCTGACCTTCGAGGCGCCGCTGGTGAAGCGGGTGCTCCATGTCGGCACGTGGGTGATGCTGGCGATGATCACCCAGTTCTTCGTGAACTACTTCGACACGTTGATGGTCGGGTATCTCGAGGGGCCGGTGGCGACCGCATCGCAGGCGGCGATCGGCGTCGGCATGCCGCTCTTCTGGGCGGTCGGTGGTTTCTTCGCAGCGATCGGTGTCGGTGCGCAGGCCATGGTCGCGCGCCGGTACGCCGAGGGCGATCTGCCGAAGGCCGGCGAGGCGCTCTTCAACGCGCTCTTGCTGTCGATCGTGCTCGGTTTCGCCGGCGGTCTGTTCGGCTACCTCATCACACCGGCCGGCATCGACTTTCTCGCGAGCGCGGGGCCCGAGCAAGAACAGCTCGGCGTCACGTACACGCAGATCCGCATGATGGGCGTGCCCGGCATGGTCATCACGTTCGCGCTCAAGGCGTTCTTCGATGGCCTCGGGCGCACGTGGGTCCACCTGTACGCCGCGTTGGTGATGAACTTCGCCAACATCCTCATGAACTGGTTGCTGATCTTCGGCAACGACGCGCTCGGCATCCCGCGCATGGAGGTCGCCGGCGCTGCGATCGCGTCGGCCGCGAGCACGTACATGGGCCTGGCGATCATGCTCGCCATCACCTTCAAGAAGGAGATGCGCACCTCGTACCGCATCTACTCCGCGAGGCTGAACGCCGACATCCTCAAGCGCATCGCGAAGCTGCTGATCCCGTCCGGCTCCGCGACGGTGATCCTGATGGCCGGCTTCGCGTTGTTCATGAAGTTCGTCGGCGATATCGATGCGGCGCGCAACGACGGCACGAACACGCTGACCGCCGCGACGAAGGCGATCATGGACACCTGCTCGCTGTGCTTCATGCCGGCGATCGCCTTCGGCACGGCGACGGCGACCGCGGTGAGCCAGAGCCTCGGCGCCGGCAAGCCCAACCTCGCGGCGCGCTACGGCTGGGAGTCGGTGCGGGTCGGCATCTACGCGATGCTCGTGATCGGCGCGCTGTTCCTGGCCATTCCCGAGCAGATCATCGGCCTGCTCGCGCCGAACGACCCGGCGGTCCGCATCGCGGCGGCGCCGTCTTTGCGCATCGTGGTGGCCGGTCTGCCGATGATGGTCACCGGGCTCGTCCTCGCCCAGGCGCTGTACGGCGCCGGCGCGAACAACTTCGTCGCCGCGATGGAGTTCGGCCTGCACTTCGGCTGCTTGGTCCCGCTCACCTGGTTCTTGGGGCCGCACCTCGGTTGGGGGCTCGAGGGGGTCTGGATCGCCGCGGCGGTCTACACCAACCTGCTCGGCCTCTCGATGGGCATCAAGTTCTACGGCAAGAGCTGGCGCGCGATCCGGCTGTAGGTCGGTCTCGCGCGGCGACCGGTTGTCGCGTTCGCGCCGCGCAGTTGCCTGGCCGCGCCCATCCATGCCTATGATCCGAGCATGCGGATCGTCCCTGGCTTGAGCTTGGTCGCCGTCGTCGTCATGCCGCAGATCGTCGCGGCGCACCCCATGGTGCTCGCGCGCGCCGAGCCGCCGGCGGATCCCACCTCGGAGGAGCCGCCGCCCTTCGAGGCGACCTCGTCCAAGGCGCCCGACTCGAACAGCACGCCGACGGTCGCCGAGCCGCCCGCGAGCGATCCGACCGAGGCCGAGCCCGAGGCCGAGCCCGAGCCGGCGTCGGACGCGACCCTCGAGGGCGAGCGGGGCCGCGCCCGCAGCAAGACCTTCAACCGCCACGGCGTCGGCGTGCGCGGCGGCATCACGGTGGTGCCGACGTGGATCCTCGCGCGCTACCTCGAGACCCACGCCAACGCCCTGTGTCGCGGCGACAAGGTCGGCGGCTTCGCGGCCGACCGCGGCCTGCTGAAGACCCAGGGCTGCAACTTCTACACGGCGTTCGAGTACGTCTACCGCCAGTCGCGGATCCTCGACATCGTCGGCGTGCTCGGCTACCAGCGCCTGCACACGCCCGACGCGCTGTGGCTCGACAAGGGCCAGTCGGCGGTGAACGGTCTCGGCGGCGCCGACTACACCGAGATCAAGATGGACATCATGACCATCGAGGCCGACTTCATCGCGCGCGCCCCGATCGTGGTACGTGACGACGTCGAGTTCGGCATCGGCGGCGGCGGTGGACTCGGGCTCGGCATCGTGTTCGGCGGCGTGTGGCAGACGCCGCTCGGCGACGCGCCGGCGGGCTTCAGCAACGGCATGGTGACGCCGGACAGCTGCCAGACCACCGCGGATCTCGCGGACTTCACCCGCTGCACGCCCAAGTACGACGGCACCGAGTCCGGGGCCGATCCCAACTTCGACTTCAACGATCTCTCGGAGCCCAACCCCCAGGGCTTCGCCCGCTGCAGCAAGGGCGAGTGCAACACCGCGGATCTCGATCGGTTCGGCTACCGCAAGAAGAACAGTGACGTCCCCCCGGTGATCCCGATCGTCAACCTGGCGCTGTCGGCCCGCGTGATCATCAAGGACGTGTTCGGAATCACCCTCACGGGCGGCTGGAACACCGGGTTCTACTTCGGCGGCAGCCTCAATTACTTCTTCGGGCGCCAGTTCCAGACGGACCGCTCGACCGGGCCGGCGCCGTCCAAGTAGAATCGCCGGCGATGGCCGATGACGACGCGCTGAAGGCTGCGCTCGATGCTCTCTGGGAGGAGCATCGCGCCGCGAAGATCACCACGTACGAGTACAACCAGCGACGACGCGCGCTCAAGGAGGAGGCCCGTCTGAAGGCCGCCGCCGCAGCGGCAGCCGCCGCGCCGCCGGACGCCGCACCGGCCGACGCCGCATCGGGCGAGGCCGCGGCAGTGTCGACGCCACCGCTGACGATCGTGCCGCCGGCCGCATCGGCCGAGGCGCCGCCGGCCGAGGCCACAGCCGAGGTGCCGGGGCCGAGCGAAGGCGGCGGCAGCTGGCTCGATCGCGGCCCGAAGAGCTGGGGCGCGCCCGGACGCGGCGACGATCCGTCGGTGCGCGTCGTGCATCCGCCGACGGCGAGCGGCGTCGGCGACGGCAAGGCGTTCCTCTTCATCTTCGGCCTCAAGGTCGCGCGCGACACCGATCAGATGATGGTCGCCCGCGAGACCGAGCAGATCCAGGACGACGTCGAGGTGCTGCGCGCCGCCGGGTTCACCGTCGTCGTCGATCCGCAGGGCGGTCGCAAGGATTTCCTCGACGCGCTGTATGGCCAGGGCGAGGGCGTCGAGGGGCTCATCCCCGCGGGCATCTACTGGAGCGCGCACGGTCACGACGACGGGCGCATCGAGTGTTGCGACGGATCCCTCGTCGCGCACACCGACGTCGAGACAGCGAAGGTCTCGCCCGGCCTGCGTCTGATGGTGTTCGGCGCCTGCTACACCGGCTCGTTCGCCCGCACGTGGCGCGGCGCGCTGGGTGGCCACCCGCTGGTCGTCGGCTGGGGTCGCCCGGTCACGATCGATCGCGCGGTCGAGTTCCTCAAGTCCAGCGCCGAGACCGACACCGACTTCGACGACCTCGTCACGCGGTACATCCTCGCCGACACCCCGATCCCGCCGCTGCCCGAGCAGGGTCAGCAGCCGGCGGCGTCGACGAAGGGTCGCAAGGACGAGCTCGCCGCCCGCGTGGCGCCGATCTCCGAGCTGCTCGGCGCCGCGTGGCGCGAGCAGGACACGTCCTTCGAGATGATGGTCCAGCTCGAGGGCGGACGTCGACACGTCGTGCGGCTGTTCGTCGTGCTCGGCACCAACGAGTACCTCGAGGGTCGACCGCTCGTCGGCATCGAGGCCGAGGTCGGTGAGCTGTCGCGCCTCGTCGAGCCCGAGGTGCTGCTGTCGGCGACCGACGTGCCGGGCTTCGCCCGCGTCACGCTGGTGAAGGGGAAGAACGACATGCCCGACATCGTGGTGCAGGGCTTCCTCGTGCACGCCAACGCGACCGACGTCGACGTCGCTGCGCTCGCCTACCAGGTCGCGCGCGCGGCCGACTCGCTCGAGTTCAAGATCTTCGGTTCCGATCGGAACTACTGATCTCGACGTCAGCCCCGTCCGCCGCGGACCTGCTGCGGCGGACGGATCTTCGGCGCGCCCGCGTGCATCCGCGGGAGCGTTTGCTCGGGCGGCTCGAGCTTGGGGACCTCCTCGACCACGGGCGGCGGCGCCACCTCGCCGAGGCCGCCGGCCATCATGGTGTGGGGCTCGGTCGGCACGACCGGTGGCTTCGACTCGCACGGCGCGTCGTCGGCGGGCTGGATCACCTGCGACTCGACGCGCGGGTTGTCGTGCGGCGCACAGGCGGCCAGCGCGAGGCCGAGCCCGACCGCCGCGGCGACGCCGAGCCTCGGCCGGCGCAGCGCCGACATCGGCACGAGCGTCGGCTCCGGCCGGAAGAGGATGTTGCCGCCCCCGTCGACGAGGTAGGTGACGCAGACATCGCGGCCGGCGCTCTGCTCGAGGAAGGCCGTGGCCTCCGCCTCGGTGAGGCTCGACAGCAGGTGCACCGTCTTGTCGCAGTGGCCGCAGTGGCGGTGGCGGGCGCCGCCGCGGAAGTCCTCCGGGAGCTCGACGGGGCAGGGGCGCTGGATCTCGACCTGGGCGGCCTGGACGCTCATGCAGCAGTAGACGCCCGAGACCGCGGGCGGTTCTCGGGCGCGCGACCGAGGTCGCCTACCAGTCGTCGTTGCCCTCGGAGTAGTCCTTCTCGAGGGAGTCGGCGGTGCCCGCGATCACGTGCAGCGGCCGCTCGAACTCGGCGGGGTCCATCGTCGACAGCGGCGCGTTGTGGAGCAGGACGTAGTCCTCGTCGCTGTCGAGGGCCAGCGCCCCGATCGCGAACTCGCTGTTCTTGCGCAGGGCCACCTTCGCGGGCATCTCGGCGCCCTTGCAGACCACGCTGCGGAACTCGATCCATGCCTCGTCGAAGGCCTGGAAGCTCCGGACGCGGATCTTCTGCGTGCGCCCGCTGTCCATCCGAAACACGAGGGAGAAGAAGCTCTCCTCATCGTCTTCGAGCACGTACTTCGATCGCGCGTATTCCTGCAGCTCAGACCAGGTCGGCATGCGAAGGGGTCTCCTTGCCGGCCAGATTACCAGGAGCCACGGGGGCGTCGCCCTGCGCGAGACGCGAGAAGGCCCCGGGCACCCGGCCCCCCGTTACCGTTGCTACCTTCCGGTCCTGGCGGAGTTGGCGGGGGAACCGTCGCCCGGGGCACGAGGCCCATGCGGGGATGGGAGTGGAAAGTCAGGAATTCGCGTTGGCGGAGAGGGCGGGATTCGAACCCGCGGTGGCGTTTTGCGCCACACATGATTTCCAGTCATGTACCTTCGGCCACTCGGACACCTCTCCAGACGATCGGCGAACGCGAGACTTGCCACGCTGGGGATTGGGATGCGGGTTCGGCCTCCGAGGGGCGGCTTCGAGGAAGGATGCGGCCGGCAGGGCCGGACCGCGTGGGCGGAGAGGGAGGGATTCGAACCCCCGGAGGTATTACCCTCACCAGATTTCGAGTCTGGCACCTTCAACCACTCGGACACCTCTCCGTGGTCGACAGGGCGCGGACGATAGCAGGATCGGGGCGGGGGACAAGGGGGATCACGGCCCTAAAATCCAGGGCCGGCGCGCCCGAGGGGGGTCGCGGGGGCCGCGATCGCCCCGCGAGGCGCGGCCGGCCGCCGGTTCCGGGCGCACCCGTGCTACGGCCGGCCATGCCCAACCGCCTCGCGGCCGCGACCAGCCCGTACCTGCGCCAGCACCAGGACAACCCGGTCGACTGGTACGAGTGGGGCGAGGAGGCGTTCGCCCGGGCGCGCGCCGAGGATCGGCCGATCCTGCTGTCGGTCGGCTACAGCGCGTGCCACTGGTGCCACGTGATGGCGCACGAGTCCTTCGAGGACCCCGCGATCGCGGCGCGCATGAACGCGGCCTTCGTCAACATCAAGGTCGATCGCGAGGAGCGGCCCGACATCGACACGATCTACCAGAAGGTCGTGCAGCTCCTCGGCCAGGGCGGCGGCTGGCCGCTCACGGTGTTCCTGACGCCGAGCGGCGAGCCGTTCTACGGAGGCACGTACTTCCCACCGCACAGCAAGTACGGGCGGCCCGGGTTCATGCAGGTGCTCGACGCGCTCGCCGAGCTGTACGCCGGCGATCGGGCGAAGATCGCCGAGCAGGTCGCGTCGTTCCGCGAGGGCTTCGTCGCGATCGCGGGCATCGTCGACGACGAGCGCCGCACGTCCTCGGGATCGCCGGAGCTCGGCACCGAGGCCTCGTTGCGCGAGGCCGGCAAGCGCCTCGTCGACCGCGTCGATCCGAAGTGGGGCGGCTTCGGGCGCGAGCCCAAGTTCCCCAACCCGACCGCGCTCGAGATCCTCGCCGTGCTCGCGCGCGGGGCCGCCGACGATCGCCTCGCGACGGACGCCGGCAACGCGCTGCGGCTCACCCTCGACAAGATGGCCGAGGGCGGGATCTACGACCACCTGCGCGGCGGCTTCGCCCGCTACAGCACCGATCAGAAGTGGCTCGTGCCGCACTTCGAGAAGATGCTCTACGACAACGCGATGCTGCTGCCGCTGTACGCCGAGGCGGCGGTCGCCTGGCCCGAGGCGGAGCACCTCGCACGCGTCGTCCGCGAGGGCGTCGCGTACCTCGTGGCCGAGATGCGCCACGACTCGGGCACGTTCTTCGCGGCGACGGACGCGGACAGCGAGGGCGTCGAGGGCAAGTACTTCGTGTGGACGCCCGACGAGATCGCCGCGGTGGTCGGCGACGAGGCGCCGTGGGTCTGCGCGCTGTGGGGCGTGACCGAAGGCGGCAACTTCGAGGGCGCGTCGATCCTGCACCTGCCGCGGCCGCTCGAGGTCTGCGCCCGCGAGCAGGGCACGGACGTCGAGGCGCTGCTCGCCCGCCTCGCGCCGTCGCGGGCGAAGCTGCTCGCGCATCGAGCCACCCGCGTGCCGCCGTTGCTCGACGACAAGCGGCTCGCGGGATGGAACGCGCTGCTCGTGTCGGGGCTCGTCCGCAGCGGCTTCGCCCTGGGCGCGCGCGACATGGGTGAGCTCGGCGTCGAGGCCTGCGCGGCGGTGTGGCGCGATCATGTCGGCGAGGACGGCCGCGTCGCACGATCGGCCCACGGCGATCGCGTGCACCTGCGGGGGGTCCTCGACGACGTGGCGTTCCTCGGCCGTGCCTGCCTCGACGTCCACGAGTGGACGCTCGATCCGATGTGGCTCGATCGCGCCGCGATCCTGGCCGCCCACGCGGTCGCGCACTACGGGCGCGAGGCCGGCTTCTTCCTGACGGCCGACGACGCCGAGGCGCTGATCGAGCGCACCGAGAGCCAGCACGACGGCCCGCTGCCCTCGGGCGTCGGCGTGATGGCCGAGCTGCTCGCGCGGCTCGACGCCTGCGACCGCGCGCCCGAGGGCACGCGCGCGCGTCTCGACGCGATCCTCGAGCGCTTCCGGGCCGCGAGCGCCCAGCCCTTCGGCTATGCGAGCCTACTGACGGGGGCGATGCACGCGGGCCCCGCGGCGCGCCACGTGAAGCTGCGCGGGCCCGATGCGGGTGACGCTTCGATCGTGGCGATCCGCGATCGCCTCGCGGCTGCGCGGCTCGAGCGGGGCCTCGCGCTGTCGTGGTCGTTCGGCGTCGCGCCGAAGCTCGGCGTCGTCGCGTGCCAGCAGATGACGTGCCGCGCGGTCGCGGCGGATCCCGACGCCGTGCTCGCGGCGATCGGGTAGTCCCCAGGGAACCGCTACTCCTCGAACAGCCCGAGCTGCCCGTTCGCCGGCGGCCGGCGGAACGTGGTGCCCTCGTGATCGAAGCGCGCCGCGTCGACGAAGCCGAGCCGGCGGTGGTGCGCCTCGAACAGCGCCTCGATCGCCTGCCACCTCGGGCCCGCACCGCGCATGCGCTGGCCGAACTCGGCCTGGTACAGCTCGCCGTCGCGGACGTCGCGGACGCTCGACAGCACGTGCTCGGCGCGCAGCGGCAGGGCCTCGCGCAGGCGATCGACGAACACCGGGCGCACCGCGGCGGGCAGGCGCAGCATGATCATGAACGCGAGCTCGGCCCCGGCCTCGCGCGCGCGCTCGAGGATCTCGGGGATCTGCGGATCGTTGAGCCCGGGGATCACCGGCGAGATGCTGACGCCGGTGCGGATGCCGGCCTCGGACAGCCGCCGCAGCGCGCCGAACCGCCGCGCCAGGCTGCTGGCGTAGGGCTCGATCGCGCGGGCCTGCGTCTCGTTCGCGAACGGGATGCTGAGGTACACGGTGCACCGCGCGACGCGGGCGAGCTCCGCGAGCACGTCGACGTCGCGCTCGACCAGCGCGCCCTTGGTGATCACGCCGACCGGGTTGCGGAAGTGCAGGCACACCTCGAGGAGCTTGCGCGTGATCCCGTAGCTGGCCTCGAGCGGCTGGTAGCAGTCGGTGACGCCGGAGAACGCGAGCATCTCGCCCTGCCACGACGGCGCCGAGAGCTGGCGGTGCAGGACCTCGGGGGCGTTGCGCTTGACGACGATGCGGCGCTCGAAGTCGGTGCCGGCGCCGAACCCGAGCAGCTCGTGCGAGGGCCGGGCGTAGCAGTAGGCGCAGCCGTGGAAGCAGCCGCGGTACGGGTTCACGCTGTAGCGGAACGGCACGTCGGGGCTGTCGTTGCTGGCGATGATGCTGCGCGCGTCCTCCTCGTAGACCGACAGCGTCGCCGAGGGCGGCGCGTCGAGGTACTCGACGTGCGTCGACTCCCAGGGGTTGGGCGGGTTGGCGACGGGGCGTGGCAACCACCGCTATGCTATGCCGTGCGCGCGTCCGTGCCACCTTCGAACCCGCATCGCTCGGCTCGCGCCCGTTCGGCTCCCGGCCGCTCGGCGCGGCTGTGGTTGCTCGCGGCGCTCGTGGGCATGGGCGGCTGCGTCGGCGAGGTGGCGGTGTTCGCCGCGCTGGCCTTCAGCATGAGCATGGCGGCGTGGATCCTCGGGCGCGGGCAGATGCGCCGCAGCCTCTACGAGGCCGAGACGATGCGCCTGGCGATCGCGTCGGGGAACCACCGCGGCATCGAGGACAACCTCCGCAAGCAGCTGGCGCTCGCGGCGGCGGGCGAGGCGGTCAGCGCGGAGCGGCAGTGGCTCGCGCGCGCGCAGCTCGGCGGGCTGTTGGTCGCGGAGTGGCGGCTCGACGAGGCCCGCGAGATCTACGGCAGCGAGCAGGAGCCGGCGAGCGTGCACCTCGCGGCCCTCGCATCGTTCGGCCGCCACGAGCTCGCGGTGCTCACCGAGACGCCGGACGCCGCGCGGCTCGACGCGATCCGCCGCGATCGCGACGAGAGCCTCCAGCACGTGCCCGGTGCCTACCGCCGCGACGTCGAGCGGGCCTGGAACGCGATCGAGGGCCTGTGCCTGGTGCGGATGGGCCACGCGCGCGAGGGCGTGGGCCTGCTCGAGGCCGGCATCCGCTCGCTCGACTACAGCCCCGCGTTGGTCGTGTACCTGTTCCACCTCGGCCAGGCCTACGAGCACATCGGCGAGCGCCAGCTCGCGGCCAAGCACTACGAGGCGGCGATGAACGCCTTCCCCGGCACGCGGCTCGCGAGCGAGGCGCGATCGCGGCTGCACGCCCTCGGCCCCGGCACACCCGAGGGGCTGTTCCGACGGATGTTGCCGGAAGCGCCGCAGGCCGAGTTCACCGCGCCGCAGGCTGAGTTCACCGCTCCGCAGGCCGAAACGTTTGCGCCGCCCGAGGCGGGCGCCGACGAACCACCCACCTCCGCAGCCAAGCGACGCGATGCCCAACGCGATGGGCGACGCGATGGCCCACGCGATGGCTCCCGCGACGACGACGACGACCTCTCGTGAGGCTCGTCATACGCGCGCGGCGCGGCGGTGTGAAATGCCATTCGCTGGGGCGTAACGTTGTTTCCCTGCTATCGTGACGTGACCTTGGCCAGCTCGGACAAGCGTCGGTCCAGCGTCGTCCTGCGCACGATCTCGCATGGGGCGGCGTATGCCCGGCACCTCGTCCGCGGCAACCACCTGCCCAGCGATCTGAAGTGGAGTCGGCCCGGCACGCCGCCGGTGCTGCTGGCCCATGGCTTCCTCGGCACGCGCGGCACGATGCAACCGTTGGCACAGCGCTTCGGCGACGACGGCCGCGCGACGTTCACGTACCACCACGGCACGTTCCAGCTGCGATCGCTGCGGGCCAGCGCGCAGGAGCTCGTCGAGCACTTCGCCCGGCTCGAGCGCTCGCTCGGCGTCTCGCAGTTCGACGTCGTCGGCTTCAGCATGGGCGGACTCATCGCCCTGCACGCGATCAAGTTCATGCAGGCGCATCGCTGGGTGCGACGGCTCGCGCTGCTCGGCACGCCGACCGACGGCACGTGGGCCGGCCTGCTCGGCGTCGCGACGGTCGGCTGGTTGTCGCCGAGCGTGTGGCAGTGCCTGCCGACGAGCGACTTCCTCGCCGATCTGCACGCCGCTCCGCTGCCGCCGGGGATGCGGGTCCGGCAGATCCACGGCGATCACGACGGCCTGTGCCCGCTGCCGACGCCGCTGCCCGGGGTCGATCGCGAGCGCGACTTCGTGGTGCTGCCCGGCGGCCACTCGTCGCTCGTGGTGACGCACGGCTTCTACGAGGCGCTGCGCGACTTCTTCGACGAGCCCGAGCCCGAGGCCGACGCGCCGGTCGCCCGCGACCGCCCGGTGACGGCCGAGTCGGCCGCCGAGTAGCCGGCGCGCGTCAGTACGCGACGACGCCCTTGTTCCGCAGCGCCACGAGCAGCTTCATCATCGACACGTCGTCGGTGGTGCTGCCGTCCATGACTTCCCACCAGCCGCCGGCCTCGATGATGTCCTGCAGGATGTCGAGCTCGTTCGCGGCGAGCTTGCTCCACCGCGTCGGGCTCGGTCGCACGATCGACACGGGCTGGCCGTAGGCCGGCAGCGACACCTTCTTGGCCAGGTTCGCGACCTCGTCCTGCTGCCGCGCCGCCTCCATGAGCATGTGCTCGAGCGGCATGTTGATCTCGACGGGCGGGTTCTCGATCGAGGTGTTCTCGAGCTCGAACATGCCCTTGTCCCACAGCAGCATGCGCAGCAGCGCCTTCTCGGGGTGGAGCAGGCGGTTGCCGACGATCTCCGCGTAGTAGACCCGGCCCTCGCGAAGGTGCAGCGCGCCGACGCGGCCGCGATCGACGTCGCGGACCTTGAGGCACCCGGTCTTGCGGCTGGTGGCGAGCCACTGCAGCACGTCCATCAGCGGGATGTCCTCGATGCTGCCGGTCATCGAGCGGCCGGCGGCGTCGTTGGGGCGACGGCGGCGCTGCTCGCCGGCCTTGCGCTGGGCGACGTCGGCGGCGTCCTTGGTCTCGATGCGCGCGAGGCTCGAGCCGATCGCGATGCGATCGCCGGGGCGCAGGCAGCGGTGCGTGACGGCGGCGCCGTTGACCAGCGTGCCGTTGCGCGAGCCGAGGTCGCGGACCCAGATCCGCCCGCGCGCGGCGTGGAAGCGGGCGTGCTTGCGACTGACCGCGTCGTCCGAGAGCACGAGGTCGGCCTCGGTGCTGCGGCCTGCGATGATCGCCTTGCCGGCCTCCAGCGCGAATTCCTGCCCTTGATACTTGCCGCGGACGAAGCGCAGCACGACGACGGGGGATGCGGAGGCCATGGTCGATGGAGCCATCCCGGCGAGGGGACGGGATCAGGGTCGCCCGGCGGGCCCGGCGGCGTCAACCGACGGGCCCGCTGTCACGTTCACCGCACGCTGTTGCGGCGATCGGACACGATCCCACGGCCTCACGGACCGCGAAGCGTGGGTTGGGTCACCGAGGTCCGGCGTCGCGCGGGAATT
This sequence comes from Deltaproteobacteria bacterium Ga0077550, assembly GCA_001464385.1. Lineage (GTDB taxonomy): Bacteria > Myxococcota_A > Polyangia > Nannocystales > Nannocystaceae > Xiheibacterium > Xiheibacterium aquaticum. Next base: position 13,402 of record LNFB01000383.1, on the reverse strand, counting down.
CCCGGGCCCGGCCGCGAATGTCGGTTGCGGCCCCTGCGTCGGGGGACAAGACTGACGGGAGATGGTGATGACGAAGACCGGCTCGACTCGCGTGGCGTCACGATTCCGACCTGCGGCGCTCGTGGCGCTCGTGATCGGTGGCTTGTCGTTGATGGGCTGTGCGCGGGATCGCGGTGACACCACGGTGCCCGGCAACGCGCCGCGCACCGTGATCGCCGAGCCCGGGGCCTACGACGACATCTACGTCGCCGACTCGACCTACGTCGAGCGCACCACCACGACGACCACGACGACCACGACCGACGGCTCCGTCGTCGGCTACGACACGCTCTCGGATGGTTCGCGCGTCGAGGTCGTCACCTACGTGCACAGCTACCCCGAGCCGATCGAGACCTTCCCGCGCGTGTACTGGGGCGGTCGCTGGTACTACAACATCAACGGCGACTTCGTGTTCTACAGCGACGCCTACGGCGGCTGGACGTACTACTGGGGTCCGCCGTCGCCGCTGGTCGCGTGCTGGAACGGCTACTACCCGTGGGCGCCGTACTCGTGGGGCGTCGGGTTCTACGGGCCCGGTTGGTACTGGGGCGGCGTCGGCTACTACGGCTACCACGCGTACGGCCTGCCGGTGGTGAACGAGAGCCACCACCACCACCACCATTGGAGCGACACCGGTGGCGGCAACGACGGTGGCAAGCCGTCGGCCGGTGCTCCGTCGCATCCGTCGAGCCCCGGTGGGCCGGCCGGAGACGGCCCGCGTCGCACCAAGCCGGCCGTCGCCTCCGATGGGCCGCGTCGCACCAAGCCCGGCGCCGAGGCGACGGGCGCGGGCAATGGACGGACGCGGGCCGACGCGGGTCCGCAGCGCGCGGCCGGACCGACGCGGGACGACGGCCCGTCGCGGGTGGCGAACGCGGCTCCGACCCGCGCGACGCCCGACGGCGGCAGCAAGCGGGCGATCGGCGAGCGTACCGTGCCGGTGCGGACCCCCGAGGCCGCCGGCGCGCCCGATCGGGTCGCCGCCACATCGCCCGGTCGCGTGCCGCCGACGCGCGCGCCCGGTCGCAGCACGTACGTCACCTCGTCCGGACAGCGCGTCACGGTGATCGATCCGCAGCAGCGGGCGAACGCGCCGGTGCGCGCGGTGGCCCCGTCGCGCTCGGCCCGGACCATCGGCTCGGTGCCGGCGGCGAACACCCGCGATCCCTTCAGCGGACCGTCGCGGCCGCGGTGGGACGCCCCGGTCGCGAGTCCCTCGCGCGGCGCGGCGCCGTCGGGCTGGGATGCGGTGGGCGCGGGTTCTCCGTCGCGTAGCGGCGGCAGTGCGTCGCCGTCGCGCAGCGCCCCGTCGCGCTCGGCGGGCAGCGGCTCGACCTCGACCCCGAGCCGGTCGTACTCGCCGTCGCGCAGCGCGAGCCCGAGTCGATCGTACTCGCCGCCGTCGCGGAGCAGCGCCCCGTCGCGGAGCTCGAGCCCGAGCCGGTCGTACTCGCCGCCGTCGCGGAGCAGCTCGCCGTCGCGGAGCTCGAGCCCGAGCCGGTCGCACAGCTCGCCGTCGCGGAGCAGCTCGCCGTCGCGGAGCAGCTCGCCGTCGCGGAGCAGCTCCCCGTCGCGCGGTGGCGGCGGACGTCACCGATAGCGGTGTATCGTCCGGCCGTGCCCCCGACGATCACCGCGGTCCCCTGCCTCCGCGACAACTACGCCTACCTGATCCACGCGGCGGAGCACGCGTGGATCGTCGATCCCTCCGAGTCCGCGCCGGTGATCGCGGCCCTCGACGCGCTGCACCTTCGCCCCGCCGGCATCCTCGCGACGCACCACCACCCCGATCACACCGGCGGCATCGACGGGCTCATCGCGCGCTTCGGCCCGATGCCGGTCGCAGCGCACGCCCTCGACCGCGGCCGCGTGCCGCAGCAGTCGATCTTCGCCGACGTCCCCTCCACCGCGTTCGCGTCGACGGGCCTCGAGATCGCTGGCTGCGAGGTCCTCGCCGCGCACATCCCCGGCCACACCCGCGCCGCGATCGCGTGGTGCCTGCGGGCGCCCGGTGACGAGATCGCCGACGTCTTCACCGGCGACACCCTGTTCGCGGCCGGCTGCGGCCGCCTCTTCGAGGGCACGCCGGCGCAGATGCACGCCAGCCTGCAGCTGCTGTGCAGCCTGCCGGACACCACGCGGCTGTGGTTCGGCCACGAGTACACCGCGGCCAACCTCCGCTTCGCCGCGGCGGTCGAGCCCGATCACGCGCCGATCGCCGCGCGCGCGGCCACGCTGCCGCCGTGCACGACCCCGACCACCGTGGGCCTCGAGCGCGCGACCAATCCCTTCGTCCGCGCCGGCGATGCCGACGTGCTCGGCGAGCGGCGTGCGGCGAAGGACAGCTTTCGATGAGCGCGTTGCGGTCGTGGTGGCAGGCGGCCCGACCGCTGGCCCAGGTCAACATCGCCCTGCCGCTCGTCGTCGGGCAGGCGCTGGCGATCGCCGGCGGCGCCGCGTTCCACCCGATCGCGTGCGTGCTCGTCCACCTCTTCGGCGTGTTCGATCACCTGTTCATCGTGTTCGCCAACGACGTCGCCGACGAGGCCGGCGATCGGCTGAGCACGACGCACACCGCGTTCTCGGGCGGCTCGCGCGTGCTGCCCGAGGGGCGGCTCGCGGCGGCGGCGTTGGTGCGCGCCGCGTCGGCCATGGCGCTGGGCATGGTCGTCGTCTCGGCGACGCTCGCGTTCGCCTACGACCGCACGCCGATGCTGCTCGGCTGCGGCGCCGCGATCGCGCTGCTCCTGGCCTACAGCTTCGCGCCGCTGCGGCTGTCGTACCGCGGTTTCGGCGAGTTCGCGCAGGCGCTCGGCACCGGGGCGGTGCTGCCCGCGGTGGGCTACGTCGCGCACGCCGGCGATCTCGGCGGCCTCCATCTCGCGGCCCTGGTCCCGCTCGTGGTCCTGGGCGCCGCCAGCAACATCAACACCGCGCTGCCCGACGCGCCGGCCGATCGCGAGGTCGACAAGCGCACCTGGGCCGTACGCGTGGGCCTGCCGCACGCGCGCAAGCACAGCATGCTCGCGATCGCGTTCGGCGTGCTGACGACGCCGCTGCTGCTGCCCGCCGCGTCGCAGTCGTGGCTGGCCGCGTGCGAGGTCCCGTCGCTCGTGGTGCTCGGGATCAACGCGCTGCAGTGGCGCAGCGCCGATCCCCACGATCGCGCCGCGTGCACGCGCTTCGTGTTCCTCAACGGGCTCGCGATCAACCTCGCGATGGTGATGTGGACGATCGCGCTGCTGCGGAGCTGATCGGCGCGCGGCTCACCAGTGCTCGTTGTGCGGCTTCAGGTGGCAGAGGCCGGTGCACGAGCCCGCCGCCGCGTCGTAGGTGATGCCGGTCGGCGCGATCGCGACGTCGGGCTTGCCGTCGACGTGCGAGGTGATCGCGAGCGGATCGTGGCAGTCGGCGCAGCTGATACCCTCGCCGATGTGCCGCGCGTGCTGGCCCGACATCGTGTTGTACGCGGTGTTCTCGGTCGACGGGTACGGGTGGCAACCGCCGCAGCTCGGCGTCGATTGGTCGTGCTGGTACGTGCCGGCCGAGGTGCGCCCGTTGCCGTGGCAGTACAGCGAGCTGCAGCCGCCGTCGCCGTCCCACACCGCCGCAGGGCTGAGCCCCGCCGAGAAGTCGACCTCGGCCACCGCGGGCGTGTCGTCGAAGATGTGGCCGACGCTGAGCACGTCGACGGGCTTGGCGTGGCACTGCACGCAGTCGTACGGCTCGTGCTGGTACTGCGTGACGTGGCGACCGTGGGCGATGAAGCTCAGCATCGACATCTCCGAGGTGCCGTCCAAGTCGCGCGGTGGGGCGCCCGAGGGCTCGTTCTCGCCGCCGTGGCAGAACACGCAGTCGGTCCGCCAGTCGGGGGTGTGGCAGCTGTCGCAGCCGACGCCGCTCGAGCCGCCCATGAGGTCCTCGCCGTGGCAGCCGCGGCAGTCCTCGGCCTGCATCTTCATCGCCCCGCCGTGCATCGCCGCGCCCGAGAACCCGACCGGGTGGTACAGGGCGCCGCCCGTGCCGTCGGCGGGCGCGCCCGTGCTGTCCCCGGCCGATCCGCCCTCGGCGTCCGTGGCCGGTGTGCCGGTCGAGCCCTCCGCGGAGGCGGCCGACGACCCCGTGCTACCGCAGGCCGCGGCGAGGAGGGCGATCGAGAGCAGGTGGATCCACGGGGTCATCGCGCCGGGGATGCCCGAGTTCGGGAATCCCTACAACTCCCATGTCGACCAATCGGGTCAATCCGCGCCACCGCGGGTAGAGCCGCTCAGAACCGCGCGAGGTACTGCACGCCCGCGATGGAGGGCCCGATCCAGGGGGTCGTGATCCCGCTGTGCCGACGGACCTTCGAGCCCGCGATCTGATAGCTGACCATGCCGATGCCCGCGGCCACGGCGATCGCGGAGAGCTGCTGCCCGCCGTAGTACGCGATGGCGTGGCCCGGCCTGGCGAAGTCGAAGACGGTGCCGTTCTCCGGGCTGCTGTAGTCGCCGAGCCAGACGCCGCGCAGGGCGACGCTCGCGGCGAAGCCGAGGCCGATGAGCGGGATCCCGAGGCTCAGCATCACCGGCGCTCGCCGGCGGTGGCGATCGGGCCGCACCCAGCCGTCGTACGTGCCGCGCTCGCGAGCGCCCGCGCCGACGAGCCCGAAGCTCGCGCCGTTGGCCGCGAAGGTGAAGGGCGTCGCGAGGAACCAGCCGATGCGGCAGCCGTCCTGCGTGTCCGTCTGGCAGGGGCCCGTGACGAGGTAGACGCGGACGCCGTTGAGGAGCGTCGCGACGAGGCTGGTCACGCCGCCGGCGATGAACAGCCCGTTGCTGGCCCGGCGCGTGTCCTCGAGGACGCCATCGCTCGGTCGCGCGAGCAACGGCTTGGGCGGCGCCGGCTCGGGCGTCGCGACGGGGACCGGGGCAGGGACGGGCGTCGGCGCGACGGTGGTCGGCGCGGGCGGCTGCGTCTCGGCGATGACGTCGTCCCACGTCTTGGGTGCGGGGTCGCCTGGAGCTGGTGCGGGGGCGCTCGGGCTCGACTCGGCGGCCGGTTCGACCACCGGCGCGGCGTGGACGCGCGTCGAGATCGCGAGCGTCAGCAGCAGCGCGCCCGAGCGCTGCACCCATCGCCGAGCTCCGGCCGTCACATCCACGATCGTCAGCATACGCAACGCCCGGCCGTCACACCACCCACGACGCGACGGTCGCGGTGAGCCGCAGCGACAGGCACGACAGCGCGCCGTCGCCCGCGTGGATCTGCGAGAGCGACAGGGGCACGGTCCGCAGGCCGCGGGCCTCGAGCAGCGCCGCCGTCTGCGGCGCCGCGGTGGACACCAGCACACGATCGGCGAAGGCCAGCGCGTTGGCGCCCGCGGCCTCGGGCACATCGATCACCTCGAGGGGCAGCCCCGCGAACGCGGTGCGATCGATCCCCGCGCCGTGGACGAGCAGCGTCTCGGGTCCCGCGAGCGAGCAGACCGACTTGAGGTGTAGCCCGCCGGCCATCGTGACCGGGACGACCTCGAGGCCGTCGGTGGCCGCGACCGCGGCGAGGTGGCCGAGGCCCGCGCGGTTGGTCCGCTGCGAGAGGCCGACGAACAGGCGTCGATCGATCCGCAGCACGTCGCCGCCGTCGAGGGTCGCCGGCGGCAGCATCGTGTGCAGCGTGCGGTGACCCGCGAGCGCGCGGCCGATCGAGGCGACCTCGACGCGACGACTCGGCGCGCCGGGGTGGGTGAGCAGCGCGCAGGTGTCGAGCACGACCGCGGTGTCCTCGACGAACATCGCATCGGGCGCGCCGGGGAGCTCGGACAGGACCTCGACGCGGATCCCGGCGTCGCGGAGCGCCGCGACGTAGCCGGCGTGCTCGTGCATCGCGAGCCCGACGTCGATCGCGACCGGCAACGCGCGCAGGCACGCGGCGTAGGCGGGCCCGGGTGGTCGAACGATCGCGAGGCTCGGGGTCACCAGCGGCATGCGGGCATGCTCGCACGCCGGCGGCTCGATTCCGGGCACGATCGCGCCCTGCCCCCGCGGACGGCGGCTGCGGGCGGCGTGATAGATTCGCCGCCGTGCAGGGCCCCGATCCTCGGTACGACGCGTACCGCCAGCGTCGAACGTTCACGTCCCTCGACGGCCTGCGCGCCCTGTGCATCGGCGTCGTCGTCTGGCACCACTCGGACGTGCCGCCGCTGGCGGCCGCGATCTGGCCGGCGGGTCGGTTCGGCTTCCTCGGCGTCGATCTGTTCTTCGCGATCAGCGGCTACCTCATCGTCACGCTGCTGCTGCGCGAGCGCGAGCGTCGGGGCGACATCTCGCTGAAGAACTTCTACATCCGTCGGGCGCTGCGCATCTGGCCGGTCTACTACGGGTTGCTGCTCGCGTTCGCGGTGCTGTACCTGGGCTTGAAGCGCGGCAGCGAGGCGGGCCAGGCGTACGCCCACGATCTGCCGTGGTTGCTGCTCTACCTCACCAACTGGGTCCCGGCGCACGGACTGCTCCACGTCACGTGGTCGCTCGCCGCGGAGGAGCAGTTCTATTTCATCTGGCCGCCGGTCGAGAAGTGGCTGCGCGGTCAGGCGCTCACGCTCGTGCTCGTCATCATAGCGGTGAGCGTCGCGATCCAGCTCGGCGTCGTCGATCCGCTGCTGCAGCGCGCGTTCGGCTGGGCGCCCAACGAGCCGGCGATGCTGCGCGAGACCGGGTTCACGCCGATCTCGCTGGGCGTGCTGCTCGCCCACCTGATGCATCGCCGCGGCAGCTTCGTCGTCATCGATCGCCTGCTCGGCGCGCGCTGGGTCGCGCCGCTGCTGCTCGCGGTGCTCGTCGGCTACAGCAACCTGCTGCCGGCGGAGATCAGCGGCCTGCCGCGGCTGGGCGTGCACGTGCTGATGCTGCTTTTGCTCGCGGCCTGCGTCGTGCGCGAGGACCACGGCCTGCACGGCGTGCTGACGTGGCGCCCGCTCGCGCGCATCGGCGCGCTCAGCTACGGCATCTACCTGTTCCACCAGATCTGCCTCGGCGGCGCGCGTGCGGTGGCGGGCAAGGTCGGCCTCGGCCACCCGGTCGTCGTGCTGGTGCTGGGCTCGATCGGGGTGTGGATCGTCGCGGAGATCAGCTTCCGCTACTACGAGTCGTGGTTCTTGAAGCGCAAGGAACGCTTCGGCGCCTAGCGCCCCGGATCCGGCGAGCGCGCCAGCGCGAGCACCGAGTCGGCGTTGCCGCGGAAGATCCGATCGAAGCGGCTGTCGTCGAGGACCAGCGAGAAGAACAGCCGCTTGGGGTGGAAGCCCGCGTGGTAACGCGTCATGCCGAGCATCCGCTGCATGCGGTTGACCAGCCCGAGCGCCGGACCGGGCACGCGGATCGGCCGGATGCCGCGCTCCTCGAGGAACTTCGACAGCGGACCCACGGTGAGGCCGGCGAGGTTGTAGACGCCCTTGCCGTGGAGGAAGATCGCCAGCATCAGGTCGCGCGCGAGGCGTTCCTTGCTGGTCGGGTTGATCATCGGGTCGAAGCCGACGGGCAGCACCGGGGGCGTGCTCTCGAACAGCAGGTTCACGCCGGACAGCACGCCGCCGCCGAAGACCCCGCTGGGGCGCAGGACCATGACCTCGCAGTCGGGGCGGTCCATCTTGGCGCGGCACATGAACTCGGCGTCGATCGTGTCGCGCAGGATCGGGTGCACGTCGGGATCGAGGTTGAGCTCGCCGTCCTCGCGGACCTTGTAGTCGGTGCGCGGGCCGATCTTGTAGACCGCGTCGGAGGACAGGAAGATGTACTTGGCGATGCCGTGGCGCAGGCTCGCGTCGAGCAGGTGTCGCGCCGAGTTGACGTTGAACTCGTGGCTCTCGACGCCGTACCCGCGCGGGTTGCCCTGGAACGCGAGGTGGATGACGGTGTCGAGCGGGCGCTCGCGGAGGCGATCGAGCAGGAACAGGTTGTCGACCTGGCGACGCTTGCTGAGATCCGCGGTGGCGAAGACGAAGCGCTCGGGATCGCAGCCCAGCAGCGCCGGTGGGCACGCCCCGCGATCGACCCCGAGCACCAGATCGACCTCGGGCGCGGCGAGCAGCCGCTCGATGAGGTGGATCGCGACCCGACGGCGCGCGCCGGCGACGAAGATCCGCCGCGGGCCTTCGCGCAGCGTGCCGGGCGTCGGCGCCTCCATCGGGTTGATCAGCGCGGCGGCCTTCAGGGTGGGGATCTTGCTGCTCTCGGCCATGACTGGACGCTCCCGCCGGGACTAGACGCTCCCGCCGGCGTACTCGCGGCGCTGCTCGAGCCCGCGCTGGATCAGATCGGCGACCGACTCGCGGACGCGCTCGACCTCCTGCGTGCGGACCTCGACGCTGTCGAGCGCCAGCGGATCGATGTGGATCGGCTCACCGTAGTGGATGAAGTAGCGCACCGGCTTGGGCAGCAGACCCAGCGGGCCGAACCACGGGAACGTCGTCGTCACCGGGAAGTACGGCAGCCGCAGCGCGCGGGCGAGCGGGCGCAGATCGGCGATCATCGTCATCTGCTCTTCGGCGCCGACCAGGCCGAACGGCACCACCGGCACGCGGTGGCGCGCCGCGAGCTCGACGTGGCCGTGCGAGAACGGGTACAGCTCGTAGCGCTTGGCGGCGGGCTTGCCCAGCGCCTCGGCGCCCTCGGGGAACAGGCCGACGATGTGGCCCTCGTGCACGAGGCCGTCGAAGTTGCGGCGCGTGCCCGGCATCTGCCCGAGGCTGCGGAAGAACACGCCGAGGAACGGCACTTGGTAGACGAAGTAGTCGACCATGAACCGCATCAGCCGCGGTGGGTCGGTGTAGCGGAACACGTCGGTCGCGAGCATCATCGCGTCGAACGGCAGCACGCCGCTGTGGTTGCCGGCGATGACGGCCGCGCCGCGGCCCGGCAGGTGCTCGTGGCCCGTCGACACCACGCGGAAGTAGTGGCGGTGCAGCCAGTAGCCGAGCGCGTAGCCGAACCCGAGCAGGTCGGGATCGGTGCCGAAGGGATCGGTGCCGAAGCCCGCGTCCGACAGGGCGTAGGTCTGCACCCGGTCCCACTCGTGGGGTGGGAGCAGCGGCTTGACCAGCTCGGCCTTGCGTCGGGGGAACAACAACACGCGGGACGGTTAATACCGCAACGGCGGCTTGCCGGGGGACACCCGCGCGTTGCGGCGTTCGAGTCGCTCTTGCCACTGTTCCGCGGGCACGGGGATCACGTAGATCGTCGGCCAGACGAAGCGCTTGTCGGTGGCGCCGAGCCGCCGGGCCCAGTACTCGACGTCGACGACCATGTACGGCTCGTCGTCGATGACCACGATCTCGTGGACGCGGGGCACGAATTGCGCGCCTTCGGTGGTCTCGGTGCGGAACAGCAGGCGACCTTCGCACGCGTACTCGACGTAGGGCATCGCAGGGCCGAAGGTAGCGCGGCGGTCGCGGGCGGGGCAATCCGGCCGCGATCGGGGGCCGGGCGCGGCCGTGGTGCGGTCGATGGGCCGGGCGCGCCGGTCAGGCCGGCGGTCGCCGCTGCGCCGTGCTCGCGTCGGCGCGCGCATCGTCGCAGCGGGCGTGGGTGCTCGGGTGCGACGGCGCCCTCCGGGCCGTCGACCAGGTCTGGGCCCGTTGGACCCACGCGACCAGCTCGGCGTAGTTGTAGTCGCTGATCCAGCGCGGGTAGCAGTACGCCATCATGTCCCTGTGATCGGCGGGCACGAACTCGCCGGTGCGATCATCGTAGCCCTCGACCGTGATCGCCGCGTCGGCGTAGGGGAACTCGGGATCGGGGTCCGACGGATCGCCGCAGGGCGCGTGCAGCAGACCGTGCATGTGCCCGAGCTCGTGGATGAGCGTGTCCTCGGAGCGCTGATCCCCGAACGCCGCGCCGATGGCGAACGCCGCCCGGTTGCCGCCGCCGGACTCCGAGGTGCCCGTCGGGCAGTCGGCGCAGAACTCCTCGCGGGTCGCCGCGCCCGTCACCATGCCGTAGTAGTAGACGTCGGGGGGTGCCTGGTCGACCTGCTCTTGGATCACGCCGAGGTCCACCAGCAGCTGGCCCATGTCGAGCTCGCCGTCGTTGTGGTCGGGCACGACGTCGCCGACGGTCAGCACGACCTCGGTCGTCGGATACACCGCATGGACCGCGGCGCGCAGCCCGTCGAGCACCGCGGGTGAGGTGTCGGGGACGAACCCGCCGACCTCGAAGGGCACGAGGTGGATCGCGATCGGCCCGGTGCGCGCGACGTTCAGATCGTCGGTGCCTTCGGCGGGGTGTCGCGCGCCGGTCGTCGGGGCGTCGATGTCGGGCTCGCCGCATTCGACGAGGGCGACCGAGTAGCGCGCGCCGACCTGCAGCGCGTCGTCGGGCACCTCGAGGAGGAAGTCGGCCGCCGGGTCGTCCTGCGACGCGACGCCGTCGATCCGCCGCGCGTCGACGAATGTCGCGATGCCTTGCGACGTGTGCAGCTCGAGCCGCAGGCCGACGGTGCGCGTCTGCCACGACGGCGCGAGCTCGACCCGCGCGCGCAGGATCGCGGCGCGGCCCTCGACCAGCGGCACGTCGTACGCGGGGTCGGGCGGCGATCCATCACGGAGCACGTCGACGCCGATCACCTGGAAGAACGACAGGTCGCGCAGGGAGATGCCGCCGGCGAGCTGCTCGGTGCACGCGTCGTCGCTCGAGTCGCCGCCGCTCGACGAGGTTGCGCTCGACGTGTCGCCCTCGACGGCGCCGGACGATCCCTCGGAGCTCGAGGCCGACGCATCGAGCTCGGCGCACGCCCCGTCGTCGCAGCGGCCCCGCGCGCAGCCGGGTGTGCACGGTAGCGCGCCGAGCACGAGGGCGACGCCGAAGGCGTGGGGAGGGGAAGGCTGCGGGCGTGTGCACGGCGGCATGCGGCAGACATGGCCGCGTGCCCGCCGAGTCGTCACTCGATGTCGGATGGCGCGAGCCGCCGGGCGCCGTCGTGCTAGAACGGAGGCGTGACGTCGCCGGTGGCGCAGAGCATCGCGAGGATGACGCCCGAGCAGAAGCTCCGCGCCGCCATGCGCATCTACTGGTCGGCGCGGGCCATCAAGGCGGCCGCCCTGCGCGCGGAACATCCGGAATGGTCCGATGAAGAGCTCGCGCGGGCCGTGCGTGACGCCTTCCTGTTCCGCCATGGATGACCTCTTCTCCCTGTTCACGACGCGGCTCGAGGCGATGCCCGAGTATGTGATCGTTCGCAAGCTCGAGTACTTCCGCGAAGGTCAGAGCCACAAGCACGTCGACGACATCCGCCACATGCTCGATCACCTCGGCGATCGACTCGACTCGGTGACCCTGGAGCAGATGATCGCGGAGCGTGGACTCGGGGTGGAGTGGGCGATCATCCGCGCGCGCCGAGCAACGGGCGACTGAAGGGGCAGCGTCACGGGTGCTGACGACGCGCTGTGAGCCGCGAGTGGGACGGACTTGTCATCAGTGATCGATGTGTACGGCCGGACGACGGCGCCTCACGCCGGAGATCAGGATCCGGTTGCCCCCCCCCCCAACTTTCGTGGTACCAGGGATGCTGGGGTGCGTCATGGAAGACATCACCGTGCTGCTCGTGGGGACCAACGCAGAACTTCTCCGGTCATGGAGCTGGGCGCTGGTGGATGGAGGTGCGCTCGTCGGCCACGTGGCGTACGACCGCATCGCCGACGCGCGGAACTCGAGTCGACGCGCGGGCGCCATCGTCGTCGAGGCGCTCCAGGACTCGAAGCGGCAACTCGAGCGTGACATCGCGACCATTCGGGGGTGGGCCGCTGACGCGAAGATCGTCGTCGCGAGCAACGACGCCGAGGCCGACGCGATCCCGTCCGTGACGCGTGTCGCACCACCCTTCTCGGGGACGCGGTTGCTCGGGGCACTCCGGGAATCGTGCACGCTCGTTGCGGCGAACGCCGCCCCCGCGCCGCTCGACGCCGCGCTCGTCGAGGTTCTGGAAGCCGGCGAGCGATCGCTCAGCCGGCAGATGCGGGTGGTGACGACGATGTGCGCGCTCGGTCTGAGCGACAAGGAGATGTCCGACGTCCTCGGTGTGTCGCCGCGAACCGCACGCGACTATGCCGAGATCTCGCGGGAGCGGCTCCAGTGGAGGTCGCGCAACGATGTGCTGCGTCATCTCGCCGCGGCGCTCGGCTGGGGTCTGACTCCACTGCTGGCCCGTGTACTCGGGGAAGGTGAACTCGCCAACCGGATCGCCGCGGTCGTCGAGCGTGTCCCCGCGGAACTGACGGGGCGAAGATGACGGGATCGAAACCGGTTGCCGCTCGCAGGTATGGCTTCCATCTTGGACTCCATGCAAGACGGCATCGTCGTTCCCGTACTCCGGTACACCGTGTACAACTACGCGCAGCTCACAGCGTCCACCGAGACGATCATCGTGGCGGATCGGATCCCGGTCGCACCGTTCGCGCGCATCGGGCTCTCTCTCCGTGTCCACAAGAAGAACATCGCGACTGGCGGCAGTTTCCAGTTCCACATATACGGGGTGAACCCTTCGGACGAGGATGGCGCGGACTTCGTCTCCGCGTCTCTCGGGAGCGTCGCAGCGATCACGGGCGTCTCCGCAACGCCGAGCCTGGTGCAGCTCACGAGCATCATCTCGGATGTCCAGCACCCCATGATCCGTGTCGGGATGACGATCGTCGGATCGACCGCCTCGGGGTTCGTGTACGGGGTGTTCAGCGCAGACCTCGTCATGCGTTGCTCGGGTTGACCGCGGAACGGGTCGGTCATGAAGACACTCGTCGAGGTTGTAGAGGTACCGATGACGACCGCGCGCGAGGTGCTGGCGAAGCTCCGGGTGACGCGGTGACGAACTCGCTGAAGCGAAGAGTCGCTGCCGACCTCTCGCGCGAGAGGATGCACGCCGCGACTCCAACACGAATCTCCAAGATCAATGAGGCGAGCGTGGAAGGCGAGAATCGATGAAGCCGCGACGTCGAGAGCACGAGATCAGCCTGGCAGAGCTCCAGCGGGGGAGTATCGCGACCCAAGGGTCAGCAACATCCTCAGCGTGCGGTTGTGGATCGGCGGACTCACGAACGAAAACTGCGGCGGGGCCGTCGGGGTCGGCGAACGCGTCCTGTGGCTGCATGGGTGGGAAGGCCGGCTGCGGATCTTCATCCGCAACGTCTTCGACTCGTGCATCTAATCCTGAAGGTGCCCGCGGGTGCGGATCCGATTTGGCCTCGGACGTTGAGAGCGCAGGGGAACTGGCGCTCCGACGCCTTCGAGCCGCCGATTCGAAGGCCTGGCCTCCGAACGCGGTGCGACCTCGGATGCCGCGCCGCGACCCCCCAGGCACGCGCAAGCCACGAAAATCTGATGGCGTCCCGTCACCGATTTCC
>LNFB01000382.1 GCA_001464385.1 Deltaproteobacteria bacterium Ga0077550 | reverse complement strand
CCCGCGTTCGGTCCCGTGAAGCGCACGAGATCCTTCACGCCATCGCCGTCGAGATCGACCAGCTGCGCGCCACCGGCGTCGACGCGACGTCGTAGCGCCCAGTCGTCGGGTCGTGGAGGTAGCCGCGATACGCCACGCCGACGAGGTAGGTCAGCGCACCCGTCTCTTCGTACGTCGCGTTGGTGCTCGCCACCAGCCGCTCTGCCCTACCCGCCGCGAGCTCGGCGAAACGATGGAACATCAAGACGCGTCGACGGCGACTCGCTGGTCGCATCGAGCGGGAGGACCTCCATCGGCCCTCGACCACCCTCTCACCACCAGCGCATCCGGAAGGATTCGAACCTCCGACTTTCGGTTCCGTAGACCGACGCTCTATCCAGCTGAGCTACGGATGCGTGGTGCCTCGCGTGGGGCGAAGCGGCGCGGAAACTAGCAGAACCGTCCTGGGCTCGCAAGTGGGTGCGCAGGGCAGGCCCGGACGCGGTGCGAGCGGCGCTTGGGAGCCGATCGACTGGCCCCGGCGCCTTCCGTCGCGCGCCCCCTCGGCGACCTCACGGCCCGAGCAGCAGGGCCGCGAACGCGAACGCGTTGTTGCCCATGTGCACGAGCACCGCCGAGCTGAGCCGCCCGGTGCGCTCGAGGGCGAGGGCGAACACGACCCCGAGCCAGCCGTAGACCAGGAGGCCGGCGGGGTTGCCGTGGATGGCCGCGAACCCGAGGGCGCTCGCGAGGTACGCGACCGGTCGGCCGCTGCACCCGCGCAGCCGCGTGAACAGCAGGCCGCGGAACAGGCTCTCCTCGGCGAGCGGCGCGAGCACGACCGCGCTGACGCCGAGGATCACCATCGTCGTGCGGTCGGTGCCGGCGTGCCAGTCGGCGACGATCTCGAGGATGCCCTCCTGCTCGCTCACCGGGGCGCCGAGCAGCTCCATCGCCGCGCCGATCACCATGCTACCGCCGAGCGCCGCCCCGATCGCGAGCACCGTGACCACCGCGGTGCGGCCCCAGCCCGCGCGCGGCAGCGGCGGGTGCACCGGCGCCGCGTCGGCCCCGGCCTCGACCAGCCGCGCCTGCGCCCAGAGGTAGAACAGCGCGGCGATGCCCGTGATCGTCGGACCGCTGACGAGCCCGAGGCCCCGCGTGCCCGTCGGCCACAGGCCGAGCGCGCGCAGGACGAAGAGCGTCGCGACCCCGAGCACCATGCCGAGCACCACGAGCGCGAGCTCGGTGAGGGCCGGACGGGCGCGATCGGGTGTCGACATGCTAGCGGAACGGGAGGGATTCGAACCCTCGGTAGAGGTTTAAGCCCCTACGCAGGTTTAGCAAACCTGTGCCTTCAGCCACTCGGCCACCGTTCCCGGAGTTCGCGCTGGTTGTCTCGCGGACGCGGGAAGCTAGCCCGCAACGCGCTCGGGATCAAGGGCCCAACGTCGGCCGGCCGTCGAAAGCGCCGCGCCGGGCGATCCCCCCACGGCGGATACGGCTCGCGACGGCGCCCAGCACCGCGCCGATGCCGAGGGCGACCACGAGCCCGAGGGCATCGGCGACCACGTCCCACGCATCCGCGCTGCGCGGCCACGGCAGCGTGGCCTGCACGATCTCGGTGATCGCACCGAGCACGGTGCCCGCTCCCAGGACCCACGCCGGACGCAGCCCGGCCGTGCGCCACGCCAGGCCGATCCCGAGGAAGAACGCGAAGTGCACGTACTTGTCGAAGTGCGGGATGATGACGTCGGGTGGCGGCGGCGGCGGTGCCCACAGCATCGCCAGCACCGCGGCGGTCCAGCCGATCGCGACGGCGAGGCGCCAGCGCGGCGGCGCGGTGAGGAAGGCGGGCTTCACGGGGTGCGCGGGCGCGCAGCCTAACCGACGGGGCGCGAGCGGTCACGCGGCGGGCACCCGTGATAGCGTTCGGCCCGCCGATGCCCCCGTCACGGAGCTTCCACCGCCTGTTCGTGGCCAACCGCGGCGAGGTCGCGGTCCGCGTCGCACGGGCCTGCGACGACCTCGGAATCACGCCGGTGTTCGGGGTCTCCGAGGCCGATCGCGACGCGCCGTGGCTGCGTGATCGCGAGTCGATCTGCCTCGGCCCCGCGCGCGCGACCGGCAGCTACCTCGACGCGGCGCGCGTGGTCCAGGCCGCGCGGCAGACCCACTGCACCGCGCTGCACCCCGGCTGGGGCTTCCTGTCCGAGAACCCGCTGCTCGCCAGCCTGTGCGAGCACCACGGCGTCACGTTCATCGGGCCGCCTGCCCACGTGATGCACCGGATGGGCAAGAAGATCCCAGCCAAGCGCGCGATGGCCGAGGCCGGTCTGTCGCTCATCCCCGGCAGCGACGGCATCCTGCGCGACGCCGACGACGCGTGCGCGGTCGCGGACCGCATCGGCTTCCCGGTGCTCATCAAGGCGAACAGCGGCGGTGGTGGTCGCGGCATGCGGATCGCTCGCTCCGCCGGCGAGGTCGCGGCCGCGTACGCCGATGCCCAGGCCGAGGCCCGCGCGGCGTTCGGCGACGAGCGCGTGTACATGGAGCGGCTGCTCGAGGGCGGACGCCACGTCGAGATCCAGATCATCGCGGATCGGTGGGGCAACGTCTGTCACCTCGGCGAGCGCGACTGCACCGTGCAGCGCAACCACCAGAAGCTCATCGAGGAGTCGCCGTCGCCGGTGCTCGACGACGTCGTGCGCGAGCAGACCCTCGCCGCGGCCGTGACCGCGGCGCGCAGCATCGGCTACGTCGGCGCCGGGACCATGGAGTTCCTGCTCGACACCTCGGGCGAGCGCGGCGTGCTGCGCTTCATGGAGATGAACACGCGGCTGCAGGTCGAGCACTGCGTCAGCGAGCAGCGCTCCGGCATCGACCTCGTGCACGAGCAGATCCGCGTCGCCGCCGGCAACCCGCTGTCGTTCCGCCAGGCGAGCATCGAGCTGTGTGGGCACGCGATCGAGTGCCGCATCAACGCCGAGGATCCGAACGACGGCTTCCGCCCGGCGCCCGGCCGCATCACCGCGTGGCAGGTGCCCACGGGCCCCGGCATCCGCGTCGACACCCACGTCGAGGCCGGGTACGTCGTGCCGCCGCACTACGACAGCCTGCTGTGCAAGGTCATCGCCACCGCGCCGACCCGCGACGCGGCGGCGGACCTCATGATCGCCGCGCTCGCCGACCTGCGGTGCGAGGGCGTGCCGACCACCGTGCCGATGCACCGGCAGATCCTCGCGTCGCCCGCGTTCCGCGAGCACCGCTACGACACCCGCACGATCCCCGGCTTCGCGCCCGCGAAAGGCAACGGCTAGATGGTCCACGTACCGGTGGCGCCGATCGGGCGCCCGCGCAAGAACTTCCTCGACGACGCGACCTTCGCGTCGAACCTCGACGCCGTCGCCGCGCGCGAGGCCACCCTGGCGGCGCGCCGGACCGAGGTCGCCGCGGGTTGGGGCGACGAGTACATCGCGCGCGTGCATCACAAGGGCAAGCTCACCGCGCGCGAGCGGCTCGCGGCGCTCGCGGATCCCGGCACGCAGACCTTCGAGGTCGGCACGTTCGTCAACTACGGCCTCGAGTTCGGCGACGGCAAGCAGAAGTGCCCCGGCGCCGGGGTCGTGACCGCGTTCGCGCAGATCCACGGCCGCTGGTGCATGGTGATCGCGAACGACAACACGGTGGCCTCGGGCTCGTGGTGGCCCAAGACGCCGGAGAAGATCGAGCGCGCGCAGATGATGGCGCTGCGCCTGCGGCTGCCGACGGTGTACCTGGTCGACTGCAGCGGCCTGTTCCTGCCCGAGCAGTCGCGCTCGTTCCCCGGCGCCACCGGTGCCGGGCACATCTTCAAGATGAACAGCCTGCTGTCGGCCTCGGGTGTGCCCCAGCTCGCAGGCGTGTTCGGCGACTGCATCGCCGGCGGCGGCTACATGCCGATCATCAGCGATCGGGTCTACATGACCGAGCAGGCGTACATGGTCATCGCCGGCGCCGCGCTCATCAAGGGCGCGAAGAGCCAGAAGATCACCAGCCTCGACATCGGCGGGCCCGAGGTGCACGTGCACCAGAGCCGCTGCGCCGACGTGCGCGTGCCCGACGACGCGACGCTGCTGATGGCGCTGCGCAACGACATCGCGCGGCTGCCTGGTTCGGCGGCGGCGTACTACCGCGGCGACATGGGCCCGGTCGATCCGGCCTTCGGTGCGGGCGAGCTCGCCGGGATCCTCCCGGTCGATCACCGCGAGGCGTACGACGCCACCGAGGTGCTCGCGCGCCTGGTCGATCAGTCCCTCCTCTGGGAGGTGATGCCCTCGGTGGGCGAAGAGATGCTGTGCGGCATCGGCCGCGTCAACGGCCTGTGGACCGGCTTCGTCATCAACCGCCAGGGCCTGGTCGGAGATCCGGCGCGGCCCGGCGCACGGCGCCCGGCGTCGATCCTCTATCGCGCCGGCATCGCCAAGATCTCGGCGTTCTCGCGGGCGTGCAACGACGACGGCATCCCCTTGGTGTGGCTGCAGGACATCGCCGGGTTCGACATCGGTCACGAGGCCGAGCGTCAGGGCCTGCTCTCCTACGGCAGCAACCTCATCTACACCAACTCGACCAACACCACGCCGATGTTCACGGT
>LNFB01000381.1 GCA_001464385.1 Deltaproteobacteria bacterium Ga0077550 | reverse complement strand
CCGCCGATGCTGCTCGCGGCCGCCGTCGCCTGACCCCTGATCACCGCGACGCGCCGGCGGCCTTGCCGAGCCCGGGAAAGTACCGCATCGACTGGCGCTGTCCCACGCTGCGGACCCGCCCGTCGCGCTTGAGCAGCGACATCGGCCGCTGCAAGTCGCGCACGCCGAGCTCGAGTTCGGCCGCGAACACCACCATCGACTCGCCCGGCCGAGCACGCACCAACTCGAGCAAGCGTGCGCCGAGCTGCGCGACCTCTTCCGGCGGACGTCGCCGCTCGGGCGGCTTCCGCGACCCCCTCGTCGTCGTCGGCCCCTTGCTCGCTCGGCTCGGCGACGGCGACGTCCCGAACCCTCGCTCCACCGCCTCCCGCACCGCTCGACGGCTCTCCTCCACGTACCGCGCCACCAGCTGCTCGATCTGCCTCGTCAGTTCTTCGGGGCTCTTTGGCGTGCTCATGCCTCGGCATTCGCACGCCCGGCGCCGCGCCTCAAACCCCGGCCTGAACGGTTACACTTCGAGTGGCTCAACACCGCGCGCGTCGATCCCCGTGCCGGCAACGACGACGACGCGGCCGCACGCGACCGCACCGACGCGCGTGCGTCCGACGAGGCCGAGGCCGCGGAGCGCAAGCTGAAGAAGCAGGTGGGGTTCCCGGCCGAGACGCCCGATGCAGACGCAGGCGACACCGCCGAGATCGAATGGGTCCAGAAGCGCCTCAATCGCTTCGGCTTCTACTCGGGCAACGTCGATGGGTTGTGGTCCGACGGGCTACGCGACGCCATCGCAGCGTTTCAATCGCAGTACGTCGAGTACTACGCCGATTCGACCGAGCCTGCGCCCGGCTACATCACGGCGAAGGGCGACACCGCCAAGCAGCTACGCCGACCGAAGTGGAAGCTCGACGGTGAGGCCGCGGGAGGCAACGTGGATCCCGTGTTCGCCGCACGGGTCGCTGAGCGCGCCGCCAACGGGCGTGCCACCGTGGTTTCCGGACTCTCGATCCCGGTCCGCGCCGGCCAGCCACTGTGGTTTGGAGGACGCCTCACGACCACCCTGGATGGCGTGAGTGCAGACGACCCCGGGCTGCACCTCGAGTTCTTCTCCGAATACCCGCTCACCGACGGCGACACCCTCGTCGACGACACCGACGACCTCGTCCTCGACGTACCGGATGCATTCTTCAACGCGGTCGAGATCGTTCCCGGCTTCGCGCGCGACCGTCGACTCGAGGCTGGCGAGATCCAAGCCTTCTACCGCGACGACCGCTCCCACTTCCTGCGCCGCACACAGTGCAAGTTCCGGAGCGAGTGGGACCTCGACATCCCCGGTTGGCTTCGCTGGCTCGACGACGGTGGCTTCGGCACAGATGGCATCGCGGATGCGCTCGAGGCCCACATGATGTGGAGCGGCGCTGCGGACGTCCTGCCCGCCTCGTCGCATGTCTGGCACTACAACCCGATCGAGTTCCTCGGGCGCTACGCGGAGATCCTGCGAATCCTCGGGCCGCGCCCGCCGGTCGCGCCCGGCAAGTGTGCATTGGTCGTGCACGTGCACTTCTCCGATGGGCAGCCATGGTCGGGCGCGCGCGTCCAGCTCTCGCTGGCCGGCGAAGCGAACCTCCCGACGCAGGCCGATGTCCGCGGTCTCGCCGTGTTCACCGACGTGCGGCCGGGCGCGTGGATGGTGTGGCTGGACGAGCACGTGTATGCCGCGAGCTTCGTCGAGATCGATGACGGTGACAGCTTCGTCGTCGTGCAGCTCGATGCGCCGATCCCCGGACCGGCGATCTCGACTGCCACGCTCGACGTCGAGGTGCTCGGTCCCGGTGGAGCGCCGGCGTCCGGCATCGAGGTGGTGCTGTTCGGCGGCGCGGACGTCGAGCCGGTCGCGACAGATGCCGCCGGTCGCGTGAGCTTCACGATGTTGCCGCCCGGCGAGTACGGGGCGATGGCGATGGGCGTGTCATCGGCGACCGTGGAGCTCGTCGCCTCGATGGTCGGCGAGGTGCGCATCGAGCTCGAGCTGGGCGAGATTGCCGTACAGGTCCGGTACGCCAACGGGGCGCCCGCGGCCGGTCAACCCGTCCATGTCCAGTCGGCCGAGAGCGGGGAAGCCCACTCGGAGCGCAGCTCCGACCCCGACGGCATCGCTACCTTCGAGGTCGTCGCAGGCGCCTACGACGTATGGGTGCACGGAGTGCCGGAGGCGTGGGAGACGGTGGACGTGGCGCCGGAGGCGACCACGCCCGTCGCCCTCGTGATCCCGCTCGGCGATGTTCCCACCAACATCGTCGACCGTGGCGGCATCGACGTCTTCGTCCGCGACGAGCTCGGCGGCCCGTGTGCCGGGGAACTCGTCTGGCTCCTCGACGACGCCAACCTGCAGATCGCCAGCGAGACGACGGGCGCGGACGGGCGCACGCGCTTCGACGACCTCGACGAAGGGACGTACGGGATCTCGGCCGAGCACGGCATGGCGGACGAGCTCGGCATCGCGGTCACGGCGGGGAAGCGGGCCCAGGTCGCGGTGCGCGTCGGGGCGCCGAAGCCCGCAGCCAAGCCGACCGGCACGCTGCTCGTCACCGTCGCCTACGAGGACGGTGCCGAGTTCGACGGTACGCTCAAGGTCACCCGCGCCGACTACAGCAGCCTCTTCTCGCGCCGCGTCACGGGTTCGTTCGTGCGCGTCGAGGACATCGAGGCTGGCCCCGTCGTCGTGTTCGTCGACGGCTTCGACCGCGAGGCACGCCTCGATCTGCCGCCGAACGTCGACGTCCCCGTGATCCTGATGCTGCCGGGGTTCCCATGACGTCCGATTTCCCGCGCGTGACCCTACCGGCCGGCCACCGGTTCGCGTTCGTGCTCGACGCGGACGTCGAGCGATGGGATCGCGAGCACGCTACGGACTGCCTGCGCACCGTGCTCGAGGAGGGGTTGGATGCCGACGCGGTCCGCGAGCTCGCGCGCCGCCTCGGCCTCGACCAGCTCGCCGACGACCTCGCAGTCGCGCGCTGTGTCGCCGAGGCGATCGCCGACGGACGCGTGCTCCCGGTCGGGCTCGCGCCAGCGAGCTCCGGCGGCTGGCCGGTGTTCCGCTCGGGCGAGCGGCCGCAGGAGTGGTCGCGTGCGGTGCCGCTGTCGGATCTCCGCGGACCGACGACCGGCCTCGTCGCCTGGGTGTCGTTCGCGGTGCTCGACCGCCGCGGGCGACCGTTCGCCGGTGCGCAGGTCCGGGTCTCGGGCGCCGACGGTGACCGGACCACGATCGGGCTCGACGGGTATGGGCGACATGTCGCGGTCGGCGTCGCGAAGAACACGCGACTCCGGGTCGAACTCCCGGCGATGTCCGAGCTCCCGAAGCCGCAGCCCGATGCCGCAGCGATCGCCGCCATGCCGGGTGACGTCGAGCTACGCGGACGGCCGGGCCAGACCATCCAGCTCGGGCCGCCGAAGCAACACTACCGGATCGTGATCGCCGAGCCGCCGCCCGGATTCAGCGCGTGATCCCGACCACGACGATGACCACCCGTAGCACCGTGGGAACCCACCAATGACCGACCGCATCGCCCAGGTGAGCTACGAGTTCGAGTGTGCGTCCACGATCTGGCGCGTGCGCGCGGTGACGCTGCGTGAGGAGCTCAACCGCGGGTTCCGGGCCGAGCTGCGGCTGGTCGCAGACGAAGCGGCGGTGCTCGAGGAACTCTGGGGCGCGCCGGCGACGTTCACGATGACGCGGGGGGACAACGTCCGCACGTTCCGCGGCTGCGTGAGCCAGGCGTCGCTGTCGAGTGAGCCCGATGGCGCATCGGTGGCGGTGGTGCGCTTCGTGCCCACGCTCGCACGACTCGGCTGGTCGGAGGACTCGCGCGTGTTCCAGGGCGAGACCACGATCGGCATGGTCCGCGCGCTCTTCGGCCTCGCGGAGGGCCTGGAGGTCGACGTGGATCCCGGGGTCGTCGAGCGCGAGCGCGACTACTGCGTGCAGTACCGCGAGAGCGATCTGGCGTTCGCGTCACGACTGCTCGAGGACGAGGGCCTCGTCTGGTTCCTCGACGACTCGGGCGCCTCACAGGTGCTGCGCATCGTCGCCGACAACGCGGCGCTCACGGATGTCCCGGATCTCCCCGAGGCCCGGATGATCACGGATCGCTTCGACGAAGCGCAGGAGGAGAGCGTGCAAGCGCTCAGCTTCGTGCACCGGGTCCCATCGGCTCGTGTCATCGAGCGCGAGTGGGACTGGTTCGGCGAGCCGAGCGTGGTCGAGGCGACCTTCCCCGCCGAGGGCCAGGGCTGCGTCCACGCGATGCACGAGCTGCGGCGCCGAGGCGCCGACCACCTGCCCGACTCGGCGCGCCGCGAGTACGAGCGTCGCGCCTCGCGGGACCTGCTCGGGAGCGGGCGCAGCAACATCGTCGGGCTCGGATGCGGTCGCCGACTCACGATCGTCGGGCCCGGCCGCGACGCGGTCGAGGTGGTCATCACGAGCGTCACGCATCACGGCGATTGCCCGGAGGTCGAGCGCGCCGCGGCCGGTCATCGGCCGAACTACACCAACAGCTTCGAGTGTCAGCCGGCCGAAACACCCTGGCGACCGCAGCGCAGGACCCCGCGTCCGCAGATTCATGGTCTGCACACCGCAGTCGTCGTCGGCCCACCCGGCGAGGACATCCACACCGACGAGCACGGCCGCATCCGCGTGCGCATGCACTGGGATCGCGCGACCACGGCGGACGCCGAGGCGAGCTGCTGGCTTCGCGTCGCCCAGTCGTGGGCCGGCCAGGGATGGGGGACGACGTTCATCCCGCGCGTCGGCATGGAGGTGCTGGTCGCGTTCCTCGAGGGCGACCCGGACCGGCCCATCTGCGTCGGCTGCGTCTACAACGGCGCCCACCGTCCCCCGTACACGCTCCCGGACGAGCGCACGAAGTCGACCATCCGCACCCAGAGCACGCCGGGCGGCGAGGGGCACAACGAGCTGACGTTCGAGGATGCCGCCGGCGCAGAGCAGATCTACGTGCGAGCCCAGCGTGATCTCAACACGGACGTCCAACGCAACGAAGCCCGTACCATCGGCGCCGACCAGACGATCCACGTGGGCCACGATCAGTGCGTCACGATCGACGGTGATCAGCACGTGACGCTCAAGGGCAATCAGACGGTGACGATCGATGGCGGCGGAGAGACCGGCACGGCCGGCAGCGCGATCGCGGTGAAGGGTGAGGTCGCCGTGACGGTGACCGAGCCCGGCCGCGTGGTGATCGACGCCGCCCAGAGCATCGAGCTGCGCGTTGGTCCGACGCGCGTGGTGATCGATGCCGCGTCCATCCAGCTGTTCGCTGGCGGCGGCGCCATCTCGCACATGAACGAGGTCATAACGTTGTTGGCCGAGGGTGGGGCGATGGCGCGTCTGGGTTCGACCGTCGCGTTGCGGTCCGCCGCGGGTGCCCAGGTGATGCTCGACAAGTTGTCGGCGGCAATGAGCTCGCCCGCGGGCGCGCGGGTCACCCTCGATGACGCCGCGACGATCGCGTCGTCGCTCGCCGGAGAAGAACTCGAGCTGGCAGGCGGGGCGACGCTACGTTCGGCGACGATCGGCCTCGAGGCGTCCGCGGGTGCAGAGGTTCGGCTCGATGCCGACGCGACCATGCGTGGCGGCGAGGTGCGTTCGGTCTCCGCGAACGGATCGCTGGCGCTGACCAGCGGCGGCGCCACGCTCGACGGCACCACGGTCGACGTCACGGCGGCGGCGATGGCGACGGTGATCTCGGCGCTGGTCAAGATCAACTGAAGGGGCCAAGAACGCGGCCCAGACCCGGCGTTGCGCCACTCGGCACGTAAGCCCCCCGCTCGAGCAGTGCAGCCCCGCGATCGTGCGGCCAATGCCCCCAGCTCGGCGCGCTCCTTCCCTGGCTCGCCGATGCACGCCCCCAGCTCGGCGCGGCCTGCCCCCGCGTCGCCAAGCGCTGCCCCCATCTCGATGACGGCTTGCCCCCTGATCCAACGGCCGACGCCCCGCGGGGGCAGACGTCGTGGAGTCGGGGGCACGTGATCGCGGAGGTCATGTCCCTTCGGCCGGGAATCGTGATCCACGATCGTCGAGCCGCCACTTCGATCTGGCGAGCGTCGCAGCGCGTCGCCTAACCTCGCGACAGGAGGTCATGGAGACCTGATGGCAAAGAAGCGAGTGGGTGACAAGGCGGAACGCGTGCTGAAGCTGCTGCTCGGCCTGCGCAACAAGAAGATCGCATCCGCGTTGAGTGCACGCGGGTTCGGCAAGGCGGATCTCGAGGAGGGCTTCGGGCCTGACCGACGTCGCGATGGGCGTACTTCCGCCCGAGAACGTGAACCCGACCCTGGTGTTGTCGCTCGACGCCTGGGAGAACGAGTGGTTCCCGGTCGCCGACGCGACGCTCTCGCGGCACTTCCCGGACGTGCACGCCAAGCTGTTCTTGAATCTGTCGCAGACCGAGGGCGCGGCCGTGGTGATCTCGGTCGGCACGTTCATCGACCGTCTCGAGCAGATGAACAAGGCAGACGGCGGCTACGGCCCCGATGGCAAGGACGCGCGCAAGCTGCTCGAGCGGCGCGGCCTCACCCGTGACGTCGCCGGCGAGGCGAAGGCCCTGCTCGAGAAGGTGACGACGATCGAGAAGCGGCCGGAGCCGCCGGACCTCGAGGCCCAGCGTGCCGAGGTCACCGCCGCCGAGGACAAGATGTGGGCGTGGTACCTCGAGTGGGGGGCGATCGCCCGGGCGGCGATCAAGGACCGCGGGTTGCTGCGGCAGCTCGGGTTCCTGGCGCCGTCGCGCGGCCGGACGAGCGAAGAGGAGGGCTCGACCGTCGCTGCACCGGCTGCCACCGGGTCTGACGATCTGATGGACAACGCTTGACCGTGTCGGGGTTGCCCGCGGTTCGAGGCCGCGGGCAACCCGAGATGTACCTGTGCGTGGCGACGAGGAACGTCGAGGTTCGCGGACGCGCTGGACGTGTGACCAACACCTCGGGGTCGAAGACCCCCGCCGGTGGCGCGGGACTTGCTCATGCGGCCCGGCGAATGACCTCAGCCGGCGATTCGCGACTGCAACCGACTCCCACCATCGTGCGTGACTCCTTCGACCGGACCCTGGCTTGTCGCGTCTGGATCCCCGACGGCTGGCGACGCGTCGACGCGGATCCCCGAGCGCTCGCGCGTCTCGGCGCCGGGCGGACGCTGGCGGCGTTCTCGGCGACATCCGAGCTGCGGACCCCCTTCGCGGTGATCAGCGTCGCGCAGGTCCCCTTCGACGTCCGGCTCGATGAGTGGTGCATCCACTGCGCGGCGCTGCAGGGGGTACAGGACGTTCGCATACGGCGGGCGACGCCGGGGCGAGTCGAGCTCACGCACCTCCCGGCCGCCGATCTGGCCCGTGTTGCCCGCGTCGACGTCGCGCGCATCGACGTCGCCCAAGCCGACGTTGCTCGGGTCGCGGTGCAGGACGGCGCGCGTGTGGTCCAGCTGTCGACGTTCGCGGCCCCGCAACGCGCGCTGCATCCCGAACTCGTGCAGCGCTTCGACCTGTTGAGCGCGGGTCCGCTGCGCGCCGAGCGATGGCAGCTGCACCGCGTCGGGACGTCGCCGAGCTTGGTGTTCGAGCTACCGTCGAGCTGGCGCGTGCAGGGCGACGCATCCGCCGACGCGATCGCGGTGCTCGCATGGATCGAGCACGAGGCCCGGCCCACGCGCGCCTACGTGTTGCTGCGCCTGGCCGGCCCGGATACGCCGATCGACGCTGCGGCCCACGTGCGTCGCGTGGCGGCGATCGTCTGGCGAGCCGGCGGGGTGCTGCTGACCGCACTCGCCGCGGACCCGAGTGGTCCCGGGTGGGCCGCCACCGCGCAGATGTTCGACGGCCGGAAGCACGACGTGCGAACGCGGCTCGTCGAGGTGGGTGGCCGCGCGCTGGACGTGGTGATGATCGCGGTCGCGTCGCCCGAACATCGGATCGATTGGCTGCGGGCGCGTCGCGTGCTCGGCGAGGTTGCCGCGGACGCGCGGGTGGAGTCGTGAACATGGTCGATCCCGCCGCAGTAGCATCGCGCAACGCGTCCCTCGAGCCGCTGCTCGCGGCCGTCTCGGCGTTCGTCCGCGACCCCAGCTGTCGCCTGTTGCACGTGATCGTCGACCCCGAGCTGCGCGCGTCGATCGTCGGGCTGATCGTGGCGCACGAGCATCGACCCGACAACGCCGCGCCGTTCGTCGCGCTCGAGCAGGCGCACACGGTCGAGTGTCCCGGGTGGCGAGCGCGGGCCGCGTTCGCACGGCAGGTCCACCTCGCTCGCCGCCAGGGCGCCGAGGACTCGGTGCCCGCATTGCCCGAGGCGCCCGATGGCGACGACGAGCAGGTCGCGTTCGCGCAGCAGCTGCAGCAGCTGTTGCATGCCAGTCCGCGCGGCGCCGAGGGGCTCGTCGTGGTGTTGGCCCCGCCGGAGCTCGTAGCCCCCGCGAGATTTCGTGAGGCCGTGGATCGGCTGATGCGTGCACCGACGCTCGCGCCCGTGCGGTGGATCGTCGTCGCGGTGGACGAGGGCGCGATGGTCCCGTGCGTCGTCGGCCTCGGGCCGCGCGCGAGGCAGGTGGATGCGCGTGCATCCACTGGCACGCGCGACGCCGAGCTCGACGCCCTCGCCGCCGGACGCGTTGGCGCGCGGCCACGTGGGGTGACGCGACCCGCACGTCGTGACGTCCCCAGCCGCGTGGCGGATCCCGACGGCGAGCAGCGGCTCGAGATCGGACGACTCTCGCTCGCGGCCACCCTGGCCTCGGCACGGGGTGACGGGGCCGCCGCCGTCGAGGCGCAACGCCGCGCGCGCGACCTCGCGAGTGCAGCCGGGTGGACGGACGACGCAATCGTGCTCGAGCTCGCGCTCGGCGGTCACCTCGTCGCCGCCGGTGTCCCGCGCGAGGCCGAGACGGTGTACCTGCGCGCGATCGAGTCGGCGCACGCCCACGACCGGTCCGAGCACGCTGCCACCGCGGGCTTCGGGCTCGCCGCGGCGCGGACGATCCGCGGCGAGCGACACGCGGCGTTGGTCGCGTACGCCGATGCGGCCATCGCGGCGCAGCGCAGCTCGAGCGATGTGCTCGCGGTCGAGGCGAGTCGGCTGGCCGGCGTCGTGGCGCTCGAGCTCCGGATGGGGCCGCAGGCGATCACCTTCCTCGCGCAGGCCGTCACGCTCGCCGACGCCTCGTCCGATGCGGCGGCGCGCCGAAGCGGTTCGCTCGCCGCGCGGGTGTTGGCGGATCTGTCTGCGCGTCGGGACCATCCCGTGCTGTCCGAGTCCGACAGCGAGGAGGACCGCTGATGGCGCTCGCGAGCACGTGGTTCGACATCGTCGTCGGCGTCGATCTCCACCTCGAGATGGTGCCGACGCCAGCGCCGACACCCACGCCGTTCCCCCATCCCCACTGCAGCGTCGTATTCGACCCTGTGGGTTACGTCGTCGCCGAGGTCACGGGCGCGCTGCTGGCGATGGCGGTCGGGCAGCCGGTGGATCCCGCGGGTCCGGTGTTGATCGGTGGGCGCATGGCCACGGTGACCGGCGATGCCGCGAGCATGCCGGTCAAGCACATCATCATCCCGCCCGGCACCGTGTTCGCCACGGGGATCACGCCCAGCGACGCGGAGCTGGTGGTGGGATCGAAGACGGTGCTCGTGCGTGGATCGAGCGCGGTCCGGGCCGGCGAGCTCGCGCTGTCGTGCTCGGAGCCCGTGCGGCTGCCGACCTCGGCGGTCGTCTCGACGGCCGGTGGGCCTGCGGTGACGATGATCGGTGGGCCGCCGGCGGTGGATCTGGGCGTCGCCGCCGGGATGCTCGGGATGCGCGCGCTGCGGAGCAAGTGGTCCGCGAAGAAGCTGCACGCGGCGGTCGACGGCGTGATCCCCGACAGCTGGCCGCGGCTGCGGAGGTTGGCCCACAAGAGCGCGTGCTTCTTCACCGGCCACCCGGTGAACGTCGCGAGCGGCACCGTGAGCACGAGCGCGGTGGACCTCTCACTGCCGGGTCCACTGCCGCTGCAGCTCGAGCGCGACTACGACAGCAACTGGTGCGACCGCGCCGGGCCGCTCGGGTACGGCTGGTCGCACACGTTCGACCAGAGCGTGTGGCTCGAACGCGGTTGCGTGGTGGTACAGGGCGGGGACGGCCGCGAGCTGGAGTTCCGCACGCACGCGCTGCCGGATGGCGTGGCGCGCCGCGGCGATCGGCTGTGGCACCCGGTCGATCGCTGCACCTTGGTGAGCCGCGGCGAGCTGCGGTGGGAGCTCGAGGACGCCGACGGCGGCAAGCGTGTGTTCGAGGCGATCGCGGGGGAGCCAGCCGATGAACGGGCCCGCGGTCGCGCGCGGCTGGTGGAGATCCGCGACGCCACGGGGTCGCTGATCTCGCTGCGCTACGACCGGCAGGCACGCTTGGTCGGGATCACCGACGCCTGCGGGCGGGTGCTCGAGCTCGAGAACGATGCCGCCGGTCGGCTTCGCCGCCTGTGGGTCCCGGCGGTCGACGGCCGTGGCCTGCGACAGCACGCCGAGTACCGCTACGACGCCGCTGGTGACCTTGTCGAGGTCGTGGACGCCTGCGGGAAGTCGTGGCGGTTCGAGTACGACGCGCACCTCTTGGTCCGCGAGTGGGATCGCGAGGGGCTGTCGTTCTGTTTCGAGTACGACGGCCTCGACCGATACGCACGGTGCGTGCGGACCTGGGGCGACGGCGGGATCCACGACCACGTGATCGAGTACGACCGCCAGGGCCTGCGCACGATCGTGCGGGACTCGCTCGGCGCGACCACGCGCTACCAGATGGACGGCCTGGGGATGGTCACGGAGATCGTCCAGGCGGACGGAACGACGGTGCGTCGCGAGTACACGCCTACGACCTGGCTCGCCGCGGAGATCGACGAGCTCGGGGCGACGACGAGGTACGCGTACGACGACCGCGGAAACCGGGTCCGGACCACGCGACCGGAGACGCCGGCCGGGCCGCGGGTGTCGGAGATCCGCTACGACGCGCACGACCGGCCCGTCGAGCTCGTGGACGCGACGGGTGCGACGTGGCGATGGAGCTACGACGCGATGGGTCGACTGGCATCGCGCATGGACCCGCTGGGGCACCCGACGACGTACGCGTGGGCCGGAGTGGATCTGGTCGCG
The DNA here is from genome assembly GCA_001464385.1 of Deltaproteobacteria bacterium Ga0077550. GTDB lineage: Bacteria > Myxococcota_A > Polyangia > Nannocystales > Nannocystaceae > Xiheibacterium > Xiheibacterium aquaticum. Next base: position 38,688 of record LNFB01000381.1, on the reverse strand, counting down.
ATGATCGACGCCGTCGGTGCGCGCACCGAGCTTGCGTGGGATGCAGCGCACAACCTGGTCGCGATCACGGGGCCCGACGGGCACACAGAGCGACGCAGCTACGATGCGCTCGGGCAGCTCGTGGCGATCACCGACGCCCTCGGCCACACGCAGCGCCGGCAGTACGACGCGGCCGGGCGCTGGGTGCGGATCGCAGAGCCCGACGGCGAGGTGCGCGAGGTCGTGCGCGACGGCGAGGGCAGGGTGGTGCAGGCGCGTGATGCTCGACGCGAGGTGAGCCTCGGCTATGCCGGCATGGGGTGGCTGGCATGGCGCCGCGTCGGCGGCCACGCCGTGCAGTGGCGGCACGACACCGAAGGGCGCGTCGTCGCGGTGGTGGACGAGCGCGGCGGCGAGCACGTCTTCGAGCGCGACTTGGTCGGGCGGGTGTGCGTCGAACGGACGATCGACGGCATCGTGAGCAGGTTCGAGCGCGATGCCGCCGGGCGCGTGGTGGCGGAGCATCGGCCGGACGATGTGGTGGTGCGGCACGGCTACGACGCTGCCGGCGCGCGCGTCGAGACGGTCTACCCGCGCGGGGGAACGGAGCGATTCGGGTACGACGCCGCCGGACGGCTGATCGCGGCCAGCAACGACGCCGTGGAGCTCGGGTTCGATCGGGATGGGCTGGGCCGGGTCGTCGCGGAGCGCAGCACGCGGACGGACACCGACGTCGTAGACCGACGCGAGGTGGTGGTGCGCCGGCGATTCGATCACCTCGGGCGGGCGGTCGCGCTCGGGTCGAGCCTCGGCGCCGATGTGGCGATCGCTCGCAACGCGATGGGGGATGTGCTCCGCGTCGCGCAGGCGTCGGGACGGATGGCTGGGTGGGAGGCCGTGTTCGGGCGCGATGCGGTCGGGGACGAGGTGGATCGCGCGTTGGCGGGTGGCGCGGGCGCTCACTGGCGACGCGATGCGATGGGGCGACCGACACTGCAGTACTTTCACGGAAGCGACGTCTCCGAGCGGGTATTGCGGTATCGGTGGGCGGGTGATCGCCTGCTCGAGCGGAGTGACACAGGGTCGAGCTTCGGTGCGTTCCGGCCAGTGTTCGAACACGATGCCGATGTCGCGGTGGTGAATGGCGACGAAGACCGTGTTCGCGAGGGTCGGTTCGCCGACGAGCTCGGTCGGGTCTTCGCGACACCGGGGCGCTGGGATCGCCACTACTCGCCGGGGGGTGCGCTTCACGTCCGCGACGCCGCGGACGGGCCGACGTTCTATGACCATGACCGCGAGGGCCGACTCAGCTCGCGGCGCGAGCCCGATGGCGGGGTGACACGTTTCCACTGGGACGACGCCGGACGTCTCGTGCAGATCGACCGTGCCGACGGCTCCGCCGTCGCGATGACGTATGATCCGCTCGATCGTCGCCTGACCAAGCGTTGCGATGGGGTGCAGACCTGCTTCGTCGCCGATGGCGATCGCGTACTGCACGAGTGGCGTGAGGCGGCGCCGCGTCCGGTGCCGCGGCCGCGACCGGGCGAGCAGGCCCGACGGACGGCGCTGCTCGAGCTGCGGGAGACGCTGCGGGGGATGTTACCGCCGCAGGAGGCGGAGGCGCGCTGGGCATTGCAGCTCGCCAAGGCGGCGCGCGAGTTCCCGCGCTTGGTCGCCGAGCTCAGTGGCGAAGGCCCGCCGTTGGCAGGTGTCGCCGATGGGGAGGTGGTCACGTGGCTGTTCGAGCCCGGAAGCTACGCGCCGCTCGCCCGCGTCACCGCGTCCGGCGCACACGCGATCGTGGCCGACCATGTCGGACGGCCGCTGGTCGTGCTCGACGACTCCGGCGACGCGGACGCCGAGCTCGTCGTCGATGCGTGGGGCCGCGCTCAGGTGGAGGGCGACGCGACGCTGTGCCCTTGGCGACTCGCTGGGCAGTACCTCGACGACGAGACCGGGCTGCACTACAACCGGTTCCGGTACTATGACCCCGGTGCCGGCCAGTACATCTCGCGGGATCCGCTGGGGCTGCGCGCGGGGGTGCGGGTCTACGGGTACGTCGAGGACCCGGAGGTGGAGAGCGACCCGCTCGGGCTCAGCCCGCAGCCGGGGAGCGGGTGTGGTGGCACGCGGCGAGGGGCGAAGCGCGGGCCGAAGACCGATCCGAACGCGCCACACAACGCCACGATTCGCGCCGAAGCGGCGGCGCTCGAGGCCGGTGACAACACGATCATCGGTGGCGGCGGCCGTGAGAAGGAGCGTCTCATCTTGACGCCGGGCGGGAAGAAGTCGGGTCGTCGCCCCGACATCCTGTACGAGACGCCGGACGGTGAGCTTCGTGGACGGAACGTGGGGCGCGTGCGCGCGGACGGGACGACACCCGTCCAGCGCGAGGTCGATGCGCTGGACGACCTCAACGGGCCGGGCGGGTTGCCGACCGACTTCGTGCCTTACGAGCCATAGCCATGCCGTCGCTCTCCATTCAGTTCCACGCGTTGCCCGAGGAGATCGGAGACTTCGTCCGCGACGCCGTCCTCGGGCAGGGCATCCACGGGATCGCCGTCGAGTATCACCCGTTCTCAGCACGGGTGTTCGCGCTCTCGGAGGTCGATCGCATCGTGAACTCGCCAACGGTGCGGCGACTCCTGTTCACCGAGCGACCGCCGAAGTGCGATGCGCCAGGCAACGTGGCCCTGCTCGACCGCAATCCCGGCGCGCTCGTACTGAACCTCGGGCGCATGACACCTCGGGGCCTGGAGGAGTGCCAGCTGAGCTCGAAGGACGCGAGCCCGGCGTGGCTACGCGCGGCGGCCGAGCTGAAGAAGCGGACGTTTGCGGGTGTGGTTGCGGTGCATGACGAGACACGTGCCGAATCGGTCAACCGATCCCATCGCGTTAGCCCCCGCGCGACGCAGCTGGCGAAGCGCGGGGTTGCGCTGCGGCAGTTCGCGCAGTCGCCGGTGCGGCTCGAGCCTCGTCGCTGAGCGACGAGCGTTGAATGATGAATGATGGCTGTCGGCTGTTGCGCGTTGCGCAGACTGTTTCCGTTCCACTATCTTGGCCTCTGGCATGTTGCCCGAAACGCTTACTGTGCTCTCGAGGGCTACTCTCCCCGAGCTGCCCGAATGACTCCTCGCCCGGCCTGGCCTGGTTCTCCGCTCTTGCTCAACTACTTCACAGCATGGAGTCGAACCGCCCGCTGAACGAGCGCCTGTAGTGGAGTGGGTGTGTTTCCCCCCGCGTATAGCGCTATTATGTTCTCGGGCTCGGACGCAAGCCAGACGAATGAGTTCCACGCGAGTTGGGCGAGGTTTTTTCGGAGCGGCGCCTGGTCTCGACCAAGGTACGCCGTAACAAAGGCGACATGGTCCTCCTTTAGTCCGGAGTCTGTGGCAAGCTTCAGTAGGTGCGTGCGGCGCATCTCCGAGATCGGACCATCACTATGAACAATCTCAACGAAGACAAGAAATATGTGTTTCCCTGCTACGTCCGCGAGGATTACATCCGGCAGATTGCGAGATGGATCAATGTTCAGGCCGCAGGTCTTCGCAAGCTTGTTGTCCGAGTGGACAACCTTGTTCCCGCTCTCGCTCACCCAGATCGCGGCCGGATTCGATAGAAATCGTGGTGCGAACTCCTCGATGACGTGCTTGGTAACGACTGAACTTGGGCCCGGCTTCATCTGTCTGGATTCGCCGTTGGGGAGTCTTAGACTCACACCGCTCGTATTATTGGTTCGGCCCGACTGTACGACTAGAATACGTGCCTTCGCTGCGGGCGCGAGGTGGTCCGACCTCCACTTCTCCATCAGGGCTACGAGTCTCTTCCCTTTGATCCGAGGGTCGAATAGTGCGGCGAAGTCCGCCATGATGGCGTAGCGTGGCTTTGATGACGTTGTCGCAAGGTCGGGGCGGTCTGCTACTGCACCGACCGGAATCAAGCCCTGTCTTAGAGTCTCATCTCTGATCGGTTCTCGTGTGTTATCCGCGTACCACTGTGCTCCGCGTCCCAGAAACTTAGGCTTACTGCAACTTCGCGCATACGCCAATCTCTCGGCGTCGCTCCGCAGCGCCTCCTGCTCGTCGCTAAATTTGTAGATGTGCTTTGGACCAAGGAACGAGCCCAGACCGTCGATGGCGCCGATGTATAGAAACACGAATACGGTGTCAGCTGCGATCTGTCGCGTGCAGAATGAGCGATATTCTGCGCCGTCCGGAAAAATCTGCTCCAAACGGGCTTTTACTTCGGCACGGATGGGAAGCGGAGGTAGTGTTGTGCTCATGGCGTGCCGTAGATCTCGGCGCAGGTGCGGTCGATCTCGATTCGTGTGGGATGATTGCGCAACACGATGCTGAGTTGCCGCATGTCTTCATGCGGTGGCAGGGCAAGTGATTCTATTTCGTACGCAGAAACTGCAACGCTTCCACTGATGCAGCGAAAGGCTTCGTCCGCTACGGCGCTGTTCATGAACGCGGCCAGCGTCTGTGTGTCGACTTTCGGTCGCTCGACGAGGGGGATCAGCATGTTGAGGTGGTTCTCAACAGTGACAGACCCATGCTCGTCGACTACCCCCTGCGGGAGTTCGGCGGCCACGAGTCGCCTCGCCTGCTCCTTCGCCGTTGTTCGCTGCAACAGCACGCAGCCACGTTTGACACGAAGCCACTCATCACTCGCTTCGAGATGGAGGAAGGGGAGGTGGTTGCGACGGTCAGAACGGAGTAAAAACTCTCCGTCTGCGCTGACTGCCTCCGCCCAGATGATCGGTACCGTCGAACGACTTGCGCGGGTGCGAAGCTGTTCTTTGTATCGATTCCATACTAGCGGACCCGTGCTCACTTTGTAGCCCCAGTCGGCGAGACGATCCGGCATCGCCGACATGCGCCGGGCCAATCCGACGGCACGAGGTGAGCGTGGCAACACCCACGGCGCCTGGGGATCCTCAGGCAGTGCGATGTCACCACCGCGCTTGCGACTGAGCTTCGCTTCAGTCGCCTCGACGAAGCTCACCGCGGGTGATCGGACTTGCTCTCCCCGACGGAAGACCGCAAGCATGGTCTCTTGGAGCACACCATCGAAGATGCCGGTGCGCTCAGACACAAGGTCAAGTGATACCGGGTTGGCCTCGGCGGCGAGCAGCCCGCGCAGGTTCTTGAAGTACTCGCCGCTTAGGAAGCTCGTCGGCGTGACGTACGCGATGACGCCGCCATCGGCCTTGGCTTTGTGGACCGCGAGGTCGAGAAAGACCCCGTACAGGTTGGCGTGTCCGAAGAGACTGCGGCGAAACGGTTCGCGTTCTTCCTTCGTGAGAGTTATGCGACCGTAGGGTGGGTTGCCGATGACGAGGTCGAACGTCTCGCAACTCCGATGCGTGAGGCTGTCGCACACCGTGATCGCTTCACCGATCGAGCCGCCTGCGCCGTCTAGCGCCGAGTGGAGTGTCGCGGCCAGGAACGTCTGAGACATCCAGGCTGCGAAAGGGTCGATCTCAAGGCCGCGAAGCCGAGTTGCGATGTTCCGCACGATCACTCGGCGGTTGCATCCCCGAAGGTGCTCGATCATGCGGCTGGCGACAGGTCCGAGGAACGCGCCTCCGCCACACGCCGGGTCCAAGACATGCGCGGTCGCCCAGTCGATGCCCGCCGCCTCCGCGGCGTCGAGCAGTCGCCCGACCAGCGCTGGCGGTGTGTAGTAGACCCCACCCTTCGATCGCATCTCCGACGGGAGCATCGTGGCGTAGGTGCTGCCGATGAGGTACGCCGCCGCATCGACGGGCAGTCCGACTGCCGCGTCTCCCAGTACGACCGCCGCCGCAGCCGCGTCGCAGGCAAGCGCTCGTCCACTGCTCGGAGGCTCCGCGAGGTCTCGTCCCTTGCGGCCATGGAGCCGTTGCCAGTAGCGCCGGATCGCGCTCGAGCAGAACGCACGCGCATGAGCGCTGCGAAGGCGGTCAGGCGTACTCTCCGCACTGTTGCGAGCCCACTCTCGTGCGTCCTCGGCCAACAGAACGGGGGAGCCATCGAACAGTGGCAGTTGCACTCGCGCGGTGGTCGATCCGGACACCGCGTCCGTTGCACGTTGGCTCACGTCACCGCCCCCGCAGCGACGAGCAGAGCAGTGCGAGCCCACGTCGCTAGCTTCATCTTCGTTGCCCTCGCTGCTTGGTCCAGCGCTCGCTTGTCCGCCAAGGTCATTCGGACCGTGAGGGTAGCCTGTCTCTGCTTCGATCGCGGTAGCTTGGGCCGCCCTGTTCTCGCCATCGACGCGAGGCTATCACGGGCGAGTTTTTGTCGATCAAGAAGTCGGCGATCGCGCGTTCACTCGGGGATACTTGGGAATCCCTGTGGACGACTCGACGAGCTGGTCCGGTCTTCCGGCCAGCGCGCCGCCTCGTGCGTCGGCTCCTACGTGCGCGTCCGCGCTGGGCAGATCTAGCGGGCGTCCTGGCCGCCGCCCTCGAAGGAAAAACGCGACCCAGCCGCAGCACCCCCGTGCTCCTGTCGTGGCGCCACGACGCACGACCCGACCGAACCCCAGCCCACCCTTCGGCGCCCTCGCCTTCGCGGCCCTGCTCGCCTGCGACGCCGCGCCCGACATCCCCATCGCGATCCACCCCCGCGCCGCGTCCCCGGATCGCACCCCGATCCCCAAGCGCCCGCTGGTCGCCCCGACCGGCCCCACGCGGACCGTCGTGAAGTTCCTCGACGCGCTGCGCGTGCGCCCCACCACCGACGGCGGTCTGCGCTCCCTGGCCCCGGAGCTCCTCCACACCCTCGAGCCCGTGCGAGCTCGCCACGTCCTCCACTTCACCCCGGCCCTCGCGATCGACCCCGCGCGGCTCGACGCGCTGGTCGACCGCGCGCGCACCCTCAGCGGCCGACCGCAGCCGGATCTCGCCGGCCTCTACGTCGTCACCACCTCGACCGGCGCGCCCGCGTCCCTCGACGCCGCGCGCGAGCTGCAGGCGCTCGACGCCGTCGAGTTCGTCACGCTCGAGCGCCTCGACGAGCCGCGGCCCTTCGACATCGAGCCGCCGACGCCGGCGTTGGTGCCGATGCAGCTGCACATGATGCCCGGCCTCGGCATCGATGCGGTGGGCGCGTGGGCGCTCGGCTATCGCGGTGAGGGCGTGCGCATCACCGACATCGAGGGCAACTGGCACCTCGAGCACGAGGAGTGGAACGAGGAGGCGATCGCCCTCGAACCCGGGCAGACGCCCAACCCGGACGACGAGCGCGATCACGGCAGCGCGGTGGTGGGCCTGCTCGCGGCACAGGACAACGGCTACGGCACGGTGGGCATGGTGCCCGAGTGCTCGCTCGCGCTGTACTCGGACATCACGGTCGAGGAGGGGTTGCGGCGCGCCGCCGCGATCCTGTCGGCCGCCGCGGACTCCGAGCCCGGCGACATCGTGCTGCTCGAGATGCAGAGCACCGAGCCCATCGTGGATCAGCTCGGCCCCGCGGAGCTCGAGGAGCCGGTGTGGATGGCGACGCGCGTGGCCAGCGACGCGGGCATCGTGATCGTCGCGGCGGCCGGCAACGGCGAGCTCGATCTCGATCGCCCGGAGCTCGCGTACTACCGCGATCGCGGCGACAGCGGCGCGATCGTGGTCGGCGCGGGGCGGCCGGGGACCCGCGAGCGGCTCGACTTCAGCACCTACGGTGCGCGCGTCGACGTGCAGGGCTGGGGCGCCGACGCGTTCACGGCCGGGTATGGCACGTTCGCGGAGTACGGCGGCGACGCCAACCAGCGCTATCGGGCGGACTTCGGCGGCACCAGCTCGGCCTCGGTGTTCGTCGCGTCGGCCGCGGCGCTCCTGCAGCAGGCTGTGATCGAGGATCGCGGCGAGCCGCTGACCGCCGCCCAGGTCCGCGCCGTGCTGCGCGGCACCGGCCTACCGCAGGGCGGCATCGGGGGGAGCATCGGTCCGCTGCCCCAGGCACCCGCCGCGATCGCGGCTGGCCTCGCGCCCCACGATGCGCCGCCCGAGATCACGATCACCTCGCCCGGCTCGACGCAGACCGCGGAGGCCTCGCTGGAGACCGCGTTCGAGATCGACGCGAGCCCCGACACCGCCCGGGTCGAGCTGTCGATCAACGGGGAGGTGCAGCCGGTGTACGACGACGTCCCGCCGTTCCACTTCTCCGCGGTCGACTTCCCGATCGGCACCTGGTCGGTCGTGGCGGTGGGCACGAACGTCTGGGGGATCGTCGGTGCGTCCGCGCCGGTGGTGCTCGAGGTCGGCGTCGAGCCGCCCGTCGACAGCTCGACCGGCGAGTCGTCGAGCGGCCCCACGATCGACGGGACCACGGGCTCCACGGGCGCCCCGGCAGGATCGAGCGGCTCCGACGGCGCAGGGACGCCCGAGGGCACGGACGAGACGGGCGTCGCGGCCGAGTCGGACGACGCCGCGGGATGCGGGTGTCGCGGTGGTCGCGACGGCAGCGGCGCGATGTGGCTCGCAGCGTTCGTCGTGGCGCTGGGTCGTCGTCGCGCGAACGCTCGGCGGTGAGCGCCACCGCCGGCGCCGCGCCGCAGGATCCGCGCTGGTGCGGCGGCGGCGATCAGGGCAACGTCGTCCGATGCTCCGTGGCCTGCGTGATCACCTCGCCTCGGAGCGGCATCGCGGCGGGCGTGGGGCGTGGCTGCGCGCCGCGGTGCTCGGCGCCAACGATGGGCTGATCTCGACCGCGAGCCTGATGGTCGGCGTCGCGGCGGCGGACAGCTCGCGCACGGCGATCCTCGTCGCCGGGATCGCGGGGCTCACCGCGGGCGCGCTGTCGATGGCCGCGGGCGAGTACGTGTCGGTGAGCTCGCAGCGCGACACCGAGCGGGCCGATCTCGAGACCGAGCGCCGCGAGCTGGACACGGCGCCCGACGCCGAGATCGCCGAGCTGGCGATGATCTACCGCAAGCGCGGCCTAGAGCCCGCGCTCGCCGATCAGGTCGCCGCCGCGCTCTCGCAGCAGGATCCGCTCCGCGTTCACGCCCGCGACGAGCTCGGGATCGACGTCGACGCACTGGCCAACCCAATCCAGGCGTCGCTCGTCTCGGCGGCGAGCTTCGTCGTCGGCGCCGTGGTCCCGATCGTCGTCGTCGTGCTCGTGTCGGCGAGCCTGCGGGTGTGGCTGACGATGGCGATCGCGCTCGTCGGCCTGGTCGCGCTCGGAGCCGTGGGCGCGCGCCTCGGCGGCGCGCCGGTCGGACGCGCGTCGGTGCGGGTGCTCGTGGGCGGCGCGCTCGCGCTGCTGATCTCGCTCGGCATCGGGCGGTTGACCGGCACCGCGCTCTGACCGAGCGGAACCCCGGGCACGCGGCCGAAGCTCCCCCACCACCAGCCTTCGATGGCCGGGTCGCCGTGGCGTTCGAACAGCGCACTCCGTGGGGCCGAGCCCGCGAGATCGAGCCGCTCCGGGAGCGGGGCCGTGGAACTCGGCGTGAGCGCCGACGCGAACAGGAAGGAACACACGAAGGCGAGGAGCAGGAGGACCGGGATGCTCATCATGGTGCCTGGGGAAGCATGGCCGCCGCGCACCGGAGCGTTCATCGGTTCTTCGCCCTGGAGGGCAAGACAATCCCGATGGCGCCAGATCGCGGTCTCAGCCCTCCGGACCGCACGAGACGCTCTGCAGTCCCCAGCCCGTCATGTCGGAGTACGTGTACGGCCCGATGAGCCCCGCGTAGCTGTCGACCTGCAACGTGTCGGGGTCGAAGCGGTACGCGGTGTTGTCGTAGCGCGCCGTCGACCACACGTTGCCCTCGAGGTCGATGCTGATCCCGCGGCGCTCGGTGGCGGCGATCTCGAACGCCGGGCCGACCTCCATCGTCTCGACGTCGATGTACGTCAGCCCGCCGCTCATCCCGCCGTCGTACGTCCAGTAGTTCATCCACATCCGACCGTCGGCATCCTCCTGGATGCCCGACATCACGTTGGCGACGTGGTTGTTCGCGAGGTCCCATTGCCCGGTGGCGGGGGTGTATCGCGCGGCCGAGGCGTTCTGCGCGCCCACCCACTGGGCGAGCCACGGTCGCCCCTCGTGATCGACGGTCATGCCGTACGGGGTGATCGGCGGCGTGATGACCTCGAACTCGAACGTCGCCCGATCCACGAAGCCGAGGCGATCGTTGCCGGGCACGAGGTTGGTGAACCAGAAGTCGCCGGCGGCGTTCACCGCACCGCCGTAGGGCGACAGGCTCGAGCACTCGAAGCCGACGATCTCGATCATCTCTTCGACCACGCCGGTGTCGCCGTCGATGTAGTTGACCGTGACCCACGGATCGCCGGACGCGACCGAGCAGCCCGCCGTCCACACCTTCTCTTCGCTGTACGTGCACGCGCGCTGGTCGAGGACGCCCGGGGCCCACGCGACCGGCCGCTGGGTGTCGTAGGGGAACGGCGTGTGCCACTCGACGCAGTCGTCCTCGAGGAAGGGCAGGACGTCGGCGGGGCCCGTCGACGTCTGCAGGCCGGGCTGGCCGTTGTTGCCGGCGTTGCAGTCGACCGCGCGGATCTTGGTCAGGCCGCCGCCGCGGTTCGCGACCGCGACCGCGTCGCCGCCGAGGTTCACCGACGTGCGCGACGGGCCGGTCTCGCCGACCGGCTGTGCGGCCATCGTGCGGTAGCGGGCCTCCTCCTCCATCGTGATCGTGTTGATCTTCGCGACCGATCCGTCGTCGGTGTTCGCGATCCAGATGTAGCTGAAGCCGAGCTGCGAGCCGCACTCGCAGCCACCGGACTCCGCATCGGGCAACCCGCCGATGTCGAACTTCGGCCCGTCGCCGCCGTCGCCCGAGCTCGAGGTGTCGGCGTTCGTCGCCGACGCCACCGTCGTGCTCGGCCCCTCACCGCTGCCGCCCCCGGTGGGCTCGGTGCTCGACTGCCCGCTCGAACCATCGGCCGAGGAGATGCCCGTGCCGTCGGATGCGGAGTCCTGGCCGCCCTCCGCCCGCGTGCTGCCCCCGCCACATCCACACGCCAGCGCGAGCACGCACGAGTACCGGGTCGAGGTCGGCATCATGGCAGTCTAGACCAACGGGTGACTCCCCGTCTCGATCGACGCGCGCGCCGGGGCGTCACTGCAGGGGTGTCGCGCCCCCGGGGGTGCGCGTCAGGGGGCGCGGCGAGCCGCTGCGGTCGAACTGCACGCCGCGGGTGGTCGACGCGCCCGGATCGAGCCAGTCGGCGCGCAGGTGCTCCGTCGCGGGGTCGGTCGCGAGTGCGACTGCGACGGTGAAGAAGGCCGCGATGGCGAGGAACAGGAGAATCGTGATGCTCGTCATGGCTCGAAGAGCATGGCCACGGCGAATCGGATCGCCCATCGATTCTCCGTCGCGTCGCACGAGGCAATCACGATGTCGCGAGGTGGTCGAGACCATCGCGGATCGCGATGGCGCGGCGACGGAATCCCGATTTGCGCGCGCTCTCGGACGCGTCACAACAGCACCCATGAAGGTCAATCTCCGCTTCCACGGCATCCGCCGTACCGCCGAAGATGTCGAATACGTGCGCAGACGTGCTCGGTTCGCGTTGCTCCGCTTCTCGCGACGTGTCGTGCGCGTGGACGTGCTGTTGGCCGACGAGAACGGTCCCCGCGGCGGCGTGGACAAGACCTGCCGCATCACCGCGAAGCTCGACGGAATCGAGCCGATCGTGGTCTCGTCGATGGACGCGCGGACGTGCGACGCCGTCGATCAGGCGTTCGGGCGGATGGGACGCACGGTGGCGCGCGCGCTCGATCGGTGGCGCGACCCGCGGGGGCCGCGAGCGTAGGCGACCTCTATGGATTCGATTGATTCTTTCTTCGTTGCGCCCGCGTGACGCATGACGAAAGGTGATGTGGCTGCACGCCCGTGAAGTGGCTCAACTACCACCACCTGCTCTACTTCTGGATGACGGTGAAGGAGGGCGGCGTCACGGCGGCCGCCCGCAAGCTCAGGCTCGCGCAGCCCACCGTCAGCGGGCAGCTGCGCGAGCTCGAGTCGCAGCTCGGCGCGGCGCTGTTCGAGCGCGACGGGCGAGCGCTTCGGATCACGCCCATCGGGCGTCGGATCTTCGAGCACGCCGACGAGATCTTCGCGTTGGGCGAGCAGATCATGTCGGTCGCTGCCGGAGGGAAGGGCGAGCACGAGCTGCGCTTGGTCGTCGGTTGTGCCGACGTCATGCCCAAGCTCGTCGCTTATCGCCTCGTCGAGCCGGCGCTCCAGGGCCCCGAACCGCCGCTCCTGGTCGTGCGGCAGGGCCCCGTCGATCGACTGCTCGCCGAGCTCGCGGTCGGGGCCGTCGATGTCGTGCTCGCCGACGCGCCGATGTCACCGGCGGTGCGCATCCGAGGCTACAACCACCTCCTCGGCGAGTCGGGCATCGGCGTCTTCGCCGTGGAGCCCTTGGCGCAGCAACTCCAGGCCAGCTTTCCCCGCTCGCTCGACGGCGCGCCGCTCTTGGTCCCGGGTCAGCACACCGTCCTGCGCCGCTCGATCGAGGGATGGCTCGACGCGAACGAGGTCGCGCCCCGCATCGTCGGCGAGTTCGACGACAGCGCGCTGCTCAAGGCCTTCGCCCACGGCGGCATGGGGGCGTTCTTCGCCCCCTTGGTCATCCGCGAGGGCTTGGCGAGCTCGTACGGTGCGCAGCTGGTCGGGACCTGCGCGAGCCTGCACGATCGCTACTACGCGATCAGTCTCGAGCGACGGATCACGCATCCCTCAGTCGCGGCGATCTCGGCGGCGGCGCGCGCCGCGATGGCGGCACGGTCCTGACCGCACGCGTCGGGCTCGATCGCCGACGCGTCGCGGCCGACTCCGTCGAGGTCCGCGCCGGCGGCACCAGACCGAGCGACCGACGCAATCGCTGGATGGTGCGGAGCGCGGCCTGACGCACACCCTCGTGCGACATCCCGTGCTCCACGGCGACCGCGGCGAGCGAGGCTCGTTCCCGCGACAGCCCGAAGCGAGCGCCGAGGATCGACCGATCCCTCGGCTCGAGCGCCGCGACTGCCGGGCCGAGTCGCGCCTCGAACTGCTCGAGGTCGAGACGCTCGACCCACTCGTCCTCGGGCGGGACCTCCCCGAGGTGCCGCGTCGCGACGTCGGTCGCGGCGTCGAGGGTTGCCGTCGCGGCGCGAGCGACGATCTGTTCGCTCAGCGACAGGCGGGTCGCGAGCTCGGAGAGCGCAGGTGGGGTCCCGCTCGCGAGGGCCTCGCGGGTCGCGACGGCGATCCTGCGCCGGGCCGCCCTCACGTGGCCCGGGAGCCGGACGACGTCCCGGGCATCGTCCATCGCGTGGAGGACCGCGTGGCGGATCCAGTACATCGCGTAGGTCGAGAACTGCGTGCCCCGGGTGACGTCGAAGCGCTCGATGGCGCGGATCAACCCGATCGCCGCCTCCTGGAGCAGGTCGGCGCGCTGCGGCGCGTCGCATCGCAGGCACCGGTCGACGAACAGCCGCGCCAGGCCGAGGTTGTCGAGCACGACCTCGTTCCGGGCCCGGGCGTGGCGAGCAGTGGCGAGGTCGTACTGCGCCAGCACTCGGCCGATGCGCATCGGCGTGGCCGCGGCCGTCGCCGCGATCGCATCGCGCGCGAGCGCCAGTCCGACGCCGTCGGGATCGAGCCGCGCGAAGTGTTCGACCCACGCGGGGATGTCGGGCACGCCGTTCGCCGGCCCGGGGACCGCGCCCCGGGCGAAGCGGCGCGCCGCGCCACGCACGGCGTCGCAGGCGATCCTCGCCAGGATGTGATCGTCCATCAGTACCCGCCACCGCTCGCGCCGCAGGTGCTGCACCTCGGCGATGCGGGTCAACGAGGGGGACGGAGGGTGGGTGGGCGGTGTGGGGCTCATCGCGGTGTTCCAGCCAGCGACTCCTGTCGTAGCTGCCGCCCGGCCGCGCGACGACGAGGAAGAACGTGCGCGCAGCAGCGGAAAACCGGATGGACCGACGGCGTCGGCCCTCGCCACGGCTCACATGCCGCAGGCCTTGTTCACGTTCTCGGCGAGCGTCTTGAACTCCTCCGACTCGGGCTTGTTCGCGTCGCGGATCTCCTCGGCCACCATCGCGGCGGCGATGCACGATGTGTGCATCTTGTCCGGGGTGCTCTCCTTGATCACCAGCTGCGCCTTCGCCCGCGCCGGTCCGATCTTGCAGTGGGCCCAGTAGTCGGGGTCGGTGTCGGCGTTCTCGATCTTCTTGGCCATGGCCAGGTCGATGGCGATGCCCATGCAGCCCTCGAGGACCTTGTCGAAGTCCTCGGAGGTCTTCGCCGCCGCGACGAAGCCGTCGATCTTCGCGTAGTCGGGGCCGGCGTTGGCGTCGGCCGCCTTGGCGTCGCCGGACTTTGCGTCGCCGGATTTCGCGTCGCCGGACTTTGCGTCGGCCGTCTTTGCGTCGCCGGACTTCGCGTCCGACTTGCTGTCGCAACCCGTGGGCGCGGTGGTGAGGAAGAGGGCGAGTAGGGCAGTGGTCGTTCGAAGCATCATCGCACTCGGAGGGACGGCCGCGAGGCCGTCGGGTTGCGGTGCTCGGACGTCCGAAACGACGTGCGGCAACGCCCTCGACAGCAGACAAGGGTGGACCATGACCGGCGCGAAGCCGCTCAGGGCGTGAACGACACCACCTCGAGCACGGTGTCCTTGACCTCGCCGATGCCCATCGCGTAGCGCTTCTCCTCGTCTTCGCACGGCTCCTCGTCGTCGATCGGATTGGTGTCGACAATCTGGATCGTCGGGTACGACTGGCCGTCGATCTCCGTGGTCAGATCGTCGGCGGTGATCCGGCCCTGATCCAACGCGATCCCCGGCGCGTTCTCCTGATAGTAAGCATCGCCGACCGCGGGCATCGCCGGCATGATCACACCGGGGAGCGCGCCGTCTTCGCCCGCGCGCCAAGTGCCGTCGGTGTTCTCGAACGTGCCCATGTCGTCGTAGAACTCCACGTCCTCGCCGAAGTAGCACACGGTGCCGTCGGTGGCCTCGACGTAGAAGTTGAGCGCGACCTCGTGCAGCACACCGTCGAAGCGGGTCTCGTGGCGCAACACGTGGGTCTGCACGCCCAGAATCGTGCGGGTCTCGGACAGCACCTCACGCCTGACCGTGACCGCGATGCCAGCCTCGTCGCCTTCCCCTTCGCCCGCGAGCTCGACGATCGCGCCGGGCACCAGCGGGTACCAGGGATTGGTCGAGTCGAGCGAGAACGTGGCGACCGCCGGATCGCACGACGCCACGTCCACGTTCACCGCGTGGCACTGCGGCAGCGGTTCGTCGCCGGTCGAGTCGCCGCCCGAGCTCGCGTCGCCGCCCGAGCTCGCGTCGCCCTCGGATGTGTCGCTCTGCGGCGCGTCGCAGGCGAGAGGGGACACGGCCAACACGGTGGCGACCACGATGCTTGATGATGTGTGCATGTCCTGGGCAGCGTGACAGCCGTTCGTTAAGGCCAGCTGAGGCGCGGTGGGGTTTCTGCGTGCCGGTCGAGCGTGCCTGCTCGCACCGCGCGGTGGATTTCCCCTCGTTTCTCAGATCCGCTTCAGGTCCGCGGCCCAGGCTGCGGATCGAGGCGCCGACGCGCCGGGAAGCACCAGATGACGACCCAATCCACCCCCAAGCCTCGTCTCGCAACCATCCTGGGCCTGCTGGCCCTCGCCCTGCCCACGACGGCGTGCGACGCTGACGACGGCGGGTCGCCCACGATCCGAGAGGGCGCAGGATCGACCACGCAGGACGATGCGGACACCGGCCACGCCGACTGCGACGAGGACTCGGAGGACGACGACAAGGACTCGGAGGACGACGACAAGGACTCGGAGGACGACGACAAGGAGGATGAGGACGACGACAACGAGGATGAGGACGACGACAGCGGGTTCTGCGAGGCGGCGGCGTCCATCGATGATGCCTGCGAGGCGGCTCACGGCGAGGATGCCGCCGCATGCGCCGCGTTCGATGCGATCGACGAGGCCTGCGAGGACGGCGGCGCCGACGAGAGCTGCGTCGCCGCCGAGTCCCTCGACGATGCGTGCGAGGTGATGTTCGGCGACGACGCAGCCGAGTGCGCCGCGTCGGACGCCCTCGACGAGGCCTGTGAGGCCAACGGCGCCCCGGACGTCGACGAAGACTAGCCGCGCCCGCGATGCGCCGGGCGGGTTCGATCGAATCGAGCCCGCCCGGCGTCGTCACGGCGCCGGTGAGATCACGAACGCCAGGCCCCCACTCGCGACGTTCTCGACACCCAGGCGCAGCCCCATGTTCTCGCACAGCGCCCGGGCGAGCGAGAGGCCGAGGCCGGCGTGCTGGGTGGCGTCGGTCCGGGCCGGATCGGCGCGCCACATCCGATCGAAGACGCGGTGGAGCTGATCGGGCGCGAGCTGAGGCCCGCTGTCCCAGATCCACACGACGTCGGGCCGCGGACTCGACACCGCGATCGCGCCGCCACGCTCGGTGTAGCTGACCGCGTTGCCCAGGAGGTTCTGCAGCACGATCTGGAGCTTGTCGCGATCGCCGGCGATCGTGAAGTCGTCGGGCAGGCGATCCTCGAACGCCAGCTCGCGGGCGCGCGCCTTGGCCTCGAGTCGTCGCCACGTCGCCTCGACGACGGCCCGCATGGCGACGGGCGTGCGCCGGGCCGGCTCGGCGCCACCGAGCCGCGCGAGCATCAGCAGGTCGTTCACCAGTCGACCCATGTCATCGACGGTCTCGAGCAGCTCGTCGAGTCGGTCGTCGGGTTCGAGGCTGGCCTGTCGTCGTCGAGAAAGCTCTAGCCCGGTGCGCAGCACCGCCAGCGGCGTGCGCAGCTCGTGGGCGAGGTGCCCGCTGAACTCGCGCTCGCGGGCGAGCGCCGCCCCGAGCTCGTCGCGCAGTCGTCCGACGTCCGCACCAGCGCTGGCCGACTGACTGCGCGCGGCGCTGTCGTCGGTGGGCGATCTGGTCGGCCGACGACCGAGCCACCACGACGCCAGGCCCGCCGACAGCATCGCGGCCGCGGCGGCCAGCAGCGCGTGGGTCCGCAGCAAACCGTCGAGCGAGCCGCCGGCCGCGGTCAATCGCGCGGTCGCATCGACGTGGATCGTCGCGACCAACGCGAGGGGGATCGCCGCGATCGCGACGACGACCAGGCGCGCGCCGGTGGTCACGTCTCCTCCGCGAGGATGTAGCCCAGCCCGCGCCGCGTGCCGATGAGCTTGTTCGGGAAGTCGCGATCGATCTTCCGGCGCAGCGCCGCCACGTAGACCTCGAGGACGTTCGACTCGGGCATGTCGTCGCCGTCGTAGACGGTCTCGAGCAGGGTGTCGCGACTGACGACGCGTCCCCGACGCAGGGCGAGGCACTCGAGGATCGCGTACTCGCGGGCGGACAGCACGATCTCGAGTCCGCCGCGCCGCGCGACCTTCCCGGTGGTGTCGATCTCGAGATCGGCCACGACGATCACACCCGTATGACTGGCGCCACTAGCCCGGCGCACGAGCGCCCGAAGCCGCGCGAGCAGCTCGTCGAACGAGAACGGCTTGGTCAGGTAGTCGTCGGCGCCCTTGTCGAGCCCGCCGATGCGATCGGCGGGTTGATCGCGGGCGGACAGCACCAGCACCGGCGTGGCGTCCCCGCGTCGGCGCACCGTGTCGAGCACGGTGAGGCCGTCGACGTCCGGTAGCATCATGTCGAGGATGATCGCGTCGAAGCGCTCGAGCGCGGCGGCGTCGAGGGCCTCCTTGCCCGTGGTCGCCAGCGCCACCACATGACCCTCGTCGCGCAGGCCACCGGCGAGCATCGGCCCGAGCTTGGGGTTGTCCTCGACGAGCAGCAGCTTCATGACGATCTCCCGCGCATGTCCGCCTCAGTCCAGGCCCAGGGTCTCGAGGGCCGCGTGGACGCGGACCTCGTTCGACGTCGCGATCACCAGATCGAGCAGGCCGTCGCCATCGAAGTCTGCGGTGTCGACCGCCTCGGCCCTGGCCTCCGAGCGATCGTCGATGACGATGCGCCCGCGATCGAGATCCACCGTCGCGATGCCGACACCGTCGTCACCGCCGACGACGAAGCGCGGGGTGCCGTCGGCGCGCGGGTGCCACGGCGCGAGATCGCCGATCTCGAACGCGCCGAAGTGCACGCTGTCGAAGAGCACCGTCGGCGCCCCGAGCCAGCCGTCGTCGTTGCGCAGCACGATCACGCGCGGCAGCACCTCGGCGGTGGTGACGAGCAGATCGAGGTCACCGTCGACGTCGACGTCGATCGGCAGCACGCTGCTGCCTGGCCCGGCGACCGGTGTGGCCCCCGGTTCTGCGGCATCACCCGCCACCGGCCGCGTCGCGAACCCCGGACCGACGTCGAGCCGCGCTCGCTCTTCCCACACGCCGGCGTCGGTCTGCGCCAACGTCCACACCGCGCCGCCGGCGTCGGTCGTGGCGAGCAGGACGAGCTCCTCGGGGGCGAGCCCGTCGAGCTCGACGGCGATCGACAGCGCGGTCTGTCCCGCACCCGCGCCCATCCCCGACGGCGTCGGGCCCTCGACGAGGTCGCGGGGCGAGAGCGTGCCGTCGTCCGCGGCGAAGTGGAACAGCCGCTCGCCCTGGCCGTCGCGACCCAAGGCGACGACGGCGACACCGGTCGCGGTGCGCACCATCGCGGGCTGGCGTATGGAGACGCCGAAGTCGGCGACCGGATCCGCCGGTCGCAGGAAGGTCCCGACCGCCCGTCCCTGGGCGTCGCGCGTGCGCAGCACGAGCGTGTCCCGAGCGTCGACGGCGATCGACTGCACCTCGTCGAAGGGCCCGAGTTCGGTGGATCGCCACGCCAGGGTGCCGCCGCCGTGCACGACGACGACGGCATCGGCCGCGGGTCCGTCGTCGTCGTCGTCGCGGCGCACGACCGCGGCGACGTCCGCCAACGTGTCGCCGTCGAAGTCCCCGTCGACGAGGTCGATAGCGGTCCCTTCGAGCTCGAAGAGGTGGGGCTCGGTGAACCACCGACCCGCCAGCGATCGGTCGCCGAGTCGAACGGCGAGCGTGTCGTCGAGCCCATCACTGCCCACGCGGGTACCCACGACGTCGAGCTCACCATCGCCGTCGAAGTCGATCGCTGCGGCACGGCCGAGCGGCGCGTCCCAGGCGATCGGGCAGCCTTGGACGCACGCCTCGGGGGCGTCGACGAAGTCGGTCGAGGTCACCAGCTCGATCCGGCCATCGTCGTCGAAGTCGGCGGCGGCGAGCAGGACGGTGGTGGTGGCCTCGGGTTGCCACAGCGGCGTCGCGGCGAACCGATCGTCGCCATCGGCCTCGGGTGCCATGGCATCGCCATGGAACGAGCCGTCCCCGACGCCGTAGGCGACGCGCACCGCGGCGGACTCGGTCTGCACGACGAGGTCGAGCGTGTCGTCGGCGTCCACGTCGACCAAGAACGACCCGGCGGCGCCGAGGTGCTCGCCGTCGGGCAGCGCGACGTCGGCCAGCCGCGTGAGCTCGGCACCATCGCAGGTCGCGAGCATCGTGACGGCTTCGGTACCGCGGGCGGCCAGCGCGAAGCTCCGGCGCGCGAAGGCGACGCCGTCGGCGGTGCTGCACTGCACACCATCGCCGAGCGGGAGGCCGGCGATCGGACCGACGAGCGCGGTGGGATCGATCGGGACCGCGGTGGCGAGCGGCGCCGCGGAGAGCTGGCCGTTGCGCCACGCGAAGGACTCCTGCGCCGACACGAGGTCGAGCACGCTGTCGTGCACCGGCGCCACCGAGAGCAGCCGGCCGGTGTCGCCCTGGGCGAGGACGGTCGCGGCGATCACCGGCGCGACGACGCGCCCGTCGTCGTCCCGCGGGATCTCGTGCAGGATCGAGAGTCCGCCGCCGTGGTCGAGGTCCGGCGCCCGTGCGAGCGTGAGTTCGTCGCGCCCGTCGCCGTCGAGATCGCCGAGGACGAACCACCCCTCGGCGCCGGTGAGGTGGACCGTCTGTTCGGGTGCGCCGTGCAGCGCGTCGATGCCCGAGGGCTGCAGCGCCGCGAGATCATCCCGCGCGTCGCCGTCGAGGTCGCCGACGCCGATCGCCAGCACGCCCTCGGTGGCGAACCGGATGGCCTCGGTCGCGAACCCGCCGGCGGCACCGCGGCACAGCCGGTCCGGGGCACACACGCGCCCCGGCGGGCAGGCGTCGGTCGCGTCCGCCGACGGTGCGCAGACCAGGTGGCACTGGCTGCACGCGTCGTCGTCGTCGTCGTTGCCGTCGTCGCAGTCCTCGTCCTGCTCGATGATGCCGTTGCCGCACAGCCCGAGATCGATGCTCGGGAACGCGTGGCAGCCGGCGAGCACGCCGAGCACGACGCCGGTGATGTGGCGCGGCGTCAAAACCGGCCCCCGACTCCGACCGCCGCACCGGTGGCGTCGAGCGAGAGCTCCGCTCGCACCCGGGCGGTCGCTCGCCCGCGGTTCGCCGGTCGCTGCAACGACGACGCGACCGGCGGGCGATCGGTGACCCACAACACGACGCCCGCGGCGAGCACGACGAGCCCGGTCGTTCCGGTGGCGATTGCCGCGACGCGGAACAGATCGCGGCGCCCGATCGCACGGTCGCGCCCGTCGAGGTCGCGCTGCGGTGTGCCGAGCTCCGGCGAGCGCTCGAGCGCGGACTGGATCCGAAGCGCGCGGCGCTGCTCGACCAGCGCGGCGATCAGCATCGCCGCGCCGCCACTGGCCGCGCCCGCGCCGAGGGTCACCGCTGCGATCGCGATCTTGCGCTGGCCGGTCCGTTGGATGGTCGCGTCGACGCGGTGGGTCTGCGCCCGCTCGAGCTCGATCTCGCGGACGAACAGCGTGCGCCCGGCCTGGGCCACGCCGACCTGGTGGGTGCCGGGCGGGACCAGCAACGGCGAGGCCGTGGGCAGTCGGCCGCGCCGCTCACCGTCGACGTAGAAGTCCGCCCCGGCGGGGCCGCGGATCCACAGTCTGGCCTCGACCGGCTCGAGCACGAACTGCAGCGGCAAGGTCGAGCCCTCGGGCAGCTCGACCTCGCGGCGCTGGGCGTGGAACCCCGGGGCCTCGACGATGACGCTGTGGTGTCCGGGCACGACGTCGGGGGTCGCCGGCAGCGGCAGCGGCTGGCCGTCGTCGATCCGTACCGTCGCAGCCGGCGTCGCACTGGTGATCCCCAGGCGCGTGAAGATACGGCCGGCGTCGCCGAGATCCTCGAGCTCACCCTGGGTCATCAGCTCCTTGATCCATCGCTCGGCCTCGAGTCGGCGCGGGCCCTCGGGGTCCTTGTCGAGGTACAGCTGGTAGCGCTCGAGGGCGAGCAGGCGCTGCTTCGGATCGCCCTCTTGCTCCCACAGGTGGCGGTGCGCCTGGCCCAGGGAGAAGAGCGGGCCCGGCCGCGACGAGTACCGATGCGTCGCCTCGAATTGGACGATCGCCTCGCGCATGTCGCCCGCGGCGAAGGCCGCCGCGCCCTTCTCCCAGGCCTCGCGGGCGCGGGCCTCGTCCTTCGCGGCGTGGGGCAGCGAGTCCAGCGGGCGCTCGCCCGCTGGCGGTGCCGGTTGCACCGCCAGGCACACCGCGATCCACGTCCCGGCGAGCGAGATCATGATCACGGCTCGAGCTCGGAGATGTCGTGCTTGGGGGGCGCGCCGGTCGGATCGGGCGTCGGCTTGGTGCTGGGCCGTCGCCGCGTGCCCGCGATCGTCCGTGGCGCCGTCGTCTCGCGCGGGCTGATCGTCGTGGACGGGATCGATGTGGGCGGCGTGGGCGATGGCGTGGGCACGACGTCGGGGGCGGCGACTGGTGTCGCGGTCGGCGTCGCGATCACCGACGGTGCGTGGCTCGACGCGGCGGGGTGCCTCGACGGTTGCGCATCCACGGCGGTCGCCGGCGAGCGCGACGGATCCGGCGCGGCCTCGCGCCAGGTCGGGACGATCGCGACGGCGGTCAGCGCCGCTGCGCCCGCGATCGCGATCCACAGCACGCGCCGCGACGAGCCCGGCTGTGCGACGGCGTCGGTGCCCGCGGGTGTCACCGGTCGCACGGCCACGCGCAGGCCGTCGGCGAGGGCTTGTGCGGTGGGGAAGCGCGCGTCGGGATCGCGCGCAGTGGCCCGCGCGAACCATGCATCGAAGCCCGCCGGTACGTCGGCGTGGTGCGACGGGATCGGCGGCGACGTCGTCAGCACCGCGACCGCGAGCTCGGGGAGGCTGTGCCCCTCGAACGGTCGCCGGCCCACGAGACACTCGTAGGCGATGACGGCGATCGACCAGAGGTCCGCGCGATGATCGGCGGTCCCCGCATCGACCAGCTGCTCGGGGCTCATGTAGTACGGCGTCCCGAGCACCCGCCCGATCCCCGTCGACGGTCCGATGGCGGTCTCGGCCAGCTGCTTGGCGATGCCGAAGTCGAGCACCTTGACGAGCCCCGCCGTCTCGCCCCCCCCGCCCTCGCCCTGCGGCAGGGAGATGGACTCGCCGACGATGGACTCGGCGGCGACCGACTCGCCGGCCACGAGGAACACGTTGTCGGGCTTGAGGTCGCGGTGGATGACGCCCGCGCCGTGGGCGAGCGCCGCTGCGCGGCACACCTGCACGATGATGCCGAGCACTTCGTCTGGGGTCATGCGTCCGCGCTCGGCGAGGCGCTGGCCGAGCGACTGGCCGTCGAGCAGCTCCATCGCGATGTACGGCGTGCCGTCGTGGACGCCGTGGTCGAAGATCTGGACGACGTGCGGGCTACGCAGGCTCGCTGCCGCCCGGGCCTCGCGTCCGAAGCGATCGCGCGCGCGCTCGTCGGTGGCGTGGCTCGGATGGATCAGCTTCACCGCGACGGTCGTGCCCAGGCCGACGTGCTCTGCGGCCCACACCGCACCCATGCCACCGCGGCCGATGCAATGGAGCAGCCGGTAGCGACCGTCGAGTAGCGTCGGGGCGGCAGTGTCGGACGGCGACGCGACCGCAGGAAGGGTCGATGCCCCGCCGACGCCGGTTTGCGCCCCGTTCACCTCGTCGGCCACCACGACAGTATAGGGCGGCCACGCCCGGGCGTTCACGGCCAGCTGCGCGTGACCTCGCATGGCATCCAATCGCGGGTCTCTTCAGTCGCCCGCCGGCTCGGCTGCGGTGTCGACGACGACGCCGGTGTCGAGGTCGATGGCGAGCGCGTGGCTCGTCTCCCCTTCGAGCAGCACGACCAGGATGACACCGTCCTCGACCTCGGTCTCGGCCGACACCGCCGTGCCGGGCAGGGTGTCGAGCGCCGTCTGGATCGCGCGTTCGAGGGTCACACCGTCCTGCGATGTCGCGATGGCCTGGCCCTGCATGCGGCCCTCGGCCTGGTCTTCGGGATCGACCCGCGTCGCGACGACCTCGCCGGTGTCGGCGTCGATCAGGATCTCGCGCGTCTGCTCGCCCACCACGCGGTCGACGTCGTAGACGAGGCCGTCGCCGTCGTCGTCGGTCAGCTCGGCCTCGATCGAGATCCCGCCCGGTTCGTGCTCGTCTGCGATCGCGAGCGCATCGAGCAGATCGAACGCGACGTCGTGGGGGTCGACCTCGTCGGGTTCCTCGGTCGCGCGATCGCAGCCGTTGCCGCCGAGGCAGAGCGCGAGCAGGGCGGCCGTGCACGATCGGACGCGGGTCGACGGCGAGCGCATGGATCCTGGATACCGCGCCCACCTGAACGCAACCTGAAAGGCCCGCAGACGGCCGCGTGGGGGCGGGTCTGCGCGATTCCGCGGGGGCGTCCGGCGCCCGCTCGTCACGGGCACGCGGGCGACAGCGGCACGCACTGCGGCACCACGAACCCGTCGACCGAGGTCGCGTCCGTGCAATCCATCCCCGGGCCGCAGCCCGCCTCGGGGCACGAGATCAGGCACCGCGGTCCGACGTCGCCGAGGTCGACGCAGTTGTCGTACGCGTCGCCGCACTCGGTGTCGGCGGTGCACGGCTCACATGTGAAGGGCGAGCTCGCCGTGTCGCCGCCGGTCGCGGTGGGATCGGCCTGGCCCGTGTCGGCGCCGGAGGTGTCGTCGCCCGCGGTGCCCTTGGTCGTGTCGCCCTGCGCGGTGCCGGAGCCGGTGTCGCCGGGCTCGCCCGTGCCATCCGTGGCGTTGCCGGCGGTTTCGCTGTCGCCGACGACGTAGTCGTTCACGCAGCCCGCGGCGGGCAGGGCTGCGAGCAGCACGATGGCAGCGACGCGCGTCACGGATCCCACGGTAGCACGGCGGTCACACCAACATCGCGTCGACGAGGCCGGGCAGCTCGCCGAAGTCGTGGTCGACGCCGAGCGCGTGCATGGCGGTCTGCCACACGTTGCAGGGGTGGGCGCCACCGGGCGCGATGATGTGCTCGCCCATGCGCAGCGTCGACGGAGATCCGGCAATCGTCATCGCGAGGTTGCTCGAGCCGTGGCCCGAGGGCCCGCCGGAGTTGGTCAGCACCAGCACGGTGCCGTCGAGCATCGTGCCGCCGGTCGGCTCGGGCGTGTCGAGGAGCTTCTGCACCAGCGCGGCGAAGAAGCCCGCCTGCCACGAGGTGACCTGGTCCCACACGGTGTTGACGCCGGGGAAGTCGGTGTGGGTCACGTCGTGCATCTCGTACGCGACGCCGAACAGCGGCTCGAGGCTCATCACCGACTGCTCGTGGTTGATGACGAGGCTAGCGACGCGGGTCAGGTCGCACACCAGCGCCATGTGGATCAGATCGACGAACACGGCGGCGCGGCGATCCTCGTCGGAGTAGCCGGTGGTGCCGCCGTGCTCGGTGTTGCCGTGGTTGGTCTGCGTCGGATCGGCGCCGGGGTCGGGCAGCGCGGCACAACCCGCGCCGCTGGTGTCGGGGATGTCGGCGAGCCGCGTCTCGAGATCGCGGATCTGGTCGAAGTGCTGCTCGAGGCGCATGCGATCGCCGCTGCCCACCGCGCCCATGAGTCGATCGCCGCGCACCTTCACCAGGTCGAGCACCGAGAGTCGGCGCGCGAGCACCTTCTGCTTGGCCTCGAGGTCCGCCGGGTCCGTCGGCTGGAAGTTCATGAACATCGATTCCCACGCCAGCCTCGGGCTGGCCTGGGCCACGCGCGGCGCCCCGCCGTCGCCGTAGGAGATGACGGTCTTGATCCCCGCATCACCGGCCCGGTAGCCGTCGGGCTGGGCGCAGTACTGCAGCGACGCGTAGTGCGTGTCGGCGCCGACGGCCGCGGCCACGAGCTGATCCGCCGTCGCGGTGTGCGGCACGCCGTAGTTCTCGTTCGTCGATCGCCAGCCCGTGAGCAGCGGGCTCATGATGTTGCCGTGGTGCGGGTTGGCCTTGCCGCCGGGGCCGGGCGTGCCGGCGCCCGCCGCCGCGATCTCGAGGCCGGTGACGATCGAGATGTGATCGCGCACCGACTCGAGCGAGGCGAGGCCCGCGGGCATCGTGTAGCCGGCGCCAGCGCCCGACGGCACGCAGTGGAGCTGCTCGATGCCGCCGAACATCGTGACGAAGCGGGTCGGCGCGCCGCCGGCCGCCCACGCGCGCCGCGGTAGCATCGCCTCGAGCATCGGTAGGGCCACGGACGCGCCGCCGAGGCCGGTGAGGAAGGCGCGTCGTCCCAGAGTCAGTGGTCTTGCCATGGTGGTTCGGTCCTTCACTCGAAGCGTCGGTGGCGGAAGCCCTCGCTGGTCGCGAGCTCGAGCAGCAGCGCGGCGGCGTCGTCGGTGGACTCGAAGCGCTCGGTGAGCGCGTCGAGCAGCGGTCGGTCGTCGTCGGTGGGGTGGTGACCGACCGCGAACTGCAGCATGTTGCGGACGTAGCAGCCCTCGAGCTGGCCGCTGTCGAGCAGGAGCTCACCGAGGGCACCGGCGCCCGCGAACGCGCCGACCTCCGCGAGCTCGCCCTCGCCGGCGATCGAGCACTCGGCCTTGTCGGGCTCCGTCGTGCGCCACTCGCCGAGCGGCCCGTAGTTCTCGAGCCCGAAGCCGACCGAGTCGAGGATCCCGTGGCAGCCGCTGCACTCGGCCTTGGTGCGCATGTCGTAGCGCTCGGTCTTGCAGGCGTCGGCGGATCCGCCGGTCGGCGGCAGGCCGGTGTCGACCTGGGGCGGCGGCGGCGGGATCTCGTTGCACAGCAGGCGGGTCCACACGGCCTTGCCGCGCTCGGTCGGCGAGGTGTCGCCGAACTTCGCGCCCAGCGACAGCAGCGTGCCGTGCGAGAGGATCCCGCGGCGACGGATGTCGGGGTACGCGACCCAGCCCGGCTCGCCCGCGGGCAGCGGGATCCCGTAGTGCTCCGCCGTGTTGGCGTCGAGCCAGGTCTCGTCGGCGGTGAACGCCGAGCTCCACGCGCCGTCGGCCAGGGCGCGCTCCAGCACCGCGTCGGTCTCGGCGCGCAGCGACGCGGCGAGGGCCGGATCGGCCGCGAGCGTGTCGTAGCCGAGCCACAGCGCGTGCATGCGTTGGATCTGGCGCAGGGCCCGACGCTCGCGCAACAGATCGGTCGCAACCGCGGCGAGGGTCGCCGCGTCGTCGAGCTCGCCGGCCGCAGCGCGATCCAGCAGCGCGTCGTCGGGCACCGTGCCCCACAGCAGGAACGACAGGCGCGTCGCGAGCTCGTACGCGTCGAGCCGGACGAGATCGGATCGCGAGGGCACGGGCTCGCCGATCTCGACGCGATACAGGAACCGCGCGTCGAGCAGCAGCGCCTGCATGGCCATGCGCGCGGCGACGTCGAAGTCGTCGTCCGCGATCGCGTGCTCGATGAGCGTCGCGTACTCGTCCAGCTCGGCGGCGTCGAGCGGGCGTCGCAGCGCGCGGCGGCCGAAGCCCGCGACGAAGGTGCGCAGGCAGCCGACGTCGTCGGCGCCCGCGGGCGTGCAGCCGAGGATCGCGTCGCGGCGATCGGGATCGTCGATGGTGCGCGCGGCGATCGCCTCGGTCAGCGAGAACATGCCCTCGACGAAGGGTGCCGACGGCGCCTGCAGGGTCTCGTCGTTGTCGAAGGGCGTGCTGCCGTCGCCGGGGAGCACGGCCAGCATCGTCTCGATCTCCGGCGCGGGCAGGCCGGTGAGATCGACGAGGGCGGCCTGCAGCTCGGCGAGGCTCAGGCGGCGCAGGCCCGTGGGGCCGAGCGCGTCGGGATCGGCGAAGACGCCCGAGGGCGCGGGCACGTCCTCGGTGTCGCCCGCGTCGGTGCCGGTGCCCGCGGAGTCGCCGACGCCGTCGTCGTCCCCACCGCCCTTGCCCCCGTGACCGCCGGCACAGCCCGCGACGAGCGCGAGGATCGACGCGACGACGACGACAGGGGACCCGGGGCGCGCGGCGATCGTGCGGGACATCGGCGCGTGGGTTGCCGGACGGCGGCGCTTCGTTACCTCGGCGATCGCCACGCCGCGCGGACCCCGAGCGCGAGGGTTGCCCGCGTTGTGCGCGGGACGAGGAAAGCGGCCGCTTCCCCTGAAAGAAAACTTGCGACGGTCGGCAGGCTCGTGGCGTCGTGGGGATCATGCATCGCCCCTTGCCCTCGCACCGTGCGTTCCGCGCCCTCGTCTCGACCGTCCTCGTGGCCGCGGCGCTGGGCTGCGGTGACGATTCCGACTCCGACACCGGCTCCGACGGGGAGTCCGGCGACTCGGCGGCCTCGAACGCGAGCGCGAGCGCGAGCGCCAGCGCCAGCGCGAGCGCCAGCGCGAGTGGTGGCGAGGGCCCGGTGGCGCAGGACTGCGCGGCGCGGTGCGCCGACAAGGCGGCGGCCTGCGGTGCACCCGCGGACGTGGCGAGCGCCCAGTGCAGCAGCATCTGCGACGGCACGCTGACCGAAGATCAGCTCGCGTGCCTCGAGGAAGAGGACTGCGCCACGCTCACCGAGGTGTTCCTCGGATCGGGCGACGCGTGCGGCCTGGGTGGCAGCTCGGCGACGGGCGCATCGGCGACGGGCAGCTCGGCGACGGGCAGCACGCCGGACGCGGACATCGGTGATGCGTGCGAGTGTTCGGATCCCGAGGCCGACTTCGAGAGCTGCAGCGGCACCGACAGCCCCTGCGGCGATCTGACCTGCTACGTGGTCTTCGGCGAGGGCATCTGCTCGCAGCCCTGCACCGTGGACAACGGCGACGACTGCCCGGTGGGCGAGTGCACCGACCAGGTCGTCAACGGTCTCGAGGTGGGGACGTGGTGCGTGCCGTGACGCCGGCCCGGGCGTGAGGGATCGGGCGATCGCCACCATCACAACTCGTCCCATGTAACGCGACGTCGAGGTGCGGCAACCCACCGCCACCTCGACGGACGCATGCGCCGTCGTCTCCACGACAAGGATCTCGACGATGCGACGCTACTTCCAATTGGGTGTGTGCCTGACGACTCTGTGCGCCGTGCCGGGCTCGGCGATGGCCGGCGATGGCTCGGGATCCGGTGGAGATCCGGGCGGGACGACCGGCGGCGATGGTGGTGGATCCGGCGGCGACACCGGTGGCATGGGCGGTGGCGACGCGGGCGGATCGGCGGGCGAGGGCGACGCGGGTGGCACCGGCGCTGGCGATGCGAGCGGCTCGGGTGCCGGCGATGCGAGCGGCTCGGGTGCCGGCGACGCGAGCGGCTCGGGTGCCGGCGACGCGAGCGGCTCGGGCGGTGGCGATGCCGGCTCGGAGGGCGGCAGCGACTCGGCGGGCGGCGTGGCCACCGAGGGTGGCGCGGGCACGGAGGGTGACGCGGGCTCGGACGATGGTTGGTGGGGCACGTCGGAGTCGGGCGGTGGCGGCGAGTCGGGCATGGCCGGTGAGGCGTACGCGACCAGCGGTGGGCCGTCCGAGGGCACCGGCGCTGCGGCCGGGGAGTCGGGCGGCTCGGTCGGTGGCGGCGGCGGCTGTTCGACCACCGGCGAGCGGCCCGGCGCGCTCGCGCTCGGCCTCGTGATCGCGGCGCTGGGCCTGCGTCGGCGCCGCTTCTCGCCATGATCGCCGAATCGCTGGGCTGCGATGTAACGCCCGGGCACGCTCGGGCAACCCACCGCCGCCCCGTGCCCGGCGCGAACCCACCGACCGTCCTGCCGTTCCCGCCACGCGGCGACGCGAGCGCGACGGACGACGACGAGGCCGCGCTGGTCGAGCGCGCGCGGACGCACGACGCGAGCGCGTGGTCGGTGCTGTATCGCCGACACCACGCCGCGTTGTTCCGCCACGTGCTCTACCTCGTGGGTCGATCGAACGTCGCCGAAGACCTGACGCAGGAGACCTTCGCCCGCGCGTTGGTCTCGCTGCCGTCGTTCGTGGGGCGATCGAGCTTCACGACGTGGTTGCACGGCATCGCGCTGAACCTGGTGCGGACCAACTACCGCTCGCACGAGCGCGCGACGCGGGCGCAGGATCACCTCTCGCGGATCCACGCGACCCACGGCGCGTCCGTCGAGCCCGAGGGCGAGCTCGCCGATCAGCACCGCACGCGGGTGCTGTACGCGATGCTCGACAAGCTCACGGCGCCGCTGCGCGAGGCGTTCGTGCTGCGCTATGTCCACGGCATGACGGCGGCCGAGGCCGCGACCGCCCTCGGCATCGAGCCTGGGGCGGTGCGCGTGCGGGCCCATCGCGCCCGCGAGCAGCTCGAGGCCGAGGTGGCGCGGCTGCACGCGGCCGCGGTCGCCAAGGCGGCCGCCGGGAAGGAGCCGACGTCATGAGCACCGACCACGTGGTAGGAGGACTCGACGCGTGGTTGCTCGAGGTGCGCGACGAGCTCGACGCCGTGCCGACGCCGCCGCCCGCGGGGCTCGCGGACGTGTTCGCGCGGGCGCAGCGGATCGACCCGACGCTCGCGCTGCCGATCGACGAGGCCGAGCGGCTCGACGCGATCGACGACGCCGCGCTCGATCGCGTTGCGGAGATCGGGTCGCTCGACACCCTGCTCGCGAGCGCGAAGGCGGTGCTGTCGGCCGAGGCCGACGCGGTCGAGCGACGCGGGCCGCCGCTGCAGCGGGTCGCGCCGCCGCGACGATCCCGTCGGATGTTCGCCGCGGTGGCGATGCTCGCCGCCGGTGTGGCGTTGGCGTTGGCGACGAGCTGGGCGTGGCGGCCGGCGGGCGCGCGACTACTCGGGCGCGAGCCAGACCACCCCGCCGCAGGCGCCCGAGCCGATCGAGTCGCGTCGGCCGAGCGCGCCGACGCCGAGGCCGCGCGTCGAGGTCGTGCCCGCACCCGAGGTGGCGCCGGAGCCCGAGCTACCCGTGGACGTCGAGCCGCCCGCGAGGCGCCGCGCGCCGTCGGTCGATCGGGATCCCGCGCCGAGCCTGGACGAGCGGCTCGATGCCCTCGATGCCGAGGCTCGCGCCGCGTGGAAGCGTGGCGATCTCGAAGCGGCGCAGGTGGCCTTCGAGGCGCTGGTGCGCGCCGGCGGGACGCGGGCGATCGCCGATCTCGCCTTCGGCGATCTCTTCGAGCTCGCGCGGCAGCGGCACGACGCTGCGGCCGAGGCGAAGCTGTGGGAGCGCTACGTGCGTCGGTTCCCGGGCGGGCGCTACGTCGACGAGGCCCGCGCGGGCCTGTGCCGTCGCGCCTCGGGGGACGCGGCGACCCGCTGCTGGCGCGCGTACCTCGACGATCGTCCGCGGGGCACCTACCGCGATCAGGCCCGCGCGGCGCTCGGCGACGCCCCGTCCCCCGCGGGTGACGGGGAGTAGCGTTGCCGGTCGCGGCGACGATCCTGCACACTGCGGCCGTGGGGCGCCGCGCCTGCGTGTGGATCGCATTGCTCGGGATCCCGCGCGCCGCTGCAGCGACCGAGCCCGCGTCGACCGAGCCCGCGTCGACGGACGCGATCACGCTCGTCGTCGTCGACAGCGGGTCGGTGGACGACGAACTCCGCGACGAGCTCGCGCTGCGCCTCGGTGGGCGGCGGCTCGCGCCCTCGGAGGGGCTGGTCGACGTCCCGACCGAGCGGTTCGCGTGGGTCGGCGTGACGCCGAGCGGATCGCAGCGCCTGCTCGAGGTGGTGCTCTCGGACGGCCGCGCCTACTCGCGCCTGGTGGACGCGCCGCCCGGTCAGCTCGCGCGCGCGACCGCGGGCGCGCTGGTCAACATGCTCGACGCGATCGAGGACGGACGGCTCGCGCCCGAACGCACGGGCGTCGCGGTGCCGCTGGTGCTGCAGGCGGTCGAGCCACCGTCGGCCGATCCGGTGCCTGTGCCGAGGCCGGCGCCCATCGATCCGCCGCGGCCACGCGCACCAACACCGCCGACGTGGTGGCTCGGCCCGCGTCTCGGCGGCGAGGTCGTCCTCGGGGTCGGGCCGCCGGTGTCGGAGCGCGGCCTGGTCGCGGGCGGCGCGACGCTCGGCGTCGACGCGATGCACCGTCGCGGCGGGCTCGTGGCCGCGGACGTCCGTGTGGCGGCGCGCTCGACCGACGCGCTGCAGGTGCTCCGCGTCCGCGTCGCGCTCGGCGGCGGCTGGGTGCTGCGTCGCGGTCGCTTCGCCTTGCCGTTGCGTGCCGCGATCTCGATCGAGCCGGTGGTGTCGCGGGGCGCGACGCTGCGCGATCGCGACGGCGTCTCGGCGTCGCCACGCCCGCTCGTCGGCGCGCTCGTCCGCGGATCGCCCAGCGTCGTGTGGTGGCTGCGATCCGGCCGCGCGGCGGTGCGCGCGTCGATCGAGCTGGAGGTCGCCGCGAGCATGGAGGCGCGCGCGAAGCCGGGGGTCGTGCGCTACGTCGAGGCGGGGGACGCGGTGCGGGGGATCGGTCGTGCGGGCGGGGTCGAGCTCGCGGCGGGGCTCGGGCTCGGGGCGTGGTTCGCGGTCGCTCCGCGCTAGGCCGTCGTCGTCAGCGGAGGCACGACCGACGCGATCGGCAAGCGCACGTCGCGGAGGCGCAGCGAGGGCATGGGCTGGCCCCGCAAGTGCGACATCAGCTGGATGTCGAACACCAACGCACCGTCGCTCGGGCTCGGACGGTTCGCCACGAACCATCCGCGCGTCGCCTCGTCCAGCGCTCGCAGGAGCTCGGTGAGGTGCAGCTCGCCCGCTGCCCCCTCGTCGCCGGGGTCCACGATCACGTCGGTGGGGGGCACCAGCTCGATCATCAGCCGCGCTGCCGCGGTGGCCTCGGCGATTCGGTGTTCGTAGCTCACCTCGATCGACACGGTCCTGCGCGCCCCCTCGGATCGGGCCGCTGCGAACAGGGCGTCGAAGAACCGCTGCAGGTGCCCGGCGATGGAGGCGTCGCCGTCGGGCGACGCCTCCGTCGCGGTGAGGTCCACAGGGTCGCGTCGGTCCACCAGCGGAAAGAGTGGGTCGGCGAACGACACCGCGGGTGTCCGATACACGAACGGGGTCGCGATCGGCGTGCCGTCGGGGAGCGCCTCGTTGCGGGTGCGCGAGACCGTCGCGCGCGCGCAGGGGCGCGAGACGAGGTCGAGGTCCGGCAGCACGAACGTCCGCGTCTCGATGTGTCGCGCCTCCTCGGCCGTGAGCAGGGCGTTCGATCTCCGATCGACGTACACGTAGCTCACCCGCTCGCCCTCGATCGCAGCGTGGACCATGGGTTCGTACCGTTGTGCGTCGATGTCGACGCGCGCGGTGCCGATCGGCGACGGACCCGCGAGGGTGATCCGCAGCGCGCGGATGGTCCGGCCCGGCGCCGTCGGGTCGGGCAGCTCGACCTCGTCCTCGTGGATCGAGACGGCGCCCGACAGTGCGGCGTCGATCGGAGACGCGTCACGACCCAAGGCAGCGCTCGGCTCGCGCACGAGCGCATCCGCGGCGCTGGCCAGGAGATCCGTGAACGACTCGACCGCGAGTCGAGCGCTGCGCACCAGCGCTTCGTCCTGCGTCTCTCGACCGAGGCGCGGGAGCAGGGCGACGAAGTCCGCGTGGATCGACGGCACCACCGTGAGGAACTCGGCGATCGGGTGCAGTCGATCCGTGTCCGCCTCGCGGATGGTCGCCGAAGGCCCGACGTCGAACGCGATCGCGACGTACAGCCGGTCCTGCGCCGGCTGGCCCGGCATCGCGTACGTGAACATGCAGTCCCAGCGCGCCAGGGCGCTGACCGATCCATCGGGCGCCGCGCCAACCGCCGTTTGTTGGATCAGCACCGGGCTCGCCGGCGCCTCGCGCAGGACGACCGGGACCTCGACCGCGCCGAGCCGCTGCGTCCACGGGCCGTCGGTGCTCGGGATCACGAAGGCGAGCGCTCCGTGCCCCGGCGCACCGTGCTCGATCTGCGTCGCGGCGTAGACGAGCTCGAGCGGGACACTCGCTGCGGCCGACGTCCTCCTCGCGCCGAGGGCGTCGAGCAGGAACGGTAGCGGCGCGTGGTCGGCATCGGCCAACGCGAGCTCGGCCCAGGTGATCGTCGTGTCCCGCGGCGGCCCGCCGTCGGCGGCGTGCTCGACGATCTTGCCGAACAACCGCGCCGAGGGACCGAGCGAGGCCTCGACGACGCCCGCGTGCACGGCGGCATCGAACTCGACCGCCGCCCACGTCGCCTGGGCGTTGGACAGCCGCGAGCACAGCCGTCGACGGAAGAGCTCGCGCACGGCGGTCGGATCGGCGTCGCTGTCGGCCCGGACCGGGAGCATCCACGCGGACGCGACCTCCGCGATGCGGTGCTTTGCCGCGACGATCCGCGCGAGGTGGTCGACGCCCTGCGGTTCTCGGCGATCCCGCTCCGAGAGCGTCTGGATCGACGCCGCGAACTCGGGGGCGAGCGCGCGATCGACCCCCGCGAAGAGGGCCGCCAGCCACGCGTCCATGTCGATCGCCGCGAACTCGACGTGCCGCGTCGGCTCGAGGCCGCGCCCGACGCCGGTCGTGTGGTCACGGATCGGCACCGGTCCGAGCCGAAGCAGTCGAGTGGAGAAGGGCGCGGGCGCGAAGACCGTCGGTGGGCTCGGGTGCACGGCGAACGCGATCGGCGTCGCGATTCCAGCGCGTCCGATCTGCACCGCCCACTGCGCATGGAGCTGGGCTCCTGCGGTCGGCGAGCCGAGCTCGTGGGCGAGTCTCAGCAGCGCCTCGGGTGTCGACAGCGCGACCTCGAACGTGGCCGCGAGCGTCGGATCGCTGCTCGGCGGGATCGAGGTGATCGCCGAGTGCAGCCCCGGCGCGTCCTCGACCCCCTCCGGCGCCGGGCCGGCGCGGCGGAGCTCGAGCTGCACCGTCACGGGGTAGAGCGTCCGGCGGTTGCGCGCGTCCTCGGGGAGCGCCACGGCGATCGTCACCGGCGGTGGTGGCGACACGTGCGGCGCCCGGACGCGCTCGTGCAGATAGGCGTGGACCGACGTGGACTCGCCGAAGAGCCAGCCCTCGAGCAGCTCGGCATCACTGCGCGCGAGCGTGACCAACCCGGCGTCGTCGCCATCCGAAAGCAGCGATGTGTGGAGGATCCAGCGGATGCCCGGGGGCGCGTGGACCTGGTGGTGGAGCCTGGCCAACACGGCTGCGTCGCCGCGCGCGGCCGGTCGCGCCGGATCGACGGCGAACGTCACCAACAGCTGCGGTGGCGCGCCGGGCTCGACGCGCCAGGTCACCGCGACCGATGGCCACTGGTCGACCCCGATCAATGGCTGCTTCGGTGTGATCATCTCGTTCCGAGTCCGGGTGTCGCACGCGCCGCGGAGATCCACTCACGCCAATCTTGCCGCGCGTGTCAGCAGATAATTCCGCTCCGCCGTGCTCGCGGTCCGCTGCGCTGCGCGTCCGTAGCACGCCCGCGCCCCGTCCCGGTCACCCGCGCGCTCGAGCAGATGTCCGCGCACGGCGTCGAGTCGGTGCCCGCTGGCGAGCCGCGGATCGGCCTGCAGCGCGTCGAGCTCGGCCAGGCCCGCCGTCGGTCCGTGGACCATCGCGGTGGCCACGGCCAGGTTCAGCGCGACCATCGGGTTGTCGGAGATCTGCTGCAGCAGGCCGTACAGCGCGAGGATCTGCGGCCAGTCGGTGGCGTCGCTGGTTGGCGCCTCGTCGTGCAGCGCCGCGATCGCGGCCTGCAGCTGGTACGGCCCGACGGCGCCGCGGGGGAGCGTCGCGCCCAGCAGTGCCACGCCCTCGGCGATCGACCGCGGATCCCACCGACCGCGATCCTGCTCGTCGAGCGGGATGAGCTCGCCGCCCGGGCCGGTGCGCGCGGCCCGTCGCGCGTCGGTCAGGAGCATCAGCGCGAGCAGGCCGCCGACCTCGGGCTCGTCGGGCGCCACGCGGTGCAACATCCGCGTCAGCCGGATCGCCTCGTCCGACAGCTCGACGCGGTGCACCCCGTCGCCCGAGCTGGCGGCGTAGCCCTCGTTGAAGATCAGATACAGCACGTGCATCACGTTCTCGAGCCGCGCCGCGCGATCGGCCGCGCTCGGGGGAGCGAAGGGGACGCCGGAGGCGCGGATGCTCTGCTTGGCGCGGCTGATCCGCTGCGCCATCGTGGCCTCGGGCACGAGGAAGGCCCGCGCGATCTCGAGGGTCGTCAGGCCGCCGACGGCGCGCAGCGTCAGGGCGATCGCGGACGCCGACGACAGCGAGGCGTGGCAGCACCCGAACAGCAGCTCCAGCGTGTCGTCGTCCTGCGACGCGACCTCGTCGGCTGCGAGCGCGAGCTGCTCGTCGGCGGGCACGAGGCTGACGACGAGCTGCTCGCGACGGCGCCGCGCCGCCTCGGCCCGCACCGCGTCGGTGATCCGCCGCGACGCGACGTGCACCAGCCACGCCCGCGGGTGCTCGGGGACACCGGCGCTCGGCCACTGCTGCGCGGCGGCGAGCAGGGCCTGCTGCACCGCGTCCTCGCACGCGGCGAAGTCGTCGTATCGACGCATCGTCGCGGCGAGGACCTGCGGCGCGAGCTCGCGGAGCTGCCGCGGATCCCAGCGGTCCGCCATCGGCACGCTACGCGAGCGCCTCCGGCGGCGGTCCGCTCATCACCTGTCGGACCTCGATCGCCATGTTCATCGGCACGCCACCCTTGCCCGGCGCCGCCGAGGCCTCGGCCGCGATCTCGTACGCCCGCTCCGTCGACTCGACGTCGACGATCCAGTAGCCCGCCAGGAATTCCTTCGACTCGGGGAAGACGCCGTCGGTGACAGGCTTGCCGTCCTTGCCCGCCCGCACGAGCTTGGCCTCGTCGGGCCCCGCGAGGCCCTCCGCCGCCACGAGCTCGCCGGAGGCGCCGAGCTTCTTCACGAACTCGATCATGAAGCCGATGTGGGCCTTCAGGTCTGCGACCGGCCACTGCGCGACCTGGTAGGGCCCGTTGCCGGGGGTGTTCATCATCAGGATGTACTTCATCGGGGTGGTCCTCGCGGGGTGGGGGCGCCCCGACGTGGGGCGCGTTCTCTTGGGGGAGTCGGCGCCGAGCGGCGGTCCTCGACATCGGGCCTGGAATTTCTTCGGCCGAGGATGCCACGCGCGGCGGGCGACGCGGTCGGAACCGCCACGGCGTCGAGCGACAGCGGAGCCGGTGTATCCTGACCGCGGCTCGCCATGCCGACGAAGCCACCGGACAAAGGTGACGCGATCGTTGCGGTCGGATCTCCGTACCGGGGAGCGGCGGCGCCGGCCGAGCCGATCGCGATCGCACGCAAGCGTGGGTTCGGGGTGGCCGACGCGGTGCTCGTGACGCTGGTGCTCGCGGTCGTCGCCCTGTACCTGCTGGGTCGCTGGCCCTTCGCGATCGTGTTGGGCGTCGGCACGGGGATGTTCGCGGCGATCCGGCTCGCGGATCGGGTGGGTCTTCGGGGGGTCCATCGCCTCGACGCCGACGAGCGTGGCATCCGGCTGCGGTGCACCAATGCCGCGCTCGCGCAGGCCCTCGCCGTCCCCGACCTGCGCCCGGTCGATCTGTTCATCCCGTGGAAGGAGTGCCTGGTAATCGACGCCCGGCCCCACCGGTTCGGCGATGACATGGAGGTCGCGCTGGTCATCCGCACCCCGAATGGTGTGGTCGCGGTGCGGCGCGGTGCGTTCGCCGACAAGCCCGAGCGGATCGCCGAGACGCTCCGTGCCGCTCGCCAGCAGCTCGCCCTGCCGCCGCAGTAACTCGAGCGTGGCGGGTTTTCCCCGCCGTTGTCGCATCATGGTCACGTCCCCGACCATGCCGACTCGCCTGCGCCTCCTCCCCGCCCTGTTGCCCTCCGTCGTCGTCGCCGTCGTCGTCGCCCTCGGCGTTTCGGGCCCCGCCCTCGCGTTGCCGGCCTTCCCCGGCGCCGAGGGGTTCGGCGCCAACGCGACCGGTGGTCGCGGCGGCGCGGTGATCCGCGTGACGACGCTCGCCGAGTCGGGGCCGGGGAGCCTCCGCGAGGCGCTCGAGACCCCGGGCCCGCGCACGATCGTGTTCGCCGTGTCGGGCGTCATCGATCTCGGCGAGGCCAACGCCGACGATCCGTTCGACGAGTCGGACGGCAACAACGTGCTGACCATCGCGTACGGCGATGTGACGATTGCCGGGCAGACGGCGCCGGGCGCGGGCATCACGATCCGCGGGCGGCTGTACGCCGCGTACGACGAGGCGGTGGGGAACATCATCCTGCGGCACGTGCGGATCCGGCCCGCGCCGTTCCCGGGCGGCGACGGGGGCGAGCAGTACGACGGCCTGCGCATCGCGCTGAACCAGGTCGCGATCGTCGATCACGTGTCGGTGTCGTGGGGTGTCGACGAGAACGTCGATCTCTACGAGGGCAGCAACGTGGAGATCGCCGAGTCGGCGACGATGGGTCACCCCGAGGGCGAGCACAACTACGGCTTGCTCAACTACGGCGGCCGGACGTCCGTGCACCACACGCTGTTCGCCCACAACCGCAACCGCGATCCCGCGCTGGCGACCGGCCCGTCGGAGTCGATCAACAACGTCGCGTACAACGTGCGCCACGGGTTCGTGAACCACAACGACGCGAGCGGCGAGATCACGGTCGTGGGCAACACCTTCGTCCAGGGTCCCGACGACACGTTGATCCCGCTGTTCTTCGACGGCGGCGAGTCGGTGTCGTACTGGGGCTGCGTCGACGACCCGTGGGGCGAGCCGTACTTCGCCGAGAACATCGGGGCCTCCGAGGCGGTGCGGGCGGCCGCGCCGTTCGACTTCACCGGGGCCGATTATGTGGCGGTCACGGTGCAGCCGGCGGCGACGGCGTACGACGCGGTGCTCGATTGCGCTGGGGCCTTCCCGCGGGATGTCGTGAGCGTGCAGTTGCAGCAGGAGATCGGGGACCGCAGCGGGAGCTGGGGTGGCGAGCAGCCCGTGGATCTCATGGCGGGGCTGCAGCCGAGCGATCCGCCGACGGACGCCGACGGTGACGGCATGGCCGACGCGTGGGAGGTGGAGCACCGGCTCGATCCCGACGACGGCACCGATCACGCCACCGTGATGCCGTCGGGCTACACCGCGATCGAGACGTACATCAACGAGCTCGCAGAGGCGTTGGCGTGCGGGAGCCCGCCCGGCGACACGGACGGTGGCGAGTCGGGCGGGGTCGAGGGTGGGGGTGTGGACTCGACGGGCGCGGGCATCACGATCCGCGGGCGGCTGTACGCCGCGTACGACGAGGCGGTGGGCAACATCATCCTGCGGCACGTCCGGATCCGGCCCGCGCCGTTCCCCGGCGGCGACGGGGGCGAGCAGTACGACGGCCTGCGGATCGCGCTGAACCAGGTCGCGATCGTCGACCACGTGTCGGTGTCGTGGGGCGTCGACGAGAACGTCGATCTCTACGAGGGCAGCAACGTGACGGTGCAGTGGTCGGAGATCGCCGAGTCGGCGACGATGGGTCACCCCGAGGGCGAGCACAACTACGGCTTGCTCAACTACGGCGGCCGGACGTCCGTGCACCACACGCTGTT
>LNFB01000380.1 GCA_001464385.1 Deltaproteobacteria bacterium Ga0077550 | reverse complement strand
GTGCACGATCTCGCCGGCATCGTCGACGCGGGCGTACAGGCGGCTCGGCGACCACACGAAGTAGTGACCATCGCGGACGTTGCGCTTGTCGAAGGCCGTCGCGGTGGAGTCCGGCCAGTACGCGCAGCTCTGATCGTACGCCTGGAAGGCGAGGGTCTTCACGACGTCGCGGTTGGCGTCGGCGAGCTCGGCCCCGATGAAGCCGAGCGCGGCCTCGGGGTTGGTCGAGTTCGCCAGCGCGGTCACGACCGCGCCCGCGGTCGCGGTCTCGACCCCCTTGAACTTGCCGATGGGGATGTTCGCGGCCAGGGCGAAGGTGATCTGCGACGAGGCCGTGGCATCGCGTGCCCGCAGCTCGGCGTCGATCGTCCATGGGCTGACCATGCCCTCGGACGCGCCGAAGCCGTAGATGAAGTACAGCGCCTCGGCGCTGATGTTGATCTGGCTCGACGCGACCGGCACCACCAGGCTGAGCGCCGTCACGGGCCCGATGAGCTCGCCGACACCGTCGGGGAGCCCCGTCACGCCGGCGCACAGGGTCGGCTCGGCCTGGATGATAGTCGGGGACGTGGCCGGTGATCGGCAGCTCGCACATCTGCTCGACACCGTCGACGCCCCAGAAGCTCGCCGTGCCCGTCGAGGGGGTCTCGTCGAGCACCGCGCCGAGGCCCTGGCACGCGGTCGCGCCGACGTAGACGAGCGAGATCGGCTCGGGCAGGGCCGCGAGCTCGGTCGCGAACGCGGCGACCAGCGGTCGACCGTTGCTCGTGCCGAGGCCGATGGTCGGGTTGGGCAGGTCGAGGCACGGCGCTGCCGCTGCAGCGGCAGGCCACGCGAGCGCGACCAGGCACGCGAGCGACGACGATCCAAGGACAAGCCGAGACACAGGCATGCACCAGAGCATCGCTGCACGGACGCGACGGTGGCAATGCGCAAGTTCTGTCCGCGGGGAAACCCCCGGGTCACCGCATGGGTCGTGCCCCCCGACGGTTGTCTTGCGCACCCGCGGGTGTTACCGATTGTTCCCTTTCATGGCGCGACGACGATCCTCGAGTTCTCCCGCGCCGATCGAGCGCCCGAGCGCCGCGACCGGTCTGCTCACCACCGTCGAGGTCGCGAGGCTGCTCAACGTGCATCCGAAGCACGTGTATCGGCTGCTGCGGCGCGGGCTCCCGGCCCACCGCGTCGGCGGCGACTGGCGGTTCGAGCGGGATGCGGTGCTGCAGTGGGCAGCGCCGACGTCCGCCGCCGAGACGACCTCCGCCGCGATCGCGCCGCGGCCGGCGTCCTCGGGCGCGCTGCTCGCCGCGAACGGCGACGTGCTCGTCGAGACGCTGCTCGATCTGGTGAACGAGCGGCCGCCCCTGGTCGGCTTCGTGCGCGCGGATCGTGACCGCGCCCTCGCGTTGCTCGCCGCGGGCGAGGTCACGCTCGCGGGGAGCCACGGCCGTGCGTTCCCCCCGAGCGCGTCGGGGGTCCGCCTGGCGAGGATCCACCTGGCGGATCGCGAGGTCGGCCTCGTCGCGCCGCGGGGAAAGGCGGTGCCGACGCCCGCACGGCTATCTCGCCTGCGATTCGCGTACCGCCCGCAATCCGCAGGTGTGGTGGTGCACCTCGAGCGCGTCGCGCGGGAGGAGAAGCTCGACCTCGACGCGCTGCTCGCAGGTGCGGTGCGCCTGCCCTCGCACCGCGACGTCGTCTTCGGGGTGCTGCGCGGCGAGTTCGACGTCGGCATCGCCACGCGGGCGTGGGCCGAGACGGTGGGGCTCGCCTTCCGGCCGCTCGCGGTCGAGAGCTATGGGTTGCTCCTGCGGGCGACCGATCTGCCGCGGCCCGAGGTGGTGAAGCTGTGCGAGGTGGCCCAGGGCGCGGGGTTCCTCGGGCGGATCGCGGCGATTCCGGGGTACTCGACCGCCGGCTGCGGAGCGATGCGGTATGACGCGTAGGATCGCCGCGGTGATCGTCGGCGCGCTCGCGGGGTCGGCGAGCTCACGCGCCGTCGCGGCGCCGGCCGGGGACGAGCGGGCGTATGGCGGCGTCACCGAGGTCGCCCCGACGGCGCCGGCCGACGAGCACGACGATGATCAGGACCCGCCGTCCCGCGAGGAATTCGAGGCGATGCGGCGCCGCCTCGAGGCGCTCGAGCGGCGATCGGCGCCGGTCCCGGTCCCGCCGCCGACCACCCCCCGACGCCCGCCGATCACCACCGGACCCGAGACGGGGATCCCCGCGGTCGGATTCGGTCCCCCGCTCACGCCCGCCGATTACGGACTGCGACTGTCCGGATATGTGCAGACGCAGTACCTGCACAATCAGCGGTCGGAGGATCAATATCAGCAGGGCGGGCGCCCCCTCAATCGCGACGGATTCGCAGTGCGGCGCGGACGGCTGCGGGTCGCGGGGGATTGGCGGTACGTCGCGTTCGCGTTCGAGCTCGACGGGAGCACGACACGCGGGCCGTTCGTGGGGGTGCGGCAGGCCCACGTCAGCGCGTTGTGGCGCAACCCGGACGCGACGCGCCCGCCGTATGTGATGGTCACCGCCGGCCTGACCGAGGTGCCGTTCGGGCACGAGCTGCGGGTCGCGCAGCGGGACATGATGTTCATGGAGCGCTCGACGGGCTCGCTGGCCCTGTTCCCCGGACCCGTCGACGTCGGGCTGCGGGTGCGCGGTGGCATCGGGCCATTTCGCTACGACGTCGCGGTGATGAACGGTTCGCCGATCAATGACGTCGCAGGGTCGGCCGGGTTCGATCCGACCCGCAAGCCGGACGTCGCGGGGCGCGTGGGCTTCGAGGCGCGGCCACGACGGCTCGAGATCTCGGGTGGGGTCTCGTTCCTGACCGGGACGGGGCTGCACCAGGGGCAGGACGCGACGAAGAACCAGCTCGAGTGGATCGATCTCAACGAGAACGGCAGCATCGAGACGGCGGAGATCTTCAGCGTGCCGGGGACGGCGGCGCTGCCGTCGGTCCGGTTCGGTCGTTGGGCCGTCAACGCAGACCTGGAAATCGGCGTTCGGTCGAGGCTGGGGTGGTCGCGATTGTCGGGGGAGATCACGCTGGCGCAGAACCTCGACCGTGGGCTCTTCGTCGCCGATCCGTTCGCGGCGGGGACCGATCTGCGGCACATCCAGGCGTACGGGGCGTTCCTGCAGGACGCCACGCGATGGGCGGTGTTCGGGCTGCGCTACGATCTGTACGACTATGATTCGGATCTGCTGGTGTCCAGCCGCGGCCGGGCGGTGCCGGCCGACGCGAGCATCCACACCATCTCGCCGCTGGTCGGGGCGGTGCTCCCGGCGGGCGTCGTCGCGGGGATCCGGGGACGACTGATGCTGCAATACGACGTCGTGCTCGACGCGCTCGGTCGCGACCGGCGCGGGGTGCCGGCGAACGTGAAGAACGATCAGATCACGGTCCGCGCGCAGGTGGAATTCTGATGCGGCGAATCACCATGCTCGCGGCGCTCGCCGGGCCTGTCGCCGCGTGCCGCGACGAGGCGCCGGTGCGCACCGGGTTCGACGAACCGGTGCGCGTCGTGGACGGGTTCCTGCGCGAGGGCGACCTGCCGATCGCGGACGGCGGGCCGGAGGTGACGGCCGTCGAGGTGACCAACGCGATTGCGCTGATGGGGCAGCGCGGCCGCGGGCTCGGAGGGCGGGTCGACGACGACACCTGGGCCATCGGCGTGCGATTCGCGTCGCTTGGATCGGGGTGGTGGATCCACGAGGTCGGCGACATCGCGGCGCTGTTCCCCGGCGAGCGGGATTTCGCGCTGGCGTACGACGTGGGGACGGGGATCCCGCCCGGACTGCATGCATTGCGCGTCGCGGCGATCGACGGCGAGGGGCGGCGCGGACCGCCCATCGATCTCGATCTCTGCGTGCTCGAGGACGCGGTGCCGGCCGGTTTGAATCCCTGCGATCCGACGCTGCCGCCGCCCGCGGTGGTGATCGGGGTGGCGTGGAATCGAGACGTCGATCTGGATCTCGTCGTCGAGACCCCGGGTGGCAAGCGCGTGTCGTGGAAGGCGCCGAGCACCGCGACGCCCGAGGACGGGGTCGTGCCGGAGGGGGATCTCGAGGATCCCCACGTCGGGCGGCTCGACCGCGATTCGAACGCGGGGTGCCACGCGGATGGTCGCAATTCGGAGGCGGTGGTCTGGGAGGAGGATCCGAGCGCGGGGACGTGGGGGGTCTACGTCGATCTGTTCGATGCGTGCGGCGAGGAGGATGTGACGTTCACTGCGTCGGTGTATCGCCGACGCGTGCGCGAGGATGGGACGTTTCGGTTGGAGGAGACCGAGCGGCGTCGGGGGACGCTGGTGGCGGACTATGATGCGTATGGGGGGGCGGAGGCGCCGCTGTTCGTGGTGGCCGTGGAGTTGCCGTGATTTGGTGGGGCTGGGTGCTGGCGGGGGCGATGGGGGAGCCGGATACGGCCACGTCCACGTCCACGTCCACGTCCACGTCCACGGAGGACATTCGGGTCGTTGTCGTGCCGGCGCCGCCGCAGGAGAGTACGGCGACTCGGGTGACGGGGGAGCAGGCGGAGAGGGTGCCGGGGAGTTCGGGGGATGTCGTGCGGGTCGTGGAGAGTCTGCCGGGGGTCGGGCGGGCGTCGGTGGGGTCGGGGCAATTGGTGGTGTGGGGAGCGCCGCCGCAGGACACGAGGATTTATGTGGATGGCGTGCCGATTCCGCGGCTGTACCACGAAGGTGGGCTGCGCTCCGTCGTGCAGCCGAAGCTCGTCGACACGATCGATCTGATCCCGGGGGGTCAGGGCGCGATGTGGGGACGGGGGCTCGGCGGTTTGGTCGCGGTGACGACGAGGACTCCCGAGCGCGATCGGGTCGGCGGGAGGATCAGCGCGGACATCCTCGATGCCTCGGCGCTGGTGTCGACGCCGCTCGACAGGCGGCGCCGCTGGCACGTCGCGTTGGGCGTGCGCGCGTCCTATGTCGCGCTCTGGGCCGAGCGGCTCGTGGACGAGGACACCGCGGGGTTGGTGCCGCTGCCGAGTTATGGCGACGGCCAGGCCCGCGTGCTGTGGCGACCGTCGTCGCGCGACAGCGTCGAGGTGGTCACGATGATCAGCAGCGATCGGTTCCGCCGCGGCGTCCCCGATCGCGATCCGGCGCTGACGATCGCGGATCGCCGGGCCGTCGACTTCGGCCGCGTCTACGCCCGGTGGATCCATCGGCCGCGCGATGGGGTGACGGTGACGGTGACGCCGTACTTCGGACTCGGCCACGTGACGCGCACCACCGCGGTCGGCGACGTCGAGACCTCGAACACAGCCAGGGACACGCTGGCCGGCGTGCGGGCCAACTCGGCCTGGCGGCCGCGGCCGTGGCTGCAGCTCGACGTCGGCATCGACGCCGAGCTCGACGTGACGCGCACCGCGAGGATCGGGTCACTCGGGTTGCCGGCGCGCGAGGGGGATATCCGCGTGTTCGGGCAGCCGCCGCCGGACGATCTCGTCGCCGACACGTGGCGGGTCACACGGATCGGCGTCGCGCCCTATGTGCAGGCCGAGCTCGCGCCGCTCGGGGGCGACCTGCGGATCATCCCGGGCGTGCGGCTGGATCCGTACGCGCGCACCGTCGATCGGCGCACGCCGAAGCAGGCGACGACACCGAAGGTGGGGCTGGCGGATCAGGACTTCGCCGTCGAGCCGCGGCTGGCGATCGTCGGCCGCGTGACGCCACGGCTCGAGGTCCGCGCCGCTGCGGGCCTGCATCGACAGGCACCCGCGCCCGACGATCTCTCGGCGTCGTTCGGCACCCCGAGCCTGCCGATCGCGAAGGCGCTGCACTCGGTGCTCGGCGCGAACCTC
Source organism: Deltaproteobacteria bacterium Ga0077550 (assembly GCA_001464385.1). GTDB lineage: Bacteria > Myxococcota_A > Polyangia > Nannocystales > Nannocystaceae > Xiheibacterium > Xiheibacterium aquaticum. Next base: position 21,065 of record LNFB01000380.1, on the reverse strand, counting down.
GTCATCGTCCCCGGCCTGTCGCTCGACCTCACCGGCTTCTTCACGCGCAGCCGCCAGCTCGCGATGCGGCAGGACGCGGCGGCGCCCCTGCCCGCGCACGCGCTCGCGCCGAGCGGCACCGGTCGATCGTGGGGCCTGCAGGCGCTGCTGCGGCAGGATCTGTACAAGGGCCTGTTCGGCTGGGTCGCGTACACGTTCATGCACGCCGAGCGCCGCGATCGGCCCGAGCTCGCCTGGCGCCGTTCGGACTACGATCAGACCCACGTCCTCACCGCGCTACTCGGCTGGTCGCTGCCGCGCGGCTTCGAGATCGGCGCGCGCGTCCGCTACGCGTCGGGCTTCCCCCGCACCCCGGTCGTCGGCGCGTGGTTCGACGCCACGCGCAACCGCTACCAACCCGAGTTCGGCGACCACAACGCCATCCGGATCCCGGCCTTCGCCCAGCTCGACGCGCGCCTCGCCAAGCACATCGAGCTCCGCGGCACGACGCTCGGGATGTTCATCGAGGTGCTGAACGTGTGGAACCGACGCAACGCGGAGGAGTTCGTCTACGCGGCGGACTACTCGCGCCGGGGCACGATCGCCGGGTTCCCGATCCTGCCTGCGGTGGGGATGCAATGGGATTTCTGAGCGAAGGCCCCGCGGACGGGCAGGATCGCCGCGTCGGCCGCTACCTGCTCGGCCGCCGCCTGGGCACCGGACGCACCGGGGTGATCTTCGCCGCGATCGATCCCGAGCTCGGACGCCACCTCGCGATCGAGCTCATCGACGCGCCGGCTGACGCTGACGAACAGGACGCCTCCGATCTCGGGCTCCACGAGGCCCACGCGGTGGCGGGGCTGGTGCATCCGAACGTCGTGCGGATCCACGACGTCGGTCGCGACGGCGACCAGCGATTCGTCGCGATGGAACTCGTCGACGGCGCCTCGTTGCGGCAGTGGCTCACGCACCCACGACCCTGGCGCGAGGTCCTGGCGGTGATGCGCCAGGCCGCAGCGGGCTTGGCCGCGGCCCACGACGCAGGGCTCCTGCACCTCGACGTTCGGCCCGAGAACCTCCTTCTCGCCACGGACGGTCGTGTCGTCGTCTCTGGCTTCGGGGCGGGCGGCCGTCGTGGTTCGCGCGCCCCCAGCGGCGACGCGAACGGGGACTATGCCGCTCCGGAGCTGGCCGCGGGGCGCGATCTCGACGCGCGCACCGACCAGTACAGCCTGTGCCTGGTGCTGCGCGAGGCGCTGCTCGGCGCCACGCCGGCCGACATCGCGGGGCCTGGGCCCTCGACCACGCCGCCACGACGTTCGGTCCCTGGTTGGGTGCGCCGGGCGCTGCAACGCGGGCTCGCGCCGTCGCCCGACGATCGGTATCCCGATCTCCACGCGCTGCGCTCGGCACTGGATCCGGCGCGCCGCCGCGGCCCGATGGTCGTCGCGCTCGGTGCCACCGGCTTCGTCGCCGTGATCGCAGCCGTGGTGATGACACGCGCCGACGACCCGTCGACCGTCGCCTACTGCGATCGCGTGACGGAGCGCGTCGACGGGGTGTGGAACGCGGGACTCCGGACCGAGATCGAGGCGGCGTTCCTCGCCACGGCCGAGCCCTCGGCACCCGATGCTTGGGCGGCCGTCGCGACGCGGGTCACCGCCTTCACCGAGGCGTGGATCGACGCCCAGCACGAGGTCTGCCAGGCCCAACTGCGCGCGGATGCGACTCCGCAGGTCCTCGCCCGACGCGAGACCTGCCTCGAGCGCCAGCTCGGCAAGGCCGCCGCGATCCTCGACGCACTGCGCGTGGCGAACGGCGACACGGTGCTGCGCTCGAGCGCCGCCGTCGATGGCCTCGGCTCGCCATCCGGGTGCCTGGACGACGCGGCGCTCTCGCGGGACGAGCAGGCGCGATCGCACGTCGCCCCCGCCGTCCGAGCCGAGCTCGATCGTCTGCTCGCCGACGCCGACATCCTGCGCGAGACATCGCGCTATGACGACGCCCTGCGCGTGGCCGAGTCGGCCCTCGCCCAGGCCCAGGCCGCGAACGACGGCTGGGCCGCCGCCGAAGCGTCGCTCACGATCGCATACGTCCGATCCTGGATCGCCCGCGCAACCGCCGAGCAGGCGTTCCACGACGCCTTCAGCGCGGCCCTCGCGAGCAATCATCATCGCGTCGCGACGTTGGCGATGATCGGCCTCGTCGAGCAGTGGACGCCGACCACTGCCGGGGGACTCGAGTCCGCGGAGCAGTGGTTGCGCCACTGCGAGGCCGCCTTGGCGGCGCATCCCAACCCAGGATCCGAGGTCCACCTGCGGGTGGCGATCGGGACCGCGTACCTCACCGCGGGACGCTACGCCGAGGGTACAGCCGCCTACGAGCAGGCGATCGCCGCGGCGCGCCCCGGCGTCGACGACTACCTGCTGGCCAACGTGCAGACCAACCTCGGCGCGCTCGAGGCCTCGCGTGGCCACCACACCGCGTCGCTCGATCGCTTTCGCAAGGGCCTCGAGCTCTTCCTCGGCGTGTACGGGCCACGTCACCCGAGCACCGCCGCCGCGATCCTCAACGTCGGCAGCGCGCTCGCCGAACTCGGGGAGCTCGACGCGGCGCGGGACGAGCACCTGCGCGCCCTCGCCGTGTTCGAGCAGAACTTCGGGCCCGACCACGTCGCGCTCACGCCTGCCTTGCGCATGCTGGCGTGGAGCGGGCTCATGCGACGGACGTTCGCCGACGCCCTGCCCTACGCCGAGCGAGCGCTCGCGATCTCGCGCCGCGACGACCCGCGCGGCGAGAGCACGGCCCGCAGCCTCCTGATGCTCTCGAACCTCGAGCTCGAGCTCGGCCGCATCGACGCGGCATACGACCACGCGACCGAGGCACTCGAGATCGCCGAGGCGGTCCTCGGCGCGGAGCACCCCGAGGTCGCCGGCTACGCGATCGGCCTGGCGATGGCCGCGACCGGTCGACGCGACGAGCCGACGGCCCGCGCGCAGTTCGAGCGGGCGATTCGCATGCGACGTCGCGACTTCGGCGATCGCGATCCGGAGATCGGACGCGCGTGGGCCGGGCTCGCCGAGCTCGAGCTCGTGCTCGGCAATCACGACACCGGGGTCGACGCCGCGACCAAGGCGTATGGCCTTGTCGAGACCTCCGGTCGGCCGGTCGACCTTGCGGAGAGCGAGTTCCTCCTCGCCCGCTGTCTCATGGCCGGGGGCGGTCCCGCCGAGCGAGAGAGTGCGCGGCGGCTCGCCGACGCCGCGAGCCAGCGCTACGCGGAGGCCGGACCGAGCTGGCGCGCGCATGTCGAGGCGATCGCGACCTGGCGACGAACTGCGGACGACAAGCCACGCCGGTGATGTTCGAGGCGCACTGTCGTCGAACGGCAACACGCAGCCGAATCGCAAGAACTACATCATGATGTACTGGGAGTGACGCCGAGCGGCCTCCGCCGCGCCCGCCCTCACCCGCGGCGGTCGAGCAGCCCGCCGATCGCCGCGAGCAATCCCGCAGGCACGAACGGCTTCTGGAGGAACGCGACCCCCTCGGGCAGCACGCCGTTGGCGTCGCCGAGCGCCGCTTCGGTGTAGCCGGAGATGAACAGGGTGCGGGCGGGGACGCGCGGGGTCAGCAGCGCGGCGAGCTGCTGGCCGGTCATCTCCGGGAGCATCAGGTCGGTCACCAGCAGATCGTAGGTGAGCCCGCCGTCGACCAGGGCGATCGCCTCGGCGGGCGATGACGCCGTCGTGACGTGGTGGCCACCGCGCACCAGGGTGCGCTCGATGACGCGGCGAACCAGCGGCTCGTCTTCGACCACGAGCACGCGCGCACCCTCGACTGCCCCCGCGCGCAGACGCGACGGCTCGACGACCGTGGGCTCGGCGTCGACCGCCGGCAGGTAGATCTCGAAGCGCGCGCCCGCCCCCAGCTGACTGTGCGCGGCGATGTGCCCACCGGCCTGCACGACGATGCCGTGGCAGGTGGCGAGGCCCAGACCCGTGCCGCCCTCGCGGGTGGAGAAGAACGGCTCGAAGATGTGCTCGAGTGCCTCGGCCGGGATGCCGGGCCCGCTGTCATGCACGGAGAGGTTCACGTAGCGCCCCGGCGGCAGGCCCGTCGGATGTACGCCGACACCGAGCTCGAGATCGGCCGCGGTGATCGTCAGATCGCCGCCCTCGACCATCGCGTCGCGAGCGTTGGTCGCGAGGTTGAGCAGCACCTGCTCGAGCTGGGTGGGATCGACGCGCACGCGACCGGCCGCGCGCAGCACGGACGTGAGGCGGACGCGGGGCCCGAGTACGCGACGCAGCAGCGCCTCGAGCCGCCCGACCAACGCGTTGGGATCGACGACCTTGGGCTCGATCACCTGACGCCGCGCGAACGCGAGCAGCTGCGAGGTGAGGGCGGCGCTGCGCTCCGCGGCCTCGCGGATCTCCTCGAGCAGCGGCCGCGCCGCCAGGCTGCCGGGATCCTCGATCACCGTCCCGAGGTTCGAGAGCACCGCGGTCAACAGGTTGTTGAAGTCGTGGGCGATGCCGCCAGCGAGGCGTCCGATGCTCTCGAGCTTCTGCGCCTCGAGCAATCGGGCCTCGAGCGCGCGCTGCTCGGTGATGTCCTTCACGCCGCCGACGAGACGCGGCCGACCTTGGGCGTCGTGCTGCACCATCCCCGAGGCCTCGACCCAGCGCACGCGACCGTCGTCGGCGACGAAGCGGTGCTCGATCGGGCCATAGATGCCCGACACCATCGCGGCGCCGATCGCCGCGGACACCGCCTCGCGATCCTCCGGGTGCACACGCCCCATCACGATGTCGCTGCTGGGGAGCTCGCCGGGCTTGCCGCCGATGACCTCGCGCGCGACCTCGTCCCAAGTGCCCGTCCCTTCGTGCGGGGTGAACGTCCAGATGCCGAGGCGGCTCGCCGCGAGCGCGAGCTGCAGGCGCGTCCGGCTCTCGTCGAGCTCGCGCATCGTCCGGCGCAGCTCGGTCACATCGGTGGCGACGAGCACGATCGAGACCACCTCACCGTGCTCGATGATGGGTGCCGCGCGCGAGAGATAGTCGCGGACGCCACTCGGCGACACCGCGCCGTCCACTGTGAAGGTCTGCACCTCTTGGGTGAGCACGGCCCGATCGATCGCGCCGCGCAGGCTCTCGTGCTGATCGGGCGGCACGAAGTCGAAGACGTTGCCACCGAGGATCCGCGCCGGGTCGAAACCCAGCGAGAAGAAGTTGACGTCGAGGATCTCGCCCCCGCGGCTGACATGGACGATGTTGTTCGGGACGTTGGCGAGGATGCGCCGCAGTCGCGAGACCTCGGCCTCGAGCTGCTCGACACGGCCATCCTCGGCGTTTCGACCATCCTGAGACGTCATCGGGTGGCCCAGAGGATAGGCGGATTCGTCGGTGACCGAAATCCCCCGTCAGCGACCCAGCGCGCGGGCGATGAGATCGCGGGGCACTGTGGTCGGCGGCACCCCGCGCCTCGCCCGGCGACCGGGCCCGAACCACGTGCGCACATCGGCGTCCAAACCAAGGCCGTGCATGTAGTTGTAGATCGCCTTGCGTAGGCCCTCGCCGAGGGCATCGTGGTCGGTGCCGGTGGGATCGTCGAACGCGACCTCGTTCCGCGCGAACGTGACCTTCGGCGCGGCGCGCAATCGGATGCCGTAGTGACCGGGCGCCTGACCGATGGGGCTGTGCACGGTGGCGGCGAAGCGGTGCCAGAAGGCCGACTGCAGGCATCCGGCCTCGAACAGCTGGCGCACGCGCTCGAGCGCGTCGATGGTCTCCTGCGCGGTCTCGGTCGGGAACCCGTACATCAAGTACGCGTGGACCATGACGCCGGCCTCGGTGAAGGCGTGGGCGACGCGGGCGACCTGGGCCACGCTCACGCCCTTGTTCATCGTCTCGAGCAGGCGATCAGAGGCGACCTCGAGGCCCCCCGAGACGGCGACGCAGCCCGAGCGCGCGAGCAGGCCAGCGAGCTCGGGGGTGAACGACTTCTCGAAGCGGATGTTACCCCACCAGGAAATCACGACCTCGCGCTCGAGCAGCTGGGTCGCGAGGGCCCGCAGCCCGGCCGGCGGCGCGGCCTCGTCGACGAAGTGGAAGCCGGTCTGCCCGGTCTGGCGGACGATGGCCTCGATGCGGTCGACGAGCACGTCGGCCGACGCGGGGTCGTAGCGGGCGATGTAATCGAGCGTCACGTCGCAAAAGCTGCACTTCTTCCAGTAGCAGCCGTGGGCGATCGTGAGCTTGTTCCACCGACCATCGGACCACAGCCGGTGCATCGGGTTGAGCATCTCGAGCAACGACAGGTAGCGGGGCAGCGGCAGACCATCGTAGTCCGGCGTGCCCGCGTCGCGCAGCGGGACGTCGTGGAGCGCGGGATCCGTGCGCAGCACCACGCGATCGCCCTGCCGCACGAACGTCCGCAGCAGCGGCGCCGCGGGATCTCGCAGGTGCTCGAGCAACGCGAGCAGCGGGCGCTCGCCGTCGTCGAGGGTGATGAAGTCGACGTAGTCGAACACGCGCGGGTCCGACAGCTCGCGCAGCTCGGTGTTGACGTAGCCGCCGCCCATCACGATGCGCGTCGTCGGTGAGATCCTGCGGATCGTCCGGGCCATTCGCAGGCCCCCGTACACGTTGCCGGGGAACGGCACCGTGAGGCCGACGACGTCGGGGCGGTGGGTGTCGAGCAACGCCTCGGTGATCCCCTCGAGCAGCGCATCGACGAGCGTCGGTGGCCCCTCGAGGGCGTCGCGCAGGCCATCGAAGCTCGCCGCCGACGAGGCCAGGCGCTCGCCGTAGCGCGACAGCTCGAAGCGCGGATCGACCCCTTCGCGGATCGCGTCGGCGAGATCGTCGACGTAGAGGCTCGCGAGGTGCTTGGCGCGATCGGCCAGGCCCAGGGCGCCGAAGGCCCACGCGAGCACGTCGTCGTCGTCGTCGGCCTCGAGCGCGGCGAAGCGCGGGCCCTCGGGTAGGAACGTGCGACCGACGATCCGCAGCGCGAGCCCGGGGTCGTGGCCCTGGAGGAACCGCACCACCGCGTCGATCGTGGCGACGAACGCGGGCCCCTGGCTGACCACGTGTCGGATCGCGGGGGTGCTCGGGCTCGCGACGGCGAGCGCCGCGATCACCTGCTGCAGGCCCGCGCGGCTGAACAGCGCGCAGAAGAGCTCGATCGCCGGATCCGCCTGGGCGACGACGAGGTCGGCCGACGCGGCGTGCTGCGCGAGGAAGCCCTTCAAGTACGCCGTCGCGGGGTACGGCGTGTTGAGCTGCGTCATCGGCGGCGTCAGCAGCAGGATGCGCGTCGTCATTCGACGCGCACGCCCTGCTCGTGCTTGATGCCGTTGCTCACCGAGCACACCCAGCCGTCCTCGGGCTTCACCGCGAACTCCGGGCACTCGCCGGTCATGTGCGCCAGATCCTTGGCCGCCGGATCCGAGCACGCGCAGTACCCCGCGTGGCAGTGTTCCGCCTCGGTGCACGGCTGCCCGACGTCGACGGCCGGCATCACGCACGACCCCGGCAAGCGTGGATCGAGCACCGAGTCGTACCACTTTCCGCCCCGGGCCTCGCACATGTTGGTCTTCGAGCAGGCGACGGTGGCGACGGTGCCGAGGGCGATGCCCAGGGCCATGCACGGAGCCATGCGGAGGACGATCGCGACGCGGTGCATGGACGGCCGGAGGATAGCCCGAACCCAGGAGGGATGCGACTGGCCTCGCGCCGTCCCAGTGGTAGACTCGCGGGCATGGGTTGGATGGTTGGAATCGGTCCTGCGCTCGGCGCCCTCGTCATCGTGTGCGCCGCGCCCAGTGCTGCGCACGCCTGCAGCTGCTTCGGGACCTCGTCCCTGGTCGCGCCCGCGAGCGAACATCACCCCGTCGATGCGCCGCTGGTCTTCGCCAGCGACTGCGGCGGGTCGCTCGAGGCGTGGTCGGTCGCCGTCGACGGTGCGCCAGCGATGCTCGTGTCTTCCGACGCGTGGACCGGGATCCACACCGTGGCGATCACGCCCCCGCCGCCTCTGGGCGCCGAGGTGGTGCTGTCGATCGACTGCGCCAACGCCTTCGACGTGCCCGAGTGCACCGACTCGGGCACGCTGCTCGAGCGGGCGCGCTTCACGATGGGTGCCGTGGACACCACCGCGCCGGCGGCGGTCGACGACGTCTCCCTCGAGGTCGAGGAGGGCGCATTCAACATCGACTGCGACGGGACAACGCTCGATCTGAAACTCGGGGTGCGCGTCGATCTCGATCCCGTCGAGCCCGGCACGTGGGCGCAGATCCGCTTCCTGCGCGACGGCGAGGAGCTGCGGACGGCGGCGCAAGAGATCCCCGAGAACGGCGTCGTCGAGGCCTCGCACTTCGTCGATCGTAGCGAGCTCGAGGGCAGCGAAGTCTGCGTGAGCGCGACCGTCCTCGACGCGTCCGGCAACGTGGCGGCGGCCGAGCAGGACTGCCAAGCGCTCGCGAGCGATGACGATGACGACAGCGGCTGCGCCTGCGCGACGGATGCGTCGGGTCCACCGAGCCTCGCGGTCCTCGTGGTCGCGATGCTGCGGCGGCGCCGGCGGCCCGGGTCGCGCGACGGACGAACCGCGCGGGTTGACCCCCAAAGCGCCCCTCGCTAGCGTCGGCGCCGAACGACCGCATGGCCCGCAACGTCGAGATCAAGGCCCGCGTCGCAGATCTCGACGCCATCGCCCGCCGCGTCGCACCGATCGCGACCGCGGGCCCGATCGCGATCGCCCAGGACGACACCTTCTTCCACTGCGCGGCCGGGCGACTCAAGCTGCGCGCAAGCTCGGCGAGCGACGCGGAGCTCATCTTCTATCGCCGCGCGGATGCATCGGGGCCGAAGGAATCGTTCTACCTGCGGACGCCGACCCCGGACCCCGACGCCACGCGCGCGCTGTTGACCGCGGCGTACGGCGCGGCGGGCCGCGTCGTGAAGGACCGGACGCTCTACCTCGTGGGTCGCACGCGCGTGCACCTCGACGTGGTGCGCGGCCTCGGCACCTTCGTCGAGCTCGAGGTGGTGCTCGCGGACGACGAGCCGACCGAGCGCGGCGTGACCGAGGCGCACGCGCTGATGGAGCGGCTGGGGATCGCGGCCGCGCAGCTCGTCGAGGCGGCGTACGTGGACCTGCTCGCGTGAAGTGGAGGCCGCTCGCCCAACCGCCCCGCCCTGCACTACCCTACCCGTCCGTGCGCCTGAACAAGTACCTCAGCGAGACCGGGGCGTGGTCGCGGCGCGGCGCCGACGCGATCATCGCCGAGGGGCGCGTGACGAAGAACGGCGAGCCCGCGGTGCTCGGGACGCAGGTCGAGGACGGCGACGTGATCGCGGTCGACGGCGTCGCGGTCGGGCCGTCGGTGCGGCGCGAGCGGCCGGTGTACATCGCGTTGAACAAGCCGCCCGGGATCACGTGCACGACCGAGCGGCACGTCCGCGGCAACATCATCGACTTCGTTGGCCACAAAGAGCGCATCTTCCCGATCGGTCGGCTCGACAAGGACTCCGAGGGGCTGATCCTGCTGACGAACGACGGCGACATCGTCAACGAGGTGCTGCGCGCCGAGCACGGCCACGAGAAGCAGTACCTGGTGTCGATCGATCGTCGGATCACCGACGCGTTCATCACCGAGATGGCCGGCGGCGTCGACATCGGCGATGCGATCACCAAGCCGTGCCGCGTCCGGCGCGTGTCGCCGCAGGTGATCGAGGTCGTGTTGACCCAGGGGCTCAACCGCCAGATCCGCCGCATGGTCGAGGCGCTCGACCACAAGGTCATCGCGCTGCGCCGCGTCCGCATCATGCACATCGAGCTCGGCGGACTGCCGCGCGGCAAGTGGCGCGATCTGACGGCCGACGAGATCGCTGGCCTCGCGCCACCGCCCGAGCGCGCCGCCAAGCCCGCGCCCCGAGCGGCCGAGAAATCCACCTGAACGCGCCGAGATCGCCGCTTCGGTTCGTGGTAGAGCCGCGGTCGTGATCACCGTCCATCACCTCGAGACCTCGCGCTCGCATCGCGTGCTGTGGATGCTGGAGGAGCTCGGGCTCCCGTACGAGGTCGTCCGCTACGCGCGGGACAAGAAGACGTTCCTCGCCCCCAAGGCGCTGCGCGACGTCCACCCGCTGGGCAAGTCGCCGGTCATCACCGACGACGGCCAGGCGTACGCCGAGTCGGGGGCGATCCTCGAGTACCTCGTCGAGCGCCACGGCGGCGGACGGTTCGCGCCGGCCCCGGGCACCCCCGAGTTCACCCGCTACCGCTACTTCATGCACTACGCCGAGGGCTCGCTCATGACCCCGCTGCTCATGAAGTTCGTGTGCGAGCGGGTCAAGAGCGCGCCGCTGCCCTTCTTCATCAAGCCCGTCGCGCGACGAATCGCCGACGGCGTCGGCCAGCAGTTCACCGATCCCAACCTGCGCCAACACCTCGCGTTCGTCGACGCCGAGCTCGCGCGCGCGCCGTGGTTCGCCGGCGACTTCTCGGCCGCCGACGTGCAGATGAGCTACCCGATCAACGGCCTGCTCTCCCGCGCCGCGGACCTCGGCCCGATCGATCGCGTCCGCGAGTTCATGACGCGCATCCGCGAGCGGCCCGCGTACCGCCGCGCGGTCGAGCGCGGCGGCGAACCGATGTAGGGCGCCGCAACGCCTCACCGCCGCCGCGAGATCCGGGCCACCGCAGCGCTCGCGAACATCCGCGCCGCGAACGGCAGGTCATCCACGAGGTAGCGCTTCGCGAGCCGGCGCGGCGACTTGGCCAGCCGGTGGATCCAGTCGACGCCGAGCTCGTGCATCCACGGCGGAGCGTCGTGGATCTGGCCGGCGAGCAGGCCGAGGCCGGGGCCCACGCCGACGAGCCAGGCCTCGCCCACGCGCTCGCGCAGGCCGCGGGCCACGTACTCCTGCTTGGGCGAGCCGTAGGCGAGCAGCACCACGTCGGGCACGCGCGGGGACGCGATGGCCTCGGCGAGGGCGTCGAGCTCGTCGTCGCTCGCGGGCAGCGAGACGCGGCCGGGGCAGATGCCGCGCACGTCGAGCCCGGGATAGCGGCGGTGCAGCATCGCCTCGGCGCCCTCGGCCGCGCCGGGATCGCCGCCCACGAGCACGATCGACCGCCCCTCGTCGGCCGCCCGCGACGCGATGCGCAGCGCCAGCGCCGTGCCGGCGATCCGCGACGGCAACGGCTGGCCCTGCACGCGGCTCGCCCACAACAGCTGCATGCCCGCGGCGACCCGCAGATCGGCCGCGCCATACAACGCGCGCAGCTCGGGATCCGCGGCCTGCCGGCGCAGCACGTCGACGTCGACGGTGACGACCCAGCCCCCGCGCCCGCGCCGGTCGTCACCACGCCGGTCGTCGCTGCGACGATGCATTGCGTCGAACATCTCGTCGAGTAGGTGCTCGTCGTCGAGGCGATCGATCGACAGCCCCATGAGCTCGATGCTCTCGCCACCCGCGTGACCGTGGTCCGTCGTGCTCGCCATCGGCGGAGTTCTAGCGTTTCGCGGCCCCGGGCGCCACGCGATCCCGCGCGCGTCGGATCTCTGGTATGGCCGATGTCGATGAAGACACTGGTCATCGCACTCGCGCTCGTGATGCAGGCGACCGCTGGCTGCGGCGACCAGGCCGCTTCGGGCACCGCCGCCGACCTCCCCGCCCGCCTCGTGGGCGCCTGGGGACAGAACGAGGCCCACGCGAAGCTCGCGACCGCCGGGCTCGAGCTCGCGGGCACGACGCTGGCGTTCGGCGAGCTGACGATCACGATCAAGCAGGGCGCGGCGACCGGCGCCGACGACTACCGCGTCGACGCGGCCGAGGCGGTGTGGACCCGCGACACCAAGCCGCCCAAGGCGTGCAAGGGCACCATCTCGCGCCAGGGCAACGTCCTGCTGGTCAAGCTGTTCAAGGAGGGCACCGACGCGCGCTGCGAGTCGGTGCTCGACGGCGAGTGGCGGGCCTGGACGCTGACCGACACGCTGCCCGAGGGCCTGCGCGGGGTCTATGGCGGCGACGCCCGCGGCGAGGAGGCCGACATCGGCCTGCGGCTCGGGGACAAGTCGATCGGCTTCACCGACGGGGGCAACGCCGTCGCCGTCGAGCAGGTGCTCACCTGGGTCGACAAGCCCACCTCCGCGCTGCTGCGGCGCTCGACGTTCCGCGACTTCGGCTGCGTCGGATCGATCACCCGCACCGACGACGAGCTCGTGCTGTCGCTGACGCCGGTCGAGGGCGCGCCCGAGGGCTCGGTGTGCCCGAGCGGCCAGGGCAGCCGGTGGAGCGTCGATCCCAAGCACCTGCCGGCGGGCACGCTCGACAACGGCCACGTGAGCCTCACGGCGTCGGGCGAACGACTCACGCTCGTCGATCGCCAGGGCCTGACGTGCAAGCAAGCGATCCTGCACACCGCGGCGCGCTCGGTCACCGGCAGCGCCTACGACGGCATCCCGGTGACCGGCGGCGCGGTGCTCGTGCTCGAGCACGCGGTGCCCGAGGCCGGCGCCGACACCTGCGTGACGCGGCTGCGCAACGTCGCCAGCAGCCTGTGCGCCGAGTACGACCTCGATCGTTGCGCGCAGGCCCAGGCGGCCGTCGAGCAGCCGGTGGCGTGCCCGCGGCAGGTCGTGATCGGCGATCCAACGCAGGGCGGGTTCAAGGCCGCGATGCTGCCCGCGACGATCACCAACCTCACGTGCTGGGACATGACCGGCATCTTCGCCGCGACGAAGTAGCCGTCAGCTCGGCGCCCACGCGACGTGGCTGACGCCGGGCAGCAGGGTCGGCAACACCAGCGTCGCGACCGGCCCGTCGTCGAGGGCCCGCGCGTCGAGGATCACCACGGTGCTGCGCTCGCGCGCGGCGTCGATCGTCCACGCGAGCACCCAGCCATCGTCCTCGTCGGTGGCGCCCGGCCGCGGTGCGAACGCCGGCGGCGACACGAACTGGCGGCGGCCCGCGCTCCAGCAGGCGTGCTGATCGTCGTCGTAGTCGACCTTCGCGAGGCCGTGGAACCACACATGGTGGTGGTCGACCGGCTCGTCGCCGCGCTCGGTCGGCGACGCCATGTACGCCCAGCGATGGCGCCGCCCCATCCACCGCGGATGCACGGTGGGTGCCTCGCCCGTGACGCCCTCGATCATCCGCGACCGAGCCCTGCCAGTGCGCGGATCGATGACGTACCGCCACAGCGCGGGCCCCACGACCGGCGCCGACGCTCCGTGCCGCCGCCGCGACGCCGGGGGGAACAGCTCGCGGTAGTCGACGCGCCCGTCGTACAGCACGAGGTCGACCACCAGCGCGTCGCCGTCGTCGTAGGCGTTGACGATGTGGAAGCACTGCTGCCCCGGCGGCAGGGGGACGGCCACGGCATCGATCGAGCCCGCGGCGTCGCGCGGCGCCAGGAAGAGGTGCACGGGGTTCCGCACGTCGAAGCCGATCGCGTCGAACGCCGAGCTGCCGCCGACGAGCGCGGAGGCGACCGAGCGCCGGCCGAACTCGACCACGACCCAGTACCGCTGCGAGAACGCATGGTCGTGCAGGGCGCTCCCCCGCGCGGGCAGGCGCACGGTCACCGACTGCGCGCGGCGCCACGCCGCGTCGATCTCGTGGAAGACGACCGTGTCGGTCGCGACGAGCCCCGGCGTCATCGCGTAGAGCGTCAGGTGTCCGGTGACCGGATCGACCCGCGCCATCGGCGAGAGCACGGCTGGTGGATCGATCCACGCATCGACGGGCGCGGGGCCGATCGGCAGGAGCGTGTCGGCCGCGAGCAGGAAGTGCCCCGGCGCGTCGGCGGCCACGATCGATCCGCCCCACGCGTGGACGCCGTGGGCCGCGGCGTTGCCCAGCGAGCGCTGCAGGAGGTTCGCGAGCCGCCCGCCGGGGAGGTTGGTGAACGGGCGGCGGAACAACCGCTTGCCCGCCGCCCGCTCGGCGAGCCAGGCCGGCGTGCCCACGTGACGCGCGCGCAGCCACGCGTCGCCACCGTCGAATCGCAGCGCGGCGACGAAGCCCTCGACGTCGAAGAAGTGCAGCGGCGCGCCGGGGACGTGCTGCGCACCGGGGCCGATGCGCAGCAGCGAGCCGCGCAGGCCCGGCGGTACGCGACCGTGGATCTCGGTGACGCGGGCCTCCACGCGCTCCGGCGCGTCGCGAAAGACGTGGTCGGCGTCCCGCGGCATGTCGGGTCAGCGCGGCGTCGCGACCGAGAACACCTGCGCCAGCTCATCGGCGCCCCAGCGCCGGGCGACGTCGACGTCGGAGAGCGTGGTCACCGTTCGATCGCCACCGCGCTCGATGATCTCGATGCGGCTCACGACCGCTTCGCGACCGCGGATCGAGAGGTGCTCCACGAGGCGCGCGGCGGCCTCGCCCCGCGGACGCAGCGTCAACACCCACGCCCGCGGGTCGCCCTCGGTCTCGGCGGCGTAGCCGACGTACCACGCGCGCTCGATCGCCTCGACGTCGCCGGCGAGGACCGAAAGGAAGCTGTCGACGAACAGCGACACGACCGGGTTCTTGGCCAGCTCGAGCTCGTCGCGACCGTACGCATCGGCGAACGCGAGGCGACCGTCGGCGACGACCGTGCGCGCGATCGCGGGCTCGCTCTGGTGCTTGGCCAGCCGCCCCGGCGGGGCGAAGTGCATCGTGCCGCGCGATACGAGCGGTGCGGTCAGCAGCGCGATGTGCTGCTCCTCGCGGTACTTCGCCGTGACGCCCGGCACCGCGCGCAACATCGTCAGCAGCTCCTCACGCCCCAGCGCAACGGCGACCGGCACGGTGACGGCGACGCTCGGCTCCGGCGGCCCCGGGGGCGGCGCGGCTTGGACGGTGGCCCCGAGCCCGACACACACGGCCCCGAGCCCGACGCACACGGCCCCGAGCGCGCCCCACCGGGCCCGAGTCACGGTCGCGGTCACGGCGAGCAGCGTACCAAGCCGGGACGCACGATCAAGCGCGGGGCGAATCGTGGCGCACGGTCGCGGGCCTCGCGGTAGTCTCCCTCCATGAGTCAGCCGCCGTGGACGCCGAGCTTCGATTTCTACATCGCGACGCTCGACGGTGATCCGGCTGCGATTGCCCTGGACATGGGCGCCGCCGACCACGCCCCGGTGCCGACGCACCCGCGGCGACTCGTCGTGCGCATCACGATGAAGCACCCGCGTCCCGACGGCCTGCGCTCCCGCGAGGAGTTCGACGCGCTCGCCGCGGTCGAGGATCGGATCAGCGAGGCGCTCGGCCACGAGCTCGAGGCGTGGATGGTGGGTCGCGTGGTCTACCGCGGCAACACCGACGTGTTTTTCTACGCGCCCCGGCCCCAGCCCGACGACGAGGAGCGCCTCGCCGAGTGCATCGAGCGCAATTGCTCGGAGTACGAGGTCGTCACCAAGTGGAACGACGACAAGCCGTGGAAGTTCTACTTCGAGTTCCTGTGGCCCGATCGCGCGACGATGCAGACGATGGCGAACCGCCGGGTCGTGATGCAGCTCGAGGAGGCCGGCGACGATCCCACCGCCGTGCGCACCATCGATCACTTCGCGTTCTTCGACGACCAGAAGGCGTGCGGCCGCGTGGCGGCGGCCCTTCGCGAGCGGGGCTTCGCCGTCGATGCGCCGCAGGAGCGCGAGGACGGCTCGTGGTCGCTGCAGTTCCACCGCGACGACGCGCTCGCCGGCGGGCGCATCGACGCCGTGACCACCGAGATCCTCGAGGTCATCGGCGAGGACGACGGGGCCTACGACGGCTGGGGCTGCCCGGTCGTCGCGACGAACTGAATCCACGACGGCGACGCGTAGCGCGTCGTCGTCACCGCTCCGTGAAATCGGCGAGGAACTCCGCCGCGCGCATGCGCTCGGCGGGCGTCAGCGCGGACCCGAGGTGCGTGAGGCCGGGCTCCGGGATCTGGAACACTTGGCGGGCCTCGTAGGCGGCCTCGCGGGTGATGCGTCGCAGCTGCATGTACAGGGTCGGCTTGCGCACGCCCGTGATGATCGCCACCCGCGACAGCCGGCTGTTCATGATCTGGAACGACTCGACCAGGCGATCGGTCACCGCTTGGGTATAGATCTCCGCCGGGCGGTGGTCGGCGCACAGCACCCCGAGCGCGCCGTCCTCGAGGCGGGCCACCGCGGCTGCGAGGACGCGGATGTACGCGTCGACGTCGTCGACGGTCTCGAGCAGGAACACCCGCGCCTCGATCAGTCGGCCGACCCGAGCCTCGACCGTGTACGGCGGCGCGCCAGACATGCTCGAGGATAGTGTCGCCAACCCCAGGCCGGAGCGCCAGCGGGCCCGCTGACGGATCGGGCGCGGCGTGCGGCCCGAACGCGCCCGCGTCCCGACCCCCATCGACGCGGCGCGGCCTCGCGCGGCCGGGTCTTCGCTACACTCCCGGGCGCCATGGACGACCAGGAACTCCGGGAGCTCACCGCCTTTGCCGTCGAGAGCGCTCAGCTCGCGGGGGCGTTCACGCTCGGGTACTTCAACGCCGGGACCCCGCACGAGCTCAAGGCCGACCGCTCCCCGGTGACCGCGGCCGATCGCGGCGCCGAGGAGCGCCTGCGCAAGCGCATCGGGGCGGCCTTCCCCGATCACGGCATCCTCGGTGAGGAGTTCGGCGAGACCCAGGGCAACGGGCGCGCGCGGTGGATCCTCGACCCGATCGACGGCACCGTGTCGTTCATCTGCGGTGTGCCGCTGTACGCGGTGCTCGTCGGCTTCGAGTACGACGGCGAGATGGTCGCGGGCGTCATCCACCTGCCCGCGCTCGGCGAGACGGTGTGGGCGGCCAAGGGCCAGGGCTGCTGGTGGAACGGGCGGCGCGCGCGGGTCTCGGACACGCGCGAGTTGTCGGCCGCGCGGCTGTGCACCTGCGGCACCAAGCTCATCTACGACCACGGCCGCGGCGCGGCCTTCGAGCGGATCCGTGCGCAGTGCCTGCTCGATCGCGGCTGGTCCGACGCGTACGCGTACGCCCTGGTCGCCACCGGTCGCGCCGAGATCGTGCTCGATCCTGTGATGAGCATCTGGGACAACGCCGCGTGCATGCCGTGCGTCGTCGAGGCGGGTGGCAGCTTCACCGACTGGAGCGGCAACGCGACGCACCGCGGGCCCGAGGCGGTCGCGACCAACGGCGCCCTGCTGCAGCCGGTGATGGCCGCGATCCGCGGGTAGCCGTTGTGGGACACTGTCGAGGCCGTGCCGATCCGAACCGTTCGCGTCCCCGCCTCGATCGCCCTGGGGTCCCTGCTCGCCGGCGGACCCGTGCTCGCCTGCGCGCCCGGGTCCACGCCCTCACCGGCGAGCAAGCCCGAGCCCGTCGCGAAGGCCGACGCCCCCGCGACGCCGACGGGTCGACCCGACACCGTGACCCCCGCTGGCCCGCCGCAGCCCGGCGAGTCGCGCGTACTCACCGGCACCCTGCGCTACACCGAGATCCCCGCGACCAAGTCGGTGGCGTCCTTCCGCAGCGAGTACCTCACGCTCGTCGGCGACGGCGGCGAGACGTGGAACCTGGGCGGCACCGAGGCGGTGCCCGACGACAAGCTGATCCCGCTCGCGGGCAAGCGCCTCGAGGTGACCGCGACGTATGTGCCCGAGGCCGCGCCGGATCCGAACGCGCAGGCGCCGATGGATGGGGATCAGACGATGCGGTACCCGGCGCGATGGGACGTGACCGCGGTGCGGGCGCTCGCGCCGTAGCGCGACTTTAGCCGCTCGAGCCCGCGCGCAGGCCCTTGAACCACGTCGCCACCGTCGGCTCGACGCCCGCGGCGGTGAGCCGATCGATCGCCTCCTTCATCTCCTCGACCTTGGCGCCCTGGTCGTCGAGCACGATGAAGACCGGGTACGAGTCCGCGGGCTCGTACCAGCGCTTGCGAAGGGCGCCGAACTCGTCCATGCGCGTCGCGGCCTCCCACTCCTCTTCCTTGAGCTCGAAGATCCGCACGTGGCCGATGTCGGACTCGGGGTGCGTGTTGCCGAGCTCGAGGTCGAGCTTGCGACACGGCTCGCACCAGTCGGCCGAGAACAGCACGGCGGTCTGCTTGCCCTCGCTGCTCGCCTGCGCGCGCATGCGGTCGAACATCGCGGCGAGCGGCTCGTCGTTCTTGGGCCGCAGCCGGCGCAGGTCGTAGCCGATGGTCTTGGGTCCAGCGGCCGCGCTCGCCGTCGCGGCGGCCGTCGCCGCGTTGTCCTCGGATCCGCAGCCCGACGCGACCGCAGCCACGAGCAGCCCCACGCCCATCCAGTGCTTCGACGTCATCATCCGTTCCTCGCCTCGGCATCGGCCGCGTGGGGATCGAGCTCGCCGGCGAGGTCGTCGCCCATCGCGCGACGGACCTCGACGTGGGGCATGCCCAGCGCCAGCAGACAGTAGAGCTTGGTCAGCGCGGCCTCGGGCGTCATGTCGTGGCCGGAGACGACGCCCGCGCCGGTCAACCGCCGCGCGCCCGCGTAGTCGTCCTGGCGGACCACGCCGCCGTGGCACTGCGAGCAGTTGACGACGATCGTCGGCGGGTTGCGGTGGGTCGCCGCGGCGATCGGCTCGAGCAGCGCGGGATCGCGGGTGGGGAACGTGCCGGCACCGTAGCTCTCGAGCACGAGGCCCTCGACGTGCGGGCCGAGCGAGCCCTCGACCACCGCGCGACCGATGCCGGGAAACACCCGCAGCGTCGCGACCTGGGGCTCGCGCACGAGCTCCACGCGATCCGGCAGACCCAGGCCCTCGGGACGGATGAGGTGGTGGTTGACCTCGATGCCGACGCCGACCGTCGCGAGCGGCTCGAGGTTGCCGCTGCCGAACGCGACGAAGTCGCTGTTGTGGATCTTCTGCGCGCGGTTGCCCCGCAGCAGCCGCGACGCGAAGTAGATGCACACCTCGGGGATCGGCAGCGTGCCGGCGATGATGAGCGACGTGATGATGTGCTCGCGGCCGTCGCTGCGCACGTGCTCGAGGCTGAGCTGCGAGCCGGTGAGCACGACGGGCTTGCGCAGGCCGGTGAGCAGGAAGCTCAGCGCGGACGCGGTGTAGACCATCGTGTCGGTGCCGTGGAGGATCACGAAGCCGTCGAACTCGTGGTCGCGCTCGACGATCGCCTGCGCGATGCGGACCCAGTCGGCCGGGCCCATGTCGGCGCTGTCGAGCAGGGGCTCGAGCCGCTCGACGTGGTGCAGCGGCACGTCGGGGCCGCGCAGCTCGGGCATCGCCTCGAGGAAGCGCTCGAGCACGCCGGGCTCGGGCCGCCAGCCCTCGTCGGAGCGCGTCATGCCGATCGTGCCGCCGACGTGGAGGATGCAGACCCGCGGCCTGGCGCGAACCACCGATGGAGCAGTCGAAGACGGCGTGCGCATGCGACCGACGATTCGGCGCGGCACCGTAGCAGAAAAGGCCCGTCCGAGGCACCATGGCCCGACCACGCTGATGCCACGGTCCCCCGCACGATTGGGCCACAGACGCGTCGTGGTGACCGGCCTGGGTCTTCGCAGCCCGATCGGCGACGACTACGACGCGGTGCGCGATGCGTTGCGCGAGGGACGCCACGGCATCGTGCCGGTCGAGCACTGGCGCGAGTGGGGCGTGCGCACCGGGCTCGGCGCCGTCGTCGACGATCCGCCGCTCGATGGCTTCGCGCGCAAGCAGGTCCGCGCGATGGGCAAGGTCGCGCGGCTCGCCACCGCGGCGACCGCCGCCGCGATCGCCGACGCGGGCCTCGGCGACGATCTCGTGCGCGGGCCGAGGACGGCGCTGTTCTACGGCTCGACCGACGGCTCGACCGGCGCCGCCGAGGAGTACTACCGCAAGCTCTACACGCAGCGGAACTTCGAGGGCCTGCTCAGCTCGAGCTACCTGCGCTTCATGAGCCACACCTGCGCCGCGAACCTCGCCCAGGTGTTCGGCATCAGCGGCCGCGTGCTGCCGATCTGCAGCGCGTGCACGAGCGCGAGCCAGGCGATCGGCGAGGCGTACCACGGCATCGCCGGCGGTCGCGAGGACATCGCGATCTGCGGCGGCGCCGAGGAGCTGCACGTCACCGTCGCCGGGGTGTTCGATCTGATGCTCGCCGCGTCGACGCGCTACAACGACGCGCCCGACCGCACGCCGCGCCCGTTCGATCGCGATCGCGACGGCATGGTCGTCGGCGAGGGCGCCGGCACCTTGGTGCTCGAGGAGTACGAGCACGCCCGGGCCCGCGGCGCGCGGATCCTCGCCGAGCTCGTCGGCTACGGCAGCAACTGCGACGGCGCCCACCTGACCTCGCCGTCGCCCGGCGGCATGGCCGGCGCGATGCGGCTGGCGCTCGAGAACGCGGGGCTCGATCGCAGCGACATCGACTACGTCAACGCGCACGCCACCGGCACCGAGGTCGGCGACATCGCCGAGAGCCTCGCCACCGCCGAGGCGATCGGCACCGACGTCCCGGTGTCGTCGACCAAGGGCCACACCGGGCACACTCTGGGCGGCTGCGGGGCGATCGAGTCCGTGTTCGCGATCGCGATGCTGCGCGAGGGCTTCGTCGCGCCGACCCGCAACCTGCAGGAGGTCGACCCGCGCTGCGCCCCACTCGACTACGTGCGCGGGGCGTGCCGCGAAGTCACGCTGCGCCACGTCATGAACAACAACTTCGCCTTCGGCGGCATCAACACCTCGCTGGTGTTCGCGCGGATCTGAGTCGAGGTCCTGCCCATGCCCGGTGCGTCGAGCCCGTCCCGCATGCCCCGGTGGTTCCGCATCCTCGTGGTCGGCCTCTGCTACGTGGTGTTCGGGGGCTTCGGCGCCGTGATCGCCTACGTGCTGCTGCCCCTGCGGGTGCTCGGCGTGCGCGACCCCGAGGCGCGGGCGCAGGCCGCCCAGGATCTCCTGCACGTGTGGTCGCGGCGCTACTTCGCGTTCATCCGCACGGTCGGCATCGCGAAGCCCGAGTATCCGGCGCCGATCGATCTCCCCGCCGGCGGCGGCGCGGTGATCATCGCCAATCATCCGAGCCTGCTCGACGTCGTGTTCGTGATGGGCGCGATCCCGCGGCTGACCTACGTCGCGAAGGAATCGTGGATGAC
>LNFB01000379.1 GCA_001464385.1 Deltaproteobacteria bacterium Ga0077550 | reverse complement strand
CGGGCCGGCGCGCCGATCGTGCCGTGCGTGATCGAGGTCGAGCCGCCGATGCTGCGCAAGGAGCAACCCTGGTACGACGTCGCCGATCGCACGATCGACTACCGGATGCGCGCGCTGCCGACGGTGCTGCCGGGCACGTTCGAGGGATCGACCAAGGCGATGGTCGCGGCGCTCGAGGCCCGCATCCGCGGCGAGCTCGGGCTCGCGGACGAACCCGCGGCCCCGCCGGCCGAGTCCGCCGGCGTCGGAGCGGCGCCGTGACCGACGACGACGACGGCCGCGACGACGACGTCGCCGTCGCGCTCGCCCGTCACCACCACCGCGTCGGCTGGTCCGCGCTGCTCGTGTTCGTGATCGCGGGCCTCGTGCTCGAGTCGCTGCAGGGCCTGCGCGCGGGCTTCTACGTCGACGCCGACGTCGAGACCCGCCGCACCATGTTCCGCCTCGCCCACGCCCACGGCGCCCTGCTCGCGCTGGTCAACGTCGCCTTCGCGGCCGGTGTCCGCAGCGGACTGCTCGTCGATCTCGCGGGGGCGACGCGCACCTCGAGGCTGCTGGTGTTCGGCAGCCTCACGGTGCCCGTCGGGTTCTTCCTGGGCGGGGTGTGGTTCTTCGACGGCGATCCGGGGTTGGGGATCGTGCTCGTGCCCGTGGGCGCGCTGGCGCTGGTCGCCGCGCTCTTCGACGTGCTGCGCCGGAGTTGACCGGCGGCACGCCGAACGCGGTCGTCAGTAGATGTACGTCTTGTTGCGGCCCTCCGAGTAGCACAGCGATCGACCGCCGCCGATGTCGGGGATGTAGACGTAGCCGTAGTTGCCGCCCGCGCGGCGGCACCAGTCTTCGGTGATGTACAGCGGCGGATCGATCGCGCCTCCGCCCACGTCGCCGCCACCGGCGTCCGTCGTCGGCAGGCACGAGAACGTCTCGCCGGAGTCCTTCTTCACCGCGTACGCGAGCTCGGCGTAGCGCGCCTTCAGATCGATGCGCGGCGCGGCCTGCATCGCCTTCTGCAGCGGCGAGACGGCGACCTTGTCGGCCGAGAGGGTCGCCGCGGCGGCGCCGAGCGGGGCCGCGAGCACCGCGGTGAGACCGACGAGGAGGAGGGAGCGGGTGGTGAACTTGGTCATCCCCTCCGCTGTGGCGTCGCGCCGTCGCGCGACCACCTCGAGCCGCAGGGTTTAAGCCTGTCGCCGGTCGATGCGGCGCCCCGGATCGAACCCGTGCCCGTGCCGCGCCCGCACGCTACCCTCGACGTCACCGTGCCCATCGCCCACGCCTGGCAACCCGAGCGCACCCACGTCTTCGCCGTCGGCCTGCTGCAGTACGCCGACAAGATCCACTGGCCGCTCGAGGGCCGGCGCGACGCGGTGCTCGTCGAGACCCTCGCGAGCCGCGGCGTGCCGCGGGAGCACATCACCTTCCTGCGCGATGCCGAGGCGACGACGGCCGCGTTCGAGTCGGCGTTCGTCGACGCGCTCGGTCGCACGCGGCCGGGCGATCAGCTCCTCGTGTACTACGCGGGCCACGGCGCGCGCGACGAGAAGCACGGCCGCGGCGCGTTCAAGCTCCGCGACGCGCGGCTGCCGGTGTCGTCGATCTTCGGATGGATCGAGCGGCACTTCGCCGGCGACATGGCGATCCTCACCGCCGATTGCTGCTACTCCGGCAGCCTCGCCCTCGAGGCGCCGCTGCGCGCAGGCCGGGTCGCGTACGCGGCGATCGGCTCGTCGCTGTCGACCGAGACCTCGACCGGCGCGTGGACCTTCACCAACTGCTGGATCGACGCGCTCGAGGGCCGCGTGCTCGTCGATCTCGACGGCGACGGTGTGCTGCGCCTCGACGAGCTGGCGCGCTACGCCGAGCGCCGCCTCGGCTTCATGGACGGGCAGGTGAGCTCGTTCTGCGTCGCGAACGGGTTCCCGTCGACCTTCGCCCTCGGGCCGTCGCAGCGCCGCGTCCACCCGCGCCAGGGCGAGTTCGTCGAGGGCGAGCAGGAGGGCGCGTGGTGTCGCGCCGAGATCGTCGACGCGGCCGACGGCGGCCTGCGGGTGCGCTGGGTGCAGGACGAGACCTGCAGCACGATCCCCGAGCCGAAGGTCCGCGGCTGGAACCCGCCGCAGCTCGCCCTCGGCACGAAGGTGTCGGTGCGCCACGCCCAGCAGTGCTATCCGGCGGTGGTCCTGGCGGCCCGGCATGGCATGCACCTGGTCCGCTTCGACGCCTGGGACGAGTCGTGGGACGAGTGGATCTCGCCCGATCGGCTCGAATCCGGCGGGTGAGCCGAGGGACGCCGAAACCCGCGATCGCCTGTAATCGCGGCCGCGCCCGCGCGACCCACCCGAGTTGCGGCGCACACACCCCATCCCTCGGGTCGCCCTGGTCCTCGGCCTGGGCCTCGTCGTGCCATCGCTCGGCTGTCGCGAGGGGTCCGGCGATGCGTCGCCCGTCGAGGACGGGAGCTCGGGCGGTGACGCCGACGGCAGCGATGGCTCGGACGACACCGGCGTCGGTGCGTGCGAGAGCACCCCGGCGCGCGTCGGCCTGCAGCGGCTGACCCGCGCCGAGTACAACCGCACGGTCCGCGATCTCTTCGGCGTGACGAGCAACCCCGCCGACGCGTTCCCGCCCGACTCGAGCACCGACGGCTTCGACAACAACGCCAAGAGCCTCACCGTCAGCCCGCAGCTCGCGTCGCTCCTGCTCGGGGCCGCCGAGTCGATCGCGGCGGAGGCGGTCGCGACCCAGCTGCCGACGCTGCTCCCGTGTGATCCCGCCGCGCAGTCCGAGTGCGCGCGGGACAGCGTCGCCGCGATCGCGCTTCGGGTGTACCGGCGCCCGCCGAGTGACGCCGAGCTCGACGATCTCATGGTCCTCGTCGACCTCGCCGCGACCGAGGGCGACCCGGTGTCCGCGGGGATCGAGAACGCGATCATCGCGATGCTGATGTCGCCGCAGTTCCTCTACCGCAGCATCCCGAGCACCGACGTGGCGCCCGAGGCCGGGGTCCGCGTCGCGCTGGACGACTGGGCGCTCGCAACCCGCCTATCGTACTTCCTGTGGGGCAGCACGCCCGACGACGACCTGCTCGCGCGCGCGGCCGAGGGCGCGCTGCAGGACGAGGACGCGCTGCGCCTCGAGTTCGAGCGGATGCTCGCCGATCCCAAGGCCTCCGCGTTCTACGACGGCTTCGCCGCGCAGTGGCTGCAGCTCGGCAAGCTCGGGGCCGCGACCCCCGACGTCGCCGTCTTCCCGGCGTTCGACGAGGCGCTGCGCCAGGCGATGGCCGACGAGCCGCGGCTGTTCTTCGACGACCTGCGCGCCCGCGACGGCAGCCCGCTCGAGATCGTCACCGGCACCGCGACCTTCGCCAACGCGGGGACCGCCGCGATCTACGGCGTGCCGGGCGTCACCGGCGACGCGATGGTGCCGATCACCACGGACCCGACGCAGCGCGCGGGCGTGCTGACGATGCCCGCGGTGCTGACGATGACCTCCGGCCCGAGCGCGCCCAACATCGTGCGCCGCGGCGTGTGGCTCGCCGAGGCGATCCTCTGCCTCGACCCGCCGCCGCCCCCGGCCGGCGTGCCGCCGGCGCCCGACCCGATGGACGGCGAGAGCGAGCGCGAGCGGCTGGCCCGACACCGCGAGGATCCGAGCTGCGCGAGCTGCCACGACCTCATCGATCCGCTGGGGTTCGGCTTCGAGAACTACGACGCGATCGGGGCCTGGCGCGACCAGTCGGACGGCGAGGCGGTCGACAACGCAGGTGCGCTGCCCGACGGCCGCACCTTCGCCGGCATGGTCGAGCTCGGCCAGCTCCTCGCGACCGGCTCGGACTTCTCGACGTGCCTGACGACGAAGGTGATGACCTACGCGCTCGGCCGCACGGTGACCCCGGACGATGCGTGCGTGGTGGAGACCATCGGCGCCGAGACCGTGACTGCAGACGCGGCGTTGTCCGACATGCTGTGGGCGGTCGTCACCAGCGACGCGTTCCGCACCGAGACCACGGAGGCATCGTGATGCGACGGACCACAGACTCCACCGGCCTGCTCTCGCGCCGCACCGTGCTGCGCGCCGCGGGTGTCGCCGTCGCGCTGCCGGCCCTCGCCTCGCTGGCGCCACCGCGCGCGCGTGCCGGCGGCACCGCGACCAAGCGCTTCGTCGCGCTGTTCTTCCCCAACGGCACCACGCAGCGCAGCGACTGGCAGCTCGGCGGCGCCGGGGCGAACTACACGATGGGCTCGGCCCACGCCTCGTTGGCGCCGTTTCAATCCAAGCTGTCGATGTTTCGCAACCTCGACGGGGCCTATGGCGGCGCGCCGGATCACTCGCGCGGCACCGCGTCGTTCCTCACCGGCGCCCCGATCTCCGACATGAACACGCCGCAGGTCGACGTGTCGATCGATCAGGTGATCGCCGACGCGCTCGCGCCCACGACCGCGATCCGCTCGCTGCACCTGGGGCCCGCGCCCTACCCCGCGGGTCCGCCGTCCGACACCGGCTGGCCGTCGGGCTACAACACGTATCTGTCGTGGTCGTCGCCGAGCGTGCCCAACGCGCCGCTCGAGAGCGCCCAGGTCGCCTTCGACCAGGTGTTCGTGCCCAGCGGCAGCGATCCGGCCCTGGCCCAGAAGCGCCTGCGGCTGCGCCAGAGCGTCCTCGATCACACGCTCGATCAGATCGACGCGATCACCCCGCGGCTCGGCAGCGCCGACGCGACGAAGCTCGACGAGTACTTGGACGCCGTGCGCGAGGTCGAGTCGGGGCTGCAGGCGGACCCCGGCGATCCCGGCTGCGGCAGCGATGTCATGCGCCCCGACGACGGCCTCGCCCACCCCGAGCACACCCGCGCCATGCTCGACGTGGTCGCCTTGGCGCTGCGCTGCGACGCCACGCGCATCGTCACCTACTCGATGGACTACGGCTTCGGCAACAAGGACTTCGGCTTCCTCGGCAACGGCAACGTCCGCCACCACAACCTCAGCCACAGCGGCAGCGCCCCCGAGACGCTCGCGGCCCACACCGCGATCGTGCGCTGGTACATGGATCAGGTCGCGACCTTCCTCGGCCTGCTCGACGCCGCCGACGAGGACGGCGCGACGGTGCTCGACAACTCGGTCGTGTACATCGGCAGCGACGTCGGCGACGGCTGGACCCACTCGCACGCGAACCTCCCGTGCATGCTCGCCGGCGGAGGCGCGGGCGCGCTGAACCCGGGCCGGCTCATCGACGCGACGGGCGCGAGCTACGACAGCGTGCTGCTGGCCCTCGCGCACGCGATGGACGCGGACGTGCCGAGCTTCTCGGGGGCGAACACGGCCTTCGCGGGGCTGTGACGGGCCCTCACCGCAGCTCCGGGTGCGCCGCCGCGCCCCAGAACCGCGAGGCCTCCGAGCCGGTGCTCGGGTCCATCGTCCAGATCGTGCCGAGCTGATCGAACAACCACAGCTCGCCTCGGACCGCGGCCACGCCCCACACCCCGGTGCTGCTCAACACCGGTCCGACCTCGCCGAGCACCGCGCCGCTCGGGGGATCGATCGCGACGACCACATCGCCATCGACACCGCCCGAGGGGCTGGTGAACACGGTGAGGCCCGCGGCCGTCGTCGCGATGTCGCCGCTCGACGAGTACGGCGATGGCACGTCCGCGATCGGGCTCGACGACACCTCGGGGCCGCGCAGGCCGACGCGCGTCCAGGTCGATCCGGCCAAGGTGACGAGCGTGTCGTCGTCGGGCTCGATCGTGCCGAGCGGGACGAACGCCAGCGAGTTCGTCGGCACCGACGCGAGCGCCCAGCAGTGCGCGATCGCGGGGTCGCACGCATGCAGCACGCTCGACGCGATCGCGTACAGCACCCCGAAGCGATCGATCGCGATGTCGGTGACCTGACCGTCGGGCCCCTCGGGGAATCGGAACATGCCGACCTCGCGCAGCACCGCGTCCGCGGGATCCATCGTCGACAGCACCGTCGCGTCGTGCACGTAGATCGCGTCGGCGCGCGCGCGGCCGGGGCGCGAAGGCTCGGTCGGGAACGGATCGTCGCCGTCGGGGATCCCGTCGCCGTCGCAATCGCGGGTGTGGCTGTCG
>LNFB01000378.1 GCA_001464385.1 Deltaproteobacteria bacterium Ga0077550 | reverse complement strand
CGCTGCAGCGCGCGGACCAGCGCCAGCGCGAGGTCACCGTCGAGGTGGCGCTCGTGGAATTCGTCGAAGACCACCGCGCCGATCCCCGGCAATGTCGGCGCGTCGACCAACCGCCGCGCGAGGATCCCCTCGGTCACGAAGCGGATGCGCGTCGCGTCCGAGACCTTGGTGTCGAAGCGGACCTGGTAGCCGACCGTGCGACCGACCGGCTCGCCGAGCAGCGACGCGACGCGCACCGCCGCGAGCCGTGCCGCGATGCGCCGGGGCTGCGCGACCCAGATCTCGCCGTGCTCGGCCCAGCCGCCGTCGCGCATCACCAGCGGCAGTCGCGTGGTCTTGCCCGCGCCGGGCTCGGCCTGCACCACGAGGTTGCGGCCCGCGGCCAGCTCGGCCAGCACCGCGTCGACGATGGACTCGATCGGCAGCGCGGTGGCCACGGCGCCGGGCTCTACCAACGGCCCTGGATCCGCGCCATGAAGTCGTACGGGTAGCCGAGATCGAACGCCGACACCTCGTCGAGCTTGCGGACCATCTCGTCGGGCAGTCGCACGGCGCCGGCCTCGAGGTTGTCGTCGAGCTGCGCGAGGCTCCGCGCGCCGAAGATCACCGAGGTGACCGCCGGCTTGCGCAGCAACCATGCCAGCGCGACCTGGGCCGGGGTCGCGCCGAGCTCGGCGGCGATCATCACCAGCGCATCCACGACCTTCCAGTTGCGCTCGTTGTCGAGGCGCCCCCAGCGATCCTTCCATTGATCGAGGCGGCTGCCGGCGGGCGGGCGCTGGCTGCCGCGGTACTTGCCCGACAGGAGCCCCGCGGCCAGCGGCGACCACGGCAGGATGCCCAGGCCGTGCTCGCGGCACAGAGGCACGTGCTCGCGCTCGATCTCGCGGGCGATGAGGCTGTACTGCGCCTGCAAGGACGCGAAGCGGGCCAGGCCGTTGGTGCGGCTGGTCCACACGCTGTCGGCCAGGCGGTACGCCGCGTAGTTGCTCGCGCCGATGTACAGCACCTTGCCCGCGGTGATGAGATCGTCGAGCGCCCGCAGCGTCTCCTCCTCGGGCGTGTCCACGTCCTGCATGTGGACCTGGTAGAGGTCGATGCGATCGGTCCGCAGCCGCCGCAGGCTGTCCTCGCACGAGCGCATGATGCGGTGGCGCGACGCGCCCGAGCCGTTGGGCCCGCGGCCCATGCGGAAGCGGAACTTGGTCGCGAGCACCACGTCGTCGCGGCGCTTGTCGCGATCGAACCACTTGCCGATGACGCGCTCGGTGAGGCCGTCTTGGCCGTAGACGTCGGCGGTGTCGAAGAAGTTGATCCCGCCGTCGAGGGCCCGGTTCATGATCGCGAACGCGGTGTCCTCGTCGCAGCCGACCTTGTGCATGAACGAGCTGTCGTCGGCCTCGCCGAACGTCATCGTGCCCAGACACAACGTCGACACCCGAAGACCGGTTCGACCGAGCGTGCGATATTCCATGGGGTGCCTCGTGCGCGCCGGGCCCGCTGTTGGGCCGGCGCGAGCGCGGGAGGGTAGCAGCCTTGGGCGGCGGACCGCGCGCTGTTCTGGGCCCGCCGCGAACGCTCGGACGCCCGGCACACGTGACCCTGCTCGCGCGCGCGCGACAGCTTCGGTGGCCTTGGCCGCGTCGCCCCGCCGATCTCCCGTCCTCGTGCGCGCAGCTTGACCCGCCTCCGCTTCGCGCTCGATGCTGCCGCAGGTGCCCCGCCGAGATCTCGCGTCGCTGTCGGTTGGCGAGTCCGGCGACGTCGCTGGGCTCGACGGTGACGGCGCGCTCGTGATCCGACTCGCCGAGATGGGCTTCGTCGTCGGCACGCCGGTGCGCCTGATCAAGGTCGCACCGCTGGGCGACCCGCTGCAGTTCTCCCTGCGCGGCTACCACATCTCGCTGCGCCGCGCCGAAGCGGCGAGGGTCCGCATCGCGTGAGCACCCCAGCCCCCCGCCTGGTGGCGCTCGCCGGCAACCCCAACGTCGGCAAGACCAGCCTGTTCAACGTGATGACGCAGTCGCGCCACCGCGTGGGCAACTACGCCGGCGTCACCGTCGAGCGGCGCGAGGGCGAGGTCGCGGCCGCGATGCAGCCGCCAGTCCCGATCACGCTCGTCGATCTGCCCGGCTGCTACAGCCTCACGGCGACGTCCGCGGACGAGGTCGCCGCCCACGCGGCGCTCACCGGCGCCGACGGGCCGGCACCGTCGGCGATCATCCTCGTCGTCGACGCGACCAACCTGTCGCGCAACCTCTACTTCGCGCTGCAGCTCCGCGAGCTCGGCGTGCCGATGGTCATCGCGCTCAACATGAGCGACACGGCCAAGGGCCTGGGGCTCACGGCCGATGCGGCGCGGCTGGCCGAGCGCCTCGGCGCCCCGGTGATCCCGACCTCGGGCCGCAGTGGCGACGGGGCGCGCGAGCTCGTCGCCGCGGTGGCGCGCCTGCCCGAGCGCGGCACGCCGCACCTCGTCGCGATCGATCCCGACGCAGATCCGGGGATGGCGGAGCTCGCGGAGACGCTCGCGGACCTCGGCGGCGACGCGCCCCGGAGCCGATGGTTGCTGGCGTCCGCGGCCGCAGCCGAGGGCATCGACGTGCCGGGCGACCCCGACGAGCACCGACGGCTCGCGGCCATCGAGCCCGATCGCCTGCGCCGCGCCGCGCTCGCGCTGGTCGAGCTGCGCTACCGCGAGGTCGATCGCGTGCTCGCGCATGCGGCCGCGACGTCGACCGACCGCTCCGCGGCGCCCGCGATGGCGATGTCGGATCGCATCGACGGCCTGCTCACCCACCGCCTGTGGGGCCTCGTCGCGTTCGCCCTGGTGATGGGCACGATCTTCACCGCGGTCTTCACGTGGGCGCAACCGTTCATGGACGCGATCGAGTGGGCGATGGGCCTCCTCTCCGAGGCGGTGTCCGACGCCCTCGGCCCGGGGCTGCTCACCGATCTCGTCACGCAGGGCGTCATCGCCGGCGCGGGCAACGTGGTGGTGTTCGTGCCGCAGATCGCGATGCTGTTCCTGTTCCTCGGCGCGCTCGAGGACAGCGGCTACCTCGCCCGCGCCGCGTTCCTGATGGACCGGCTGATGTCGCGGCTGGGCCTGCACGGCCGCGCGTTCATCCCGTTGCTGTCGGGCTATGCCTGCGCGGTGCCGGCGATCCTCGGCACGCGCACCATCTCGAGCTTCAAGGATCGGCTGGTCACGATCCTGATGATCCCGTACATGAGCTGCTCGGCGCGCCTGCCGATCTACAGCCTCGTGATCGGGGCGCTGTTCGTCGCGGATCCCGACGCCGAGGGCGCGAACCTCCAGCGCGCGGGGATCCTCCTGGGGATGTACGCGCTGTCGACGTGCTCGGCGCTCGCGGTGGGCTACATCGCCAAGCGCACGCTGCTGCGCAGCCCGACCCCGCCGCTCGTGCTCGAGCTG
The DNA here is from genome assembly GCA_001464385.1 of Deltaproteobacteria bacterium Ga0077550. Taxonomy (GTDB): domain Bacteria; phylum Myxococcota_A; class Polyangia; order Nannocystales; family Nannocystaceae; genus Xiheibacterium; species Xiheibacterium aquaticum. The sequence continues at coordinate 47,067 of LNFB01000378.1, read as the reverse complement.
CCGCCGTACCGCGTGCCGCGGCTGCGCAACACCGTGCTCATGGTCTACGACCGCACGATGGACTTCGTGCGCAACGCGGGCACCGTGATCCTCGCGATGACGATCGTGCTGTGGGCGCTGCTCAGCTTCCCGCGCGACGCGACCGGTGCCGGCGGCGAGGGCCCGACGCAGATCGCCCAGAGCTACGCCGGTCGCGCCGCCCAGACGCTCGAGCCGGCGCTCGAGCCCATCGGTCAGGACTGGCGCATGGGCATCGGCATCATCGGCAGCTTCGCCGCGCGCGAGGTCCTGGTCGGCACGCTCGGCCTCGTCTACGGCATGGAGGCCGACGAGGACGATCCGGTCGAGCTGCGCGAGGCCATCCGCGCCGACGTGAACGCCGAGACCGGCAAGCCGCGGCACACGCCCCTGTCGGGCCTCGCACTGATGGTCTTCTTCGTGTACGCGTGCCAGTGCATGTCGACGCTCGCCGTCGTCCGCCGCGAGACCAACTCGTGGAAGTGGACGCTGTTCATGTTCTTCAGCATGACCGCGATCGCGTACGTCGCCGCGCTGCTGGTATTCCAGGGCGGGCGCGCGCTCGGCTTCGGCTGACGCGCGACGTCAGAAGCACGGACGCGCACTCACAAGCCTCCGTGCGCCGCCGCGTGGCGCTGGTCCGCCGCACTCGGCAGCTCGGCCAGGTACACGTCGAAGACCGACCCCTCGCCGAGCGTCGAGCGGACGTCGAGCACGCCGCCATAGTCGCGGACGATGCGGTGCACGGTGGCGAGGCCGAGGCCGGTGCCGCGGGACTTGGTGGTGAAGAACGGCTCGAGCACGCGGCGGCGGGTGTGCTCGCTCATGCCCGTGCCTTCGTCGGCGACGCGGATGCGGACGTACGCGCCGGCGGCGTGGGTCCGCGGGTTCGACCCGGGTGGCCGCCCCGCGAACGCGTCCACGGCGATGCGGATCGCACCGCCGTCCGGCATCGCCTCCTTGGCGTTGAGCACGAGGTTCATCAGTACCTGGTGGATCCGCCGGTGGCTCGCCATCACCTGTCCCGCGTTCGGATCGACCTCGACCACGAGGCGGATGGTGCGGGGCAGCACCCGCCCCAGCAGACGCGCGACGTCGCGGACGACGTCGCGGACGTGCAGGCTCTCGGCGCTGCCGCCGTCGTTGCCGCCCGCGAACGCGACCAGGTCCCGCGTGAGCGCGACGCCTTGCTCGGCGGCGGCGCGGATGGCCTCGAGATCTTGGGTGCGCTCCGCGTCGCTGATGCCCACGCTCGCGGCGAGCTCGGCACGCGTCGCCACCACCGACAGGAGGTTGTTGAAGTCGTGCGCGATGCCGCCGGCGAGGCGGCCGAGCCCGTCGAGCTGCTGGGACTGGAACAGCTCGCGCTGCAGCGCGGCGTGGCGATCGAACGCCTCTGCGCGGCGGCGATGGAAGAATGCGCCGAGCAGCGCGACCACGCCGAGCAGCGCGGCGCTCGACGCCGCCGCGCCGAACCGCGTCGAGGGGGCGCGGGCGCCGAGCCAGTGGCCTTGCTCTGCGATCACGATCGCGACGAGGGCGAGTACCGACAGCGCGCCCCAGAGCCACGCCTTGCGCGGGCGGGCGCCGAGCACCGAGATGAGCGGCACGATCGCGAACCACTGCGCGACGGAGGCCTCGAAGCCGCCGCGCAGCAACGACGTCGCCGTGAGCCCGACGATCAGCATCGCGACGAAGTAGGAGCCACCGACGCCGGATCCCGCGACGCGGCCGAGCAGGGGCGCGAGGCTCGTCGCGGCCGCGCACGCGAGCATCACGACGGCGCTGTCCGTGGCGCCCCCTAACCCCACCAACGCGGCGAAGCCGACCCACGCCGCAGCCGCGACGATCGAGCCGGTGCGGAGCAGCGCCGTGCGCATCGGCTCGTCGTCGAGCACGTCGACGCTCGCCGAACGTTCGTCGGATTTGGTCACGCCGCTCACTCCCAAGACACAACCTAGCAGGCCGTGCCGAATCGGTGAGGTCAATCGACTAGCCAACATCGTGAGAACCATGGTTTGATCCGGGCGAATTCGCGGCGCGAAACAAGTGACTGATTCCGCCCCTCGCGATGCGTGTCCCGACGAGAACACTCTCGTCGCTTTCGCGTCCGGAGCGCTTCCGATGATCGACGCCGCGCAGGTCGAGGAACACCTCGATGGTTGCGGGGTGTGCTTCTCGCTCGTCGCCGAACTCGCGCGTGCAGATCCCGACGACTCCGATCCGACGCGCATGCTGACGCTGCGCGACGGCGACGATGATCACGGTCGTGCACAACTCGACGACGGCGCGCGCTCGGGCGCGGGCTCGCGGGTTCAACTGTGGGGACTGGGCCGACTCGCGGATCCCGGCGAAGACGACGACGAGGGCGAGCGCACCTTGCTCGGCCCGCTGATGCCGCGCGAACTGCCGCGGGAGTCGAGCGAGCCGAGCGCACCACGCCGGACCCTGGCCCCGTCGACGCCACCGGTCGCCGCACCTCCCACCCAGCTCGGCCGCTACACGATCCTGCACCGCCTCGGCGCGGGCGCGATGGGGGTCGTCTATGCCGCGGTCGATCGCGAGCTCGGGCGGCGCGTCGCGCTGAAGCTCATCGAGGCCGCGGGCCCCGACGCGATCGAGCGCGGCGCCCGGCTCCTGCGCGAGGCCCAGGCCCTCGCCCGACTCGCGCATCCCCACGTCGTCACGGTCTTCGACGCCGGTCGCGTCGACGGCCAGGTGTTCGTCTCGATGGAGCTGGTCTCCGGGGTGACGCTGCGCGACTGGCTGCACCTCGACGATCCGAGCGCGGACCCGCCGCGATCGTGGCAGGAGATCCTCTCGGTGTTCCGACAGGCGGGCGCGGGCCTGGCCGCGGCGCACGCGGCGGGCATCATCCACCGCGACTTCAAGCCCTCGAACGTCCTCGTCGACGAGCAGGGTCGCGCGCGCGTGGTGGACTTCGGCCTCGCGCGCGCGCTCGATCCCGTCCGCGACGACGCGCAGACGGTGATCCGCGCGCTCCCCGTCGACGGCTCGGGCTCCGGGGCGCTCGGTCGATCGGGCGCCGAGCTGTCGCGATCGGACGTCGCTGCGGGCACGCCGGCCTACATGGCCCCCGAGCAGTACGACGGGCTCGGGGACGCGCGCATCGATCAGTTCGGGTTCTGTGTCGCGCTGTACGAGGCGCTCTTCGGCCGCCGACCGTTCGAGGGCCGCACCGCCGAACAGCTGCTCGCGCGCATCAACACCGCGGTGCCGCCCGACATCCCGCTGCGCAGCGACGTCCCCGACTGGTTGGCGCGCATCGTCGTGCGCGGGCTGTCGCGCGATCCCGATCGACGTTTCGCCGGCATGGACGCCCTGCTCGACGCGATCGAAGCGGCCGAGCGACGCGGCGCGCGCGGACGCCGGCTCGCGGTCGCGGGCGCCGGCGTCGCGGTCGTCGCGATGATCACGGCCGCGGTGATCGTCCACGAACGGCCGCACCCATGCGACGACGCACGCGCCGAGCTCGCGGGGATCTGGGACGAGCCGACTCGGGCGATCCTCGCCGCGAAGATCGCGGCGGTCGGTGCCCCTTTCGGGGCCGACGCGTGGGCGCAGGCGCAGCGCCACGTCGAGCGATGGGCCGACGCATGGGTCGAAGCGACCTCCGCGGCGTGTCGCAGCCACGCCGACCAACCCGAGCTCCCGTCGCGCGACCGGTGGGCGTGCCTCGAGCAGCGACGCACCCAGCTCGGCGCGCTCACCGAGGCCTGGGCGGCCGCCGATCGCAGCGTCGTCGAGCACCTCGTCGACGGGGCAGAGTGGCTGGCGCCGATCGACGCGTGCGACGGCGCGGCCCCGCGATGGGACCCCGAGCTGTTCGATCCGCAGCGACGCGTCGCGCTGCGGCGCATCGAGGACGCGCTGGTGGCCGTCCGCGCCGCCGCGGCCACGGGCGCCCATGCGCGCGGCGTTCCTCTCGGCCAAGCCACGCTCGCCCTCACGATCGACCTCGACGACCGGCACGCGGTGGTCGGCGAGGCGCATCTCGTGCTCGGTGAGCAGCTCCTCGACGCGGGGCGCACCGACGAGGGCAACGCCCACATCGACGCCGCGCTGCAATCGTCGATCACGCGCGACGACCCGGCCATGCTGCGCGATGCCGCGGCCGCGGCCGCGCGCGGGGCGGTGGCCGCCGGCCGGGATCCCACCCAGGTGCTGCAGCTGGTGGCGATTGGTCGCGCGGCGCTGGGGCGCACCGCGGACGACGACGCCGCCGCGACGCTCGATCTCGCGGAGGCCGCCGCCCAGATCGCCGCGGGGCAGGCTGACGCGGCGTCGATCGCCCTCGGCGCTGCGCTCGAGCGCCGCATCGCCGCGCGCGGCGAGTCGGATCTCCGCGTCGCCGACATCCTCGTCGCGCTCGGCGAGGCCTCGATCTCCGCGCGTCGCCTCGACGACGCCCTCACCCACCAGCGCCGCGCCCTCGCAATCCGCGAGGATCTGCTCGGCGCCACGCACCCGCGGGTCGCCGAGTCGTGCGCTGCGGTGGCCGAGGTCCTGGTCGCGCACGGCCGCGCCGACGAGGCGCGCCCCCTCGCCGAGCGAGCGCTGTCGATCCAAGAGCAGGCGTTCGGCGCCCAGGATCCGCACGTCGCCGACGCGCTGAGCCACCTCGGCGCGATCGAGGCCGAGCTCGGCCACATCGATCTCGCGCTCGCGAGCCATCGGCGCGCGCTGGCGATCCGCGAGCATTCGGCGGACGTCGCCGAGCTCGCGCGCGCGCTCAACCTGCTCGGCTCGACGCTCGTGACCCTCGGGCGCTGGGACGAGGCCGACGCCGTGCTGCACCGAGCGCTCGAGCTGGGCACCACCGGCGTCGGCGCGCGCCCGCTCGAGGTCGCGACGACGCGGTTCCTCCTCGGCCGCACCGCGCACGGACGCGGCGACTTCACCCCGGCGATCGTCGCCTTCACGGCCGCGTTCGAGTCGCGGCGCATGCTCGACGAGGGGACGACGGCCGCGGTCACACAGGTGTGGCTCGCCCGCGCCCAGCGCGACAGCGGCGATCTCGAGCACGCGCGTGCGAGCGCCCAGGCTGCGCTCGCACGGCTCGACCCTCCGCTCGATCCCGACGCGTGGGCCCACGCGCGCCTCGTCGTCGCCGACGTGCTGTGGGCGCAGGGCGAGACCGGCGCAGCGGTGGATGGGGTCACCGAGGCGATCACCCTGCTGCGCGCCTCGGCGATCACGCCGCCCAGCGCGGTCGCGATGCTCGAGGCGTGGCGGACCGCCCGCAGCGCGCCCGAGGCGACGCCAGAGCCGATCACGATCGACCCGTGAGCCCAGCCACCGATCCGTGCGACCCTCCGCCCCGACGTCCCGCATGTCGACGGACACCCGCCACCCGATCACCGCGCTCTCGCTGTGCAACGCCCTGGGCACCGACCTCACGGGCGTGAGCGCGGCGATCGCCGCGGCGCGATCGGGCCTACGCGCGCTCCCGTGGTCGTGGGGACCGCCGGGTACGCACGGCCTGTGCGACGCGCTCGCGCCCCTGCCTGCGGCGCTGGCCGCCCATGACACGAGGCAAGCCCGCATCGCGGCGCAGACGTTGGCCCCGATCCAAGGCGCGATCGACCGTGCGAACCGGCGCTGGGGTGCGTCGCGGGTCGCGATCGTGATCGGGACCAGCACCGGCGGCATCGCGGCGACCGAGGCCGCGTGGACCCGCGGCGCCCCGCTGCCGGCCGGCTTCGACGTCGCGCGGCAGCACGCGCTGCAAGCCACGATCGAGGTGGTGCGCGCGTGCTCGGGCGCGCGGGGCCCCGGCTACGCCATCTCCACCGCGTGCTCGTCGAGCGCGAAGGCGTTCGGCTCCGCCGCGCGGCTCATCGCCGCGGACCTCGCCGACGCGGTCATCGTCGGCGGCGTCGACAGCCTGTGCGAGACCACCGTGCGTGGCTTCACGGCGCTCGAGCTGGTCGCGCCGGATCACTGCCGCCCCTTCGACGTCGCGCGCCGCGGCCTCAGCCTCGGCGAGGGCGGTGCGCTCGCGCTCGTCGAGCGTCGCGGGGACGCGGCCACCCGACTGGTCGCGGTCGGCGAGTCGTGCGACGCGTACCACATGAGCGCGCCGCACCCCGAAGGCGACGGCGCGGCGGCGGCGATGCGCGCGGCGCTGGAGCATGCGGGGCTCGAACCGGCGCAGATCGCCTTCATCAACGCGCACGGCACCGGGACCGCGCTCAACGACGCCGCCGAGGCCAAGGCGATCGCGCGGGTGTTCGGCGCGCGCACGCCGGTGGTCGCGACCAAGGGCTACACCGGTCACATGCTCGGCGCCGCCGGGGCCACCGAGGTGATCCTCACCGCGCTGGCGCTGGCCGAGGGCGTCGTGCCGCCATCGCTCGGGTGCGACAACATCGATGCGACGCTCGGCATCGACGTGGTCGTGCAGCGTCGCGTGCTCGACGGCGACTACGCGATGTCCAACTCGTTCGCCTTCGGGGGCAGCAACGCCGCCGTGATCGTGGGGCTCGCGTGATCGACGTGTTCATCCGCGCCGCCGCGACGTGGACCGCCGAGCGCGGGGCACCGCGCGCCGAGCTCATCCCCGCCGCGATGCGCCGGCGCTGCAGCCTGGCCACGCGCCTCGTCGCGGAGGTCACCGGCGAGCTCGTCGGTGCCGGCATGCCTCTGGCCCGCGCGGCGATCGTCCACGGCACCGCGTTCGGCGAGATCGCGACCACGGCCGAGCTGCTCGACATGATGCGCGACGGCGACGGCGCCCTGTCGCCGCTGCGCTTCGCGACCAGCGTGCACAACACCGCGACGGGCCAGCTCGCGATCGCCCAGGGACACACCGGCCGCTCGACCACGCTCTGCGCCGGCGAGCAGACCGTCGCGGCGGCGTGGCTCGAGGCCCAGGCGTGGCTGGCGAGCGGCGCCTCCGACGTCCTCTTGGTCGTCGCCGACGAGCCGATGCCCGCGCAGCTGCACCCGCACCACGACGGCCTCGCGGTCGCGCTGTGGCTCACGGCCGAGGTCGCGCCCGGTCCCCGCGCCGTCGCCCGGTGGCAGGCGCCGCGGCGCGACGTCCCGGCCGCCGCGGCCGTCCCCGCGCCGCTGCGATCCAACCCGGTGCGCTGGGCCTGGTCGATCGTCGAGGCGCTGGGCTCGGCGACCTGCGTGCGCCTCGAGCCGGACGACGTTCGCGGCTGCGCGTCGTCGCTCGAGCTGCGTCCGCCGGCCGACTGAACCCACCGACGATCCGGGAAAACTCGCCGCCGCGCCGTTCTCCGCGGCGCCGTGCCATGATGCGCCTCCGGCGTGGAGCGCACTGGCCCGATCACACGACTCGACCCCTCGGAGGTTGGGTCGGAGCGCGAGGGCGTCGAGACGACGCCGGTCACCGCCATCGGGCGCTTCGCGGTCACCGGCAAGCTCGGCGAGGGCGGCATGGGGGTCGTCTACGCCGCCCACGACGCCGACCTCGATCGCGCGGTCGCGATCAAGCTGCTGCGCGCCGCGTCCTCGGATCCGGCACCGGGCCGCGTCCGCCTGCTCCGCGAGGCGCGGGCGATGGCCAAGCTCTCGCACCCCAACGTCATCACGATCTACGACGTCGGCACCGAGGGCGACGCGATCTTCATCGCGATGGAGCTGGTCCGCGGCGTCAACCTCCGCAAGTGGATCACGATGCGGCCGCGGACGTGGCGCAGCGTCGTCGAGGCGTTCGTCGACGCCGGCCGCGGGCTCGCGGCGGCCCACCGCGCGGGCATCATCCACCGCGACTTCAAGCCCGACAACGTCCTGGTCGGCGAGGACGGCCGCGTCCGCGTGCTCGACTTCGGGCTGGCGCGCGCGGCGAATGCCGAGGCCGAGGAGACGCCGCGCGACTCGAGCGCGGCCGCGCTGACGACCGAGCGACTCACGCTCACCGGCGCGGTGATCGGCACGCCCGCGTACATGGCCCCCGAGCAGTGGCGCGGCGGCACCATCGACGAGCGCACCGATCAGTTCGCCTACTGCGTCGCGCTGTGGGAGGCGCTGTTCGGCGTCCGGCCCTTCGTCGGCGACGTCCCGACCGCGCTCGCGGCGAAGGTCATGTCGGGCGAGATCCGGGCGCCGTCGGATCCCGGCGACGTCCCGCCATGGCTCATCCGGGTGCTGCGACGCGGCCTCAGCCCCGACCCCGCCGATCGCCACTCGAGCATGGACGTGCTGCTCGACGTGCTCGCGCGGCTGCGGCGGGTCGAGCGCGAGCCGTCCGCGACCGGCGTCGATCCGCCCGCATCCGCGGGGCCGCTGCTGACACGCCGCTACTCGCCTGCGGCGTGGACGTCGGGCATCGCGGCGGTCGTCGGCCGCGATCGACTGACCCGCCGCGCGGTCGCGGTGCAGCGCATGCCGGACGTGGCGGGCGCCCCCGACGTGGCGGTGGATCGGCTGCGCGCGCTGGCCGGGCTCCACCACCCGAACATCGTCGCCGTCCTCGATCACGGCATCTCCGAGGGCGCGGGCTACCTCGTCACCGAGCACCACGACGGCGCGGTCGACATCATCGAGCGCGCGCGCGAGCAGTCACGGCCGCTGCAGCTCGGGCTCGTCGCACAGCTGCTGCGCGCCGTGTCGTGCCTGCACGCCCGCGGCCTGCTCCACCTGCAGCTGTCGCCGCGCACCGTGCACCTCGTCGACGGCCAGGTGAAGATCCACGACGTGGTGCCGTGCCTCGCCGACGCGCCGGGCCCCGACGTCGACGCGGCCTACGTCGCGCCCGAGGTCCTGCTCGGCGAGCCGCACACGCCGGCGGCCGATCTGTTCAGCGTCGGCGTGCTCGCCCACGAGATCCTCACCGGTCGCCGCCCGCACCAGGCCGCGGCTGCCGGCGCGATCGTCGATCTCGTGCTCTCGGGCGGGGCGACGGTCGCCGGCGACGAGATCGAGGGCGAGCTCGGGGCGTTCGTGCGGCGCTTGCTCGATCCCGATCCGGCGCAGCGCTTCGCCTCGGCCGAGGCCGCGCTGCGGAGCCTGGTCGCGATCCCGCGGACGTCGCTGAGCGTCGAGACCGTCGAGACCCGCGAGTCCGCGCTGCGCACCGCACGGCTGGCGGGCCGCGACGCCGAGCTCACGCAGCTCGTCACCGCGATGCGCCGCTGCCTCGAGGGCGCGGGCGAGTCGTGGCTGCTGGGCGGCGAGAGCGGCATCGGCAAGTCACGGCTGCTCGACGAGCTGCGCGCCGAGGCCATCGCCCGCGGCGCGGTGGTCGTCCGCGGCCAGGCGCGCGCCGACGGCGGCCGCCCCTACGAGGTGTGGCGCGAGGTGTTCCGCCTGCTCGCGCTCGCCTGCACCGACGAGGCCGCGGCCGCGGTGTTCGCCCCGGTGGTCCCCGATCTCGACGCGCTGCGCGGCCAGCCGCACAAGCCGGCGCCCGACCTCGACGCCAAGAGCACACAGCAGCGCCTCGCCCGGGTCGTCGCCGCGACCGCGCAGTCGCTCGAGTCGCCGCTGGTGATCCTCCTCGACGATCTGCAATGGGCCGGATCCGAGTCGATCGATCTGCTCGCGCGCCTGGTCCCGCGGCTCGGCGGGCACCGGGTGATGATCATCGCCGGCTACCGCAACGACGAGGCGCCGGGCCTGCCCGAGGCGGTGCCCGGCGCGAAGGCGATCGGCCTCGGGCCGCTCGAGCCCCGGGCGATCACCGAGATCGCCGAGGCGATGACGGGAGGCGCCGGGGCCGACCTTCGCGCGCTGCTGATGCGCGAGAGCGAGGGCAACGCGCTGCTGCTGGTCGAGGTCATGCGCTTCCTCGCCGAGGAGGCCGGCGACCTGCACGCGATCGGCACCATGACCATGCCCGCGAGTGTGGCCGCCGGTGGGGTCCGCCGGGCGATGCGGCGGCGCATCGATCGGGTCGAGCCGTGGGCGAGGCCGATGCTCGAGGTCGCCGCCGTCGCGGGTCGCGAGCTCGACCTCGAGCTGCTCGCCGGCTTCGTCGATCGCGACACGCTGCAGCGCGCGCTCGATCACGCCACCGCCTGCGCGGTGCTCGAGTCCGACGGCGGGCGGTGGAGATTTCGCCACGACAAGCTGCGCGAGCACCTGCTGGCGCAGCTGTCGGACGAGCGCCGCAAACAGCTGCACCGCGAGCTCGGCGAGATCCTGCGGGCGCAGCACGGCGAGTCCGACAGCCAGATCCAGGCCCTGGCGCACCACTTCCGCGAATCCGGGCTGCTCGCCGACGAGGCGCGCTGCTCGGGGCTCGCTGGCGAGCAGGCCCTCGCCAACGGGGCCTACGGCGACGCCGCGCGGCTGCTCGCCCGCGCGATCGAGCTGCGCGGACACGTGGACTTCGAGCGCGTCGTGCTGGTGCGATGGCACCGCAAGCTCGGCGAGGCGCACTACGTCATGGGCGATCTCTCGCGGGCAGTCGGCGAGCTGTCCGGTGCGGTGCGCGAGCTGGGCCGGCCGCTGCCGGGCTCGCGGGTCGGCTGGGCGTTCTTGCTGCTGCGGCTGGTGCTCGTGCACGTGTTCCTGCTCGCGCTGCCCGGCCGCTTCGTCGCGCGTCGTCGCGAGCGCTGCGCCGAGCTGCTCGAGGGGGCGCGCGCCGCCGGGCGCCTCGCCAACCTCTCGACGTACTCCGGCGACGTGCTGCGGATCTTCGCCTGCAGCCTGCTGTCGGCGAACCTCGCCGAGCGGGCCGGCCGCCCCAGCGCGTACTCGCTGGCGGTGATGGGCTACTCGGCGTCGTACATGGGCCTGCGTCGCCTCGCCGATCGTTACTTCGCGCGGGCCAGCGCCGCCGCGCTCGCGCAGGACGACCCGACAGCGCTCGTCGAGGCCACGCAGATGGAGTGCGCCTACCGCCTCGGCGCCGGCGAGTTCGCCCGCTGTAAGGAGCTGCTCGAGTCCGGCTACGCCGCGGCCGAGCGCGCCGACTACCAGCTCGGCCTCGCCCTGGCCGAGGGCTTCATCGGCCAGTGCGAGTATTTCCTCGGCAACTTCGCGGCGATGCTCGCCCACTACGCGCGGGCCCGCGAGCTGCTGACGCTGCGCAGCCCCGAGCACGAACACTCGTTCGCGTGCGGCGAAGCCCATGCGCTGTGCATGCTCGGCCGCTTCGAGGAGGGGGAGCGCGTGCTCGCCCGCGCCGCGGCGGGCGTCGGCGCCGAGTACCTGCTCGGCGAGGCGTTCGTGCTGGCGACGCGCTGCTTCGTGCGCGCGTGGTCGGGCGGCGACGCGCTGGCCGCCGGGCTCGCGACCAACGCCTATGTCCGCGGCCACGCGATCGCGATCCCACCGCCGTGCGCCCACGTGCTGACCGCACCGGCCGAGGCGTTCATCGCCGCGGCGCGCGGTTCGGGGGGCGACGCCGCCCTCGACGCGGCGCGCGAGCACGCCGTCGTGCTGCGATCGTGGTCGCGCCGCAACCCCGTCGGCGAGGCGTCATCGCTGCTGTTCGACGGCCAGGTCCGGGCGCTGCAGGGCGACGTGCCCGCGGCGATCGACGCGTGCGAGCGCGCGTTGGTGAGCGCCAAGCGCCTGGGTCTGCGCTTCTGCCAGGCCCAGGCGGAGCTCGAGCTCGGCCGTCTGCGCGGCCCGGCCAGCGTCCCGGGTCGGGGCCACCTCGAGCGCGCGCGTGACCTCGCGACGCGGTGCGGCGCGGCGCACCACGGCGCCGTGGTGGACGCGCTGCTCGATCACGACGACGACGACGCGGGCTGATCCGGGACCTTCCACGAGCGCGCGAGGTGATCCGGGATCGCGAAGTCGGGCCGGTTGGCGCCCCGCTCGACCCGCATGAACGCGGCGATCATCCGCCGGTTGAACGCGCGGTACAGGGCCCGCGACACCCGCGAGGCACCGGCCAGCCGATCGAACACCAGCGTGAACCAGTGGATCATCGCCACGATCACCCGCGTCCAGTCGCCTGGCGGCAGCGCGAGGTAGCGGGAGTCACCGCGCAGGAAGAACCGCAGCAGCGTCGCGGGCAGCCCGCGCAGGAGCCCCGGCACCGAGCTCTGCATCGTCTCGAGCAGCGCCGCGGTCATCACGTCCCCGGCGTCGCTGCGCGCCGACTGCCGCCGACGGATCGTGTCGGTCAGCGCCCGGGCCTCGGCGAGGTCGACGGGGATGACCTCGTCGCGCACGCCCATGATCGATCCGATCGCCCGCCACGTGTAGAGGTACGCCTCGCGCTGGGCCTGCGTCAGCGGGGCGCCGAGGCGCTCGAGCCCATCGAGCACCACCTGCGAGAACGTCATCAGCGTGCCGGCGAGGTCCTCTTGGTTGATGGGCGCATCGTAGGCGTCGATCCACGCCTGGCCGTCGGCGTGCAGGATCATCCTGCGGATCGCGGCGTGCATGAGCCGGACCTTCTGCGCGCTGCGGATCCCCTTGCCGTGGGTCCGCGCGCTCCCGCGGAGCTCGAGTCCGCCGGGCGTCATCACGTCGACCACCATCTGCGTGGTCTCGATCAGCCGCCGCTTGGGGTTCGACTCGAGCCGCTTGGTCTGCGCGAGCACGTGCACGCCCTTCTTCGCCGTGTACGACGCCGGCAGCGAATAGCAGCACAGCGTCATCAGGATCTCGGGGCCGTGCAGCTCGAACACCCGCTCACCGGCCTCGACCATCGCCGGGTCGAACGTCGGCAGCTCCGCGTCGCTGCGCTCGAAGTACCGCTCGACCGCGGCGAGCAACGCCGGCGGCAGCGCGAGCCCGGGCTCGACCAGCAGCGGGTGGTCGTTGTCGACGAGGTGACGCAGCAGCCGACGCACGGCCGTGATCTCGCCCTCGGCGAAGATCTCGTCGACGATGCCGTCGGCGAGCGGGTCGGCGACACGGCGCAGGCGATCGAGCTCGGCGTCGGTCCACGTGCGGCCGGACATGGTGGCGAGCCTACACGATGGGTGGGTGGGTGAGCGTCGTCGGCCGCGGCCCTCTCTGGTTGCGGCATCCGCGTCGCCGTGCGAGCCTCGATCGTCATGGCGATGCGTGAGACCCCCCGTTCGCTGCGCGCGTACTTCCTGTTCATCGGCGTCCTCGTGGTCCTGGGGGCCGGGCTCGAAGTCACGCGGCGGTCGTTCGACATCGTGTCGTGGCTGTCGATCGCACGCATGCTGACGGGCTTCGCGTACCTCGGACTCGGCCTCTTCACGCATCGACTGCTGCGTACGGCACCGCAGGCGTTCTACTACGTGCTCGTCGCCAACCTCTTCGTCGTCACCCTCGGCACGGTCGTCGTCGCGGCGTACATCGATGTCGACGTGCCCGCGCTGCTCGGTCTGTCCTTGACCGGGATCATCACGGTGTACCTGTTCAACAGCGTGCGACGCCTGTCCGCCGAGGCCCGCAGCGCCACGACGCCGTGACCGCGTCGGACTCGATCCTCCCCGCCCCGCCCGCGTCGATCCCCGCGGTCGTCGAGCTCATCCCCCATCGCCCGCCGATGGTGTTCGTCGATGCGCTGCTCGCCGCGACCGAGGCGTCAGCGACCTGCTCGTTCACCGTCGGCCGCGGCACGGCGTGCCTGCGCGATGGACAGCTTCCGGCGATCTACGCGGTCGAGTCGATGGCGCAGGCTGCCGCGGCGCACCTCGGCGCGCTGGCCCGCTGGCGCGGCGAGGCGCCGCAGGGCGGCTACCTCGTGGGCGTGCGGGACGTGGCGCTCCACGCCCGAGCGTTCGCGCCCGGTGATGTGCTGACGATCGAGGTCCGACGCAACTTCGGCGCCGACCGCCTCGCGAGCTACGAGTGCCGCGCGCTCCGGGCCGGGATCGACGTCGCGACCGCGACCTTGAACGTGCTAAGAAACCCCGCGTGAGCCCCGAAGCGACCGCAAGGCGCGCGATCGTCACCGGCGCGAGCCGGGGCATCGGCGCGGCGATCGCCCGCGAGCTCGCCTCCCGTGGGGCCCACGTCGTGGTGAACTATCGCCGCGACGACGCGGCCGCGCAGGCCGTCGTCGCGTCGATTGTCGCGGCGGGCGGGACGGCGTCGGCCTGCCGGTTCGATGTCGCGGACGCCGAGGCGACCGCGGCCTGCCTTGCCGCGCTCGTCGACGAGGGCGGCCCGTTCGACATCGTCGTCAACAACGCCGGCATCACCCGAGATGCGCCGTTCCCCGCCCTCGAGCGCGACGCCTGGAACGACGTGCTGCGCACGACGCTGGACGGCTTCTACAACGTGACCAAGCCCCTGGTGATGCCGATGGTCGGGCGCCGCTGGGGTCGCATCATCAACCTGTCGTCGGTGTCCGGCATCCATGGCAACCGCGGTCAGACCAACTACGCCGCGGCCAAGGCCGGGATCATCGGCGCGACCAAGAGCCTGGCCGCCGAGCTCGGCAAGCGCGGCATCACGGTCAACGCGGTCGCGCCGGGCCTCATCGACACCGAGATGCTCGCGGGCCTGCCGCTCGATCAGATCCTGCCGACGATCCCGATGCGGCGGCTCGGCCGTCCGGACGAGGTCGCGAGCCTCGTCGGCTTCCTGGCCAGCGACGTGGCGAGCTACATCACCGGCCAGGTCATCACGATCGACGGGGGCATGACATGAGCGCGAACCCGGGCGGGCGCCGTCGCGTCGTCGTCACCGGCATGGGCATCGCGTCGCCGATCGGGCACAGCGTCCCGGACGTGGTCCGCTCGCTGCGCGAGGGCACCACCGGGATCGTCACGATGCCGCAGTGGGGCGCGTACAAGGGCCTGTACACGCGCCTGGCCGGCGAGGTCCGGGGCCTGTCGCTCGACTACCCGCGCAAGGCCACTCGCACGATGGGTCGCGTCGCGCTGCTCGCGGTGTGGGCGACCGAGCGCGCCCTCGAGGACGCCGGGCTCACGCTCGACGACCTCGCCGACGCGCGGGTCGGCGTCGCGCACGGGTCCACGCACGGCTCGTCGTCGTCGATGAAGGGCCCGCTCGAGCGCGTGTTCACCGAGAACACCTTCGAGGGCATGCCGTCGTCGGCGTACTTCCGCTTCATGAGCCACACCACCGCGGCGAACCTCGCGATCCACTTCGGGATCAAGGGCCGCGTGATCACGACGTGCTCGGCATGCACCAGCGGCAGCCAGGGCATCGGCTACGGCTACGAGGCCATCCGCTCGGGCTACGAGGACCTCATGCTGTGCGGCGGCGCCGAGGAGCTCCACGAGCTGCACGCGGCGGTGTTCGACGTCATGTACGCGACCTCGACCAAGTACAACGAGCGGCCCGAGGCCAGCCCGCGGCCCTACGACGCGGCGCGCGACGGCATGGTCGTGGGCGAGGGCGCCGGCACGCTGGTGCTCGAGGAGTACGAGCACGCGCGGCGACGGGGCGCGCGTATCCTCGCCGAGCTCGTCGGCTACGGCACCAACTGCGACGGGCAGCACGCGACCTCGCCATCGGTCGAGGGCATGGCCGGCGCGATGCAGCGCGCGCTCGACGACGCGGGCCTCGCTGCGACGGCGATCGACTACGTCAACGGCCACGGCACCGCGACCGAGCTCGGCGACATCGCCGAGACCCACGCGACCGCCCGCGTGCTCGGCCCCGACATCGCGATCTCGTCGACCAAGAGCTACACCGGTCACACGCTCGGGGCCTGCGGCGCGATCGAGTCGATCGTGTCGATCCAGGCCATGCGCGACGGCTTCGTGCCGCCCACGCGCAACCTCGACGAGGTCGATCCGCGGTGCGCGGCGCTGGACTACGTCCGCGAGCTGCGGGTCCAGGACTCGCGGCTCGTGATGAACAACAACTTCGCCTTCGGCGGGATCAATACGTCGCTCGTCTTCGCGAGGTTCGACGCATGATCTACGCGCGCTCGACATCGTTGATCTTCGCGAGGTTCGACGCATGATCCGCGCGCGCTCGACATCGTTGATCTTCGCGAGGTTCGACGCATGACCACCGTCGAGCGCTTCGACGTCGCGGTGGTCGGCGGGGGTCCGGCGGGCACCGCTGCGGCCGCGCTCGTCGCCCAGGCCGGGTGGTCGGTCGTCGTGCTCGAGCGCGAGCGGTTCCCACGGTTCCACATCGGCGAGTCCTTGCTGCCGTCGTGCCTGCCGGTGCTCGCGCGCGTCGGCCTCGATCTCGAGAAGCTCGGGTACCTGCGCAAGCTCGGCGCGGAGTTCCACGACGAGGCGATCGGCGAGACCTCGTACTTCCCGTTCGCCGACGCGCTGCCGGGGCCGCCGCGGTTCGCCTATCAGGTCGAGCGCGATCGCTTCGACACCGATCTCGCCGACGCTGCCCGGCGCAGCGGCGCGACGGTGCGCGAGGGCGTGACGGTGTTCGAGCACGCGGTGGGCGACGACGCCGTGGAGCTCCGCTTCGCGGCGACGCCTCCCGGCTCCGGGCCCGACGAGGGCCGCAGCGGCTCCGCCGAGCTCCGCCCCGGGCCCGATCGCGCCGCTGCGTCGGTCGTGCGGGCCCGCTACCTCGTCGACGCCAGCGGTCGACGCGGCCTGCTCTCGCGCGGCGGCCGAGACGTCCTCGTCATCCCCGGCCTCGGTCGCGCCGCGTCGTTCGTGCACTACGACGGCCTCGACGACGACGCGTGGGCCGAGCTCGCGCAGCGGGGCGACGTGAAGGTCCTGCGCATCGAGGACGGGTGGCTGTGGGCGATCCCGCTGGCGGGCCGGCGCCTCAGCATCGGCGCCGTCCTGCGCACCTCACCCATCGCCGAGGATCGTGTCCTCGACGAGGTCGATCGCTCGCCGCTGCTGTCGCGGTTGATCCGTGGCGCCCGCGTCTCGGCCCCGCGCCGGATCGCGGACTACAGCTACGCGAGCAGCTCCACGCACGACGCACGACGCGTCGCGATCGGTGACGCGGCCGGCTTCCTCGACCCGGTGTTCTCGTCGGGCGTGGCGATCGCCCTGTCGGCGGCGTCGACCATGGCCGAGCTGCTGGTCTCGGCGTTGGCCCGCGGCACCGAGGCCGATCCGCTGCTCATGCGGCCGCTGTCGGACCGCATGAACGTCGCCTACCGCACCTTCCACGCCATCGCGCACCGGTTCTACAACTCGCGCATGTTCGACAACCTGTTCTTCGGCGACGTCCCCGACGCGGTGATGCGCTCGGGCTTCATCTCGTTGCTGGGCGGCGATGTCTGGCGGGATGACAACCTGTTCCAGACGGCGGTGCTCGGCGCGAGCCGGCGTACGCTGGCCGCCATGCCCTGGTCCGAGGCCGAGTCATGACCAACCGCGTCGTCATCTCCACCTACAAGGACGGGTTGCTCGCGCGGCTCGCCCACGATCTGCAGATCCGCTGCCGCAGCTTCACCGTCGTGCGCCGCGGCGAGCAGCTCGAGGCGCGGTTCATGCTCGCGTCACTGCAGGTCGACGGCGCGGTCGAGCGCGGGGCCGTCGCCCCGGGCGTGCTCTCGGACGGCGATCGGCGGAAGATCGAGCAGACGATGGCGAAGGACGTCCTCGAGGTCGGCCGCTTCCCCGAGGCCACCCTGACGGGCACGATCCGCCGCAACGGCGCGAGCGTGACGATCGACGCCGCCGCGCTGACCCTGCACGGACAGACCGTCACACTGGCGCCGCTGGCGGTGCAGCGCCGCGACGATCACTGGATCGTCGAGACGACCCTGACGCCGACGCGCTGGGGCATCGCGCCGTACCGCGCGCTCGCGGGCGCCCTCAAGCTCCAGGACCGCGTGGCGATCCGCGTCGAGCTGACCGCCGATCGCGGCGACGACGGCGACGCGACCTGGTCGCCCTGACCGCGGGTCGTCGTCGGGCCAAGGCCGCAGCGCGCGCCGTGGTGACGCTCCGCACGCCGTGCGCCGCGCTCGCCACCGATATCCCCGGGGCGTTCGTACCATTCTCATGTCCGTGATCCTCCGGACGCTCGCGCTCCCCCTGGTCGCCCTCGCCCTCGCGGCCTGCCCGTCGACGGCCCAGCCCCCGGCGCCGAGCACCGCCGCGGCCGCGCCCGCGGGCCCGCGCTTCGACGTGGCGATCGACGCTCCGGCGCGCGGCACCAAGGGTGGCTCGGGCGAGGCGCGCATCGTCGTGTCGCCGCGCGCCCCGTGGCACGTCAACCTCGACTACGCGCCCAAGCTCACCATCACGCCCACCACCGGCGTCGAGTTCGATCGCGTGGAGCAGCGCGCCGACCAGGCCGCGCGCTTCGACGCCGACGGCCTCGCGTTCGTGCTCCCCTTCCGCATGCAGGACAAGGGCGCCAAGCACATCGCCGGCGAGCTGCACTTCGCGATGTGTGCGAATGATGCCTGCGCCCCCGAGTCGGTGCCGGTCGACTTCACGGTCGACGTCGGCTGCGACACCGACACGGTGTGCTGATCGAGGGTTGGTCTTGGCGGCCCCTGGCCGAGCCGGCGCTCGCGCTGGTCTGCGGGCCCTGGATCATCGTCGAGGGTGGGCGGGCCAGCGCGGGAAACGACCGGCAATTCACCCGGCACGGTCGTTGCTCCCTCGCCCCCACCCATGCGCATCGCCGCGTTCCTGCCGCTGTCCCTCGCGCACGCCTGCTCCGCCGATCCGACCGCCGACCCCGAGTCGGGCTCCGCGGAGGGCACCTCCGGATCGCTCGCAGACTCGGGCGATTCCGCGGCGGACTCGACGGGCGACGTCGCGTCCACCCTGCCCTGCGATGTGGCCGCGATCCTCGACGCCCACTGCGGCTCGTGCCACGGCGCGACCCCGTCGTTCGGCGCCCCGATGGCGCTGGTCGACTACGCCGATCTGCAGGTCCCCGCCGCCACCGATCCGACGCGGCCCGTGAGCGCGCTGGTCACCGAGCGCATGGTCGACGAGCAGCGCCCGATGCCGCCGACGCACGACGTCAGCGCGGCCGATCTCGCGATCGTCCTCGACTGGATCGAGGCCGGCACGCCGTCGGGCCCCGAGACCTGCGACCCGATCGACGACACGGGCGGCCCGGACGATCCGTCGTACGAGCTGCCCTGCGAGCCGAGCGTGACGTTCACCGCCCACGGCGACGCCGAGGGCACCGGCTTCGACGTGCCGATCGTCGACGACATCTATCAATGCTTCACCTTCGCGTCGCCGTTCTCCGGCGACGAGCAGGGCGTCGCGTGGGCGCCGATCATCGACGACGAGCGCGTGATCCACCACTGGCTGCTGCTGCACGCCCCCGAGGGCACCGAGCCGGGCATGGCCGGGCCGTGCGGCGATCAGTTCGGGGGCAACGGTTCTCTGCTCATGGGCTGGGCCCCCGGCGCGCCGGCGTTCACCCTGCCCGACGACGTCGGCCTCGAGCTGCCCGGCCCCGGCGAGGTGCTGATGCTGCAGATCCACTACAACAACATCGCCGGCTACACCGACGCCTCCGACGCGTCGGGCGTCGCGCTGTGCACCGAGCCCGCGCGGGCGAACGCCGCCGCGTCGATCTGGCTCGGCACCGTGCACATCGACATCCCGCCGAACACCACCGGGTACTCGACCGCGGGCGACTGCGACACCAGCTTCCTCGACGAGCCGTTCAACATCCTGTCGAGCTGGCCGCACATGCACGAGCTCGGCGAGTCGCTCACCACCGAGATCCTCCGCGGCGGCGACGAGGCCGCGAAGGAGCCGCTCGTCGCCGTCGACGGCTGGAACTTCAACAACCAGATCTACCACCCGCACACCCCCGCGGTGCGCGTCGAGCCCGGCGACGTGCTGCGCACCACGTGCACCTACGACAACGACGGCGATGTCGCCGTCACGGTCGGCGAAGGCACCGGGGATGAGATGTGCTTCAACTTCGCGTTGGTGTACCCGATCGACGCGTTCGGGCCGAACGCCGGGCGCCGCAAGTGCGGGCTGCTGTGAGCCAGGGGCACCCGCCGCCGCTCCCATCGTTGCGCTTGCCCGATGACCGGCCCCCACGCAACGCTGGTCGACGCGATGCCCCGCCTGCTCCTGCTCGTCCCGATCCTGCTGGCCGCGTGCGGTCGATCCGATCCTCCGACGCCCTTCTCGACCCCGCCGCCGTCGAACACTCCGACCACGCCGCCACCCGACGGCGAGATGCGCCCCCTGGCCGAGGCGCTCGAGCGCGTCCCCGAGGCGATCGCGTCCGTGTACGTGTTCTCGCTCTCCGCCGATCGTCAGTCGCTGACGATCGATCCGCGGCCGCAACCGTCACGCCGCAGTGCCCGCGACATCCGCGGCTTCCAGTCCCGCGACAGCGAGAACGGCGGCAAGATCATCACGCTCGCGGGGGGCCCGTTCGCGACGGGTGCGTGGGAGCGCACCACGCTGCGCGCACGCATCCGCGACGCCGCGCGGCTCGAAGAGCTCGCGCGCGCCGGCTACGACCTCGACGAGGCCCGTGAGCTGCTCGTCGTCACGGGCGAGCAGGATCCGACGCCCACCACCTTTGCGTTCAGCGCCGAGGCGAGCAGGCCCGGCATCGTCGGCATCTGCACGGACGTGACGCTGCTCGACTTCGGCAAGCCCGATCCGCGCCCCATCGCGGTGCGCAAGCCGGTCGTCTACCTCTACCCCGAGGCGCCGACGCGGGTCCACGCGCGCATCGACGTCGCGGGCGGTCTCGATGTCAGCTATCCGCCGCACGGCGACGCGGGCTGGACCGTCGACGCGGATCCAGACGGGACGCTCCGCGACGTCGCGACGGGCCGTCGCCACGAGTACCTGTTCTGGGAGGCGACGAGCGGCGACTTCGCGATCGATCCCGCACGCGCGCACACCGTGCCGGGCAGAGACAGCGCTGCGTTCCTGGAGACGGTGTGCGATCGCTACGCGCTCACCGACGCCGAGTGCGGCGACTTCGTGACCTACTGGCTGCCGGAGCTCGAGGGCAATCCGCACAGCGTGATCGAGCTCGTCGACGAGGCGCGCTACGGCGCGTACGCGCGCCTGCAGGTCACGCCGGCGCCCGACACCGTGCTCCGCCTGTTCATGATCTTCGCGCGCAGCGAGACCCCGGTCAGGGTCGCGGCGCCGGCGATCCCGCAGCGCGAGCGCACCGGCTTCACGGTCGTCGAGTGGGGCGGCGCGAACCTCGACGAACACTCGCCGCGCTAGCGCTAGTGCACCGCCGTCGCCGGCTCGGCCGGCTTGGCCTGGGGCGGCTTGCGACGCTCGGCCGTCTGCACCGTGTACTCGAGCTCCAGCTTCGGCTCGTCCGGATCATTCGTGTGCACCCACAGCGTGTGCCGCCCTCGCTCGTCGATGGCCGCCACCGCGTCCTCACGGACCTTCAGCCTGATCTCGACCGACGTCCCCTTCGCCTCCCCCACCTCGATCTCCAGCAACCCATCCGGGTCCTCCACCTTCCCGATCTTCGGCGCATCTCCGCGACGCGTGGAGATCCGGAGGGCGTGCTCGAGTCGCCCGCTGCCGTCTCGCGTGATCTTCACGCGCTTCGGGTACACCAGGTTGTACGACGCGCTCGCGCGCACCGGGACCGTGAGCTTGGGCGTGTGTTCGCCCGTCGTCTCGACGATCACGTTGGTGGAGGCGGTGCCGACCTCGCCGCCGGCGAAGCGGACCTCGTAGGTCGCCAGCGCCCCGGGCTTCGTCTCGATCGCGCGGATCGAGAAGCTCTTCGTGTCTTCGATGTGCGCCGACGTCACCGTGGCGGCCGAGTCGAGGCTCCGCTCGACGGACACGGTCGCGATACCCGGCTCGCCGGGTGCCAGGTTCATCATCTGCACCGACGGCGGGACCGCCTCGACGTCGACCAGCAGCTTGCCCTTCATCGTCAGGATGAGCTTCGGCTGCACCGGGTCGTTGCTGACCACGACGATGTGCTTCTCGATGTTCGTCTGCCCGGCCTTGGGGCGGAGAGTGACCTTGATCTCGCATTCCCCACCCGGGGGAACCACGTCATCGGAGATGACGGTTGCGGTGCACCCTCAAGTCTTCTCGACGCGCTCGACCTTCAGGTCGACGTCTCCGACGTTGCGCACCTTGAACACGTGCTCGACCGCCTCGGTGCCCCCGATCGCACCGAAGTCGAAGGTGGCTTCGTCCGCGACGATCTTCGGGGCGGCAGTCGTCGCCGGCGTGACGCCGCCGCTCTCCGCCGGCGTCGCCGCGGTCTCCACGGGCGCAGCGGGCGGGGCGCCACCACAGGCGAGCGTGAGCGCGGCTGCGAGCAGCAGGCCCGAGAAGAGCTTGGCGAGATCGGTCATCACGGGATGAACGGTAGTCCATCTGCCACGTCGTCGCCTGGTCGGCCTACCATCGCCGTGCAATGGGCGAGCGCTCCGGCTCCGACGACACGATCGCCGCCGAGTCCCGCGGGGCCGAGCGTCCGTCGGCGCGCGCGGTGCTCGAGCGCGGCGCCGCGATCGGCCGCCACACGATCCTCTCTCGCCTCGGCGCGGGCGGCATGGGCGTCGTCTACGCCGCGTACGACCCCGAGCTGGACCGCAAGGTCGCGCTGAAGCTGCTGCACGCCGACGCCCCGGGTGGCGACTCGGACGATGCACGGAGACGTCTGCAACGCGAAGCGCAGGCGCTCGCGCGGCTCAGTCACCCGAACGTCGTCGCCGTGCACGACGTGCTCGAGCACGACGGACGCGTGGTGCTCGCGATGGAGTTCGTCGAGGGCGAAACGCTCACCGCCTGGCGCGAGTCCGCGGCGCGGAGCTGGCGCGACATCCTCGACGTGTTCGTGGCCGCGGGCCGAGGATTGATCGCTGCGCATGATCGCGGCCTGGTCCATCGCGACTTCAAGCCCGACAACGTGATGATCACCGCGCCGGCGATGCGTGGAGAACAACGCGTGCGCGTGATGGACTTCGGGCTCGCGCGTCCGGCCGTCGAGGGGGCGAACGCCGACGTGCCGCCCGAGGTGCCCGAGGCGCCCGTCGACATGCGGCGCAGCCCGAGCGCGCTCGACAGCCCGCTGACGCGCGTCGGCGCCTTCGTGGGCACGCCGGCCTACATGGCGCCCGAGCAGCTCGCGGGCCGCGACGTGGGCCCGGCCGCGGATCAGTTCGCGTTCTGCGTCGCGCTGTGGGAGATGCTCTACGGCGAGCGGCCGTTCCGCGGCGACGGGCTGCCGGCGCTGGTGCGAGCGATCACCGTCGGCGACCGTTCGGCGCCACCGGCGGGGGTTGGCATTCCGCGGTGGCTGCATCGCGCGTGCGAGCGCGGGATGGCGACCCAGCCGGAGCAGCGCTTCGCGGACATGCGGGCGTTGGTGGCGACGCTGGAGGGCGGGCAGCGTCGCAAGCGTCTGCGCGTCACCGCGATCGGTCTCGCCGCGATCGCGGCGCTCGGGCTGGGCGTGGCGGTCTATCGCCAGCATGTTCGCGCGGAGGCCGAGGCCATGTGCGAGCGGAGCGGCGCGACGATCGCCGAGGTGTGGAACGATGATGTCCGTGCGGCCGTGCACGACGGCCTGTTGCAGAGCGGCGCATGGGCAGCCGAGACGACCGTACAGAAGGTCACGCCCTGGCTCGACGCGCATGCACGTGCATGGCAGGACGCGCGCACCGGCGCGTGCCGGGCCCATGCGGTGGAGAAACGCTGGGACGACGAGGTCCTCGATCGCGCGACGTGGTGTCTCGACGAGCGCAGGCTCGAGCTGCAGGCGCTCGTGACCCGACTCGCCGACGCGGACACCGAGGCCGCGAATCGTGCCGTGCAGGCGGCCGCTGGCCTCGCTCGGATCGACCCCTGCCTCGATGACGCGACGTTGCGACGCCGATCACCGCCACCGCCCGACGCGCGCGACCAGATCCCCGGCATCCACGCCGAGTTCGCGCGGGCCGACGCGCTGTGGGCCACCGGCGCCCACGCCGAAGGTCTGGCCGTCGCGCACGCGACCCTGGCGCGCGCCCAGGAGCTCGGTTGGCCGCGCCTCGTCGCGTCGGCGCGGCGACGCGTCGGCTCGTTGCTCGTGGACACGGGCGCGTTCGCAGAGGCCGAGACGATGACGCAGGCCGCGTACTTCGAGGCCATGCGCGCCGGCGAGGTCGACGAGGCGTTGTGGGCCGCCGACGCCCTCTCGCGTCTCGTCGGCACGTCGCTCGCGCGGCCCGACGATGGCCTGCTCTGGGCGGAGCACGCTGAGGTGCTGCGCGCCGAGGTGCCCGATCCGCTCGGCTTGGAAGCGGCGTCGGGACTCACCAACGTCGGCCGCATCGAGTTCGCGCGCGGTGACTACGAGCAGGCGAGGATCGCGTTCGAGGGGGCGCTCGAGCGGCTGGAACACGGGCTCGGCCCCGAGCATCCGAACATCGCCTCGGCGCTCGACAACCTCGGCCTGGCCCGCTTCCGCCGCGGCGACTACGTCGGCGCCAAGGCGGACTTCCAGCGCGGGCTGACGATCGTCGAGACCACGAAGGGGCGAGAGCACCGCGACGTCGTGCCGAGCCTCAACAACCTCGCGCTCGTCGAGGTCAGGACCGCCGCATACGCCGAGGCCCTCGCGCACTTCGAGCGCGCGCTCGCCGTGCAGACCGCCGCGTTCGGCCCCACGCACGCGAAGGTCGCCACCGTCGTCTCGAACATGGGCGTCGTCCGGCATCTCCTGGGCGAGTACGAAGCCGCGGCCGCGTTGCACGAACGCGCGCTCGAGATCCGCGAGGTCGCCCTCGGGTCGGAACATCCGGATGTCGCGGTGAGCCTCGTCAACCTCGGCCTCGCCCACTTCATGATGGGTCACGACGACGACGCCAAGGGACTGTTCGAGCGCGCGCTCGCGATCAAGTCCAGGACGCAAGGCCCCGACCACCCCGAGACGTTGGAGGCGCTCGTCCACCTCGCGAGCGTGTTGCAGCGTCGCGGCGACCACGATGCCGCCTCCCCGATGTTCGAGCGCGCACTCCCGATCCTCGAGCGCACCCTCGGTGCGCAGCATCGCGACCTCTCGTACGCGCTCGTGGGGCTCGCGCGCGCGGCGATCCACCGCGGGCGTGCAGCCGAGGCGGTGACGTACGCCGAGCGGGCGCTGGAGCTGCGCGAGCAGGGCGACGCATCGGCTGCGGATCTCGCGACCGCGCGGGTCGTGCTGGCGCGGGCGCTGACACTGGTGGATCCCCACTCGGCTCGCGGCGAGGGCCTGGCCGATCAGGCGTGTGCGTCGTATCGGGGCACGGGCGGGGCGACGCCAGCGTACCTCGCGGAGTGCGAGGGGTTTGCCAGGTAGGGGAGTGCGAGGCCTCGCGGCAGCGCGGTGAGGATCGTCGTTGTGGAAGCTGTGCGAGCCGGCAGGGTCAGCGTCGCCCGGATGGCGCGTCACGCAAGCGGTGCTTCACGAAGACCACATCCGCGATCGACGTCATGTACAAGGTGTTGCCGCTTCTCAGCAGCACATGATCGAATGGGGGTTCATCCGCGAACCACTCACCGATATTCGCCACGAACCGTTCGAACACGCATGCGTCCGGGTGGAACTCGGCGCCCGAGAGAACGTCGACGACCGTACCGGCCGCGGACTCGCAGACCAGCTCGTGCGTCGGGCCTGCGTCGTGGAAGAAGACGCGCGAATACCCTGCCTCCTCATAGTCCGATCCGGAGTCGTAGAGTTGGAGGAACTCGCCCGGAGGGCACAGCGTCCGCTCCACGAGGAGTTCCCAGATGGCCTGCGTCCAGTCGGAGAAGATCTCATCGAGGGGACGCCGCTCGGTCGTCACCTGGGCCTCCGCCGAACGGCGCCAGCTGGGGTATCCGGCGTTCAGCATGTCCCTGAAGTTCGAGAGTGTCTGGTTCACGTCCACGGCGAGCTCGATTCTTCCGACGACGACGTCCTGCATGTCAGGCGGCCCACTCGGAACCCCCCACGTCAGTCTCGCTGGCGGCGGTCCTCGACGATCGACGCTCGCTCGTCGCGATCCACCGCCTGCGGGTAGTTCCCGTCGAAGCACGCCGCGCACCGCGGGCCCGAGAACACGCGGTTCATCGCGTCGACCGGGAGGTACGTCAGCGACTCGACCTCGAGCGCCGCGGCGGCCTCGCGCTCGAGCGTGTCGAGGTCGCGGGAGAAGCGGCGGGCGAAGAGCTCCTCCTCGGTCGACATGTCGATGCCGTAGAAGCAGGGGTGCAGCACCGGCGGGGCGTGGATCGCCAGGTGGACCTCGGCCGCGCCGGCCTCGCGCAGCAGCGCGTTGACCCGCTTGAGCGTCGTGCCGCGAACGATCGAGTCGTCGACGAGCAGCACGCGGCGGCCCTCGATCTCCGAGCGCAGCGGGTTGAGCTTGAGCCGCAGCGCCGAGATCCGCGTCAGCAGGTCCGGCATGATGAACGTGCGGCCGCTGTAGCGGTTCTTGATGAAGCCCTCGCGCACCGGCAGGCCGAGGGTCTCGGCGAGCGCCGCTGCAGCGGGTCGCGCGGTGTCGGGGACCGGCACGACGACGTCGGCCACGATGCCCTTGGCGCGGACGCGGTCGGCGAGCTCGCGGCCGAGGCCCAGGCGCGACTGGTACACGCCGCGCTCGTCGATCATCGAGTCGGGCCGCGCGAAATAGATGTGCTCGAACACGCAGGGCGCCCGCACGGCCTGGTCGATCGCGCGGCGGATCGGCGCGGCGCCGGCGCGCAGGAACAGCACCTCGCCGGGGCTCGGCTCCTCGACGCGCTCGAAGCCGAGGACGTCGAGGGCGACGGTCTCGCTGGCGCAGACCCACGAGGTATCGGCACCGGTGCCGCGCCGCCCGAGCACCGCGGGCCGGATGCCGTTGGGATCGCGGAACACGACCAGTGTCGGCTGGCCGTCGAGCATCAGCGCCGCCACGATCGAGTAGCTGCCCTGCACCCGCTTGCGGACCTCTCGCAGCGCCTGCATCGCGTCGTCGACGGTGTGGGCCGAGCGACGCGCGAGGTTCAGCGCATCGGCGAACTCGCACATCACCGGTTCGACGTCGCACTGCGACAGCAGGTGGATCGATCGCTCGCGCAGCGAGTCCCGCAGCGCGCGGTAGTTGGTGACGTTGCCGTTGTGCGCCATCAACACGCCGGGCTGGCGGAAGAAGAACGGCTGGGCGTCGCGCAGCAGCCCGCGCCCGATCGTGGGGTAGCGGACGTGGCCGAGGCCCACCGGGCCCTCGAGCGTCGCGAGCGCGTCGGCCGGCACCGCCTGCGGCACCTGACCGAGCCCGCGGTGGGCGAAGAACTCGTTGCCGTCCGCGCGCATCGTCGCGATGCCGGCACAGTCCTGACCGCGGTGCTGCAGCGCCTGCAACGCGATGTGGATCTCGGGAGCGACTTCGGTGCTTGCGACGAGGCCGACGAACCCACACATGGTGCGGGCTCTGTAGCACGACTGCCGCGGGCGCGTCGACGGGAGCGGGGTCACGGCGCCTGGCGCACGCGCGCTCGAGCCGGATCGCGCGCGCGGTCGCGATCCGGGCGCCGACGCACGCGGGCGCCCCTACTCCAGCGGGACCAGGCTCTGCAGCGTGGTCGGGATCAGCTCGCTCACGGTCGGGTGGGCGTGCACCGCCCGCGACAGCACCGAGTAGTGCGCGCGCGCGTACATGATGTCGGCGATCCCGTGGATCGCCTCGTCGCCCTCGACGCCGAGGATCGTCGCGCCGAGGATGCGACCGCGCCCCTCGCCGGCAGTGTCGTCGACGAGGATCTCGATGAAGCCGTGGGTCTCGCCGCGCTCGCGGGCCCGGCCCACCCGCGTCATGGGCAGGTGACCGACGAGGACGCGCTTGCCCGAGGCGCGCGCCTCGGTCTTGTTCATGCCCACCCGTCCCAGCGGCGGGTCGGTGTACAGCGCGTAGATCGGCAGGCGATCGCTCACGCGACGGTTCGCGCCGTCGAGGAGGTTCTCCGCGACGATCTCGTAGTCGTTGTACGAGGTGTGCGTGAACGCCCCGCGGCCGTTCACGTCCCCGATCGCCCAGATGTGTTCGACGCTGGTGCGCAGCGTGTCGTCGACGGTGACGAAGCCGCGAGCGTCGGTGGTGACGCCGGCGCGGTCCAGGCCGAGGTCGTCGGTGTTCGGGCGGCGACCGATCGCGGCGAGCACGTGCGAGCCGGTCACCGTCACACCGTCGGTCGCGATCTCGATCCCACCCTCGATCGATCGCGCCGCGCGGACGGCCGTGCCGCTGTGGATCGTCAGCCCCTCGAGCTCGAGGATCCGCTGCACCTCGGTCGAGACGTCCTCGTCCTCGCGCGCGATGATCCGCGGGCCCTGCTCGATCACGGTGACCCGGCTGCCGAAGCGCCGGTACATCTGCGCGAACTCGAGGCCGACGTAGCTGCCACCGACGACGACGAGGTGCTCGGGCACCCGATCGAGGTCCATCATCGAGTGGTTGGTCAGACACGGCACCTCGGCCAGGGCCGCCGGCACGATGGCCCGCCCGCCGACGTTGACGAAGAACCGCTTCGCCCGCAGCACTCGCTCGCCGACGCGGATCGTGTGTGCGTCCTCGAAGCGGGCGTGGCCCTCGACGAGCGTGAGTCCGTCGCGCGACTGCTGCACCACCGCGTCCTTGCGCGCCTTGACCCGCGCCATGTCGACCTCGACCGGGCCCGTCATCACGCCGAAGCGCGCGGCCTCGCGGGCGAGCCACGCGACCCGGGCGCTGGCGATCAGCGTCTTGGTCGGGATGCAGCCATCGTTGACGCACGTGCCCCCGAGGCCGCGGCGCTCCACCAGCGCGACCGTGTGCCCGGCGTGGGCGAGCCGCACCGCGAGCGAGGGGCCTGATTGGCCGGCACCGATGACGATGGCGTCGAAGTCCGTGTCCATGGTGCGCGGCAGCGTAACACCGGGACGCGCGGCGTCTGCCCGACGACTACGGAAGCGAGGCGATCGACATCGCGACCCGCGGCAGCCCTGCGTCCCCGACGGTCGGCGTCTCGGCGAGGCGGATCGCCGCGAGCCACGCCGGCAGCGTCGCGTCGTCGAGCACCGCGAAGCCGTAGCGGCGATACAGCGGGGCGTTCCAGGGCACGTGCAGGAAGGTCGTCAGCGTGACCTGCGACAGGCCGCGCGCCGAGGCGACGCGGCGCGCATGGTCGACGAGCGCGCGCCCGAAGCCCCGCCGCATGTGCAGGGGATCGACGTCGATCTCGCGCAGGTGCAGCGCGTCGGGGTGGGCCCAGCACGCCGCGAACGCGACCGGTGCGTCATTGCCATCGGCGACCACCCACAGCAGCGCCGCCGCGTGGGCCTCGACCATCGCCGCGATCGACAGGACGTCGCCCTCGCCGGTCACGCCGAACGCGACGAACAGCGCCCCGGCCTCGCGCTCGATCCGCTGCAGGCCCGGCAGCTCGTCGAGACGAGCGCCGCGGATCGCGAACGGGGCCGGCAGCGCGCGGGTCATCGCGACGGGGAGTATCGCACGGGGGGGAAGCGGCGTTGCGACGCGCTGCCCCGCGGGCTGCGGTCGAAGCGTTGCGACCCGCCGACACCAGCCCCGAGGTGCACGCGATGCAGCTCGACCGGATGCGCCGGGCGACGCCGGCGGAGCGCGAGGAGATCGGAGCGCGGCTGTGCCGGTCCGCGCGGGCCTTGATGCGCGCGGGGATCCGCGCCCGCCACCCCGAGTACGACGATCGCACCGTCGACCTCGCGATGTGGCGGCTCATGATCGAGGACGTCGAGCTGCTCCGCGCGGCGATCCCCGAGGCGCTGACCGTCGAGCCGTGAGCGGCCGAGCTCCAGGGACCACGATGACGGACGACCTCGGCGCAACGATCGCAGACATCGCCAACCGACTCGAGGCGGTCGGGATCGGCTACATGATCGTGGGCTCGATCGCGGCGCTCGTGCATGGCCGCGCCCGCGCGACGATGGACGTCGACATCGTGATCTCGGCCGACGCAGCGTCACTGCGAGCGTTCGTCACGGGGCTGCCCGAGGCGGACTACTACGTCTCGATGGAGGCCGCGCTCGACGCCCTGCGGCGCCACTCGCAGTTCAACGTGCTCGATCTCGGCAGCGGCTGGAAGATCGACCTCATGCTCCGCAAGCCCCGGCCGTTCTCGCGCGAGGAGTTCTCCCGCCGATCGACACAGACGGTGTTCGGGCGGCCGCTCACGGTGGCCTGTGCGAGCCATGACGGGACAGCCTAGCGCCGGCGGCAGTGCTCGGCGACCGCGCGATAGGCCGCCGCGCAGAACTTCTTGTGGCCGCGCTGGGCGTACTGCCCGTCGATGCGCTCGCGCATCGCGACGCACTCGGCCACGCCGAAGCCCGTGCTCGCGACGGTGTCCGCGGCCTCGGTGCAGAACGCCTGACGATCCTGCGCCGCCATGCACCGACCGACGACGCGCGGCGCCTCGCTCTCGCACCAGGTGCCGAGGCCGGGGCACGCCATCGCCCAGTCGACCGCGAAGCCGACGCACGCGTCGGGCGTCATGGGTGTGCTGTCCCACGGCAGCGGCCCGGCCTCGAGCGTGGCGGCGCGGTACTCGGCGAAGTCCCGCTGCTGCCGGACGATCGCGACGCCGAACGCGACGCAGACGGCCGCCACGATCCCGCCGAGCACGAGCAGCACGCGGCGGGTCGTCGGTCGGCGTTCGGCGGGGGCGTCCACGGGCGGGAGGATACGGCCAGGAGCCAGCCCCCGTCAGGGGTCTGGCTCCTCCGTGCCCGTGCCCGTGCCCATGCCCGTGCCCGCCCACGCCCCGTCCCCGTACCCGCCCGTGCCCGATCACACCCCGAAGGTCACGCTCTTCACCTCGAGGAATTCCTCGAGCCCCCACTTGCCGCCCTCGCGCCCCCAACCCGACAGCTTGGTCCCGCCGAACGCGGCCTGCGCCGTCGACACCGTGGTCTCGTTCATCCCGACCATGCCGAAGTCGAGTGCCTCGGATACCCGAAGCGCCCGCGCCAGCCCACGCGTGAACGCGTAGGCGGCCAGGCCGTAGGGCAGCGAGTTGGCCAGCGCGATCGCCTCGGCCTCGGTCTCGAAGGTCTGCACCGCGAGCACCGGGCCGAAGGTCTCTTCACGCGCGACCTGCATCGAGGCGGTGACGGCGTCGAGCAGCGTCGGCGTGCAGAACCGCGGCGACAGGCCCGCGCGCGGCGCCCCGAGCCGCCCGCCGGTCCGCACGATCGCGCCGTGCTCGCGGGCGTCGTCGAGGTGGACCCGGACCTTGTCCAGTGCCGCGTCGTCGATGAGCGGACCGATGTGCACGCCGGCGTCGAGGCCGTACCCGACGACGAGCCGGTCGATCCCCGCCTGCACGCGATCCATGAACGCGTCGTGGACCGACGCGTGGACGTAGACGCGGTTGGGGCACACGCAGGTCTGCCCGGCGTTGCGGAACTTCGCCGACAACGTCGCGCGCACGGCCACGTCGAGATCCGCGTCGTCGAAGACCAGCAGCGGCGCGTGGCCGCCGAGCTCGAGCGACAGTCGCGTGAGGTGGGTCGACGCGCGCTCGACGAGTAGCCGCCCGACCTCGGTCGATCCGGTGAAGCTGAGCTTGCGCACCCGCGCGTCGCCGAGCCACGCGCGACCGATCGCGTCCGCGTCACCGGTGATCACGTTGATGACCCCGGGCGGGAAGCCGACCTCGGTCGCCAGCGCGGCGATCGCCATCGCAGTCAGCGGCGCCTGCTCGGCGGGCTTGAGCACCGCGGTGTTGCCGACCGCGAGCGCCGGCGCGAGCTTGCGGGTGATCATCGCGGCGGGGAAATTCCACGGCGTGATCGCAGCGATGACCCCGAGCGGCTGGCGCATCACCACGATGCGACGGTTCGCCCCCGACGCCTCGAGGTACTCGCCGGTGACGCGGCGCCCCTCCTCGGCCGACCAGTCGAGGAACGACGCGGCGTAGGCGATCTCGCCGCGGGCCTCGGCCAGCGGCTTGCCCTGCTCGCGCGTGAGCACGCGGGCCAGCGCGTCGGTGCGATCGAGCATCGCGGCCGAGAGCTTGCGCAGCAGGTTCGCGCGGACATCCGGCGTCGCGGCGCGCCACGGCCCCGCCGCCGCGCTCGCGGCATCGACGGCCGCGCGGGCCTGCGCGGCGCCGCCGTAGGGCACCCAGCCCACCGGCTCGTCGGTGGCGGGATCCGACACACGCAGGTAGTCGCCGTCGGCGTCCGCCGGCGCGCCGCCGACGAGGCCCAGCGACACGCGAGCCGCATCGGGCGATCGATCGAGGAGCAGGCCGCTCCCGTCACTCATGGGTTCGCCTCCTGCAGGAGGTCGCGCTCGAGCATGTACGCGCCGAGCGGCCACGGCTCGCGCGCGACGGTGTTGCCCTCGAGCAGATCGATGACGCGCGCCCGCGTCACGTTCGAGATCGCCGAGAGCGCGCGGAGGATCTGCTTGCGCGGGCGCGGCCGGCCCACCTCGGCGACGAAGTCGATCGCCCGCAGGGGATGCGAGTACACGCCGAGGTTGTCGGAGAAGTAATCGCCGCGCCCGCGCATCCGCGTGGCCGCCGTCGCGAACAGCCGCGAGAAGTTCGCCATCTGCGTCAGCACCGGACCGCGCAGCGCGAGCTGCCCGCGCAGCTCACCGACGTCGAGGTGCTGGTCCAGGGCGTACGCCTGGTACCAGAGGTTGTAGTAGGCGTGGATGTCGAGATCCCACTTCAGCGAGTACAGGGCGTACGAGCCGAGCGTGCCGTACAGGCCGCGGTACAGCAGGAGCGTCGCGTCGAAGCGGAAGTGCACGAACGCGTCGAACAGCGCGACCTTCTCGGCGAGCTCGGCCTTCGTCGCGCCGCCGATCTCGGACGCGATGAGCTCGGTGGTGAAGTCGTTCTCGAGCGCGATGAAGTCGGAGCCGGGGCTGTACAGCGGATCGCTGAAGGCGTTGGCCTCGCCGACGCGGGCCCAGCGATCGGCGGAGAAGAACGCGCCGCCGCCGTACGGCACCTTGGCGTAGCCCATCGCGTCGAGGGGCGAGGCGCCCTCGAGCAGGTCGCGGCACGCCCGGTGCTCGCGGACGAAGGCGGTGAGGCCGGGGATCGTGCGCCATTCCTCGCGGAACAGCGCGCGGTCGCACACGACGCCGACGCTCATCACCCCGCGCGAGATCGGGATGAACCAGATCCAGTAGCCGGGGTACATGAAGTGGTTGGTCGAGAGGAACCGGCTGGTGTTGCGCACGCGGCCGCGCCACGACGCCGAGCCGGTGTCGTCCATGTCGACGACGTGCTCGAAGCGGCCCCACGCCGCGGCCAGCCCGTGACCGGTGTCCGTGCGCGACTCGCCGAGCGCCCGCGCGAGCAGTCGCGCGCGGCCCGAGGCGTCGACCAACCATCGGGCCTGCACGTCGGTGCGGCGCTCGCCGTCCTCGAACGCGAAGCGATGCGGCACACCATCGCCACCAGGCTGCACGTCGACGACGCGGACGCCCGTGTACACGTGCACGCCCGCATCCGCGTTCATCGTCCGCAAGTCGCGATCGAGGCGCTGCCGATCGACCTGGAACGACGCGTGGAACGGCAGCGCGTCGGTGCCGATCTCACCCATGCGCTCGATCGGCTGCGAGCGCGCCTCGTCGTCGAAGAAGAACCGCAGACCGTTCTTGGGCAGGTGGTTCTGGTAGAGGTAGCTGCCCAGGCCGAGCCGGCGCACGAGGTAGTTGCTGGCGATCTCGACGGTCGACTCGCCGACCTTGAAGCCGCCGTCGTCGTCGCGCTCGAACAGGCCGATCGAGAGATCGGGCAGGCGGCGGCGCAGCTGCCGGGCCAGCGCGGCGCCGGCGAGACCACCCCCGAGGATCGCGACGTCGAGCTGCATTGCCGGCCTAGTCTACGCCCTACCCGGAGGCGCGCGGCGCGAACGCCACGCTGCCCGCGGCGCACGGCACCTCGGCCCGCGTGACGGTGAACGCGACCCGATCGCCGCGGCGCTCGAGGGTGACGCGGACGCGCTGCCCCGGGCCGATCCGCTCGGTGAACTTGGCGCGGGGGATCCCGATCGGCGCGCCGAGCTCGGGCCACGCGTCCTCGATCGACCGCAGGACCACGGCCTCGAGCAGTACGGCGCCCGGGAGGATCGGATCGCCGGGGAAGTGGCCGTCGAACGCCGGCAGGTCGGGCTCGATCTCGACGTCGAAGCACGCGGTGCGATCGTCGCCGTGCACCCGCGTCCGCGGCGGCGCGGCGTCACCGAGCAGCGCGCGGGCGTGGGCGTGCGCGAGCTTCCCGGCGGCGGTGCGCGGCAGGCTCGGCGCGCACACGATGCGGCGCGGGAGCACGGCGGCGTCGAACCACGCCGCGAGCGCACCGCGGATCTCCTCGGGGGTGCGGACGGACGTCACGACCACGAGCCCGATCGCGGCACCGCGACCATCGACGGCGGGCAGCGCCACGGCCACCGCGTCCTGCACCCCGGCGATCGCCTGCGCCTTCGCCACGACGTCGCCGAGCGCGACGCGTCGACCACCGACCTTGATGACGTCGTCGACGCGCCCGTGGTGGACGAAGCCCGCGTCGCCGACGGAGATCCGATCGTCGGTCGCGTGGGGCTGCGAGACCGACGGATCGAGCCACGGCGAGCGCAGCAACATGCGGCCGTCGGCGTCGGCGGTCACCTCGACGCCCGGCAGCGGCACCCACGGTGGCTCGGCGGATCGGTGCGTGCGGGTCGCGATGCCGCCGGTCTCGCTCGAGCCGAACACCTCGGTCGGCGCGACGCCCAGGCGGTCGCGCAGGGCAGCGGCAGTATCGGGCCGCAGCGGCGCGCCCGAGCTGAACACGTGGCGCAGCCGTGCGAGCGCGCGATCGGGCAGCACGTCGAACGCCCGCAGCTGCGCCGGCGTGCTGACGAGGACGTCCGCGTCGAAGCGCTCGATCGCGGCGAGCACCGCCTCGGCGTGCAGTGGCCCGACCGCGACGATCGTCGCGTCGCCCCGCAGCGGCGCGAGCACGCCGAACAGCAGCCCGTAGATGTGGTGCAGCGGCACGGTGCACACGACGCGAGCCCCCGCGAGATCGAAGCGGCGCACGAGCTGCTCGGCCTCGCCGAGGAGCTGCGCGAAGGCCTTGTCGATCGCCTTGGGCACGCCGGTCGTCCCCGAGGTGAACAGCCGCACGCACGTCCGCGCGCCCGGGACGACGATCCCATCGCTGGCCGCCGCGCTCGCGGCGAGCGTGCGGACGTCGAGCCCGCCCGCGTGGCCGCCGTCGTGGACCCGCAGGCCAGCGTGCTGATCGAGCGTGGCCGGCAGGAGGTTGGACGGCAGCGTCACGATCGCTCCCACCGACCACGCGGCGAGGAGCGCCCGCACGAAGTGGCCGCGGTCGGCACACGCGAGCACGACCTCGGCGTGACCAGCCAGCGCCGCGGCGACGGGACCTGTCGCGGCGAGGATCGCCGCGCGATCGACCGCGGCCCCATCGCCCTCGATCAACACCGGGGCCGCGCGCGCGGGCAGCAGCGCGAACGATTCCTCCGTCATGCCGGCGCCCCGCGTCCGAACCGCCACCACCGCACGACCCACTCACCGGCCAGCAGCGCGCCGATGCAGAGGTACGCCAGGCCGCCGCACCACATCGCCCACCACTCGATCGGTGCGACGACGGCCAGCGCCGCCGAGACCGCCGCGTTCGCGGCGAAGAACGCGATCCACGTCCACGTCACCTGTCGACAGTGGGCCTGCTTCGCGGGGGTGAGCTCGGGATCCTGCAGCCGGGCGAAGCGCTCGATCATCGGCGTCGCGCCCGGTCGCAGCGTGGCCGCGAACGTGGCGAGCAGGCCGACGTTGACCAGCACGGGCGCGACCAGCAGCGCCCACCGGTGCCCCGTCACGCCCGCCAGCACGCCCGCCGCGATCGTCGGCACCAACGGCACCAGCGCGCCCTTCAGCCGCGCCCACGACAGCCCGCGCGCCCGCGAGATCGCCAGCAACGCCGCCATCGCGAGCAGGACCATCGACACGCCGCGCGTCGAGAACCGCGTCAGGCCCAGGTAGACCACGGGCGGGTAGACGACCGCCAGCACGATGCTGGCCACACGCGCGACGGTGGCGATCACGATGGGCGCGGCAAGCGTAGCACCGGCTCGGGTTCAGAAGCAGTCGATGCCCGTGCCGCACACGTAGGCGACGGCCGCGGCGGCGTAGAGCGCGAAGCCGAGGAGGAGCTGGATCGCGAGGAGCACCACCCGCCACGGCGTCGCGAGGCCGCTGGTGCCGCGCCAGACCAGCGACGCCGCGACGACGCCGAGGACGACGACGATCGGGGACTGCAGGCCCCCGATCCCGCCGTCGCGGACATCGCCGTCGCGCATGCGCAGCCAGTGATCGACGAGGCCGAGCGCGAACAGGCCGCCCGCGAAGCCCTGCCACGCGAGCAGGATCCACCAGTGCTTGGACGGCGCGCCCACGGGGAGAGCATGGCAGAGATCGGCGCCGCTGCCGGGGTCGGCCCGCACACCGCACGGCGCGGTGACGGATCCCGTTCCGCGCCTCCACTCACCGGCATGAACAAGATCATCCGTGCGTGGAAGGACGCGAAGTATCGCGCCTCCCTGTCCCAGGAAGAGCGAGCACAGATCCCGGCGAACCCGGCCGGCGAGGTCGAACTCTCCGACGCCGAGCTCGGCGCGGTGAGCGGCGGACGGCCCAGCAGCGACCTCTCGTCGATGCTGCGCACCTGCACCTCCGGCAGCGAGAGCTGCTGCTGCTGAGCGGCTGGCGGGTCGACCGCGTCGGCAGCCGCACCACACCTGCGAGACACCGCCATGATCGCGTCCTCGACCACCGAGCCCGCCGAGATCGCCCCGCTGCCTCTGCTCGTCGCCCCCGCGATCGCACGGGCCCGCGCCGAGCTCCGCGCACGGCTGGTCGAGCTCGCGGCCAGCGCCGACGTCGAGTTCGATCCTGTGGACCTCGAGTCGCAGCTCTTCGCGCCGCTCGCCGAGCGGCTCGGCCGCATGGCCAGCCGCACGCTCGCCCTCGAGCTCCGGGTCGCCGATCTGCAGGGCCTGCTGGTGGGCGACGATCCACGCAGCCGCTACGTCGACTTCGTCGCACGGCTCGCCGAGCCGGAGTACGCCGCCGCACTGCTCGACGAGTACGGCGTGCTGCGCGACCAGCTGCACGGAGCGATCGACCGCTGGGTCGGCGTGTCGGTCGCGATCGTCCGCCACCTCGTCGAGGACACCGCGGCACTGGCCGATCTGTTCGGAGCGCTCGGCCGACTCGTGGAGGTGTCGACCGGCGCCGGCGACCCGCATCGCGGCGGCCGTTCGGTCGCAATCCTCCGCTTCGACGGCGGGCGCCGCCTCGTCTACAAGCCGCGCTCCCTCGCGGTGGATCGCCACGTCCAGGAGCTGCTCGCCTGGCTCGACGCACGGGGCGATCACCCGCCGTTCCGACGGCTCGCCGTCCTCGATCGCGCCGACCATGGTTGGGTCGAGTGGGTCGAGGCGCGCCCGGCCACATCCATGGACGAGGCGCGCGCCTACTACCGCCGGCTCGGTGGACTCGCCGCAGTCACCTACGTCCTCGGCGCGATCGATCTCCACCACGAGAACCTGATCGCGGCCGGCGAGCACCCGGTGCTGCTCGACGTCGAGACGCTCTTCCACCCGGACCTGTTGGAGCTCGACGATGGCGTCGCCCACGAGCGATCGCTGCGTCTCCTGGCCGACTCGGTGGCCGGCTCGGGGATGCTCCCCCAGCGGGGTGTCGACGCCTCCGGGAACCTCGGACCGGACCTCAGCGGGCTGGGGGTCGACGGCGTACAGACGATGTCGCACATGGTCCCGCGCTGGGTCGACGCGGGCACGACGGCGATGCGCCTGACCCGTGCGCCCGCCCAGCTCCGCGGCGCGCACAACCGGGCCGTCGTCGCGGGCGTCGCGACCGATCCGGTGGTGTTCGTCGACGACATGGTCGCTGGTTTCGACGCGGTGTACCGCTGCATGATGGCCCACGCCGACGAACTCGCGGCGCCGACCGGGCCGATCGCGGCCTTCGCCAACGACGAGATCCGCGTGCTGCTCCGACCGACGCGCGCGTACTTCCGCCTCCTCGACGAGAGCTTCCACCCCGACGTGCTACGCGATCTGGAGGATCGCCAGCGCCTGTTCGAGCGCCTGCGCGACGTCGCGAGCCCTCTGCGGATCCCCGCGGGCGCCTGCGATGCGGAGCTCGTCGAGCTCTGGCGCGCCGACATCCCCATGTTCACGACCACCCCGAGCTCGCGCCACCTCGAGTCGCACGGTGGCCGCGTGCCCGATGCCCTCGGGGAGTCCGGCCTGGATCGGGCGTTCCGCCGGATCGCGGCGCTCGACGAGGACGATCGGGCGCGGCAGGCTTGGGTGCTGGGCGCGACGCTCGCGACGCTGCCGTCGTCGCATCGCCGCCCCGAGCCGCCCCGCACCGAGGCCGCGAAGATCGACGCGATCGATCCTGCGCGCGCGCTCGCGGCAGCCCGCGCGATCGTCGAGCGCCTCTCGAGCCAGGCGATCCTCGGGACCACCGACGCGACGTGGCTCGGGCTGACGTCGTGGGGCGACGCCGGGGCCCGGCTCGTGCCGCTCGACCAGGGCCTCTACGACGGCCTGCCCGGCGTCGCGCTGCTGCTTGGTTACTTCGGCGCCGTGACGGGCGACACCGCGGCCACCGAGCTTTCGCGCCGCGCCGTCGCGGGCGTGCGCGGCAACCTGGCGATCGACGGGATGCCCGCGGACCTCGGGGCCTTCAGCGGCGCCGGCGGCCTGATCTACACGTTCGCCCATCTCGCCGCCCTCTGGGGCGACACAGCCCTGCTCGATCACGCCCACGCGATCGCCGACGACCTCCGCGCGCGCGCTGGATCCGACGCCACGTTCGACGTCGTCGG
Organism: Deltaproteobacteria bacterium Ga0077550; assembly: GCA_001464385.1. Lineage (GTDB taxonomy): Bacteria > Myxococcota_A > Polyangia > Nannocystales > Nannocystaceae > Xiheibacterium > Xiheibacterium aquaticum. The sequence goes on along the minus strand of LNFB01000378.1, from coordinate 8,401 downwards.
GGGCGTCGCCGGGGCGATCCTCGGCCTCGGCGCGCTGTGGTCGGTCGATCCGCGTTCCACCGTCGTCGAGGCCGCGATCGCCTGTGGCGAGCGTCTCCTCGCGGGCGCGCGCGAGGACGGTGTCGCCCTCGTGTGGCCGCCGTCGGCGACCCCCACCGGCCTCCCGCTCACCGGGTTCTCGCATGGTGCGGCCGGGATCGCGGCGGCGCTCGCCGAGCTCCACGCGATCACCGGGGACCCGCGATGGCGCGCGTCGGCCGAGCGCGCGCTCGCGTACGAACGCTCACGCTTCGACGTCGCGCGTGGCAACTGGCCCGACCTGCGCTTCGGCGAGGACGATGGCGCCTTCCAGACCGCGTGGTGCCACGGCGCGCCGGGCATCGGCCTGGCCCGCCTGCGTAGCCTCGGCCTCGCGACGTCACCGGCGTCACGAGGCGATGGGACGAGCGATCGCGACGACGCGGTCGCGCACGAGGAGATCCGCGCCGCACTCGGGACGACCATCGCCCACGGCTTCGCCGGATCGCACTGTCTGTGCCACGGCGGGTTCGGCAACCTCGAGCTGTTGATCGCCGCACACGCGGCCGGAGGAATCGGCGATCGGGACGAGCTCGAGCGCACGATCGCGACGCAGACGACGCGGTTCCTCGACGAACTCGACCGCGTGGGCCCGCGCTGCGCCACGCGGACCGGCGTCGAGACCCCGGGCCTGATGACGGGCCTCGCCGGGATCGCCTTCGCGCTGCTGCGGCTCGCCGCACCGACGCAGGTGCCGTCGGTGCTCGTCCTCGAACGCCCGCGCGGCGCGGGGTGAGCCGCCGCCGCGCTACGGGTCGACGAGTCGACCCAGGAACAGGATCGCCCCGGTCTTCGTGTCGCGCACGAGGAACAGGAACGGATGGTCGACCACGAACGGCACCGGCTCGGCGGTCGGCGCCGCGCTGCCGGCCTTCATCGATACTGCGGTCGCGGCTGCGGCCTCGGTCCCGGCCTCGTCCACCGCGACGAAGGCCTTGTGGTAGGCGTCGGAGATCACGAGTTGCTCGCTGGCGGGGGCCATGCCGGTGAAGTCCGACTTGGCGGCGTCCCAGGCCGTGACGACGCCGAGCTTCTCGAGCGGCGCGCGCAGCTGGAGGGCGTCGCCGGGTTCGATGCGGAAGCGCGGGAGCTGCAGATCGACGCGCTCGTGGGCCGCGCCCGCGATCCAACCGGCGAGCGACTCGGCGGTGAGCGCCTTCTCGACGTCGGCCAAGCCGCGCGCGTCGTCGGGCAGCACGATCACCATCGAGTACTCGCCACCGTTGTACGGCAGCTCGAGCGTGCGGACCTTGGCGGCCTTGTCGACGCCGAGGCGGTACGTGTCGATCCGATGCATCAGCTTCGCCGTCTTGGCGACCGAGCCACCGACGAACGGCGCGTCGCGGGTGAGGCTCGGCTCGAAGGCCTCCTCCCACTGGGCCTTGAAGTAGATCGCGTTCACGAGCACGAGGCGGGTCGCCGGGCTCACGCCCGCGGGCGGCAGGAGATCGCGGATCTTGTCCTTGGTCTGCGCGGCGACCCAGTCGTTGATGTGCACGCGAGCGGGCTGCGGAGCCCCCTTGAAGTCGAGCAGCTCGAGCGGCGCGGCGAACACCGACTTCGTCAGCTCGAGATACGGCGCCTCGAAGGCGACGGTCTTCTCGCCGAACAGTCGGTTGGCGACGTCGAGCTCGAGGCCGCCGGCCGCCGCGTCCCACCGCGCGAGGGTGCCGGCCAGGCCGCGGTGCAGATCGGCCGACTCGGGGAAGTGGAACGCGTTGGTCATCTCGCTGGCGGTCGCGCCCTTGGCCCCGGCGTGGGTCATCGCGAAGGCGATCGCGATGCTCGCCGGCGACACGAAGAGGTTGCCCGGCTTGGCCCCGAGCTCGTGGTGCAGATCGATCGCGAAGGCGTTGAGCCCGGTCGCGACCGCCTGCTCGACCTCGGGCGACACCGGTGTCGGCGCCGGTGTCGGCTCCGGCGGCTTGGGCTCGGGCGCCTTCGCGTCGGGCGCCTTCGCATCGGGCGTCTTCGCGTCGGGCGTCTTCGCGTCGACCGTCTTCGCGTCGGCCTTCTTCGCGTCGGCCTTCTTCGCGTCGGCCTTGCCCGCCTCCCCCGAGGAGCTCGGGCAGGCGCCGAGCGCGAGCAGGAGGGCGACACCGGTGCGGCGAAGGCGTTGGGACGGGGACATCGGGGCGGTTCTAACCGCTTTGCCGGCGGCCATCCAGCCCGCGGCGCCGCGCGACGTTCTTTGCGCCCGCCGTGCGGTGCGCTGCGACGTCGATCGCGTAGGCTCGGATGCATGCGTCGGGTCGTCTGCGTGATCGGCCTCCTGCTCCCCGCCTGCACGTCCCCGACTCCGTCGTCGGACACCTCCACGTCGAGCAGCGGCGGGCTCGGCAGCGAGAGCAGCGCGACCACCGACGGCTGCCCGACCCTGCCCCCCTGCGACTTCTGCCCCACCGAGATGCCCGCGCTCTGCGGCTCGTCCTGCGCCGACGAGGGCGCGACGTGCAGCGACGAGATCGGCGACGGCATGTCGTGCAGCGCCGGCGCCTGGCAGTGCGTCGTGCACCCGCCCCTCGGTGAGGGCTGCAACGCGATGTGCATGGCCAAGGACCAGTGCACCGAGGCCGGGTGCACCGACGGCGTCACCCTGCAGTTCGTCGCGCCGGACTCGGGCTTCGCGGCGGGCACCTACGCGCTGGCGATCGAGCACGATGGTGACGCCTCGAGCTGCTCGTTCGTGGTGTCCGACGGCCCCGGCTGCGCGGTCCCACCCTGCGTCACCGAGACCACCTGCAACGCGCTGTACGATCTCACGGGCGCACCGCCACAGATCGTGGTGCCGCTCCCGATCGCGACCACCCTGAGCGTGGCGCTGTCGCTCGAGGGCGAGGCCCTCGTCGAGGGCGATCCGCCGCTGTCGTACGCGTTGTCGGCCCCGAACGGGCCGGGCTGCGGGCCGGTGTGTGCGCTCGCGACCGCGGTGTACGAGATCCCCTGATCGTTTGTGTCGTGGGTGTCGTGGCTGCGTCGGAGGCCGGCGCCCCGCCGCAGGCTCTGCGCTACGACGCGCGCCCGGGTTGGCGCCACGATCCGAGCACCATGTCGATCGATCCCCACGCCAAGCACGTCGTCCCGATCGCCGAGGGCCTGGTCGAGATCACGCGGGGCATCGCCGCCGCCCGTGGGGCGCTGCAGGGCGCCGGTGATCCCGGCCTCGCCGTGCGCGGGGGCGAGGTGACCATCGACTTCGAGCTCGCGATGCTCGAGGGCGGCGCGGTGGGCATGCGCGTCGGCGGCAACCCGCCCGGCGTCACGCGCGACAACGGCAATCATGTGCGGGTGACCCTCGCGTTGGGTGGCGCCGATCCGACGGCGACCATCGAGCGCACCGCCGCCGATCCGGCCGAGCGCGCGCAGGTCGAGCGCGTGCGCGCCGAGGCCGTGCGCGAGCGCCAGACGGCCGAGCGGGAGCATCGCGCCGCCGAGGCGGCGCTCGGTCAGGCGGAGGAGCTGCGCCGCGCGATCGCGTCGGCCGTCGCGGGCGCCGATGCCCGCCACGCCCCCGAGGTGCGGCCGAGCCTCGACGGCGGCGCTCGACTCGCGGAGGAGATCCTCGGCGCCATCGCCCGATTGGATCAGCACGTGGTGCACCTCGGCCTGCGCCCGAGCGTCAGCGACGCGCTGCGCGGCGAGCTGCAGGCGATCCGACAGGTCACCATGCGCGGCGATCTGGCCGCCGCCAACGAGGCGCTGTCCCGCTTCGTCACCGCCAACGCGCCGCTGCTGCGGCCGGCCGGACACTCTGCGGAGTGAGCGGTTGCGTGGCCGCGGTGGCGCGGCCAAGATGCGCGGGCCCATGTTCGCCGCCACCGTCGCCGCGTACTACGACGCGTTCAACCGCTCCGATCGCGAGGGGATGCTCGCGCTGCTCACCGAGGACGTCGCCCACGACATCAACCAGGGCGGGCGCGAGGTCGGCCGCGCGGCCTTCCGCGAATTCCTCGCGCACATGGATCACTGCTACCGCGAGCAGGTCCGCGATCTGGTGATCATGGTCGATGCCACGGGCACGCGCGCCGCCGCCGAGTTCACGATCGAGGGCGAGTACCTCCGCGACGACGCCGGGTTGCCCGCGGCGGCCGGCCAGCGCTACCGCCTGCCCGTGGTCGCGGCGATCGCCGCCGGCCCCGACGGCGCGATCGCCCGGGTGAGCAACTACTACAACCTCGCCGACTGGATCCGGCAGGTCGGCGGCTGATGGTCGCCGCGATCGAGCTCCGCACGGTGCCGCCGGACGCGATCGCGGCGCTGCTGCCCGCGCTCGCCGAGCTGCGCATCGCGGTGTTCCGCGAGTTCCCGTACCTCTACGAGGGCGACGCGACCTACGAGCGGGCGTACCTACGGCGCTACGCCGAGGCCGACGGCGCCGTGCTCGTCGGCGCCTTCGCGGGCGAGCGACTCGTCGGTGCCTCGACCGGGGTCCCGCTGTCGGCCGAGCCCGACGAGGTCACCGCGCCGTTTCGCGACGGCACCGACGGGTGGTTCTACTTCGGCGAGTCGGTGCTGCTGCCGGAGCACCGCGGCCACGGCGTGGGCGTCGGCTTCTTCGCCGCGCGCGAGGCCCACGCCCGCGCCCTCGGCTTCCCGCGCACGTGCTTCTGTCGGGTGATCCGCCCCGACGATCACCCTCGACGTCCGGCCGACTACGCCCCGCTCGACGACTTCTGGCGCCGCCGCGGCTACGCCCCGCTGCCGGGCCACCGCGCGAGCATGACGTGGCAGGACCTCGACGAGTCGGTGGGCTCCGCGAAGATGATGGAGTTCTGGGGGCGCACGCTGCCATGAGCCGCACGATCCACGTCGCCGCCGCGCAGTACCCGATCGAGTCGCTGGCCTCCGCGACCGCGTGGGCCGACAAGCTCGCGCGCTGGGTCGACGAGGCCGCCTCCGCGGACGCACAGCTGCTCGTCTTCCCCGAGTACGCGTCCATGGAGACCGCGTCGTTCCTGCTGTCGTCGCCGTCGCAGGAGGTCGCCGCGCACCTCGACGCGGTCGTCGATCACGCCGAGCGGGCCGACACGGTGCTCGCCGAGCTCGCGGCGCGCCACGGCGTGTGGATCCTCGGCGCGAGCGCCCCAGTGCGCGTCGACGGCCGGCTGCACAACCGCGCGACGCTGTTCGGCCCCTCGGGCGCGCGCGGCCACCAGGACAAGCGCGTGATGACCCGCTTCGAGCGCGAGCAGTGGGGTGTCGTCGGCGGCGAGTCCTTCGCCGTGTTCGACACGCCGCTGTGCACCCTCGGCGTCGCGATCTGCTACGACGCCGAGTTCCCCGCGATCGCGCGGCGCCTCGCGGTGGCCGGCGCCGAGGTCCTGCTGGTGCCCTCGTGCACCGACACCGCGCGCGGCTACTTCCGGGTGCGGACCGGCGCGCAGGCCCGGGCGCTCGAGAACCAGATCGCGGTCGTGCACGCGCCGACCGTCGGGCTCGCCCCGTGGTCGCCCGCCGTCGACGTGAACGTCGGCGCGGCCGCGGTGTACGTGCCGCCGGATCTCGACTTCCCCGACGACGGCGTGGTCGCGATCGGGGTCCGCGACGCACCGCAGTGGGTCCACGCCGAGATCGACCTCGACCGCCTCGCGCGGTGCCGCGTCGCGGGCGACGTGCTCAACGCGCGCGACTGGCCCGAGCAGGACGCGATCGACGGGTGTACGCGCGTGCGCGTGGAGTGACGGCGCGACCGCTCGCGCGCCGCCTTCGACCGCTCGCCGCGGCATCGCTACGCGTCCTCGCTCGGCCGCGTCATCGTGCAGGCATGCCCCTGCCCCATCACGTCTCGCACCTCGTCCGCACCGCCGCGCTGCTCGAGTCGCGCGCCGATCGCTACGCCGACTACCTCGTCGAGGTCCTGCGACCGCGGGGGTGGACGCTGGCACTGGAGCAGTGGGGTCGCGAGGAGGCGACGCACGGCGCGTCGCTGCGGGCGTGGCTCGCCGAGCACGAGGCGGGGTTCGAGTTCGCGGCGTGCATGGAGCGCTACGCCGCCCTGCCGTACCACGACGCGCCCCACCGGGGCGGCCCGCTCCGCGTGATCGACGGCGATGACAGCAGCTGTGGCGTGTACGGATCGGCGCAGGGCGAGCTCGTCGCGCGCTGCGTGGTCGAGGCGATGGCGGCGGCGTACTACCAGGCCCTCGCGGCGGCCGCGGTCGACGTGCCGTCGCTGCACCAGCTCTGTCGACGGCACGCGGCCGACGAGGCCCGGCACTTCTCGCTCTTCGCACGCATGCTCGCCGCCGTGCGCCACGACGAGGGCACGCGGCGCGGCGAGGCGCTCGCGGTGATGCTCCGCCGGCTCGCGGCGCTGAACGACGCGCAGATCGTGTACGCGTCCTACGTGGCCGGCGGCAGCCGCGGGGCGTTCGATCTCCGCGTCGAGGGGCGACGTTACCGCGCGATGGTGCTGCGGGTGTTCGGGCGTCGACAGGTCCGCTTCGTCGGGACCCTGCTCGCCCGGGTGCTCACGGCCCCCGAACCGCGACGCCGCGCGCTCGCGTTCGCGCTTGCGTGATCGCGCGGCTCGAGGAAAGATATTCTCGAACCAAAACGCAGATATTCTCGAATCAAACCCGACGAACCCATCGCCACGGCCGCGCAGCCGACAATGTGCCGCATCCAACGCGATGAACCGATGGACATTCCCGGCCCGGTCCCCAAGACTGCCGTGCGATGCCATCGCTCGCCCCGCGCCGCCTCGCCGTCCTGCCCATCGCGCTGCTCCTCGCGACGGTGGGCTCGACTGCGGCGGCGCGACCGACCGGCGAGCCCCAGGCCTGCGCGAACTGCCACTACGAGAGCAGCGACGGCCCGAACATCGAGGTCGCCTTCGACAACGCCGCTCCCGCGACGGGCGAGACCGTCGTCGTCACGATCGCGCTCGAGGCGGTGTGGGCCCAGGCCCTGCGCACCGGCGTCTACCTGACCACCGAGCGCGGTGAGTTCGGCCTGCTCGAGCCCACCGCGACGCGCTACGCGATGGACGGGGTGCTCACCGGGGTCCTGCACGCGATGCCGCGCGATCTCGACGCGCAGGGCCGCGCGCAATTCCAGTTCGAGTGGACGGCGCCCGCGGAGATCGGCGTCACGGACTTCACGGTCTGGTCGATCACGGGCAACACCAACGGCGACTCCGCGGATGATCACCACTCGACCAAGGGCGCCAGCATCGCGCACGGCTGCACCGGGGTCTACTACTACCCCGACGACGACGGCGACGGGTTCGGCGACGTCGCCAGCGGCGAGCTGTCGTGCGAGCCGATCGCCGGCTTGATCGTGCAGGCCGGCGACTGCGACGACGCCGACGCGATGATCAACCCCGACGCCGTGGAGCGCTGCAACGCGATCGACGACGACTGCGACGGTGACGGCGACGAGGGCCTCGAGCCGGGCATCTACTACCTCGATGGCGACGGCGACGGCTACGCCAGCGACCTCGCCACGCCCGAGTACGCGTGCAACAACGTCGAGGGCTACACGCCCGACCGCGGTGACTGCAAGCCCGACGATCCCGCCGTGCACCCCGGGGCCGCGGAGCTCGACAACGGCATCGACGACGACTGCGACGGGACGATCGACGAGGTCGATCCCGTGGACCCCGATCCCGCCGGCACGGACGACGGTGGGGTCGGCGACACCGGGGATGCGGACGCGGGGCAGGACGACGACGCGGGGGGCTGCGCGGTCGGGCCGCGGGGATCGGCGACGTGGGCGTGGCTGGTGATCCTCGCCGCGGCGGCGCGACGGCGGCGCTCGGCCGCGACGGCGTGATCGCGGCTCAGCCCCAGCCGCCGAGGTCGGGCTCGTACTTGGTCTTGCCCGCGCGCACCAGCGAGAACTTCTTCAGCACGGTCAGCGCCGCCTTGCTGACCACCAGGCGATCGTCGGACGAGAGGCCGAAGTCGGCGTGCCCGGCCCGCCCGAACACCTTGAGCCACACCAGCTCCGGCAGCGGCGCGTCGGGGTGGGCCGCGAGGTAGCGCGGCGCGCCCGAGACCTCGAGCGCGTCGAGCTGATAGCCGGAGAGCTGCGATCGACCGAGCTCGTCGGCGAGGCGCCGGCTCACCACGAAGCACGGGAACAGCTGCAGCAGATCGTCGGTGACGCTGCGCTCGAGCTCGAGGTGCACGCGCACGATCGAGGGCGGCCGCGCGGCGAGGTCCGCATCGGTGCGTTCGCCCCACCCGCCGGGGGCCTCGGGCTCGAGGATCCAGAAACTCGCCATGCAGGGCTCCGCGGCGCGCAGCGTACCGCGGGCGCGGGTGCGGGGGGAGCTCGGCGGATCAGGCCTTCACAGCGTCACGCCCGCCGCCGTGCA
>LNFB01000377.1 GCA_001464385.1 Deltaproteobacteria bacterium Ga0077550 | reverse complement strand
TCGGCCGCGGCGGCGCCGGCGAGGTCTATCGCGCGTACGATCCCGATCTCGATCGGCGCGTCGCGATCAAGGTGCTGTGGCGGCTCGCCGACGACGTCGTCGGTGCGCGCGCGCGGCTGCTGCACGAGGCCCGGGCCCTGGCCCGCCTGCGTCACCCGTGTGTCGTGCAGGTGTTCGACGCGGGGGTCGACGGCGAGCGGGTGTTCCTCGCGATGGAGTACCTGCAGGGCCCGACGCTCGCCGCGTGGCTGCGCAGCTCGCCGCGGACGTGGCAGGCCACCGCGCAGGTGCTGCTCGCCGCGGGGCAGGGGCTCGCCGCGGCCCACGACGCGGGGCTGCTCCACCGCGACGTCAAGCCGACCAACGTCATCGTCACCGACGCGGGTCGCGTCTGCATGATCGACTTCGGTCTCGCCGAGCCCCACGACCCCGACACGGATCGCGCGGCCAGGACGTCGAGCGCTGCGCGCGGGCCCAACGGCACGCCGGCATACCTCGCCCCCGACCTCTACGACGGCGTGGCGCCGAGCGTCGCCTCGGATGTGTTCTCGTTCTGCGTGATGGCATGGGAGGCGCTGTTCGGCGCGCGCCCGTGGAGCGCCGACGACGAGATCGACCTCCTCGCGCGCAAGCGCCAGGGTCCACCCGCGATCGGCCGGACGACGGTGGCCCGCGGCGTCGTCGAGGCGCTGCGTCGCGGGCTCGCGGCCGATCCGGCGACGCGAACGTCGTCGTTGGCACCGGTGCTGGCCGCGATCGAACGCGCGATCGCACCGCGGGCGCGTCGTTGGCTCATGGCGGGGACGCTCGGACTCGCCGGGGTCGGGATCGCCGCGTGGGCGCTGCGGCCCGGGCCGTGCGCCGAGGCGGGCGAGGCCGCGGACGCGGTGTGGAACGTCGTGACGCGCGCCGCGGTGAGGGACGGACTGCTGGCCGGGGCCACACCGTTCGCGCCCGACGTCTGGCTGTACGTCGGCCCCGCGATCGACGAGCACGTGGCCCGCTGGACCGCCGCCCGCGTCGACGCCTGCGCGGCCAGCTACGAGCGGCACGAGCAATCGCCGGAGCTGTTCGACGCGCGCATCGCCTGCTTCGATCGGCAGCTCGCTGCGCTCGACTCGATGCTGGCGCTCTATGCGAGCGGCGACCCCGAGATCGCCGCGCGGGCGGTCGACATGCTCGCTGCGCTCGATCCGGCGTCGAGCTGCGATCGCGAGGCGCTGCTGCGGGCGCGTGGTCACGCCGTCGCCCCCGAACACGCCGCGGTGCTCGATCGCGTGCGGGTGCTCGAGTCGGCGGCGCGGTACCACGACGCGATGGTGCTGGTCGACGAACTGCTCGCGTCGGGCATCGACGCCGACGCCGACGCCCGGCTCGAGGCCGACTACCTGCGCGGACGCCTGCTCGACCGCACCGGCGATCCCCGCGGTGCGCTGCGCCTGCTCGAGGACCTGCACTGGCGCGCCGAGATCGCGGGCGCCGACTTGCTTGCGGCCAAGGCGGCGGTGTACGTGGCGTTCGAGCTCGCGGCGGTCGAAGGCCGGCCCGCCGACGCGCTGCAGTGGGCTCCGCACGCGCAGGCGGCGATCGAGCGCGCGGGCGATGATGGGACCCTGCGCGCGACACTCCTCGAGAACGAGGGCACCGCTCACCTCGCGCAGCTCGACGGCGACACGGCGCTGCAGCGCTACGAGGCCGCGCTGGCGATCCGCGAGGAGCTCGCGTTCCGCGACCCCCTGGGGTTGTTGTCGACCCTGGGGAGCATCGGCATCCTGCTCGAGGAGCTGCATCGCTACGACGAGGCGCTGGCGATGGGGCAGCGCGCGCTCGCCCTCGCCCAGTCGATCGTCGGCGACGCGCATCCGCACACCGCACGCAGCCACGACAACCTCGGCACGACGTTGCTCCGCATGGGCCGCGTCGACGAGGCCCTGGTGCACCTCGAGCGCGCGCTCGAGATCCGTCGCGCCGCCCTCGGCGACGCGCACCCGCTGGTGGCGCTGTCGTCGAGCCACCTCGGCCTGGCCCACCTCGACCGGGGCGATCCGGCGCGGGCCGTCGAGCACTACCGCCGCGCGGTCGAGCTCGGTGCGGCGGCGCAGGTCTCGGTGACCTCGCAGCTGCGCTATCGCGAGGGCCTGGCCCACTCGCTCGACGCCGCGGGCCACCGCGACGAGGCGCTCGAGCACGCGCGCGTCGCCCACGAGGGGCTGCGCGCGAGCTTCGGGGCGACGCACCCGGAGGTCGAGGGCCTCCGGGCGCTCATCGAGCGGCTCGAGGTCGTGGACGTCGTCGCGCCCTGACGCCACGAATCGCAACTCAGGCCGGCTCGCAGGTCGCCGGGTCGACGCACTCGAAGCAGCCCTTGATGCGGACCTTGACCGCACCCGCGTCGCAGATGGGCGGCACGTCGCAGAGCATGCTCGGCGCGCTGCCATCCCCGCAGTCCTCGGGCTCCGTGCTCGCGGGCTCGCACGTGATCGGATCGACGCACTCGAAGCAGCCCTTGATGCGGACCTTGACGGTGCCCTCGTCGCAAAGGGGTGGCACGTCGCAGAGCATGCTCGGTGCGCTGCCATCCCCGCAGTCCTCGGGCGCGGGTGCCTCGCAGGTCAGCGCGTCGACGCACTGGAAGCAACCGTTCTTGCGCGCCGCGACCTGGCCGGGCTCGCAGCTCGGCTTGATGTCGCACAGCGGGCTCGGTGCGCTGCCGTCGTTGCACTCGGGCGCGGGCAGCTCGTCGGCGCAGGCGACATAGACGTCGGTGCAACAGTCACCGAAGTCCTTGCAGCCCTCGTCGCACCAGCAGTTGCCGTTCGCCGCGATGTCACCGCAGTCGTTCGGGGTACACGAGCCGACGAGGTCGGCCTTGCCGATCATCGTGCGTTCTTCGCCGGCGTCAGCGCCCTCGGTGGAGCAGGCGATCGTCAGGGACAACGTGAGGAGCAGGGAGATCGTGCGCATGGGAGATCCTTGGGTTCGACGCGTAGAGCATCGTCCCTGTCCCCACACGCGACCATCGGGCGACTGCCCGGGTCGCGCACGAAGGCCTGGAGTTCGCGCGAGATCGGGTGGAGATCGCCGGTTGCAGGCCGGTGCGCCCGTCGTTGCCCCATCACAGGGGAGGCGGCGCGGCGGCCTCGGGGCCCCGCGCCTCGGGCAGTCACCCGATCCCCCGGCTCACACGTGATCGATCCACTGCCGCAGCAGGTCTGCGAACGCCTCGCGCTTGCCGGCGAAGTCGGCCTCGTCGGCGAAGCGCACCACGGCGCGGTCGGGCGCGAGCCAGCGCAGCAGGCCCGAGGGATCGGCGATCTCGGGCGTCACCTGGCTGGAGCGGACCTTGGCGCCGAGGTGGAGGATCACGCCCACGCCCTCCTTCTCGCGCAGGTGCGTGGTCGCGAAGTACTCGTGGGTGCGGAAGCTCGGCGCGTTCCACTTGATCCCCTCGCCGATCGCGGGATCGACTTCGAGGATGCAGCGGCGCAGCGCCTCGATCACGGGCTTGCACGCGTGCACGAGCGTGGCCATGAACGCGTCGACGGCCTCGGTGGTGTCGGCCTTGGTGCCGTGTCGCGATGCCGGCATCGCGAGCTTCACGGCGGTGTTCTTGCTTCGCTTCGGGGGCACGCGCTCACTCCCCCGGGCAGGCCGCGAACTCGCAGTTGGGTCCGGTGCGACCGACGGCGCTGCCATCGGGGCACATCTTCGCCTCCATCGTGCACACGGGTCCGCCCGGATCGGCCGGAGCGTCGGGCGGTGTCGTCGGGGGCGTCGACTTCTCGCAGGCGAGGAGCAGGGCGGCGAAGGCGAACGGGAGGCACAGGCGTCGGCGCATGGCGGGAGCTTGCGCGAAGTCGATCGGCGCTCCAAGTCCGCCGATGCCGCGGCGAAAAAAGTCCTGGCCGCCCAAGGGACACGGCGCTACACCTGCCAGCGCTCCCGTCACCGCGGGGGCGACGATGACCCTGCGCCGCTGAATCGAGTTCCCCAACTCCCGTGCCGCGGTGCCGCGGTCCCGCGCGCCGAAGCGCGGGGGCGCGGCCGCTGGCCGGTTCGATTCACCGGAGCATCGTCATGACCTCGAGCCTCGTCCGCCTCCAAGGCGCGTCGTTCCAATTCACCGACGCGAACCCCATCCTCCACGACGTCGACCTCGTGCTCACCCCCGGCTGGACCGGTCTGGTGGGCGCCAACGGGGCCGGCAAGACCACCCTGCTGCGCCTCGTCGACGGCACGCTGAGACCGAGTGCGGGCCTCGTGCGGCGCGAGCCCGACGGCGCGCGCGTGGCCACGTGCCAGCAGGAGGTCCACGATCGCACCGACGCGATCGTGGGCTTCGCGGGGGCGTGGGACGGCCCCGCGCGGCGGCTGCACGGCCGGCTGCGCCTGGACCCCGACGCCATCGATCGCTGGCCGACGCTGAGCGCCGGCGAGCGCAAGCGGTGGCAGATCGGCGCGGCGCTGGCCGAGGAGCCCGACGTCCTGCTGCTCGACGAGCCGACCAACCACCTCGACGCGAGCGCGCGCGCGTGGCTGCTCGACGCGCTGCGGGCCTTCCCCGGCGTGGGCGTCGTCGTGTCGCACGATCGCGCCGTGCTCGACTCGCTCACCGCGCGGACCGTGCGGGTCGATCGTGGGCGCGCGATGTCGTGGCCGGTGCCGTACTCGCAGGCCCGCGTCGCGTGGGAGCTCGAGCGGCAGCAACGCGTCGACGCGCGGCAGTCGGCGCAGGACGAGGCCCGGCGGCTGCAGCGGCAGCGCGACGCCCTGCAGCGCGAGCGCGAGGGGGCAGAGCGGCAGCGATCGGCCGGGGCTCGCATGCGCAACCGCAACGACTCCGACGCCCGGGGGATCCTGGCCCAGACCAAGGCCGACTGGGCCGAGGCCGCGCTGGCGCGGCGGGCCGGCATCACGCGCCGGCGGGTCGACGATGCGCTCGCGCAGATCGATCCGATCGAGGTGGATGTCGAGCTCGGGCGCAGCGTGTTCGCGCAGTTCGAGCGGTGTCCCCAGGCCTTCCTCGCGGTGCGCGGGGCGGCGCCGATCGTGCGCGGCGGTCGGACGATCGTCGATGCGCCGACGCTCGCGTGGGGCCGCGGCGATCGCATCCGCCTCGAGGGACCCAACGGCGCCGGCAAGACCACGCTGGTGCAGGCGCTGCTCGAGCACGCGCGCGTCGACGTCGATCGATTGCTCGTGCTGCCGCAGGATCCTGCGCCGGCGTCGATCGCTTCGGCGCTCGCGTGGCTGCACGCGCTGCCGCCGGCCGAGCGCGGCCGCGTGCTCTCGATCGTGGCGGCGCTCGGTGTCGCACCGGATCGCCTGCTCGCGACCGCTCGGCCATCGCCCGGCGAGGCCCGCAAGTTGCTCATCGCCCGCGGCCTCGGGTCCCAGGCGTGGGGTCTCGTGCTCGACGAACCGACCAATCACCTCGATCTTCCGGCGCTCGAGCGGCTCGAGGCGGCGTTGGCGGCATATCCCGGTGCACTGCTCCTGGTGACCCACGACGACGCGTTCGCGCGGGCTTGCACCACCTCGCGATGGAGGATCGAAGGCGGTCGGATCGAGCGATCCGGCCCGTAGTGGGCGAAGCGGCCCGGCCGCTGGGGTAGACACCTCGGCCCCGTCGCGGTAGTCGAGGTGTTCCGCGTGTGCTCGGCTCGTCGCATTGGCGCGTCGACACCCGCGGAACTCTCGGCAGAAAAGATCACGAAATGTCTGAAGGTACGATCAAGCGTCTCACCGACAAGGGCTTTGGATTCATCGACACGGGCGGTGGCAAGGACATGTTCTTCCACAACTCGGCCGTCCAGGGCACCAGCTTCGAGCAGCTCCGCGAAGGCCAGAGGGTCACGTTCACCGAGGGCGAGGGTCCCAAGGGCCCGCGCGCGGAGAACGTCCGCCTGGTCTAGCTGACTCAGGCCGTTGCGAGTGAGTCCGGATCGCGAAGAGATGTTGCCGGTGTGGTGGCATCTCTTCGCGAACCGATGAGGTGGGGTTGGGTGGGTGGATCTCGATGCGGGCGCCGCTACGCACTGACGGAGACGGACGCGACCAGGAGTCGGTCGCCAGACTCGAACCGAAAGTCCATCACCAGTCGATCGAGGTCGCCGAGGAACTCGACAGCATCGGCCCCGGACAGGCGCGCGAGATCAGCGCCTCCGACATCTTGGGCCGCGAGGGGGCATTCGCCGTGCGATCTGCGGCGACCCGGTTCGCGTAGGCACGTCGCGTGGACTCGGCCTGCTCGAGCTTGCGTTCGTGGGCGGGCGTCAGCTCGCCGAGCTCCCGGATCCGGTCGTGCAGCAGTTCGTCGAAATCGGTCTCGAGGAACACGGAGATCATCGGTGGGATCGCCTCGGGCGCGCCGATCGCCGCGAGGATGTCCGCCGCGTGCAGGGTGGCGTCGGTCTGCGCGAGCGCGGGGTCGACCAGGTTTTGGATCAGCGCGGGTACGACGCTCGACCCGAGCGCCACGATCGCGGCCCAGGTGGCGTCGTCGAGCTGTTCGCGACCGTCGAACAACACTGCGAGGGGATCCGCACCCGGGTTCACGGTGAAGGATGATGGCATGACTCGGGCGGAATCCGGCGGCCGGGAACGCTCAGGGCGCGGCCGGCCACCACCGCTGCATGACCCGAGAACTCCTCGTCGCAGCGCTCGCGCTTCTCCCGTTGTCCACCGTCGTCGCCGCGCCCAAGGTGCCGAGCGCGGGCGCGGCTGCATCGGTCACCGTGTCGGCCCAGGAGGCGATGGCCACGGAGATCGCCGCTGCCCTCGCGACAACGCCCGTGGCACCTCCGGCGCTGTCGTCGAAGGCGGCCCTGGGGGTGATCGTGGGCGTTGCCGAGGCGTACCTCTCGACGCCCATCGTCCTGTCACTGGCGCGTCCGCGGGTCGGCAACGCGCGGTTCACCGTGCACGACATGTGGCGCAACGATCCAATCTCCGGGGACGCGGTGTTCTACAACGACGACTCGGGGCGCGGTGCTGGGGCATACCTCAGCTTCGAAGTGATCGCGGGTCAGACCTACGTCGTCGAGTGTGCGGGCAGTCTCTCGAGGTGGACGATGGTCCGCTTCCGTCAAAACGGAGCGGCGCGCTACCTCGAGCAACGCGTGGAGTTCGAAGGGGTCGTGCGGCCGAGCCTGGCCTTCTCGGCGTCCGCGACCGAGACCGTGCTCGTCGGCATCTTTCCCGTGGTGCCGATCGACGACCAGCGCACGCTCTCGCGGTGTCAGCTCGCGAAGGTCGCGGACATCGACGGGGCTGCGGGCGCCGCGAAGCCATTGAAGTGATGCGCGATCAGCCGGTGGTGCTGCCGGTGCTGCTCGAGTCGCTGCCGGTGCTCGTGTCGCCCGTGGTGTCGGTGCCCGACGTGCTGCTGTCGGCGGTGGCGTCGCCGGTGCTGCTCGACGAGCTCTCGAACGAGTCGCTCTCGGAGATGCTGATGCCGGTGTCCGGCGTGCCGTAGGCCTCGCCCTCGGCGTCGGTGGGATCGAACGTGACCGAGTCGGTGCCGCCCGACGTGGAGCCGGTGGACTCGGTCGCGGCCGTCGTCGTGGTGCCCGCCTGCGTGTCGGAGGAATCGTCGGACGGGCAGGCGGTCAGCGCGAGCCCGAGCGCGAGGATCGTCGCGGACGGTCGCACCGCGGGCGTCGTCGGGACCGCACCACCGCAGTGGCGGCACGTGGGCTCTGCGGCGTGGACGTACTCGGCGCAGGACGGACAGGCGATCAGGCGCATCGGGTCACCTCCTCTGGGCGATCGTGCCACGGATTCGGGGCGATGGGCGCGGCGACCGGGCCTCGAATGCAGGAGTCGGCCCCGCGTCACCGGTGCGCCGTGATCCAAGCCGTGACCTCTTCGCGGCTCGCCGCGCCCGCGGCGTCGTCCCCCATCGCCGCGAGCGCCTCGGCGGCGAGGCTCCGCGCGCGGGCCGGATCATCGCCGACCTCCCACAGCGCCTTGGCGAGGCTGAAGGCCGTCTGGCCGCGGAGGGTGGGGGAGACGCGGCCGTTCTGGCACAGGGCGTGGGCGCGCTCGAGCGGAGCGATGGCCTCGGTGGCGCGGCCGAGATCCAGCAGCACGCCGCCGAGGCCGTCGAGTCCGTAGACGACGCTGGGGTTGTCGAGGCCGACGGTGGCGTCCCACATGGCGATCGCGCGCCGGTAGTTCGCCTCGGCCTCGGCGAGCTTGCCCGACGTGCGCAGGGCGTTGCCGAGGTTGCTGTAGGCGCCGGCGAGATCGGGGTGCTCGGCGCCGAGGGACTTCTCGTAGATCGCGATGGCCTTCTTCGCCTCGGCGATCGCTCCCTCGGCGGTGTCGCTCGTCGCCGCGGTGCCCTCGGCAGCGGCGCTCTCGCGGCGCCGCACCATCACCGCGAGGTTGTTGCGCAGGGCTGCGATCTGCGGGTGATCGGGGCCGAGTCGCGCCTCGTAGATCGTCAGCGCGGCGCGCAGCGTCGACTCGGCCTCGACGACGTTGCCCTGCATCGCCAGGACGATCGCGAGGTTGGCCCGCGCGCTCGCGGAGCCGAGCGAGGTCGCGTCGACGGATTCCCACAGCGCCAGCGCGGCGCGCAGCTCGGCCTCGGCGCTGGCGATGTCGCCCTTCAAGCCGTAGATGTTCGCGACGCTGCTCTTGGCCCGCGCCTGGGTCTCGGGTCCCAGCCCCGCCGCGAGGCCGAGGGCGGTCTGCGCGTACGCGAGGCCCTCGCCGTGGCGGTGCTGTTCGCCGCCGACGACGAGGATCAGCTCCTGCGCCGCCGCGGCCGCGAGCGTGGGCTGGCGCGACTGCAGGGCCGATCGCAGCGCCGCCGTGAAGGCCGCCTCGGCCGCGGCGTACTCGCCGAGCCCGTCCTGCGCGCGCGCGCCGACCAGCAACCAGGAGGTGCGGATCGGCTCGTAGCCGAGGGTCTCGACGACGTCGGCCATCGCCTCGGTCCGCGCCAGCGCGCCGGCGTAGTCGCCCACGCCCAGGCGCGTGCGCGCGACCGCGAGGTCGGCCTCGAGGCCGCGCACCGCCGCGCGATCGACCTCGTCCTCGGGCGGCGGCACCTCGGCCTGCAGCGCCTCGAGGTCGCTGCAGGCGGTCAGGCTCGGGAGGCTCGTCGCGAGGGCGTGGGCCTTCTCGACGGTCGGGGCGTCCGCGTCGACGAGCGCCGCGGACGTCGACTCGAGCTGCAGTCGCGCGCGACGCAGGCAGTTCATCCGCAGATCCATCACGTGGGCCGACTGCTCGCCGCGCACGCTGGTGGCCTCGCAGCTCTCGCGGTGCGTCGTCACCCACTGCGTGGCGTAGTCGTCGAGCGTCGGCCGCACGCGATCCCACACCCCCGCCGCCCAGGGCAGCCCGGTGGCGTCGAAGGCCTGCGCGGCGCGGGCCCGGCGATCGTCGTCCCACACCCCGACGAGCTGAGCCTCGGCGCCGGTGCACAACGAGTCGCGGTGGTACTGCCACGCGACCGCGGTGCCGGCGACCGCAGCGACCAGCGCGCCCGCACCGGCGACGCGCAGCAGCCTCGCGCGGCGACGGCCGCTCACCGCCTCGGACAACTCCGCGAGCAGGGCGGCCATCGACGGCCAGCGGTCGACGGGGCTCGGCGCGAGGCCGCGCAGGATCGCCGCGACGATCGGCGTCGGGATCTCGACGTGCTTGGGCCACGGCGGCGGGCCGTCCGCCTTCGCGTTGGCGAGCATCGTCATGGTGCGGCCGCGCACGGGGTACGGCAGGCTGCCGACGAGCGCCTGCCACAGCGACACGCAGAACGCGAACTGATCGGCCGCGGGCGACAGCTGCGCGCCGGCGTGCTGCTCGATCGCCATGTACGCGGGCGTGCCCTTGATCGTGTCACCGAGCGTCTCCGGGCTCGCGCTGCCCTCGAGCGTGGCGGCCGCGTGCGGCACGGCGTCGGCATCGCGCGGTGGCGGCGTGACATCGTCGCTGACGCGGGCCCGCAGCGCCTCGTCGATCCGCGCGAGCCCGAAGTCCGTGACCTTGGCGCGGCCATCGGTCGTGATGAGCACGTTGCTCGGCTTGAAGTCGCGGTGCAGCACGCCGGCGTCGTGGGCGGCCTGCAGCCCGCGGCCCGCCTCGATCGCGATCGTGACGATGTCGCGCCACGATCGCGGCGTGGCGGCGAGCCACTTCGTCAGCGTCGATCCCTCGACGTACTCCATGGCGAGCACGACGGTCGCGCCGTCGGGCTCGACGTCGTAGACGCCGACGACGTTGGGATGGCTGAGCTTCGCCATCGACTGGGCCTCGCGCACCAGGGCGGCCTGCGCCGCCGCGCCGCCGCGATCGGGCCGCAGGATCTTGACCGCGACCTCGCGTTGCAGCCGCGGGTCGTATGCCCGCAGCACGAGGCCCATCCCGCCACGCCCGAGCTCGCCGATGACGAGGTAGCGCCCGATGTTCTGCCCCACCGTGGGTGGCGTCGACGATGCGGCCGCACGCTGGTGTTCGCCCAGGATCTGGGTGTCGTCGTCCGGTTCGGGCGTGGGGCGGCGGGGCATCGTGACGGCAGGGTGACGCCAGCGCATCATGACAGCTTCGGGCCGGCGTTTCCGCTTGGATTCTCGGGCCGGCGGCGCGCTCGAAATCGCCGCGGCCGGGTCACCCGTCGAGCAAGCCCATCAGCTGCTCGAAGTCCAGCCCCTCGCCGCGCTCCATCCCGGTGAGCAGGTCCTCGGCCATCTCGCGCTTGGTCCCGTGCAGCGCGAGGATCTTCTCCTCGATCGTGCCCTCGGTCACGAGGCGATACACGGTCACGGGCCGCGATTGCCCGATGCGATGCGCGCGGTCCGTCGCCTGATCCTCGACCGCCGGGTTCCACCACGGATCGAGGTGGAACACGTAGTCGGCCCCGGTGAGGTTCACGCCCTGGCCGCCTGCGCGCAGGCTCAGCAGGAACACGTCGGCCTCGCCGGCCTGGAAGGCGTCGATCCGCTTGGCCCGCACCGCTGCGGGCGTCGAGCCGTCGAGCTCGAAGAACTCGTAGCCGTCGGCGACGAGGCGCTCGCGCACCGCGGCCAGGCTGCCGAGGAACTGCGTGAACACGAGGGCGCGGTGGCCCTCGGCCCGCAGCTCGCCGAGGCGCTCGAACAGCACGTCGAGCTTGGCGCCCTTGGGGGCCGCGGCGTCGAGCACCCGGGGGTCGATCGCGGCCTGCCGCAGCTTGGTGATCTCGGCCAGTACGCCCAGTCGCTTCTTCTTCTGGTCGAGCGCGGCCATGTGCTCGACGGCGCGGCGCCGCACCGCCTCGTAGAAGGCGCGCTGCTCCGGGTTCGGGGCGATGCGCAGGGTGATCTCGGTGCGCGCGGGCAGCTCGTCGAGGACCGCGGACTTGAGCCGCCGCAGCATGAACGGGCGCAGCAGCGCGCGCAGGCGGTTGGCCGACTCGCGGGCGCCCGCGGCGATCGGCGCGGCGAAGCGGCGATCGAAGTCGGTCTGCGCGCCGAGCAGGCCGGGGACCAGCGTCGCGAACAGGCTCCACAGCTCGCCCAGATGGTTCTCGAGCGGCGTGCCGGTGAGCCCGAGGCGGAAGTCGGCGTCGATGCGCCGCGCGGCGGTCGCCCGCTGCGTGCGCGGGTTCTTCAGCGCGTGGGCCTCGTCGAACACGGCGGTGGCGAAGCGGGCGGCGGCCAACGTCTCGATCTCCGCGCCGAGCAGCGTGTAGCTGCACACGACGACGTCGCGCGGACCCGCGTCGCGCACCGCGGCCGCGCGATCCTCCGCGGTCGCGAGCGGCACGATGCGCAGCGTGGGCGCGAAGCGGGCGGCCTCGGCGACCCAGTTGAGCACCACCGAGGTCGGACACACCACCAGCGCCGGGCCCTGCTTGGCGCGGTGGGCCAGCAGCGCGAGGGCTTGCACCGTCTTGCCCAGGCCCATGTCGTCGGCGAGGCACGCCCCGAGGCCCGCCTCGCCGAGCCGCGCCAGCCACACGAAGCCGTCGCGCTGGTAGGGGCGCAGCGTCGCCGCGAAGCCCCGCGGCATGCGGGGCTCGAGCGTCTGGATCTCCCGCAGTCGCGCGAGGCGCTGCCGCGTCGCGTCGTCGAAGCTCGCGCCCGGCACGTCGGCGGCGAGGTCCTCGACCATCGGCAGCAACGCCGAGGCCACGGCGAGGGTCTTGCCGTGGGCCTCGCCGATCGCCTCGAGCCCGTCGAGACGCGCGCGCAGCTCGTCCGACAGCGCGAGGAAGCGGCCGCGCGGCAGCGCGACGAAGCGGGTGCCCTCGCGCGCGCGCAGCAGATCGCGGAACTGCAGCACCGCGTGCTCGTCGATCTGCAGCGACACATCGAGCTCGAACCACTTGGGGCCCTTGCCGACGCGCAGCTTCAGGTGCTCGAGATCGACGCGCCGCGGGAGCTCGAGCCGCTGGCCCTCCGCCCACTCCAGCCGCACCGCGTCGCCCTGGGCATCGAGCTCGAGCAGGATCGCGAGCGCATCGGCCACGCTCGTCGTGCCCCAGTGCAGCTCGCCGTCACCGAAGCCACCCAGGGTCGGGCAGGCGTCCTGCACCGCCTCGCAGCGGCGGCGCTCGAGGGCGAGATCGCGGGTCGTGCGGCGCATGCCGGCCCCGGCCCGGTCGCACGTGCGGGCCGTCGGGGCCGAGCGGCGCGACGGC
Source organism: Deltaproteobacteria bacterium Ga0077550 (assembly GCA_001464385.1). Classification (GTDB taxonomy): domain Bacteria; phylum Myxococcota_A; class Polyangia; order Nannocystales; family Nannocystaceae; genus Xiheibacterium; species Xiheibacterium aquaticum. The sequence continues at coordinate 30,323 of LNFB01000377.1, read as the reverse complement.
GGCGCGCACGGTGAGCATGGTCCCGTCCCACGCGAGCTGCAGCACCGGCGTCGGATCGGCCACGACGTCGGTGGCCCCCGCGATCGGCAGATCGCCCTCGACCTCGATCGAGGCGGTCGCGGTCAGCCGCGACAGCGCCTGCGCGAGGCGATCGCGGCCCTCGTCGGGCACCGCGAGCGTGCCGACGCGCGCCAACAGCTCGGCGAGCCGCGTGAGCTCGGGCGTTCGCTCGTACAGGACCACGCGCGCGGGCGTGGCCTGCACCACGACCAGCGCGTGATCCCGCAGCGCCGCGGGTGACAGGCGGACCTCGGTGCCCTCGCCCACCCGCGACGTGCGGATCTTCGCCGGCCCGCGCTCGACCGCGATGGCCAGGCCGTCGGGGCCGACGACGCGCGGGTGACCGACGAGCGCGAGCGCGGCGGCGTCGTCGAGCTCGAACGCGTGGCCGCCCGCGCGACGCCAGCGATCGGGTTGTGCGCCCGCGATCACGCGGCGGTCGGCGTCGGTGAGCAGGCCCTCGTCGTCGCCGCCCTGCAGGCGCGAGAGCGGCACGCTCTGGCCCTTCTTCGCCCGCACGCCGGCGCGGATCCGCGGCGTCACGAACACGCGGTGGCCGAGGACCGCGAGCTCCCACACCAGCTCGCGCGGCGCCGCGGTGGCGCCCGCGTCCTCCGCCACCGACGCGCCGGCGAGCGTCTCGAGGCTGGCGAGCGCGGCCTCCCATGCGGGGCGTCGGCGGAACGCGGCCGCGATCGATTTCGCCGGCGCCTCGGCGGCGAGGATCGCCGCGAACTCGCGGGCGTGCGCCGCGAAGCCCCCGGCCTCGGCGTGCGCGCGCCAGTGCGAGGCGTTCGCGTGGACGAGGGCCTCGATCTCGGCGCGATCGGAGCGCGCCGCGTGGACGCTGTGCGTCGGCTCGAGCCAACGATCGTGCAGGCAGTTGGCGAGCGCCTCGTCCCAACCGCGGGCCCGATCCTCGGGCGTGCACTTGGCGTACTCCGGCGGCTCGGCGCCGGCGAAGGTGTCGTGCAGCACGCCCGCCACGCGGTACGGCCCCGGCAATGCGCGGCCGGATTGCGCGACGGCCTCGAGGCGCGCGCGCAGGGCCGACAGCCCCAACGGGTCGCCGGCCGCGGCGACGAGCGTCGCGAACAGGTGGCAGACGCCCTCGACGTCGGGCAGCGTCGGGCGCTTGCGGCCCTTCATGGTCGCGATCGCGGCGTGGCCGAGGGCGGCGGTCCGCGCCCAGTCGCCGGCATGGAACGCCGAGATCACCGCGAGGCCCTCGGCCCCGTACTTCGGCAGCGGCTCGATCGCCGCGGCGCGCTCGGCCTGGCCGCCCAGCGCGAGCAGCCGCGCGACCTCGAGGTTCAGCGAGCGATCGCCGAACGCCAGCGCGAGCGCCAGCAGCGGCTCGGGCACGCGGGTGAGCGTCGCGATCCCGAGCTGGACGATCGCGGCGACGTACGCCATGCGGTGCGCGTCGCTCGGCAGCACCGCGAACCAGTCGATCTCGGGCGTGCGGCCGAGCGCCGTGATGATGTGCAGCGCGACGCTGGCGGGGTCGAGGTGCGCGAAGCCGAGGGCGCGTCGGGCCAGCTCGAGGTCGCCCATGACGGCGGCGAGCCGGAGGTCGGCGCCGGTCATCCACGGATCGAACCATGCGCCGCGTCGCGGCGATCGGTCGCCGAGGAACCGCGCGAGTCGGTCCTCGGCGCGGGCCTGGATCAGCACCGGCATCGCGATCTCCGGCGGCACGCCGTACAGGATCTGGTGCGGGGTCGGCCGGTGCACCACCACCAGGCCGGCGTCGGCGAGGCGCACGCAGCGGGGCTCGAGCGCCTTGGTGTCGAACGCGTTGCCGCCCGGTTGCGTGATCCCGCCGCGCTTGGCGAGCTCGGTCCAGTCGGTGCGCGTGACGGGCTTGACCACGAGCGCGAGGACGACGAGCAGATCGCGATCGACCGCCTCGAGCGCTGCAATCGCGGCGCGCAGCGGATCGTCGGGCTCGGCGCGCGGGCTGGGCTGCGCTCGGCGCGGGGGCTTCGGGGTCGCCACGGCGGGCGCGAGCATAGGCGAACTGGCGGGCCGCGCTACGGGCAGTTCTGCGAGACCACGACGTCGCCGGTCTGCGGCACGCCCGCCTCGACGAACTCCATCGGGATCGACTGGCACTTGTACGCGCCGCAGTTCTCCATGCGCATGACGTGGGCGTGCGGTCCGGTCGAGTAGCCGGTCGTGCCCGACAGCCCGAGCTGCCCGCCGCGCGGGACCTCGTCGCCCGGGGCGACCTGCACGACGCTCAGGTGCTTGTACAGCGTCGTCGAGCCGTCACCGTGCAGCACGATGACGAGGTTGCCGAGCGGCCCGCACTCGGGGCCGCCGCCGTCGTAGCAGGCATCGCCCGGTCCGGTCTCGTCGAACACCAGCGTCACCACGCCCTCGGCGGCGGCGAGCAGCGGTGTGCCGAGGCCGACGCCGAAGTCGAAGGCGAACGCGTGCAGCCCGTTGTGCGACAGCTCGCCGTTGTTCCCCTGCGTGATGGTCGCCTGCATGCCGCACGGCAGCGGCACGTAGTAGCCGTCGGGCGGTGAGGGCGGCTCCTCGAGCGTGCACTCGGCGAACACGCCCGAGATGAAGCCCGACTGGCCGAGGTAGTCGATCTCGAACCACTGCGTGTCGCCGTCGATCGACTCGCCGACGACCTCGTCGACCACGTCGAAGATCGTGCCGTCCGCGACCTGCCCGATCTCGGGGTTCGCGGTCGACGGATCCGGCCGCACGTTCAGCACCTCGTCGGGCGACACGACACGCACGCGCGGGCACGGATCCACCGCGGGGAGATCGGGCGGCGTGGCGCCGTCGTCGTCGGAGCCGTCGGCGGGGCCGCTCGAGGTGCCCGCGGGCGCGCTCGGATCGACGCTGGCCGTGGTGCTCGTGTCGACCCCGCCGCTGCTCGACGGCAGGCCGTCGGTGTTGTCCCACGCCATGGTGGTGCCGAGGCCGTCGCCCCCGCAGCCGAGCGCGGGGACCAGCAGCGACCAGGCGAGGCGATGGGCGACGGTCATCGCCTCGACGCTAGTCCCACCGCGCGCCCGCCGTCACGCACGCGCAGCCACCGCTACGCGAGTTCGGCGATCGTCGGCCCCGGTGGGTCGGGCGGGCACGGATCCCCCGGTCCTGCGAAGAATCGCCACGGGGCGCGGTGCAGCGTCGGCGGGTATCCTCGGCCGCGTCGATGCCTCGGGCGATCCTCCTCGCCGCCGCGCTGCTCGGCGCGTGCCTGCCCGCGTTCGCGCCAGGGATCCGCGCCGCGAAGCACCACCGCGGCGTGTCGCCGGCCGCCGCCGACACCAGCTGCCTCGGCTGTCACCCCACGCAGGTCGAGGCCGAGGCGCATGGCGTCGCCCACGGCGCAGCGCCGATCGCTGCGACCGCGCCCATTGTCGCGACATGGATGGTCAACGATCGCCGCGGCTGCGTCGGTTGCCACGACGTCCGGGAGCCGCGTCGATGAGCCGCGTCGGACTGCTGCGCGCGTCGGGCCTCGCGCTCGCGCTCGCGTGGCCCTCGATCGCCCACGCCGATCACACGCCGGGCCACGGCGCGTCCGAGGCGGTCCGCAACCTCAACTCGCTCGGCGGGGGCACGGGCGCGGCGGTGTCGCGGATCCTCGTGCTGCAGGAGGCGAGCCGATCGAAGCGCTCGTCGCTCGTGCCGCACTCGGCGTACGTGACGTCGATCCTCGGCGAGTACTCGCCGCACCCGTGGGTCTCGTTCGGCGCGCAGCTGCCCCTGCAGATCATCGACGAGGACCTCGAGGCGCCGAAGGTCGGCCTGGGCAGCGTGCGGTTGTTGACCCGCGTGACGCTGCACGCCGACAAGCTGTTCCACCGCGTGCTCAGCTTCGGCGTCAACGCGACGCTGCCGACGCGGACCGTGCGGTTCACCACCGACCCCGGGCACACGTGGGTGCTGTCGCCGTACGCGGTGTTCACCCGCAACTACCACCGCGCGTTCTGGCAGGTGCTCGCCGTCGCGCCGATCGAGACGCGACCGGCTGGCACCGCGATCGATCTCAGCGCGGGCGCCCAGGGTGGCTACCGCTTCTGGGGGAAGCTCGCGCCGTCGGCCGGCCTGCTCGCGGTCGTGCGCGTCGCGAGCTGGTGCCGCGATCCCGACGGCGGCGCGGCCTTCTGCCGCGCGGGTCGGGTCACCGAGCTCGATCGCGAGATCGGCACGACCGCCGTCTACGTGACCGGCGGTCTGTCGTGGAGCTTCGCGTCCTGGGGGATGCTCGCGGCGTCGGTGCAGGTGCCCGTGACGCCGCGGCGGGACTTCGACGTGGGCGGCTCGCTGGGGCTGCAGGCGGTGCTGCCCTCGCGCCGCCGCTGACGGATCACACGCAGACGGCGTTGCCGATGGCGTTCTCGCAGAGCGCCTCGTCGGCCGCGCCCGCGTCGCAGAAGTGCTGGCGGCACTCGAGGAAGTTGCCCGACTCGATCGGCGCGCCGTTGGTGGGCAGCGCCTGGGCCTCCATCATGCAGGCCTCCTCGGACGCCACGTGATCCTCGCCCCACTTGGCGTGGTACTGGTCGTGGCAGTTGGTCAGCATGCACGCGCAGTAGGCGACGATCGGGTCGTCGGCGTCGGTGTCGACGCTGTGGTCGTCAGTGGTGCTCGCGCCCGTGTCGGCGGCGTGGTCGTGGTCGCCGGCCGTGGTCTCGGCGGCGTGGTCGTGATCGCCGGTGCTGCCCGTCGCGGTGGCCGTCGCGGTGGCGGTGGCCGTCGCGCTGGTCTCGGCGCCGTGGTCGTGATCGTGGGTCGTCGCACCCGTGTCGCCGGAGTCGTCGGAGCCGCAGCCAAGGGCGGGGAAGAGGCCGGCGAGCGCGAAGGCGAGGGCGATCGTGGGGGTACGAGAATCGATCATGGCGGGAGCTTCGGCCCCGCGGCCCGGGAGCGTCAACGCGCGCGGGCGGCCGCGCGTTGCGGTCAATTTTCGCACCTCCCCCCGCGGTGCCGCGGCCGGCGCGGCTTGCTATCGTGCCGGCCGTGTCGCTGCGGATCCGCGGCCCGGGCCGCAGCGCCGCGGTGTTGCTCGCCTACTTCGCGATCGCGATCGCCGTGCTGCGTCCGCCCAAGGGCGCGTTGACCGGCGCGGTCGTCGCGGGCACCGAGCCCTGTGACACGGTGCCGTTCGCCCTGTCGTGGGCGATCGGCTGGGCGCACGCGCGCCTCGACGCCCCCGCGGCGTGGTGGTCGAGCGGGTCGTGGTGGGACGCGCCGATCTTCCACCCGATCGAGGGCGCGCTGGCGCTGTCGGAGTCCATGCCGTTGCTCGCGGTGGTGACCTGGCCCGCGCACGCCCTCGGACTCCCGCTCGCGGGCTGCACCACCCTCGCGGTGTTCGCCACGCTGGTCGCGAATGGATGGTTCGTCCGACGCTGGCTCCTCTGGTTGCGCACGGGGCCGACGCTCGCGTCGATCGGCGGCGCGATCGCAGTGCTGCTGCCGTTCGTCCACCAGGAGCTCGGGGTCCTGCCGCTGGTCGGCGTGTGGCCGCTGGTGTGGATGATCCAGGCGACCGGCGAGCTGCTCGACGCACGCACGGGCGCTCGGGCGCGGCGCGGCGCGGTCGAGCTCGGCCTCGCGACCGCCGCGGGCGTCGCGACGTGCGGGCAGCTCACCCTGGCCACCGCGTTGCTGTTGCCGGTGTGTGGGGCGTGGCTGCTGCGCCGCGAGCACCTGCGCGGTGCCGTGGTGCTGCCCGCGATCCTGGCCCTCGTGATCGCGGCCGCGGGCTCGGCCCCGATCGCCCTGCCGCAGCGCGCGACCCTCGAGGCGCTCGGCCTGCGCCGCACCGAGCAGAGCCAGGATCGCGGCGCGGGCCGGCCGAGGGAGCTCTGGCGCGTGCCGTGGTCGGGCCTCGTCCCGCTCCCCGCCGCGGCCGTCGCGGCGCACCCGACCGATCGCGCGTTCGACCCTGGACCCCTGCGCACGATCGCCGCGGCCGCCGGTGCGATCGTCGTCGTGCGGTCGCGCCGTCGCCGTCGCCACGTCGCGATGCTCCTGACGCTCGTCGCCGGCGCGATCCTGCTGGCGTTCGCGCCACGCATCGCGATCGCGGGCTGGGAGCCGAGCGAGTTCCTCGCCGACCACGTGCCCGGTTACGGGCAGATCCGGGCGGTGTTCCGCGCCATCGTCCTCGCGCAGCTCGGCGTGCTCGCGCTCGCGATGCTGGGGCTGCGCGCGCTGCAGATCCGCCTGCGCGCGCGCCGGGTCGGCCCGACGATGGTCTGGATCGCCGCGGTGCTCCTGCTCGTCGAGCTCACCCCGCCGGCGCCGCGCTGGGCGACGCTGCCGGACACCGACGCCGCATGGCTGATCTGGCTGCGCGACGAGGCGCCGGCGGACGCCCCGATCGCGTGGATCCCCTTCCCCGCGACCGGCGACGTCTGCGACTACGCGGGCACCGCCGCCGCGATGCTGCTCGGCCTCGAGCACGGCCACCCGATGGTGAACGGCTACTCGAGCTACTTCCCCGGGCCCTACAACCGAGCGGAGCACGCGGCCCGGAAGCTGCCGCACGGCCGCGGGATCGTGGCGCTGCGCGTGCTCGGCACGCGATACCTCGTCGCGCCCGACGGCGGCCCGCTGGACGGCATCGACGCTGCGCGACGCGAGCTGCTCCGGATCCACCCGGTGCTGCGCGACGACGCGGCCGGCGTGACGATCTGGGAGATCGATCCGAGCCCATGACGCCGCGCTCGCGACATGCGCCTGCGCAAATACGCCGCACCAGCCGCGGGGCACCTGCGAAGTTCTACCGCAGGCACTCCGCGCGCCACTCGGCCTAGTCTCGCGCGGATGTCCGACCGCTCCGCTTGCACCTACGCCCTCGTCCTCGGTTCTCTACTCGGCCTCGCCTGCGGCGGCGACGACGGCGGCGGACAAGCGGACACCACGACCACGACCGAGGGCTCCTCGGGTGCCTCGGGCGATCCGACGACGTCCCCGACCACCACGGCGCCGACGAGCGCGGAGTCCACCGGCGAGTCGAGCAGCGGCGTCGCCGACACGACGACCGGCACGTCCACCACCGACGGCCCCGCCGACAGCTCGAGCGGCACCGACACGGGCGAGGCGATGCAGCCGGTGAGCATCAACTTCGGCGCGACGGTCGACGGTGAGCCGTTCGCGTGCGGCCAGAGCTACGCGGCCGTCGGCAACCCGCCGGTCGAGGTCGAGCCGATGGACCTGCGCTTCTTCGTCCAGGACGTCCGACTGATCCGCGCCGACGACGGCACCGAGGTCCCCGTCGTCCTCGACGTCGTCGAGCCGTGGCAGGCCGAGACCGTGGCGATGGTCGACTTCGAGGACGCCACGGGCGCGTGCACCGAGGGCAACGCCGAGACCCGCACCGAGGTCACCGGCGTCGTGCCGACGGGCGACTACGACGGCCTGGTCTTCACCCTCGGCGTGCCCGAGGATCTCAACCACGCCGACCCGCTCACGTTGCCGCCGCCGCTCGACGCCGGGACGATGACCTGGGGCTGGCTGTACGGCTACAAGTTCCTCAAGGTCGAGCTGCGCCAGGTCGTGGCGGAGGGCGTCGCTGGCGTCGGCCTGCTGCACCTGGGCAGCAACGATTGCACCGGCGTGCCGGGCGTCGACGAGGTCGAGTGCGGCCTGCCCAATCGCGCCGAGATCCGGCTCGAGGGCTTCGACGTCGCGGCCAACACCGCGGTCATCGACGTCGCGGCGCTGTTCGGCGAGACCGACCTCGCGGTCGAGAGCATGTGCCACTCCGTCGGCGACGCGTGCCCGCCGCTGTTCGATCGCGTCGGTCTGGACCTCGACACCGGGCTGCCGTCGCCCACGCAGATCGTCTTCACGGTCGAGTGATGGCGCGGCGCATCGCCACCGTCGCGCTCGTCGTCCTCGTCGGGGGCTGCCACGATCCGGGCGCGGTGCCGGCCGAAGGCTCCAGCGGCGTGGGATCGACGGGCACCACCGCTGCGTCGAGCGACTCGACCTCGGCGGGCTCGAGCTCCGGCACCGTCGCGACCGAGGGTCCCGATCCCGACAGCTCCGGATCGGGGACCACCGGCGAGCCGGGCTGGGAGTGGGCGCTGCCCGAGGGCTTCCCCGAGCCCTACGTGCCGCCGGACAACCCGATGAGCGCGGCGAAGGTCGAGCTCGGACGCCACCTGTTCTACGACACGCGCATGTCGGGCTCCGGCACGTACGCGTGCGCGACGTGCCACCTGCAGGAGCTCGCGTTCACCGACGGGCGCGTCACCGCGGTCGGCGAGACCGGGCAGATCCACCGCCGCAACTCGATGTCGCTCGCGAACGTGGCGTACAACGCCAGCCTCACCTGGGCGCACCCGTTCCTCACCGAGCTCGAGCGGCAGGCGTTGGTGCCGATGTTCGGCGACAACCCGATCGAGCTCGGGCTCGACTCGGAGGCCGAGCTCGTCGCCAACCTCGCGGTCGAGCCGCTGTACGCCGACCTCTTCGCGGCCGCGTTCCCCGACGAGGCCGAGCCGCTGACGGCGCCCAACGTCGTGTACGCCCTCTCGGCGTTCCAGCGCACGCTGATCTCCGGCCGCTCGGCCTTCGACCGATGGTTCTACGACGGCGACGACGACGCCGTCGACGAGGCGGCCAAGCGCGGCTACCAGCTGTTCAACTCGCACCCCGCCGAGTGCTTCCACTGCCACGTGAACTTCAACTTCACGGACACGGCCTACTACGAGGGCGCCAGCAGCTGGGACGTCCGCTTCCACAACACCGGGCTCTACAACGTCGACGGCGAGGGCGCGTACCCGGCGATCGACACCGGCCTCGTCGAGATCACGATGGAGCCGGGCGACATGGGCCACTTCCGCGTGCCGACGCTGCGCAACATCGCCGTCACGGCGCCGTACATGCACGACGGGAGCATCGCGACGCTCGGCGAGGTCCTCGACCACTACGCCGCGGGCGGCCGCACGATCGCCGACGGTCCCAACGCGGGGATCGGCAGCGAGAGCCCGCTGCGGAGCAGCTTCGTGCCGGGCTTCGAGCTCGACGCGCAGGACCGGGCCGACCTGCTGGCGTTCCTCGCCTCGCTCACCGACGACGCGTTCCTGACCGATCCGGCGCTCGCCGACCCGTGGCAGTGAGGCGCCGCGTCAGGGACGCGGTGTCACGGGCGCAGCGAAAGTCCGGGGTCGTCTTGGTGACTCCGGTGCATGGAGTCACCAAGACGTCCGGGTCGTCGAGCGTTCCCCCGAGGCGGTGCGGCGCCTCGACACTCGACCACGTCTGCAGCATGTCATCGAGGCGCGGCCGGGGGAATGCGGTGGATTTTCGCAGTGACGCTTCAGGTCTCGTTCGCGGTCTCGTGCGCGGGGCCGACCGCGGCGATCTGGAGGACGACGTCGCGGAGGATCACGTCGTCGAGCGACTCGGACGTGGGGTCGAGCCCGATCAACGCGGGGCCCGCGGCGCGCGGCGCCGCGGCGCGATCGTTCGCCGCCGGCTCGGGGACGCGGACCTCGGTGGGCTCGAGGTCGACCTCTGCGGGCTCGGGGAGCCAGGCGAGTACATCGTCGAATTCGCCGGCCTGCAGCGCGACGATCGCGTCGCGGTGCTGGCCGAGCAACAGCCGCCGCACGAGGTCGTGGCAATCGGGCGCGGCGACGTGCTCGGCGTAGCTCGTGCGACGGGTCGCGACGATGCGGCCGCCCTCGGCGAACACGTGCGTGATCACGTGTGGATGACCGACGCCCGAGTCCTCGGTCTGGACGTGGAAGCTGAGCCCCCGACGATGCACGGTGCTGTTGAAGCCGAACAGGGGCGTGGGCGCGGTCGCTCGCATCGCCGCCTCACCGGAGCTGCGCGGCCCGATCCGCGATGTGGCGCGCGAGGGACTCGAGATCGGTCGCGTCGGCGACCCGGAGGATCGCCGCGTCGAGCGTGTCGTCGAGGCCGACGAGGGCATCGAGTCGAGCGCGCCACGACGCGGGGTCGTCGGCGGGCCCGTCACTCGCGACGCGCAGCGCCATCGCGTCGTGGGCCCGTAGCTCTTGGCGTCGGTTGATGTCGCGCAGCAGATCTGCGCTGGTCCACACGTCGTCGAGCACCTGCAGCCCGCCGGTCACGCTGCGATCGGTTCGCGCCCAGGTCAACGCGCGCGCGTGCAGCCGTCGCAGCAGCGCGCGATCCGACGCGCGTGCCTCGGCATACGCGGGCGAGGCGACGAGCGTGGCGAGGGCGCCCGCGGCGTAGCGGATCGCCGAGAGCACCGCATCGGCGTCGTCGGCGGTGGGCCGCCGCAGCGTGCGGCGGAACTCGGCGTACAGGCGGCGCACCACCAGCGCCGAGCGCAGATCGGTGCTCTCGTATCGCCACGGCGGCTCGTCGTCCCTGACGTCGTCGGTGGCGTCGAGCACCGCTCGGAACACCCGCAGCAGCTTGCGGCGGGCGGTCTCCGCGGCCACGAGCGTCTCGGGCGGCTGACGTGCGCACCCGAGCTCGCGCAAGACCCGACCGAGCTCGAACTTGCCGGCGAAGCAGACGTTGGCCAGGCGCGGCGGCGACAGGACCGGCGCTCGGGCGGTGCTGCCCTCGTCGAGCGCGTCGTCGACGAGGAGGTCGAACTCGCCGGTGCCCTCGGCGGTGCGCGACTCCTCGTCGGTGCGGCGCAGAGCGCCGAGCGTGTCCATCGCCTCCGCGAGCAGGAGCTGCAGCTCTCGCGCCTGCGCCTCGAGCCGGGACGGATCGTCCTCGCCCTCGCGCGGGTCGATGGCCGCGATGCGGGAGCCGAGCGCGCGCATCGCCACGAGCAGCTCGGCCCGCGCGGCGATCGCCCGCAGCTCGGAGGTCGGCCGTGTCGACGTGCGCGCGCCCAACGACATCCCGTCCGCCATGGTGCCACGTCCGGGTCTCAGCACGGTCGTGCCCCCGCGTGTTCGTGGATGTCGAGGGCGAGGAGCAGCCGCTCGCGCAGGGCGCTGCGCGGTCCGAAGTCGACGTCCGCAGCGCGGAGGAGACCAGCGCGCACGGCGTGCAGATCCCCACCTCGCTCCAGGATGCTGGCGGCGAGCTCGCGCGCGAGCGAGGCCTCATCGGCGGCGTCCGCGACGCGCGTCCCGGCCGGGGGGGCCATGCCGACGTAGATCGCCCGCCCGAGCTCCGAGAGCCCGAGGGTGTCGAGGGTGCAAGGGGGACAGAGGACGGACGACGCGCTCGCCTCGCGCGCCTCCGCGAGCGCTCGGCCGATCGCGCCGAGGCGGCGCACGACATCGACCGCACCGTCGGCCTCGGCGAGGTGCTCGCGCAGGGAGGGCTGCGACAGCACGACCTGCCACAGCCGCCACCTGCCGTCGCCGGTCTCCGCGAGCGCGATGCAGCGCTGCCGCGAGAGCAACCCCAGGGCCGAGGTGTGAGCGCGCGCCCACGCGACCAGTCGCTCGCGGCCCTCGTCGCGATCGGTGAACACCGCGTCCGCGGCGCTGTGGGCCTGCCAGTCGCCCGCGAGCGACACGACCCAGTTCCCCGCGGCGTCGCCGTGTCCTCGGGCGTGCGGACGGCTCGCGTCGCGCAGCACGATGCGGCCCTCGATCGGCGGCCACACCAAGCCGCTGGGGACCTCGTGCGTGGGGGCGAGCGGCGCGTCGTCGTCCACGGCCGCGCACGCGGTCGTGCCGTCGGTCACCGGCCCCTCATCGTCACGCTGCTCGAGGAACATGAGGTCGGTGACCCTTTCATCGTCATCGCCCTGCTCGAGGAACATGAGGTCCGTGAGCAGGTCGTCGACGTCGATCTCGGCGCGGGTGTGGCCGGACTCCAGCCCCCGGCGCTGCTCCTCGCGTACGCGATCGAGCGCGAGCCGGATCGCGAACACGAACGCCTCGCGGACGCCGGTCCCGTCGATGGCGACCGACTCGATGACGGCGACGTGCTCGGCGCCGATCTCCTGGCGCACGTGCGCGAGGGGGAGCGCATCGGGCACGTCGCGGCGGTTCGCCTGGAACACGACGCCGACCGGCGGCCCGTCGCGTCGCGCGAGGCGCCGGAGCAGGCGTCGCAGCGAAGCGCGGGAGCCCGACCACCCGGCGGCGCTGGTGTCCCCGACGAAGACCACGACGTCGGCCTGGTCGAGGAGGCGGTCGCGACGGGGGCGCCAGCGCCGCTGGCCGGGTACGCTGGCGACCTGGCAGCGAATCGGGGCCCCGTCGAACCTCCCCCCGACGTGCTCCATCCAGTCGAAATAGGCCGTGCGCCCGTTCTGCTCCTCGGGGGTGAAGACCTGGCGGCCGAAGCTGCGAGCGAGCGCGCGCACGCTCGTCGTCTTGCCGACCTCGGGCGGGCCGTCATAGACGATGCGGATCACGATCGAGGGATCGGGCTCTGCGTCGGCCGCCAAGGGGTTCCCGAGCGGGGCCTCCGTCAGGCCAGGCCCGGGGCGTGGCGGTTCACGGCGTTGCGGATGATCGCGAGGTTCGACAGGGAACGGTCGGCCGCGAGGTAGACGAACGTCCCGGGCGTCACGACCTTGATCAGGTGGATCTGATCGCCGAGCGTCAGCAGCATGTCCTCGAGCGTGGTGTTGAGGTTCAGCGCCTTCATGATCTTGAGCTTCTGCTTCACCATCTCGCTGTTGTAAGCGCTGGCGGCGGTGAGGTCGAAGTCGGCGCGCAGCGATCGTGCGCCGAGCGTCATCCCCGAGTCGAGGTCGACGAGGGACGCGGCGATGAAGCCGGGGATGTCAGTGGCGATGCGGTCGAAGATGTCTTGGATCTGCTTCTCGGATGGCATGGTGGAATTCCTCTGAGGGTGGGGACGTGGCTTCAGACGACGACGAGGTCCTTCTCGATGCTGCGCAGGGTGAGGCGGGCCATCGCGAGGTTGGCCTTCGAGCGATCGAGGACGAGATAGACGAACAGCGAGTCGTTGGACTGCAGTGGTCGGATGATGTGATAGGCCTTGCCGAGGGTGATGAGCATGTCCTCGATGTCGTCGGCGAGGTCGAGCGCCTTCATCGTCTTGCGCTTGGCCCGAACGACCTCGGTGTTGCCCGCGGCCGCCGCCTCGAGGTCGATGCCGCCACCACCGATCGCGCCGAGCGTCATGCCGCTGTTGATGTCGACGATGCAGGCGCCGACGAACCCGTCGATCTCGAGGAGTTTGGGGAGGGTCTCTCTTGCGTTGCTCATGCGTTCCTTGGGGTCGTTTCTGCTCGGTGCTGTCGTTCGGCTCGGGTCGATGTCGTCGAGGCGAGGGAGCACGTGAGCGCAGCGAGGTCCGCCCATCCCAGCCCCTGGGCGCCGTTGCGATCGAGCCACACCGAGCGCGCGCCGTCACCGACGAGGCGCGCGCCGAAGCACCACGCCTGTCGCTCGTCGGAGACCAGCGACGGCGGCGCGTGATCCATGTGCGTCTCCACGCACCACGCCGTGGCCGGGACACCCGCCGTGGTCGACGGTGCACCCCCGGCGACGCCGAGCGCCCCCCGGCGGCACTCGTCCGCGACCTCGCGCAGCGTCTCGGCGGCGATGCCCGCCGTGCGCTGCAGCTGCCCCGCGAACCCCTGCGGGCGCCGCGAATCGGTGGCCCACGCGAGGCGCCCGAGGACCAGATACACGTGGGTCTCACCGCGGGATGACGATGCGATCAGCTCGCCGCTCACACGGCCGTGGGCCAGGGTGGTGAGCGTCGCGAGGGGGTGATCGGCGGCCAGCATGCAGTCCTTCCAAACCGACTGCCACGCCCTCACCGCGTCGACGGGCCGCACGGCCCCAGGGCGATCCCAAGAGGGATTCGCCGTCGGACGAGCCGAGGGCCGGCCGCCGCCGAGGCGATGAGGAACAAAGGCACGCCCGACACATTCGAGCGGACCATCATTACAGCAGTGGGCGTCCGAATTGTCAATGGCATTGGTGACGGGAACTACGGTTCGACGATCCCGCGAACTCGCAGGACTTGCGTCCGGTTTCCAGCTGTCCATCGGGACAACGTTCCACAGCCTTTACCCCGGGGATGCGCTTCACACGCGGACCGACGGAGCCGGCCTCGCCAATGCATCGATAAACTCGATTGAATACGAAGAGCACATCTAATAATGACACTCGCAATCGAGCAAAATGGCAGATGTCCGCGGGGGCCGCGGGCTACCCTGGGCGTCCGAATGCCCCGTGACCCCCACCCCTGGTTCGAGCGCCTGTTCGGGTTCGTCGAAGGCGACTGGGGCTCGACCCAGCGCGCGTTCGCGGTCGAGGGATCTCGCCTGCGCTCGCTCGTCAACGGGAGGGTCTTCGCGGTCGGTGAGTTCACCACGCCGTCGCTCGCGTGGTTGCGCGCGCAGACCCAGGGCGGTGCGCCCGGCCGACTCGAGGCCACGCACGAGGTGATCGGGGACGTGCTCGAGCTCCACGCGCGGCCCGAGAACCGAGGCGCCGTGTTCCAGGTCGCGTCGCAGTTCAACTGCCTCGAGTTCGCGGGGCCGGAGGTCGTGCCCGAGGACGGCGTGACCGGCTACGCGTTCGACCCGACGCAGGGGCCGGCGTGCTCGCTCGCCGCGGCGCCGGCCACGGTGGTGCGGAACTACTTCGCCGACGTCGGTGGAGCGCGGGGCCAGACGCGCGAGCGTCAGCTGGACAACCTCGATGCGCTCGCGGCGATGCTCGGGGATCGCGGCGAGTACTGGGACGTCGTCAACGGGTACACCCACTCCGACGAGCGGCGGCTCGAGCGACTGAAGCGGGCGCTCCGCCGGCACGATCGCGAGGCGCTGCTCGGCGCGGTGAAGATCGGCCTGCACCGCGATGTCGAGGTGACGTTCGCCACCCGCTACACCGAGCCGGTCACGCCCACCCATGTGACCCAGGTGTTCTGCTCGGCGCTGTCGTGCGGCTACACGCGCGTCGGGCTCGACGACTGGGAGCCGCTCGCGACGCTCGTGCTCGACGCGGCCTACGAGGCGACGCTGCGCGCGGCCGTGCTCGCGGGGCGGCGCAGGGTGTGGCTGACGCTGCTCGGCGGCGGCGCGTTCGGCAATCGACGCGAGTGGATCACCGGCGCGATCGGCCGCGCGCTCGCGCGGATGGAGCGGGTGGATCTGGAGGTCCGCGTGGCGCACTACCGGAGCCGCAGTGCGGTCGTCGAGGCCGAGATCGATCGGGCCCGCACGCGCGGGTGAGGAGGGATCGACCGCGCCGTCGTGTCTACCCCTCGCGTCGGCGCCGCCCCGCCATGGCGTACAGCGCCGGCAGTACCACGAGCGTCAGCAAGGTCGCGCTGATCAACCCGCCGATGACCACCGTCGCCAGCGGCCGCTGCACCTCGGAGCCCGGCGCGACCGACAGCGCCATCGGGACGAAGCCGAGCGCGGCGACGAGCGCGGTCGTCAGCACGGGCCGCAGGCGTCGCTCGCAGGCCGCGGCGATCGCCTCGGCGCGGGACATGCCCTCGGCCTCGTGGTCGCGGGCGACGCCGACGAGCACGAGGCCGTTGAGCACGGCCACGCCGAACAGCGCGATGAAGCCGACGCCGGCGGAGATCGAGAAGGGGATGTCGCGCAGCGACAGCGCGAGCACGCCGCCGACCGTCGCGAAGGGGACGCCGCTGAAGATGAGCAGCGCGGGGCCCAGCGCATCGAAGGCCATCCACAGGAGGAAGACGATGCCGACCAGGACGAACGGGACGATGACGGCCAGGCGAGCCCGCGCGCTGAGGTAGTGATCGAACATGCCGCCCCACTCGATGCGGTAGCCGTCGGGGCGCGTGACCTCGGCGACGGCGGCTTGGGCGTCCTGCACGACGGACACGAGGTCGCGGCCGCGCGTGTTGAACTGCACGATGAGCCGGCGGCTCTGGGCGCTGCGGTTGACCACGGCAGGGCCATCGGCGATCGAGATCTCGGCGATGTCGCCGAGCGAGATCATCTCGCCCCGCGGGGTCCGGAGCGGCAGGCTGGCGATCGCCTCGAGGTCGCCGGCGAACCCGTGGCGGCTCTTGACCACGATGTCGAAGCGCCGGTCGCCCTCGAGGACGACGCCAGCGTCGCGGCCGACCGACAAGCTCTGCGCGACGAGGTTGACGTCGTCGATGGTGAGCTCGTAGCGCTCGAGCTCGCGGCGGTCGGGGACGATGCGCAGGTAGTGCAGGCCCGCGACCTGCTCGACCTGCAGGTCGACGACGCCGGGCACGTCGCGCACGGCGTCGGCGATGCGCGCCGCGATGTCGCCGAGCGTCGCGAGGTCGGGGCCATAGACGATCACGCCGATGTCGGAGCGCACGCCTGCGACCAGCTCGTTGGTGCGCATCTCGATCGGCTGTGAGATCCCCGAGGCGACCTCGGGCACGGCGGCCTCGGCGACCTCGGCGATCTCGTCGGCGAGGGCCTCCTTGGTCAGGCCGTCGCGCCACTGTGCGCGGTCGACCAGCGAGATGAACACGTCGGTCTGCTCGATGCCCATCGCGTCGCTCGCAAGCTCGGGCGCGCCGGACTTGGACACGACGTGGCGGATCTCGGGGATCTCGAGCAGCGCCCGCTGCATGCGGTCGTCGGTTCGCACCGTGGTCGACAGCGCGACGCCGGGCAGGCGGCGGCCCTCGATGAGCACGTCGCCCTCGTCGAGCGTGGGCACGAACTCGGCGCCGATGCCCATGGCCACGAACCAGCCCCACGCCAGCGCCGCGACGCCGAGCGCGGCCGTGGTGAGGCGCCAGCGCAGCACGCCGCGGAGCACCGGGCGATACAGCCACAGCGCGGCGCGGATGACCGGTGTCTGCACGTGGTCGCGCGGCCGCACGAACAGGCTGGTCAACACCGGTACGAGCGTCAGCGACAGCACGAACGCGCCGGCGAGCGCGAGCAGCACGACGATCGCCATCGGCTGGAACAGCTTGCCCTCGATCCCCTGCAGCGTGAGGATGGGGATGTACACGACCGCGAGCATGATCTCGCCGAAGACCGTCGCGCGGCGCACCTCGAGCGTCGAGGCCTGGACGATCTCGAGCCGCCGGGCGCGGCCGAGCGGTCCCTCGTCGCGCTGGGCCATCGACAGCCGCCACGCCGCGTTCTCGACCACGATCACCGCGCCGTCGACGATGAGCCCGAAGTCGATCGCGCCGAGGCTCATCAGGTTGCCCGACAGGCCCATCGCCTCCATGCCGATCACCGCGAACAGCATCGACAGCGGGATCGTCGTCGCGACCACGAGGCCCGCACGGAGATCGCCGAGCAGCACCAGCAGCACGACGACGACCAGGGCCGCGCCCTCGGCGAGGTTGGTCGCGACCGTCCGGATGGTGCGGTCGACCAGCAACGCGCGGTCGTAGAACGGCTCGATCACCGTGCCCTCGGGCAGGCTGTCGTGCAGCTCGGCGAGCTTGGCCTCGACCGCGGCGGTGACGGTGCGGGCGTTGCTGCCCATCAGCATCATCACGACGCCGACCACGACCTCGCCCTGTGCGTCCATCGACACCGCGCCGTGGCGCAGGCGCGCGCCGAACTGCACGTCGCCGACCATGCCCACCGTGATCGGGGCGCCCTGCGGCGTGGCCCCGAGCACCACGCGCTCGAGGTCCGCGAGGCTACCCACGAGGCCCTGGGTGCCGATGACGATCTGCTCGTCGGCGTGCTCGAGGTAGCCGCCGCCGGCGTTCGCGTTGGACCGCTCGACGGCCGCGACGACCTCGCCGAGTGAGAGCCCGAGCGACAGCAGCCGCTCGGGGTCGACGACGATCTCGTACTGACGGTTCTTGCCGCCCATGCTGTTGAGCTCGACCACGCCCGGCACGGTGCGCAGCGCCGGCGCGATCTCCCAGTCGAGCAGCTCCTCGAGCTTCATCAGATCGAGCTCGGGGTTGCGCACCGTGAACTGGTAGATCTCGCCGAGCCCCGTGGTGATCGGCCCCATCTCGGGCTCGCCGAAGCTCCGGGGCACCGCGTCTCGGGCCGCGGCCATCCGCTCGCTCACGAGCTGGCGCGCGAAGTAGATGTCGGTGCCGTCCTCGAACACCACGGTCACCAGCGAGATGCCGTACTTCGACATCGACCGGACCTCGGTGACCTTCGGCAGGCCCGCCAGCGCGCGCTCGACCGGCACGCTGACGTACTTCTCGATCTCCACCGGCGACAGGGCCGGGGACGAGGTGATGACCTGGACCTGGATGTTCGTGACGTCCGGGACCGCGTCGATGGGCAGGCGGGTCGCGGCGCGCAGCCCGAGCCCGATCATGAGCAGCGTCGCGAGCAGCACTGCCGGGCGGTTGCGCAGCGACCACTCGACGATGGCAGACAGCAGGCCCATCAGTGGTGCTCCTCGGCGAAGGTGCTGCGCAGCATCGTGCTCTTGAGGGTGAAGACGCCCTCGGTGACGACCTCTTCGCCCTCGCGCAGGCCGTGGACCACCTCGAGCTTGCCGGGCGAGGACGCGCCGAGGACCACGGGGTGGACCTCGTAGTGGCCGTCGGGCTCGCGGACGAACACCACCGACTCGCCACCGATCTGGGTCACCGCGCTGCGGGCGACGACCAGCACCGGATCGGCCGCGCTCGGCTCGGACAGCGCGACCGCGGCGGTCCCGAACAGACCGACGCGCAGCCGCGCCTCGCGGTTGCGCAGCCGCACGCGCGCGAGGATCGTGCGCGCGGCGTCGTCGACGACGTAGCCGACGTGCTCGATCGTGCCGACGAACGGATCGCCGCGGTACGCGTTCAGCGTCACCTCGGTGGTGGCGCCGAGGTGGATGTCGTCGAGGTCGCGCTCGAACACGCGGGCGGCGAAGTAGACCTCGTCGAGATCGGCGACCGTGCCGAGCACCGTGTCGGGCGTGACCGGGTCTCCGACGACCGCCGAGCGGCCGATCACCACGCCCGCCCGCGGCGCGACGACGACGAACTCGCCGGGTCGGGATCGCTGCTCGCGGCCGAGATCGAGGGCGCGCAGCTGCTGGCTGGCGCCCGCGAGATCGGCTTCGAGCTCGGCGACGGCGGCTCGGGCAACCACGACGTCCTGCGCCGCCGCGAGCCGCTTGGCCTCGAGCCCCTCGAGCCGGGCGAGCTGCGCCTTGGCGGCGGAGAGGCGCGCCGCGGTCGAGGTCCGCTGCGCCCGCAGCGAGCCGAGATCGGGCGCGCGGATCGTCGCCAGCCGCTGACCCGCGGCGACCACATCGCCCTCGCGGAACTCGATCGACGCCAACGTGCCCGCGATGCGGGCGCCGATCCGCGACATGCGATCCGGATCGGCCTCGATCTGTCCGACGACCCGCACGGTGCGGACCAGCACCTCGCGCCGCACCGCGGTGGTGACGATGCCGGCCGCCTCCGCGAGCTCGGGCGCGAGCTGGACCCGCGTCGGTAGCTCGCCGTGGCCCGGCTCGTCGACGTGCGCCCCGTCGTCGTCGCCGTGCTCGCCGCCGTGCGCCTCGGTGGCGGGCGCGGGGCAGCCCGCGGTGACGAGGGCAAGCACGATCGACGCGGCGATCCTCGCGTGGAGTCGTCTCATCGCACGCCCTCCAGATCTGCACCGGAGGCGTGGGCGAGCTCGACCGCGGCGATGCAGACGCGGTGCTCGGCCTCGAGCTGCCCCGCGAGCAGCTCGAGCAGGCTCTGCTGGGCGAGCAGCGCGTCGCGCAGCTCGAGCTGCCCGGCCGCGAGCGCTGCGCCGAGGGCATCCAGCGTCTCGTGGGCGCCCTTGGTGATCGTGGGCTCGTACAGCGCGAGGGTCTCGCGGCTGGCGGCGAGCTCGGCGGTCGCGCTCGCGGCGGCCAGGTCGATCGATCGTCGCACGCGTTCGCGTTCTCCCCGGGCGCGGCGGGCCTCGGCGCGGGACGCCGTGATCTCGGCGCGGGCCGTGCGACCCAGGGGCGCCGGCAGCGGGATCCCCAGCGAGACGCCGCCGCCGGCGACGAACTCACCGAAGCCGTCGCGCTGCACCGTCGCGACGAAGCTCGCCTCGGGCACGCGGTCGCGCCGGATCACGGCGGTGCGGCGCTCCCAGGCGCGGATGCGGGCCGCCGATCCCTCGAGCTCGGGGCGCGGACGCGTGGCCGTGGACTCGAGCGGTCGCAGCTCGCCGCCGACCTCGACACCGTCGTCGACGGCCACCAGGCTCGCGAGCGCCGCGCGGGCGAGGGCGGCGCGTCGCCGGGCATCGAGCCATCGTCGCGCGGCGACGACCCGCGCGGCGCGGGTCAGCTCGAGCTCGAGGCCCGCCGCCGCGCCAGCGTCGACGCGCTCGCGGGCCAGGGTCTCGAGCGCGCGCGCGACCTCGACGACCTTGCCGATCTCGGCCTCGAGGCGCTGGGCCGCGACGACGTCGTAGTACGCCAGCATCGCCTCGGCGGCGATCGTGCGTCGCACTGCGGCGACGTCGGCTCGGCCCGCGTCGATCTCGGCGTCGGCGACCCGCATGCGCAGCCGCCTCTGGCCGGCGATCTCGACCTCCTGCCGCAGCGTCCCGTAGACGTTGACGTCGCGATCGCTGGGGCCGCGGCGGCGCGCGACCAGGAGATCGAGCGTCGGGTTGCTCGGCAGCAGCACCTTCGCGCCGTCGCGGTGCGCCCGGGCGATGTCCACGTCGGCCTCGGCGATCGCGAGGGCGGGTCCGCGATCGATCGCGCAGCGCGCCGCCGCGCCCGGCGTGTCGAGGCGTCGACAGCCTGGCGTCTCGGGCGGGCGATCGGTGGGTGTCGAAGTGGCGTTCGGCTGCGGTGGGGACAGGGCGAGTGACCCGCCCAGGAGCAGAGGGATGAGGTGCACGGGGGTTCTCCGCGGCGTTCGTGGGTCGAGCCGGGGCCACGCGTGGGCCGACGGCGACACGAGCTGCGCGACGTCACGTCGTGCGTGGGGACGCGACGCGGCGCAGGAGTTCGAAGGTTCGACCGCGTCAGGCGCGGGGCGGACGTTCGAGCCGCAGATGGGGATCGCGACCGGTCGCGAGCGCGACCGGGTGCATCGCGAGGGGATGCGCGCAGGCGGGCCCGAGGGCGAGCGCGCCCGACGACATCAGGACGCGCGCGGGGCCGGGGCAGCCGCCGCAGTCGGTGCACGACGGCGCACAGCCGCCGGGCTCGTCGGCCTCGCTGCAGTCATCGGCGTGGGCAACGGCGTCGCCCTCGTCCTCCTCGCAGCACGCATCGACCACGCGCGTCATGCCGGTCTGCTGGAGCCCGAAGGCGAAGACCAGCAGCAGGGCGACGAGGCATGACCGGCGCCTCGCCGCCGCGGTGGTGAGCGCGCGCGACAAGCGATGACGATGGTGGCGTGGGGGGCCGGCGGCGTCAAGGCGCGGGCTACGGCCACGTCACGCTACCGGGGAGCTGGCCGCCGATGCGGAATTCGATGCAGCCGGCGTCGAGGTGCACCGCCGCGGTGTGGCTGACGTCGAGGCCCTGGAACTCGAGGCCGGTGATCGTCGCCAGCGGCACGAGCATGCCCGCGTCGGCGTGGAGGTTGCCCGCGTTCGTCGGCACGTCGCACGCGGTGAACGTCGGTCCCGCGGCGTGGTGGTTGATCGGGATGACGGTGCGGACGCGGCTGCCGTCGTCGCGCGGGGTCCAGCTCGCGTCGACGGATTCCGGCGCCATCGCGTCGCCCTCGCCGACGACCACGAGCCCCTCCGGCGCCGGGGCGTAGGCGACAGCCGGCAGCTCGACATCGACGTCGCCGTAGCGCAGTCGCAGGACGAGGTCGGCGTCGCCGTCGACGTCGCCGTACAGCATGCCGGTGATCGGGTCGGCGGTGATGCTCACGGTCTCGCCCGCGGCGGTGACGTCGAGCACCGCGTCCGTGTGCGCGAGGCGGGGCGCGACGCACTCGCCGTCGAAGCTGCACACCTCGTCGCCCTCGCAGGTGCCGCACGATGTCGTCGAGAACCGGTGGAAGGCGCACGACGCGTTCTCGAGCTCGGCGGGTCCGATCCACGGATCGGCCTTGTCGTAGATCGTCCCGCTCACGGAGCCGACGCCACCGCCCGACCAGATCTCGACCAGGCCGATGCGCTCCCCGAGGGCACAGACCGCGCCCGGCTCGATCGTGATCGGGGCATCGCCGGTGCTCGACTCGCCCGCGGTCGTCGGCTCGCCGGAGGAGGAGCCGTCGGTGCTGCCCCCGCCGGAGGAGGTCGCGCTGGGATCCGTCCCCGCGGACGTGTCGGGATCCGTCCCCGTGGTGGACGGATCGGCGGCGCCGTCGTCCCCCGAGCACGCGACCAGCGACAGCGAGAACACCCACGACACCGAACGTCGTGACCAGGACATGGGGCAGGACCTTTCGAAGAAGCCAAGGCGCCGGAGGAGCTCCGACGCCCGTGCATGGCGCCGGCGGGCGCGGACCTTCAGTTCTACCCCGGTCGGTGGGCGAACGCGACGACGTTGCCGGCCGGATCACGCACGATGATCTCGTCGGCGCCGTAGAATGTGCGCCGCTCGGGCACGACGCGCGCGACGCCCTCGAGGGCGCGGCGGATCGGCCCGAGATCGGTGACCTCGAGGTAGAGGCTCGCGCGGAAGCTCTCGCTCGCCAGCGGCGCGACGTCGTCGGCGACGCTGGCGACGCTCTGCAGCATCAGCTCGACGCCGTCGCGCTGCAGCAGCACGAAGCCGAGACGATCGCCGTGCTCGACCTCGGCGATCCGGGTGAATCCGAGCCGGTCGACCCAGAACGCCAGGCACGGCTCGATGGCGTCGACGATGAGGTTGGGGGACAGGCGGCGCAGCGCGCCCGCGGGTGGTGCGGTGGTCATGGCGCGCCCGAGGTTGACCCCGCGGCGGCCGGGTGTCTTGGAGAAATGGAACCGGCCCACGCGGTCGGCGGGAGTCCGACCAGATCGGCGAAATCGTGGGTCAGGTGGGCTTGATCGGCGAAGCCGTGCTGCGCTGCGAGCTCGGCCCAGTCGATCGGTCGGTCGACGCGCAATCCGTGCAGCACCCGGCGCAGCCGCATGATCCGCGCGAAGACCTTGGGCCCCAGTCCGATCTGCGCGGTGAACCGACGCGCGAGGTGCTGGCGGCTGCGGCCGAGCTCGCGGGCGAGCTCGCCGATCGCGGGGGCGTCGGCACCGGCGAGGCGAAGCGCGGCGTGCTCGAGCTCGCGATCGATCGGGGCGCGGCGAGACAGCGCGGCTCGGAGGCGCGCGGCCACCCGATCGACGCGCGCGCGCACGTCGTCGGTGGACCGCAGCGCATCGACGAGGCGCGGCGCGTCGGGCCACCACGTCGTCAGCTCGACGTTCGCGTCGGTGAGCGTCGACAGCGGCGCGCGCAGCAGCGCCGCCGCGATCCCGGGCCGGAAGCGGACGCCGATCATCGCGCCGTCGCGCGGGGGCACCACCGCCGCGGTCGTCATCGGCCCGACGACGAACGCCTCCGGGGCGTCGCCCAGGGCGAAGATGAAGTCGGCGCAACCATCGGGGAGGATGCGGTGCGCGTGCCCGGGCGCGCTCGCCGATCGCGTCCAGATGCACTCGACGAAGCGCGACAGGCCCGCGGGCACGAACTCCGCGTAGTCGCGCGGCGGCGCGTGGCGATCCGAGGTCACCGCGGACATCATGCCGCATCGACGCCGAGGGATCGCGCCGATCGTCACGCGGTGCATCGCACCTCAGCGATCCGCGAAGGGATCGCGGATGCCGTCGACGAGGGCAGGTGCCGGTGCCTTCGGCGCTGGCTCGACCGGCGGGATGTCGACCGACGGCTTCGCGCGGGGCGTGGCGCGGCGACGCGACGGCTTCGGCGGCACTTTCGGCGCCGGCTCGATGGCGACGGTCGTGCTCGGCGTCGCACGTCGCACGGCGCTCGGGATCGGCGCGGCCGGGAGGGTGACGGGCGCGACCGCCGGCTCGATCGCCACCGCCGACGGTGCCGCGGCGACGATGGCGGGCGCGTCGGTGGACGGGCGCACACCCGCACCCGCGATCGCGACGGCAGCTGCGGCGCCGATCCAAGCGAGCGCACGCCAGCGCGGACGCGGCATCGGAGCGGCCGCCGCCCCGTCCCCCGGGCGCAGGGCGGCGCGCAGGGCGGCCGCGAACCCGGTGATGTCGGCGAATCGATCCCCCGGCGCCTTCGCCATCGCGCGTTCGATCGCGGCCGCGAGCTCGGCGGGCACCTCCGCGGCTCGCGGGACCGCAGCGCGCAGGTGGGCCTCGAACACCGCGGCCTTGGATCCGACGAACGGTGGCCGCCCGACGACGAGCTCGTACGCGACGCAACCCAGCGCGTAGAGATCGACGCGCGGATCGACCTCGTCGCCGCGGATCTGCTCCGGGGCCATGTACGTCGGCGTGCCGAGGATCGAGCCGTCCGCGGTGACCGTGAGATCCGTGGATCCGGACGCCAGCGGCTTGCACAACCCGAAGTCGAGGAGCTTGCAGTGCCGACGGCCGTCGGCGCCGCGCACCAGGAAGACGTTCGCCGGCTTCACGTCGCGGTGCACGATGCCGACGCGATGGGCCGCCGCGAGCGTGTCCGCCAGCTCGAGCAGCACCTCGATCGCCTCGGACGCCGGCATCCTCCGGTGCCGTTCGAGCCAGGCGGCCAGCGACTCCCCGACGAGGAGCTCCATCACCAGGTACGCCTGGCCCTCGGCGTCGACGCCGAAGTCGATCACGTCGACGATGTGCTCGTGGCCGATCGACGACGCCGCGATCGCCTCGCGCAGCAGCCGAGCCGCGGCGTCGGGCGCCGCGGATCCGCGCAGGAGTTTGATCGCCACGGGCCGCCGCAGCGTGTCGTGCACGCCCTCCCACACCGTCCCGGTGGCCCCGCGACCGATCTCGCGGACGAGGCGGTAGCGACCGTCGAGCAGCGGGCGCGCGGCGGCGTGCTCGCCGAGCGTCGCCTGCAGCAATCGGGCCTTCACCAACTCCCGCACGGCGGCCGGTGCCCCGGTGGGCGCGGCGGGTGTCGGGTCCGGGTCGTGCTCGTCGGGCATCGTCGACGTCCGGAGCATAGCAGGGTCGCGAGTGGCGCTAAGATGGCGCTCGATGATCGAAGCTGCCGACGACGCGCTGCTGGAGCGCTGGCGCGCCGGGGATCCCGAGGCCGCCAGCGCGCTGTTCGAGCGCCACTTCGATGCGTTGTACCGCTTCTTCCGCAACAAGGCCGAGGCCGTCGCCGACGACCTCGTGCAGCGCACGATGTTGGCGTGCTTCGAGGCCCGCGATCGGTTCCGCGGTGACTCGAGCTTTCGGACGTATCTCTTCTCGATCGCGCGCAACCAGCTGCTCTCGCACCTGACCCGTGGTCGGCAGGCCGGCACACCGATCGATCCCGATCGCGAGAGCATCGCGGACGGTGCGCCCTCGCCGAGCTCGGCGGTCGGGCGCCGGCGCGAGCAGGCCCTCGTGCTCGCGGCGCTGCGGCGCTTGCCGATCGATCACCAGATCCTCGTCGAGCTGTTCTACTGGGAGGACCTGAGCGCGCGCGAGATGGGCGAGGTGCTCGGCGCGCCCGAGGGGACGATCCGTACCCGCCTGCGAAAGGCGCGGGCGCTGCTGGCCGAGCACATCGATGCGCTCGCGGGCGATCCGGGCCTGGCCCACTCCACGATCTCGCGGCTCGACGACTGGGCGGCGGGGCTGGGCCGGGGCACCGTGCCCGGCGACGATTGACGCAATCGGTTTGCCGTCGCGCGATACCACCACCTCGAATGCCCATGACACGGACCCCTGTCGCCTCGCCTGTCGCCCTGCGTGGATGCAGCCCATGGATCGCCCTCGCGGCCGCGGTGCTGTCGGCGTCGCCGACGTCGGTCGCGGCCGCACCGGCACCGATCGACGCGCCCGCCGTCGACGGCCCGCTCGAGGCCGATCCGGCCGGCCCCGCGCGGGCCCACTTCGCCGCCGGCCTGCGGGCCTACGAGATCGGTCAGTACGACACGGCCGCCGAGGAATGGACCGCGGCCCGGGCCTCGCTCGCCGAGCTCCCCGACCACGCGCACGAGCGCCAGGTGCTCGCCTTCGATCTGGCGCGGGCGCACCTGCGGGCCTACGAGCTGGACGGCGCGGCCGATCGCCTGTCGCGGATCGTGAACCTCCTCGACGGCTACCTCGCGTACCTCCGCATCCGCCAGGAGCAGCTCACTGCGACCGAGCGCCAGGACTACGTGCGGGCCAGCGAGATGCTCGCCGAGGCGGCCCGCTTGCGCGACCGCGAGCCGCCGCCGCCCGCACCCGCGGCACTGGTCGTCGCGCCCGCCCCCGTCGTCGATCGACCGCCGCCGCCCGCCGATCCCCGAGCTCCGCAGCGCGCCAAGCGGGAGATCATCGCCGGCGGTGTGGTGCTCGGGGTCGGCGTCGCCTCCATCGCCACGTCGATCGGGCTCATGTCGCGGGCCGCCGCACTCGAGGAGGAGTACGAGGTCGATCAGCAGCGCCGCCGGGATGATCCCTCGTACACCGGTGACCCGGACATCGCCCACCGGGGCACGGCGAACAATCGCGCCATCATCGGTCTGGCGTGCGTCGGCGTGGCGGGCACGATCGTCGGCACCGCGTTGCTCGCCACCGGCTTGGTCGGGCGCCGTCGCGCGCGAGCGCTCGCGCTGTCGGGCGGCCCCGGTCAGGTCGGGATCGGCCTCGCGGGCCGGTTCTGATCACGTCCACGCCCCCGCGAGCACGCCGACCACCGCGCCGACCGTCACGCCCCGCATCTTGCCCGCGGTGCCGACCGCGTGGATCGGTGGCCCCGCGGCGGCGTGCTCGGCGAGCACCTCGACCAGCCGGCCGCGGTGCGCCACAGGGTCGACCATGAAGTCGAGCACCTGACACACGCCGAGGCCCGCGAGCGCGGCGTCGAGGAGCAGCTCGCCCTGGTCGAGGACGACGCGCCCGGGTACGGCGACGCTGGTCGGGCCGTCGGGGCCGGCGAAGCTCCACGCGCGGGGCTTGCCGTCGGGGGCGACGTAGCGGAGGCACTCGTGGTCGCGGAGGGCGTCGATCGATCGCGGCGGACCGCGGCGCGCGAGGTACCCGGGGGAGGCGAGCGTGACCCACCGCGACGATCGCAGGCGCTTGGCGACCAGCCGCGAGTCGGGGAGCTCGCCGATGCGCACCGCGACGTCGGTCTGCGTGACGGGGTCGAGCCAGTGATCGGTGACCTGCAGGCGCACGTTCACGCCGGGGTGGCGCTCGAGCAGGCGCGGCAGCACGGCGACGACGCGGCGCGCGGCGATGAACGGCACGGTGAGTCGGACCTCGCCGCGCGCGGTGGTCCGCGCCGGGGCGACGGCCTCGACGGCGGCGTGCATCTCGGCGAGCGCACGGCGGGCGTGCTCGAGGTAGATCGCGCCGTCGCGGGTCAGCGCCGAGGTCCGTGACGTGCGCTCGAGCAGCCGCACGCCGAGGTCGCGCTCGAGCTTCGCGACGGCCTTGCTGATCGCGGCCGTCGACACGCCGAGCCGCTGCGCCGCGGCCCGGAACCCACCGCCGTCGACCACCGCGACGAACGGCAGTAGCCCTTGGAACCCGTCCTGCTTCATCGTCAACCTGTGGTTGATGATGCGATGACGCGGCGGCCCTGGTCAAACCCGGGGGCCGAACCTAGCCTTCGGGTCGGGCCGGACACGGGCCCGACACCGGAGCAGCACAATGAAGATCGGCATCCTCGGCACTGGCATGGTCGGCAATACGATCGCGAGCAAGCTCGTCGCCCTCGGGCACGAGGTGATGATGGGCTCGCGCACCGCGAACAACGAGAAGGCGCAGGCCTGGGTCGCGCAGGCCGGGGCGCGCGCGCACGCGGGCACGTTCGCGCACGCGGCCGCGTTCGGCGAGATGATCTGGGTGTGCACGGCGGGCGCCGGCACCCTCGAGGCGGTCCACGCCGCCGGCCCGGCGAACCTCGACGGCAAGATCGTCGTCGACGTCACCAACCCCCTGGACTTCAGCCGGGGCATGCCGCCGCGGCTGTCGGTGGTGAACGACGACTCGCTGGGCGAGCAGGTCCAGCGCGCGGCGCCGGGGGCCCGCGTGGTGAAGGGCCTCAACACGATCAACTGCAACTTGATGGTCGACGCGACCCGCATCGCGGGCGACCACGACACCTTCGTCGCGGGCAACGACGCCGAGGCCAAGGCCCGGGTGACCGAGATCCTCCGCCGCGACTTCGGCTGGCGGCACGTCGTCGATCTGGGCGACATCACCGGGGCGCGGGCGACCGAGATGTACCTGCCGCTGTGGCTGCGGCTGTACGGCGCGCTGGGCTCGGCGGACTTCAACGTCCACGTGGTGCGGCCCGCATGAGGCGCCAGCGGGTGGCCGAGCGGCCACGGGCGTGACCCGTGACACATCGACCCGGCCGAACGGATGTTCGGTCGGGTTTGCATCATCCCATTCGTCCCTCGATGCGCGCAGGTTCCGGGCGTTCTGAACGGGGATGCGGTATGCCACCGCCATGATTTCCCGTGGTCCCCGCCTCGTCGCGCTGTTCGGCCTCTCGCTCGGTCTGCTGGCCTGCAAGGACGGCGACATCGACACCAGCCAGTACGTGGACTCGTGGACGCAGACGGTGTGCGACGCCGTGATCGCGTGCAACTGCGAGTACCCCAACGGCGCGCTGTACGATCACTGCGTCGCGGAGCTCGGCGTCGGGGCCAGCACGCTCGCGGAGCTCAACTCCGTCGAGGGCCTGAAGTTCGACGGCGAGTGTGCACAGAAGGAGATCGACGCGGTCGGCTCGCTGGGCTGCACCGTGCCGGTCCCCGATCCGGACGCGGAGTGCAAGACCCCGTGCAAGGCGTGGTACGGCCCGATGAGCAAGGGCGGCACGTGCACGGACATCAACGGCTACGACAACTGCAAGCAGGGTCTGTCGTGCAGCGGTGGCGTGTGCGTCGATCCCTGCGCCGAGCCGGACCTGCCCAACGTCGGTGAGCCGTGCTCGCCCGAGTACGGCTGCGTCGAGAACGTCTTCTGCGACACCGAGACCACGCCGCTGTACCCGACCTGCGCCCCGCTGCCGGGCGTCGGAGTGGCCTGCATCGACACCGACGGCGGCTTCCTGTGCGCCGAGGATCTGATCTGCGACACGACGAACCCCGACGCGCCGGTCTGTGCCGCGCTGCCGGGCCTCAACCAGGAGTGCCCGCTCGGCGCGTGCGCCGAGGGCCTGTACTGCAACCCGGCGCAGACTCCGGCCATCTGCGCCGCCGCGCCGTCGCTCGGCGACATGTGCCCGCTCGGGTTCTGCCAGGCGCCGTACCAGTGCGAAGACGGCACGTGCGTGCAGCCGCGCCCGCAGGTGTGCGGCTACTACGGCGGCGTGCCCGACGGCGTCGGCCCGATCACGGGCGCGGAGACGGGCACTGGCGACACGGGGCTCGACACCGGGCTGGACACCGGCCTCGACACGGGGCTGGACACCGGGCTCGACACGGGCGCGGACACGGGTCCCGTCGACGTGGGCGATTGCTGCACCGCCCTCGAGACGCCCGCCTGCTCGAACGTCGAGATCGCGGCGTGCGTCTGCGAGATCGAGACGACCTGCTGCACGGATGTGTGGAGCGAGGCGTGCGCGGCCGCGGTGGTGGGCCTCGGGTGTGGCGCCTGCGGGTGACGCCCGGGGGGGCCGTGGTACCGTGGTCGCCGACCTGACTAGAGCAGCGATCGGTTCGGAAGCCCGATCATTCCGATCACTTACGGCCAGGATCGACAAGCGGTCGGCGTCATGATCCGCTCGACCTCGGCGAGAGGGCTCGGTGTCGCTGAGCTCGACGGGGCCGGGCACCACGTCGCCCGGCTCCACCGGGCCGATGCCGACGACGTCGGCGACGACGAGCGCGGACGACTCGAGCACCGGCGATCCCGACACCACCGCGGGCTCCACCGGCGAGTGCCCGCCGGGCGCCCTGGGCTGTCCGTGCGACATCGGCTCGACCTGCGACGGCGAGCTGCTGTGCGTCGAGGGCACCTGCGTCGACACGCCGGCGTGCGACGAGCCCGAGGGTGAGCCCAACGACGACGAGGCCAGCGCGGTCGCCCTCGACGAGGTGCAGTGCGGCGCAGCGGCGATGATGGCCGCGGGCGCGTTCGACGGGGCCGAGAGCGACTGGTTCAGCTACCACGCGAACGACGGGATCGCGTGCTTCGAGAACCCCGACGTCGCCGTGACCAGCGACACCGACGTCGCCGTGTGCCTGTACGTGGACTGCGACAACGGCCAGACCAACGTCAACTGTTCGGGCGGATCGCAGGACGACGTCTCCCCCGACGGGCTCGACGGGTGCTGCGATCAGAACGCGGTGAGCCTCGGGGGCTTCGACTGCGGAATCTCGGCCGCGAACGCGACGATCTTCGTGCGGCTCACCTCGATCGACGCGGC
>LNFB01000376.1 GCA_001464385.1 Deltaproteobacteria bacterium Ga0077550 | reverse complement strand
CAGGCCGCCGATCCGCAGCTGCGCGGTCCGACGATCGCCCACGCGACGATCCGGGTCGAGCACGTGTTCGCGGATGTCCCGCCCGCGCCGCGCACCGCTTCGCCGGCGCAGCGCTACGCCGGCGAGCCGCGGATCCGCTTCGACGGCGCCGACGGCCTCGCGCTCGGCGACCACGTCATCGTGTTCGCCGAGTCCTACGACGGCGGCTACGGCATCGTCCCCAAGCAAGGGACCGGCGTGCAGGTCGGGATCCGCGTCGCAGACTGGTCCGACCCGACATGCTCGCGGGCACCGCGGATCTGCGGAGCCCGGTCGACGCCGAGCCGTGGCGTCGCTACGGCGAGGAAGCGATCGCCTGCGTGCTCGAGGGCGTGCCGCACGGCCACTGCGGCGTGGATTGATCACGACGTCGCGTCGCTGGCGTCGTCGACCGACGTCCCTGGCGCCGGTGCGTTATCGTGGACGCGACATGCCGAGCTTCGACGAACTCCCGCGGATCCCGGACGCAGGCTGGCTCGGCAGCTTCGGGCGCACGACCGTCGAGCGACTCGCGATGCAGCGGAGCATCGCGGCTTCATCGGCGCCGATGGTGCGCGGGCGGATCCTGCACCTGCCGCTGGCGCTGCCCGCAAGCCCCGATGCATGCCACGAGGTGCTCGTCACCAAGGCGAAGAGCTTCGAGAAGTCGCCGGGCCTCCGCGTGCTGCTCCACGACCTCGCCGGCCAGGGCCTGTTCACCAGCGAGGGCGAGCTCTGGCGGCGGCAGCGGAAGCTGATGGCGCCGATCTTCACCCCGGCCGCGCTCGCCCAGTTCGCGGTCGCGATGCGCGACACCGCCGAGCGCTCGGCCGACGCGATGACGCCGGGCCAGGCGATCGACCTCGCGCACGAGACGACGCGGATCGCGATGACGGTCGTCGGCAGCGCGCTGTTCGGCGTCGACACGTTCGACGAGGCCGACGCGCTGGGCGCCGCGCTCACCACCGCCCTCGGGTGGGTCAACGGCTCGCTCGCGTCGCCTGCACTCGCGCCGCACATCCTGGTGCTCGACCTCGTGCGACGGATCTCGGCGAAGACCCACGGACGGCTGCGCCGCGTGCTCGACGGGCTCCACCACCGCTTCGAGTCGCCGGTGCTGGTCCCCGGCTCGCGCGGCCGCGAGCTCCTCGACGCGGTCGCCGTCGTCGACCACCGGATTCACGGCATGATCGACGAGCGGCGGCGCGACGCGATCGAGCGGCACGACCTGCTGGGTCGGCTGCTGGCCGCGCGCGACGCCGACGACGGCGTCGTGATGACGGACAAGCAGGTGCGCGACGAGGTCGTCACGCTCTTCGTCGCTGGCCACGAGACCACCGCGACGAGCCTCGCGTGGGCGATGTACCTGCTCGCACGCCATCCCGCCGCGCTCGCGAAGGTCGTGGCCGAGGCCGACGCGTTCGCCTCGGCGCCGCGCGATCGGTTCGACCCCGAGCAGCTCGCATTCACCACGCGGGTGTTCCGCGAGACGCTGCGGCTGTATCCGCCGCTCATGATGTTCCCCCGGCGAACGCTGGAGTCGGTCGAGATCGCCGGCACGATGCTGCCGCCGCGCAGGCTCGTGTTCGTCAGCGCGTACGCGCAGCATCGACGCGCCGACGTGTGGCCGGATCCCGACGCCTTCGATCCCGACCGCTTCCTGCCGGCCGAGGAGGCCAAGCGACCCAAGGGCTCGTACCTGCCGTTCTCTGCGGGACCGCGTTTCTGCATCGGGATGCACTTCGCGATGATGGAGGGCCCGATCGTGCTCGCGACCCTGCTGCGGCGGTACCGGTTCGAGATCGATCCGACGCGCGAGATCGTCGAGGACGACTTCGCCACCCTGCGACCGCGGGGCGGCGTTCCAGCGATCGTCCGCGCACGCGTCGACTGACCGCTACGACCCGTCGCCGGTCACCACCACGTCGTCCGGGGTGGCCGGCTCCCCGTCGGGCCCGTGCGACGTGATCGTCAGCGTGGCGCCCTGGTCCTTGCACGCGATCACGTAGCCGGCACCCCAGGGATCCACCGGCATCTTGGGGATCATCTTCGCCTCGGCGAGGGCCTCGACGCTCGTCGGGCACGCGGCCTGCGTCGCGATGTACATCTGCGCTGCGCCGTGGAGCATCTTGCCCTCGGTCGTCGCGGTGTCGCGCTTCGCCGATTGCAGCTCGTCGACGACGGCGCCCGCGATCGACGGCGTCGCTGGTCCCGCGGTCGCCGACGGCGCAGGCTCGGTCGCCCGCTGGTTGCACGCGAGACACAGGAGTGCGACGGGCAGTGCGAGTCGTGACATGGGAGGAGTCTACGCGCCATGGCGACGATCGGTGTCGTGCATGGGATCGCCCGCCAGCGGTCGTTCTGCGCGGCGTCGGTCGTGGGTCGCAGCCGAGCGTCCGACACCGTCGCGTGACAGTGACAGTGGTTGACGTGGACATCGCGTCGAAGCCAACCTCGCATCGATGAGATCCTGCGCATCGATGAGATCCTGCCGCGCGATCGTGTTGGTGCTGCTCGCCCAAGCCGCGTGTTTCTCCCCCGAGGACGGCAATGGCGCAGCCGGGATCTCGACGGATGCCTCGAGCACCAGCGGTGCGTCCGCCACGGCGTCGGGCAACACCGACCCGAGCGGTCCGAGCAGCAACGGCGATCCCAGCGCGCCGACCTCTTCGGACCCGAGCGCTCCCACGACGGAGCCGAGCACGGATCCCACGAGCGCGAGCACCGACCCTGACAGCACCGGTCCGAGCGACCCGAGCACGACCAGCGATCCCACGAGCGCGACCACCACGGACACCGGCCCCCTCGACACGGAGCCGCCGACGCTCCAGTTCGGTGCATTCCTCGATTCGACGCACATCCGCCTCACCTTCAGCGAGCCGATCGACTCCGTCGCCGGCGTGAACCCAGCGAAGTTCCGGCCGAGCGAATCGTGGTGGGACAGCGACGACAGCGGCATGGTCTACCTCGACCTGCTCAATGACTTCCCCGACGACAACTGCCCCTGCATCACGGGCGCGGGGCTCGAGAACGATCCCGGCGACGAGTACACGATCATCCTCGAGCTCGACGCGCCCACGAACGCGGACACCTGCACGAACGCGTCGCTCAACTATCTTCCGGTGATGCACTACGACGCCGACACCCTCGCGACCGCGGAGCACATCCGCGACCTCGCCGGCAACGTGCTCGCCGAGTTCGGTGGCGTGTTCGTCGAGTCCCCCGGTGAGTCGTCGATGACGCTGCCCGCCGACCAGCCGTTCCCCGACTTCCCCTTGGGCGGTGTCTTGCTCGACTTCAGTGCGATCTGCGGCTGAGGTGCGGCGCCGCGTGTCCGCGCCGCGGAGGCACCCCGGTTCATTCGGCGTGCAGCGCCGCGGACAGCAGCGCCTCGGGGAGCTCCCGCAGTAGGCTCTCGTACACGCGGTAGTCGACCTTCAGCGCGCGGTCATCGAGCTTGCGCAGGCGCCGTTCGAGCATGAACTCGCGGATCGGTCGCTGGAACTCGACCTCCTTGGAGCCGATGACCGCGATGCCCGGCATCGCGAGCCTCACCGTGCCCTGGACGTGGCCCCGGTAGGCGTCGAACGTCGTGTCGATGGCGAGCGTGCCACCGGTCACGTCGATCTGCAGTCGCGAGCGCAGGAGATCGTTGAGCTCGCGCAGTGGCAGCGGCTCGAGCTGGAGCCGGACGGTCGCGTCGATCGGGACCACGCCCGGCGACAGCTCCGCCTCGATGTCGAGCGGGGAGATGTCCATCACGCTGGCGTGCGCCACGAACGAGGCGGCGCGCCGTGCCGTGCCCACGCGCGCGCGACCGATGTTCTCCACGCGCAGATCGATGTTCGCGGCGTAGAGACTCGTCGGCGGGCTGGTCGTGTCGTCGCGGTACTCGACCTTGCCGCCGAGGATCACGATGCGATCGGTGGGGTACGGCAGGACCGACACCTTGTCCTGCCACAGCGGATCGAACTGCAGCTGGCTCGTCGCTGCGCTCGCGCCGGTGACGAACACCAGCGAGGGCTGGTGCAGCGTGATGGCCTTGTAGGTGAGCACCTCGCTGTCGACCGCGCTCTGCTCGACGACGATGTCGAGCCGTGGGACGGAGACGAACGGCGTCTCCACGCCGCCGCCCTTCTTCGAGAGCGTCACCCCGTGGAACGAGAGGCGCCCCGCGGGGAAGTCGACCTCGAGCCTCTCGACCTTGGACTCGTAGCCCGCCAGGGTGTCGAGCCGCCGCACGAAGCCGCGCAGGATGATCGCCTCGAGCAGCGCCATCGGCTCGACGCGCGCGACGTCCTCGACCACGAGGCCGTCCTCGAACGGCGCAGGCTCGTCGATGATGATCGGGACGTCGGCCGACGCCAGCATCGCGCCGAACAGCGCCTCACCCATCGGGTGCCGGACGCCGACCTCGTCCTGACCGAGGAGCTCGAGGTTGTCGAACCGCGGGATGATCTGCCCGCGCATGCGGCCGCGGCCGACGTTCAGCTCGCCCTCCAACGACAGCCAGCCCTGCTCGACGTCCATCTCGAAGAACGCGTGGAAGACCGGGTTGAGCGCGCGCAGATCGAGGCGCTCGAGCACGAACGCGAGGCTCCAGCTCGACGCGGAATCGACGGGCGAGACCAAGCCCTCGATCGCCAACGATCCGCCGTGGCTGGTGGACGCCTCGAGCCAGACGTGCGTCGATAGTGACGTCGCGCGCCGACTGGTCGCGGTGTCGGTGATGCTGCCGCGCAGGTCGGTGACCACGTCGATCGGCGGCTCGCCCGCCACCATCACGACGGCGAGCCGGCCACGGTCGAGGCGCAGCGATCGCAGCGACGCGCCCATCGAGCCCCCGGTGCCCTCGGCGCGCTCGGGCATCGGCCAGCGCCGGTCCGCGTCCAGCTCGACGTCGAGCCCCGTCGCGTGCGCGTGCAGGAACGGCAGCCCGCGCAGCAGGTCGAGCCATCCGAGGCGGACCGCGAACTGCTCGATCCGGAGCCGCGAGCGACTGTCCGCCGTCGGGGTCGCCGTGATCCCCTCGACGACGATCTCGCCCCACAGCAGCCGGAGGTCGACGTCGTCGACCTCGGCGTGGGCGCCGAGCGCGGTCTCGAGGCGCGACTCGATCCACGGCTCGAGCACCAGCGGCGCGATCCCGCGGAGCACCGCCAGCACGAGCAGAGCGCCCAACCACCATCGCCACGCACCGCGGCGCACGACCGCAGGCTGCGGCTCGGCGTCGGTGCCCACGGGCGGGGCAATGACGGAGGTGGCAGCGGTCACCTCCCAACATGCGCCACGGATCGGTCGGTGCAAGTGGAACGCAGGGATCGACACCGGTGCCGTGCTCGGCACAAGCTCACACGGATGGGACGACTGCGCTCGAGATCCTTCGCGCTCGCGGTGGCTGCGCTCGCCGCCTGCCGCCCCGACTCACCCGAGCCGCCCGAGCCGCCGCAATCGGAGCCGCCGCGACCGGAGTCGCCGCCGCCCGCCGCCGTCCCTCCGTCGACGCCACCCTCCGCGACACCTGCGGTCACGCCCGCCGCCGTCGCGCGACCGCCGTCGCCGTACTGCCTGATGGGGCTCGATGACGCGTGCCGGTGCGCCGATCTGTCGGGGTTGGTGTCGCGCACGGACGTGCTGAGCCCCCCGGAGCTCGCATGGGCGGCCGCGGAGTTCGTCGCGGTCGCACCGACCGCCCTCCCGCGGGCCGCGTCGGCGCACGCCGTGATCGCGAGCGGTGCGTCGTGCGTGGCGCTCACGGGCGGCAAGGTCTACTGCCGCGCAGATCTCGAGGGAGCGGCGGACGCCGAGCTGCCGGTGGTGCTCTCGGTGCCCAGCGCGTGCGCACCCTCGGGGCGGTGCATCCCGCTGCGCTTCGAGGTCGCGCGCGTCTGTCCGCGCGACGGCGGTGGCGTCACCGCCTGGGCCGACAGCACTGGCTTCTCCGGGCTGTGGGGCCCCGGGGACACCGAGCCGGTCCCCGGCGGAATCGCCTACCCGCCGTGAGCCGCCCGACCGCCGCTACACGAAGTCGATGTGCGCCGGGGCGGCGCCGCGCGGCGTCGTCAGCTGCACCAGCCCCTTGGCGTGGGCGTCGAGCGTCTCGTTGACCTTGTGCTGCAGGCAGAGCGAGCCGCACATCTTCTGCGCGTTGAACTCGGGGGACGCGAGCAGGTTCATGACGTCCCAGTAGCGATCGCTGGCCCAGATGTCGCGGAAGCGGGTCTCGCAGATGTTGCCGATGTGGAACTTCTTGTAGCGCTCGTTGAAGAGCATGCCGCAGGGGGCGACGAGGCCCGAGCCCGAGAGCTGGATCATGAACGGCGCGCCGTAGCAGCGCTGGTACGAGCGCTTGCCGCGGGCCTCGATCTTCGACCACTTCACCACGACTTTATACTCGTCGTCCGAGAGCGCCTCGGCGGCGCGGAGCTTGTCGTACAGCGAGTCGTAGCCGTCGTAGTCCACGCCCAGCTCGCCGTCCTCGCTGTCGGAGCAGTGCTTGAGCACGAGGTAGTCGGGGCGCAGCGACTGGCCCAGGCGCGCCAGCGGCAGGATCTGATCGCCGTAGCTGGGCATCACGACCATCTGCATGCCGACGGTGACCGGCAGGTCGTCGCGGCGCTTGATCTCCATCATGTCGCGGATGTTCTGGCAGACGCGGTCGAACCACTCGGGCTTGACGCCCATGATCTGCGCGTAGCGATCGCGCTCGCCGGCCGAGATGTTCACGCGCAGGTAGGTCAGGTGCGGGAGGATCTCCTCGAGCCGCATCTTGGTGAGCGCCAGGCCGTTGGTGCCCACGGCCATCGACAGGCCGAGCTCGCTGCCGCGGCGGATCGCGTCGGCGAACACCGGCGAGATCGTGCTCTCGCCGTCCGAGACGAAGCTGATGCCCTTGACGCCGATCTCGGCGCAGTCCTCGAGGAAGTCGAAGATCACGTCGCGCGTGATGACCTTGCGGTCGTTCTCCTGCAGCATCGCGTAGCAGTACTCGCACGCGAAGTTGCACGCGCGGGTCAGCGCCATGTCGATGGTGATCGGTGCGATGCGTTCTCCGCGTTCCCAGGCGTGGACGCGATCGAGGTGCCAGCCGATCTTGGTGCCGTCGAGGATGAGCTGGGTGTGGTCGGTCATTCCGGTCATGGGTCACTCCACGACGGCGAGGCGCCGCTTGCGGTTGCGATCGCGGATCTCCTCGAGCACGACCTCGAGGCGCGGGTCGATGGCGTCGCGCAGCGCCTGCTCGAGCTCGAACACGAGGCGCGGACCGCCGTCGGAGAGGAGCGCCTCGTCGAGGCGGAGCACGAGCCGTACGTCGATCTCGACCGCGACCAGCTCGACGGCGCCCGGGCGACCGTCGTGGGCGGCGACGAAGGTGTCGAGCACGGTGCGCACGGCGGCTTCGCGATCGGCCGGGGA
Source organism: Deltaproteobacteria bacterium Ga0077550 (assembly GCA_001464385.1). Classification (GTDB taxonomy): domain Bacteria; phylum Myxococcota_A; class Polyangia; order Nannocystales; family Nannocystaceae; genus Xiheibacterium; species Xiheibacterium aquaticum. Next base: position 31,695 of record LNFB01000376.1, on the reverse strand, counting down.
CATCGCGCGCCACGGGGCGGCCGGGCCGGCGTCGTGGGTGCTGATCCAGTCGGCGAAGCCGGTCTGCGCCCGGTAATCGGCGAGGGCGGCGCGGATGAGCGCCTGCGGCCTCGCGAAGCACGGATCGGCGGAGCGCGGCGTCACGATGCCGGCCACGGGGCGGTGGGCCCGGTGCTCGCGCAGCGACAGCTCGAGCCGCGCGACGCCGTGGTCGGCGGCGTCGAGGATCGGCACGCCCTCCACGAGGGCGCAGAACCTCTCCATCACGCCCTCGTGCGGCGCATCGGTGAACGCGGCGCGGCGGATGACGTGGGTCTCGCGATCGACGACGAGGCTCAACGTGCTCCCGTGGTCCTCGACGCGCAGCATCAGCTCCCCGGCGTCGGCCGAGAGCACGCCGTCGTGCTGCACGTCGGCGGTGGCGCGGGCGATCGCGTCGACGTACGCGGGGTGGATCGCGCCCGCGCTGGTCTCGATCGCCGGTGTGGTCGTCACGCCATGGACGATCGCGCGGGCCCGCGGCGCGACCGCGCGGCGCTCGGCGACCGGCGCGGCGGCGCGGAGCTCCTGCACCTCGACCAACCATCCGGTGCGGCCGTGGGTCAGCGTGGCGACGCCGAAGCGCGCGGCGGTGCCGAGCACCTCGTCGCCGTCGAGCGACGCGGTCGTGGTCGGTCCGAGGTACACGGCGATGTCGCGCTCGCCCGCGGCCGCCGCAGCGTCCCAGAGGTTGCGCAGGCTCGTCGCCGGATCCTCGTCCGGCACCCAGAGCGACAGGCACTCGGCCGCGGCGCCGAAGCCCCGCAGACGATCGACCAGTCCGGTTTGGTAGTCGGCGTAGAGCTGCTCGTAGTCGAGCACCTCCGAGGGCGCCACGAGCGTGTGGTGGAGGGCGGGCTCTAGCATCGGAGGAACTCGTGGAGGCTCGCGACGACGCGCGTGATGTCGTCGTCGTCGAGGAACTGGTGGATCGGCAGCGACAGGATCCGGCCGGCCTGACGCTCGGTGACCGGGAAGTCGCCGGGCATGTGGCCCAGCGCGCCGGCGGCGGGCTGCAGGTGGATCGGCACCGGGTAGTGGATCGACGTGCCGATCCCGCGATCGGCGAGGAAGCGCTGCAGCGCGTCGCGGCGATCGACCTGCACGACGAAGGTGTGGAACGTGTCGAAGTCGCCGGGGCGACTCGCGGGGTGGAATACCAGCGAGGGATCGAGCAGCGCGCGGTAGCGGGCCGCGTTGGCGCGGCGGCGGGCGATGACCTCATCGAGGCCATCGAGGCGGTGATCGAGGATGACCGCTTGCAGCGTGTCGAGCCGCGAGACCGTGCCCCACTCGACCACCGTGTTGCGATCGAACAGGCCGTTGTTCCGCAGCCGGCGGATCCGCCCGGCGACCGCATCGTCGTCGGTGGCGACGAAGCCGGCGTCGCCCATCGCGTTGAGGTTCTTCAGCGGATGCGCCGAGAAGCAGCCGACGTCGCCGAACGTCCCGGTGGCGCGGCCGCCCTGCTGCGAGCCGAACGCCTGGGCCGCGTCCTCGACGACGCGCAGGCCGTGGGCCTTCGCGATCGCCAGCAGCTCGGGCATGCGGGCCGTGCGGCCGGACAGGTGCACCGGCATGATCGCGCGGGTGCGCGATGTGATCGCCTGCTCCACCTTCGCGGGGTCGATCGTCTGATCGTCGAGCACGTCGGCGAACACCGGCGTCGCGCCCGTGTGCACGATCGCGGCGGTCGACGCCACGAACGAATTCGGCGGCGTGATGACCTCGTCGCCGGGGCCGATGTCGAGGGCCTTCATCGCCAGGACGAGGGCGTCGGTGCCCGAGCCGACGGCCACCGTGTGCGCGCAGCCGAGGCGCGCGGCGATGCGGCGCTCGAGCGCGTCGACCTGGGCGCCGCCGATCCACTGGCCCTCGGACAGCACCGACGCGATGCGGCGCTCGAGCACGCCGCGCTCGGCGGCGAACTGCGCGGCGAGGTCGACGTAGGGGATCGGCTTCATCGCGCGGCTCCGTAGAACTCGCGGACCGTCGCGATCACGTGGTCCTGCTCGATCCGCGACAGGTGCTGATCGCAGGGGAACGTGATGATGTTCTTCGTGTGGCGATCGGCGACCGGGAAGTCGCCCTCGCGGTGGCCGAGGTGGGCGAGCGCGCGCTGGCGGTACACCGGGATCGGGTAGTGGACCTTGGCCTCGATGCCGTTCGCGAGACAGTGCGCCAGCAGGGCGTCGCGGTCCTCGGCGAACACGATGTAGAGGTGATACACGCGGCGCATGCCGGGGCCGCGCGGCGGCAGGGTCACGCCGGGGATCTCCGCCAGCGCGGCGTCGTAGTACGCGGCGTTGTCGATGCGCGCCTGGGCGATCGCCTCGGTGTGGGGGATGAGCCAGTTGCCGACGACGGCCTGCAGCGTGTCGAGCCGCGAGTTGTAGCCGAGCACCGCGATCTCGTCGCGGTTGACCATGCCGTGGTTGCGCAGCAGCCGGAGCTGCGCGGCCATGGCGTCGTCGTCGGTGATGATCACGCCGCCGTCGCCCCACACGTTGAGGTTCTTCAGCGGGTGCAGCGAGAAGCCGCCGGCGATGCCCCATGTGCCCGCCCGCTTGCCGCCGATGTCGGCGAGGATCGCCTGGCACGCGTCCTCGACGATCGGCAGGTCGTGGCCCTTGGCGATCTCGACGAGTCGCGGCATGTCGGTCATGTAGCCGGTGTAGTGCACCGGCATGATGGCGCGCGTGCGCGGGGTGATCGCCGCCTGCACCTGGCCGACGTCCATGCAGAAGGTGTCGTCGCAGTCGACGAACACCGGCGTCGCGCCGACCTCCGCGATCGCGCCGACCGTGGCGATGAACGTGTTCGCCGTGGTGATGACCTCGTCGCCGGGCCCGATGCCCAACGCGCGCAGCGGCAGCTTGAGCGCGTCGGTGCCGGAGCCGACGCCGATGGCGTGGCGAGCCCCGAGCAGCGCGGCGAAGCTGGCCTCGAACCGCGCGAGCGGCTCGCCCAGGGTGAAGTCACCGGACCTCACCAGCGCCTCGATCTCGGCCATGAGCCCGCCGATGTCGGCGAACTGCTGCGACAGGTACGAGTAGCGGACGTGCATCAGAAGGGGCCCTTGAAGCTGGGGTGGGGGATGTCGAGGGGGACCGCGTCGCGCTCGGCCGCGAGCCGATGGACGATCTCGTCGATCGCGGCCTTGGGCATGCCGACGACGTCGCCGATCGTCGCGACGATCTTCGGCGATCGCGGGTAGTAGGCCTCGGCGAGCGTGCGCGCGCTCGGGGTCGGGTGCTCTGGCAGCCCGATGCGCTGCGGCGCGGCGCGCAGGCTCGAGAACGCCTCGGCGGTGACGCGCGCGACGATCTCCGCGCCGATGCCGTAGGTCGCGTGGCCGGTGTCGACGGTGACGAGCCGCCCGGTGCGGCGCACCGACGCGACGATCGCGTCGAGCTTCAGCGGCCGGAGCACCCGCAGATCGAACAGATCGACGTTGCAGCCGGCGGCGGCCAGCGCGTCGGCGGCCTGCAGCGCCTCGAGCGTCATGTACGACGTCGATACGACGGTGCAGTCGTCGCCCGATCGCAGCTGACGCGGGCCGTCGAGCGGCATCGCGATCGGCTCGGGGTCGACGTGGCCGCGGGCGTAGTGCACCCAGCGGTGCTCGATGAGGATCACCGGCCCGTCGTCCTGCACGGCGCCGAGCAGCAGGCCTTTGGCGTCGGCGGCCGACGACGGCATCGCGACCTTCAAGCCCGGGATGTGGGCGAACAACGCCTCGAGGCTCTGCGAGTGCGCGGGGCCCTGGCCCCAGCCGCGCCCGACGACGAGGCGCACGACCAGCGGCGCGCGGTGGCGGCCGCCCGAGACGTAGTGGATCTTCGCGGCGTTGTTGACCAGCTGCTCCATCGCGAGCAGCGAGAACTCGACGCGCTGGTGGACGAGGATCGGTCGCTGACCGCAGAGCGCGGCCCCGATCGCGACGCCGGTCCAGCCGTTCTCGGCCACCGGCATCTCCATGACGCGATCGGTCCCGAACTCTTGCACGAGCCCGGTGGTCGTGCCGAAGACGCCCTTGGGATCGGTGGCGCCCTCGCCCATCACGAACACGCGCTCGTCGGCGCGCATCGCCTGGGCGGTGCCCTCGCGGATCGCGTCGGCGGCGTCGAGGATGCGGGGCGCGGACTGGCGTGCTGCGTCAGGCATGGACCGCCTCCATCGCCGTGTGCGCGGCAGGGTAGGGCGCCGCATCGGCGGCGGCGAAGGCCTCGTCGATCTCGCGGACGATCGCCGACTCCATCGCGAGCTCGGTGGCGACGTCGAGCAGGCCGGCGTCGCGCAGGGCGGCGCGCGTGCCCGCCACCGGGCAGCGATCGCGCCACGTCGCGAGCTCGCCGACGGGCCGATACCCCAGGTGATCGTCGTCGCTCGCCCCGCAGTGCTCGAGGAATCGGTAGGTGTCGACGACCAGCAGCGACGGACCGTCGCCGCGTCGGGCCCGGACCACCGCGCGGCCCATCGCCTCGTGCACCGCGACGACGTCGTTGCCGTCGGCGTGCTCGGCCGCCAGCCCGTGGGTCTGGGCGAAGCCCGCCATCGGCTGTTCACCCGCGCGCGCCGGCTGGCGCTGGTCCACCGGCGTGTAGACCGAGTAGAGGTTGTTCTCGAGCACGAAGATCATCGGCAGGCGGTGGCAGCCGGCGAAGTTCGCCGCCTCGTGCACGACGCCCTCCTCGAAGGCGCCGTCGCCGAAGAACGCGACCGCGACGTCGGGGCGTCGGCGCTGCTTGGCGGTGAGCGCCGCGCCGACGCCGATCGGCACGTTGCTGCCGACGATCGGCACGCTCGCGAGCACGCCCGCGGCCGGGTCGAACAGGTGCATCGATCCGCCACGGCCACCGCAGCACCCGGTCGCCTTGCCGTAGAGCTCGGCGATCATGGCCCGCAGATCGCCGCCCTTGGCCAGGTAGTGGCCGTGGCAGCGGTGGGTGCTGACGATCTGGTCGGTGGGGCGCAGCGCCGAGCACGTGCCGACCGCCGCGGCCTCCTGGCCCACCGACAGGTGCACGGGGCAACGCATGCGCTGCTCGCCGTAGCGGCGGGCGATCTCCTCCTCGATCCGCCGGATTCGCAGCATGCTGCGGAACAGCTCGAGTCGCGTCGGTTCATCGGTGACGACGCTCAGGGTCGTGGTGGTCGTGTCGGTCATCGCAGGTTGGCGTCCCGCATGCGCTGGATGTTGTGGTACTGCGGATCGTTCATCGCGCCGACCTTGCCGGCGGCAAACGCCCCGCACAGATCGCGGACGGCGTCCTCGATGGTGAAGCGCGGCACGAAGCCGAGCACCCGCCGCATCTTCGCCGACGACACGTGGTAGCTGCGGTTGTCGTCGGTGGGCACGACCTCGATGTCGATGGGGCCGCCGACCGTGTCGCGCACCAGGCTCGCGAGCTCGTTCACGGTGCGGTTCTCGTAGCCGGCGTTGAACACGTCGCCGTCGATCGCCTCTTCGGGCTGGTCGAGCAGGTCGAGGTACACGCCGACCATGTCGGCGATGTGGATGTTCGGCCGCATCTGGTCGCCGCCGAAGACCCGGATCTTGCGGTTGTGCCAGGCGTGCGCGGCGAGGATGTTGACGACGAGGTCGAGCCGCAGACGCGGCGACCACCCGCACACCGTCGACGGCCGCACGGTCACCGTGGTGAAGCCGGGCGCGCGCTCCTCGGCGAGGATGTCCTCGCACAGCGCCTTGTACTTCGAGTAGTCGGTCAGCGGCTCGAGCGGCAGATCCTCGTGGACGTCGCGCTCGGCCTTGACGCCGTAGACGCTCGACGACGACGCGTACACGAAGCGCTGCACGCCGGCGGCCTTGGCCGCGCGCACCAGCGGGCGGAACGCGTCGTAGTTGATCGAGCGGCCGAGCGCCGGATCGAGGTCGTACGACGGGTCGTTGGAGATGCACGCGAGGTGGATGACGGCGTCGACGCCGTCCAGGGCCCAGGCGACGACCTCCGGGTCGCGGATGTCGCCGACGACCTCGCGCAGCGCGGGGCCGCGGTGCTCGGCGAAGATCTCGGTGCCGTAGAGGTAGAGATCGAGCACCGTGACCGCGTAGCCGCGGGCGAGCAGCGCGGGCACGAGCGCCGCCCCGACGTAGCCCGCGCCGCCGGTGACGAGCACGTGGCGGAAGCGGTTCATCGCGCACCTCCATCCTGCGCGGCGTGCATGCGCAGACGGTCGACCGCGCGCGTCAGCCAGCTCGTCATCAGGTGCGCGAGGACGCCGTGGGCCCCCTCGACGATCCCGTAGTCGGCGACCGGCACGAGCAGCGGCACGTCGCACAGCGCGGCGGCCTTGCCCCCGTCGAAGCCGAGGCAGCCGATCGTGACCATATCGAGATCGCGGGCGGTCTCGAGGGCGGCGAGGACGTTGGGTGAGTTGCCACTGGCCGACACGACCACGAGCACGTCGTTGGCGCTGGCCTGGTTGCGCAGCGGCTCCGAGAACACGCAGTCGTAGGTCTCGTCGTTGGCCCACGCGGTGAGCCGGGCGACGTTGTCGACCAGCGACTGCACGCGGAAGCGCTTCTTGGCCGAGCGCGGGTCCTTGCCGCTCACGGTCTTCTCGAGGTCGCAGGCGAGGTGGCTCGCGAGCGAGGCGCTGCCGCCGTTGCCGGCGACGAACACCCACGCACCGCGCTCGAACGCCGCGAGCAGCGTGTGGTTGGCGCGGTTGATCTCGGCGATCGACACGCGACGCACGGCCTCGTGGAACTGCGCGAGGTAGCTCTCGATGAAGAGGTCTTGGCAGACGAGCGGGTCGATGCTCAATAGCGCGGTCATGGGCGTCTCCTCGGGGTCGGGACGAAGGCGCCGCTCGCGAGGGCGCGGCGGGCGAGATCGAGGCGTTCGGGCGAGTCGATGGCGCAGCGGAATCCGGCGAGCCGCTGGGCGAACAGGAGTCCGCGCTCGGCGAGCACCGGGAACACGTGGGCCGGCAGATCGGGGCGGCCGCCGCGGGGGATGCCGGCCTGGGCCGACGGCGAGAGCACGCAGATCCCCGAGAAGGCCCACTGTTGCGCGCCGATCACGGGGATGCTCGGGCGCTCGAGGAAGGTCTCGACGCGGTCGCCCTCGCCGAGCACGGCGACGCTGTTCGAGCCGGGGCGATCGTGCACGAGGATCGTCGCCCACGCGTCGGTGTCGCGGTGCGCGGCCATCAGCCCGGCGAGATCGTGATCGGTGAGGATGTCGCCGTAGTGCACGAGCAGTGGCGCGTCTCCGACCTGCGTGCGCGCGCTCGACACGGTGCCCGCGGTGCCCATCGGCTCGGTCTCGAGCAGCCAGTGGATCCGCAGGCCCCACGCGCTGCCGTCCCCGAGGCGCGCGGGGAACTGCGCGGCGTGGTGGTGGAGGTTGATCCACACGTCGTCGAAGCCCGCGGCGGCGAGCCGCGCGAGGATGTGCTCGACGATCGCGTGTTCGCCGACCTCGAGCAGCGGCTTGGGCCGATCGCGGGTGAGATCGCCGAGGCGGCGGCCGTAGCCCGCGCACAGGACCAGCGCCTTCATGCGGCCCTCCCGGTGATCCACCGCGCCGCGGCGCACAGACCGTCGCAGACGTGATCGGCGGTCGGCGTCGCGAACGGCGAGGTGGTCTCGATCGGCGCGTCGGCGTGGCGGCCGGTCTGGACCCACACCGTGCGGCAGCCGGCCTGCGCCCCCGCGGCGAGGTCAGAGGGTCGATCGCCCACCATCACGCTGCGCCGCGGATCGATGCCGTGCCGCGCACAGGCGCGCAGGATCAGCCCGGGCGCCGGCTTGCGGCAGTCGCACGCGACGCGGTACGCCGGATCGGTCGCGCTCGGGTGGTGCGGGCAGAACAGGAAGTCGTCGAACGCCGGCGCGCCCGCGGCGACGAGGCGCGACTCGATGGCGAGCTGCACCGCGATCACGTCGTCCTCGCCGGCGAGGCCGCGGGCCACGACGGTCTGATTGCTGACGACCACGAGCGCGAGGCCGTGCTCGCGCAGCGACACCAGGGCCTCGATGACCCCGGGTAGGACGCGGACGTCGTCGGCGTGGACGAGCGCGCCCGTGTCCTCGACGAGGACGCCGTCGCGATCGAGGAACACGGCGGCGCGCCCGGTCACGGCGTCGGCTCTCCGATCCCGGCCGAGGCGAGGAGGTGACGGGCGCTCTCGACGAGCCGCGACTTGCGGATCGAGGCGCTGTTGCCCATCACGGCGACCATCTGCGCGCCCGCGAGGTTGCCGAGCACGCTGACGAGCTCGGGCGCGAGGCCGGCCGCGGTCGCGACCGACGACAGGGCGAGCACCGCATCGCCGGCGCCGATGCGCTCGAGCACGGTGGTCGCGAGCGCCGGGCAGCGGAAGACGCCGCGGTGCCGGGTGAACAGCGAGGTGCCGCTCTTGCCCTGCGTCGCCATCACGGCGCGCGCGCCCATGCGCATCGCGGTGCTCTCGAGCAGGGCCGGCAGCTCGGCCCGGAGATCGCGGGCGTCCATCCGCAGCTCGCCCTCGTGCAGGCACGCGAAGTCGGCCCGCGGATACTTGGACAGCACGTGGTAGCCGGCGTTGGCCGCGTTCAGCTGGGTGTTCACCGCGAGGAACCGCGCGCGGTCGCACAGCAGATCGACGCCGCGGCGGGTGATGAGTCCGTGGCCGTAGTCGGCGACGATCACCACGTCGCAGCGGGCGAGCGCGGGCTCGAGCGCCGCGACGAACGCGTCCTCGTCCGCGCCCGTCAGCGGCGAGGTGTCCATGTGATAGACGCCCATCATCTTCGCGTGGGAGTACGCGTCGATGTAGCGGCGCTTGACGATGGTCGGCGCGTCGGTCTTGGTGATGAACGTCGGCGTGATGCCCGGGCGCAGGGCCAGGCGCACGAACTCCTCGCGGCGGTCGATCGAGCCCAGCGCGCTGACGATCTCGACGTGCCCGCAGAAGTCCGCGAGGTGGTTGGCCACCGCGAGCACGCCGCCGCCCTGGGCATCGCAGCGCAGGAAGCGATTGACGATGATCGGCTCCTTGCCGGACTTTCCGATCGCGTCGCAGTAGGCGTACTCGTCGATGATCGTCTCGCCGACCACCGCGACCCGGAGGCCCCGCAGGGACTCGAGGCCGGCGAGCAGACCGGACATGCCGATGCGCTGGGCGATGTCGGCGGCGAAGCGCAGGCGCTCGCGCGCGCCCGGCTCGGGGCGCTGACGCCACTCGATCACCGCGTCGCCGCGCCGGCTGAGCGTGTACAGCTCGCCGCCGGTCTTCGACAGCGCGTCGAGCTCACCGTGGGTGGGGCCCTGGTGATCGCCCGTGGTCGAGACGGCGTAGATGTCGGGCTCGAGCAGCAGGATCGAGGTCGCGGCGCCGATGGCATCGACCGCGGCCACGAAGTCGATCTCGGGGATCGCGGCGGCCAGCGCCAGGCGGGCAGCGAGCGACGGGACGCCATCGCGACCGAGCGCGTGGTCGGTGGGGATCGTCGCGACGATCAGATCGGAGCTGGCGCGGACGCCCCGCAGCAGCGCGCGATCGATCTGCTCGGCGTCGGCGAACTCGCCGTGCACCAGCGTGACGCGCTGGCCCTCGCGGCGACGCAGCCGCAGCTCGTGCACGAGCGCGCCGACGTCGACGATACGCTCGGACGCGCGGTCCGGGGTCGCCTCGCGGGCCGCCTCGCGGGCCTCAGTGGTGGGCATCGGATCCTCGCCCGAGGTGTTGGAACCACGCCGAGGTGGCGCCTTCGATCGTCGCCGGCGTCCACACCGGCGCGTCGCGCCAGTCGGCGATGTTCGCCAGCATGGTCCGGACGCCGGCCTCGATGTCGACCTTCGCGCGCCAGCCCAGCAGCGCTTCGATGCGCGCGGTGTCGGCGTGCGTGCAGTCGGGCTCGCCGGGCCGCTTGGGCAGGCGGACGACCTCGCCGCCGAGGAGCTCGACGATGCGGTTGACCGTGACGGGCCGGCCGGTGCCGACGTTGAGCGAGACGCCGCGGACGTCGCTCGCCGCGGCGCGCACGAATGCGTCGGCGACGTCGGTCACGTAGGTGAAGTCGCGGCTCTGGGTGCCGTCGCCGACGACCGTGAACGGCCGACCGGCGAGCTTCTGCGCGAGGAACACCCCGAACATCGCGCCGTAGGTGCCGCCGGTGCGCGAGCGTGGGCCGTAGACGTTGAACAGCCGCAGCGCGACGGCGGGCAGGCCGTAGACCTGGGCCCAGTGCATGACCGCCTGCTCGCCGAGGTACTTGGTCAGCGCGTACGGGTACTGCGGGCGGCACGGCGCGTCCTCGGCCGTCGGGTATGCGTCGGGGATCCCGTAGCACGACGACGACGCGGCATAGACGAAGCGCGAGACGCCGCACTGCCGCGCGGCCTCGAGCACCGCCATCGTGCCGTCGACGTTGGCGTGGGCGTAGGCCAGCGGCTGCTCGATCGACGGGACGATGTCCGCGAGCGCGGCGAGGTGGAAGACCCGGCTCGCGCCGCGCACCACCGGCACGAGCCGGGCGAAATCGGCGACGTCCTGCTCGTGCACGTGCAGGCGCGGGTCCTGGGCCACGGACGCGAGGTTGGCCAGGCGGCCGGTCGACAGGTCATCGACGACGTGGACCTCGTGCCCCTCGCCGAGGAGCTGCTCGACGAGGTGGCTGCCGATGAAGCCGGCTCCGCCGGTGACGACGACTCGGGGCACGGACCACTCTGTAGCGATCGGCGATCGCATCGGCCAGGGTTGGATCCTTCCTGCGGCCGCGCCGCAGCACGTTGCAGAGGTGGGAGACGGGATCACTGGAACGCGCCGGCAGTGGCCGCGGCCCGCATCGGGCCGGTCACGCCGCGGACGATCGCGACACAAGGGGAGGTGGCGCCGCGGACTGCCTGCGATGCACCGGCCCGACCCCCACATGCTCGCGATGCCGGTGACCGAGGACGCGCACTGCGGTGCGTTCGTGCGGTCGCTGCTCGTCGAGCGCTGGGGGACGCCGGCCGATCCTGCGGCCGTGGCGGGCCTCGCCGCCGCGGCGAGTGGCGCGATCGTGTTCGTGGCCGTGCACCACGGCAACTTCCCGACGCTCGAGTCCATGGGGGCGGCGCTCCGGGCCCTCGGCCGTCGCGTCGTCGCGATCTACCTCCACGGCGCCCCGCCGCCCGACACGTTCTCCGCCGCGGTGGCCTGTGACGGATCCCTGGCCCGGCTCGCCGACTTCATCACCGCGCTGCCCGGCGACACGATCTATCTGCAGGCCCACGGTCGGTGGGCGTTCCTCGGGCAGTTCGCCGCGGCCGTGCGCCCCGGCCTGCGCGTCGTCGCCGAGGTGTGGGATTGGATGGACGCCTTCGTCGAGCCCGGCCGCGAGGCGGCCTTCGTCGAGGACGGGCTCTTCAGCGCGCCCGAGCTGGCGATGATCCGGATCTCGGAGCGGTGGATCCGGACGCGCAGCGCCGGCTTCGTCCACAAGCAGGGCGGCGCGTCGCTCGATGCCGTGGTCGCCGACGCGTGCGTCCCCGAGGTCCGGATCCTCCCGTGTCCACCGCGCGCGTGGATCCGCCCGCCCGTGCTCGCGCGCGATCGATCGGCGCCCTGGCGGCTCGTGCACGCCGGGCAGATCAAGTCGAGCACGAGCTCGCGGCGGGTGTTCGGCGATCTGCACGTGGCGCCGTTGTTCGCCGCGCTCGCCGGGCAGGGCCTCCGCGTCACCGCGTACGCCGGCGCGATGGCGGGCACGCTCGAGGCGACGCTCGGCGAGTACGTCGCGCTCGCGCGCCGCGATCCACGGTTCTGCATCGAGCCGCGGCTGCCCCTCGACGCGTTGATCGCCGCGCTGCACCGCCGGCACGACTTCGGCCTGCTGCTCTACCCCTTCGACGACGATCTCGCCGTGGGCCGTCGGCACCTGCAGACGGCGCTGGCGAGCAAGCTGTTCGCGTACGTCGCCGCGGGCCTGCCGATCCTCGTCAGCCCCGAGCTCGGCTTCATGGCCGAGTTCGTGCGGAGTCGCGGAATCGGCCTGGTCGTGCCGCGATCCGGGCACGCGTCGCTCGGCCACACGCTCGACGGCGTCGACTACCCGAGGCTGTGCGACGCGGTGCGGCGCGCCCAGCCCGAGCTCTGCATCGAGACCCAGCTGCCGGCGGTGCTCCGGCTCGTGGAAGGAACGCCATGACCCAACCGAACGCCACGCAGGTGGTCCGCGACGCGATTGATCTCTTTGGCCGCTCCGCGGAGGGTGGAACGCCCACGGAGGCGATCACCCACGCGATCGTCGTCGGCCCGAGCACGACCGCGGTGGTCGACGCCGCGCAGGCACAGCTGCCGGCGCTGCGCGAGGTGTGGGTCGTCGAGCCCGACGATGACGCCTCGGTGATCCAGACGCACCTGCGCCTCGTCACGTGGTTGCTCGAGCGCGACGCCCCGATCGCTGCGACGCCGTGGTTCGTCGATCCGGCGGTCGGCGAGGCGCACGCCGTCGCGCGCACGGTCGAGGATCTGCTGTGGTCGGGGAGCGCAGCGTTCTTCGCCGAGCTCGACGCGAGCCACCCCGGGTTCTGGACGGCCGCGCCGCTGCTGCGCGCCTGGTCCGATCGGCTGTCCGCGCAGTCCCTCGTCCTGCCCGCGCTGCGCTGCGATCTCGCGCTGCACCGGGCCGCAGCCGACCCCGCGCTCGCGCGCCGGATCGGGATCGCGTGGGGCCGGCTCGGCGCGCCCGCGCGGGCGCTGGCATGGCTGCGCCGCTCCGATCTGCCGCCGGCGGCGCTGCAGGCGATCGCGGCCGATCTCGCCGCCGCCGACGCGGAGCTGCGCGGTGAGGCGGCGGCGATGCTCGCCGAGAACCTCGCCCACCTCCGCCGCGAGTGGCCCGCGGTCGCGGCGGTGCTCGAGCGCACGACGCCGAGTCGTGCCGACGTGGTGTGGACCGAGGACGTGCCGTGGCGGCTGTGCACGAGCGACGGCGGCGCGAGGGTCGAGCGCGACGCGCTGCCGCGGCTCGTCGACGAGCGGGACGGCGTCCTCGTCGAGGCCGTCGCCCCCGAGCACCCGCGGCACCTGGCACGCGCGCTGCTGGAGCACGCGACCCTCGACAAGCGCCACACCTGTGTCGGCTCGCTGCTCGACTACGCGGCGTTCGTGAATGTGATCGCCAATCCGCTGGTGTCGAGCGTGCCGGGGTGGCGGCAATCGGTGTACGCGATCGAGGCCGATCCCGGGGCGCTGCGACGCCTGCTCGAGGCGGTCGATCTCCGCGAGCTGACGTCCCGTCGGCGCCTGCAGGCGCTCGAGGTCGGCCCCGCGGCCGAGGCCACGCTGGCGGTGAGGTTCCGGGCGGCGCCGCGTCGACCGCTGCCGCGGATCCGCGTGGCCTGCTCCGCGGCGCTCGCGGACGAGCTCGAGTCGGTCGACGCCGACCGCCTCGCGGTGGGCCGCGCCGCGCTGGCGCAGATCGCAGCGCGCGACGATCTCGGCGTGCCGACGCGCACCCTCGCGAAGCTGCGCGCCGGTCGACCGCTGCGCATCTGGGCCTGGACCTCGATCCACACCGCGGTGCTGCAGCACGTCGCCGCGGGCCTCGCGGCGGGGATGCGGGCGCTCGGCCACGAGGTCGAGCTCGTGGTCGAGGGCGGGGCGCACGAGCAGGTCGAGCCGGCGCAGGTCGCCGCGTCCTTGGCCGCGGCGGATCCGGACCTCGCATTCCTCGTCGATCACCTGCGGCCGGAGTTCGGCGCGCTGCTGCCCCGCACGCTGCCCTTCGCGGCGTGGATCCTCGACGAGCTGCCGCCGCTCTCCGATCCGCGCGTGATCGGCAAGCTCGACCGCTTCGATCTGTCGTTCGCGTGGAGCCGGTCGCTCGCCGGCACGTACCGCGAGCGCGGCTACCCGCACTGCGCACCGCTGCTGTTCGCCGTCGACGCGGCGACCTACGACGTGCCGGCGACCGGGCCCGCCGAGGACGTCGTCGCCTACGCGACGCATCTGTCGTTCCCGCGCGAGCCCGCCTTCGCGCCGGGACTCTACCGCGATCTCGAGGCCCGCATGATGGCGATGCCCGAGGTGCCCTCGGGGATGGATCCGCTGGAGCCGCTGCTCGCCGCCTCCGTGCAGGCGCTCGGCATCGTCGTGCCTCCGGGTCAGGCCGGAACGCTCGCCTACGACTGCTTGATCATCGCGCGCCACGTCGATCGGGTGCGCATCGCCGATTCCCTGCTCGCCGCGGGGATCCCCGTCGCGCTGTTCGGCAACGGCTGGTCCGAGATCCCGCGCTTCGCCCCGCACGCCAAGGGCATCGTGGCCCCCGGCGCCGCGCTGCGCGACCTGTACCAGCGCCACAAGGTGGTGCTGCACATCAACAAGCGCTGCAACCTGCACCTGCGGGTGCTCGAGGCCAGCGCCGCCGGCGGTTTCGTGCTCGCGCGCTCCGAAGGCGCGTGGGACCTCGGCCCGCTCGGCGTCAACGATCACCTCGAGGTCGATCGCGAGCTGTGCGTCTTCACCGACGAGGCCGACCTCGTCGCGAAGGTGAAGCGCGCGTTCGCAGACGAGCCGTGGCGCCAGGGGTTCGTGCAGGCGGCGCGTGCCCGCGTGCTGCGAGATCACACGTATGTCGAGCGCGCGCGGACGATGCTCGCGGAGGTGGAGCGCCACTTGGGCGCGGTGCTCGGGGGGGAGATCGCGGGGGCGGCGTGAGGCGTGTGGCCCGGACTCGCCGGACTCGCCGGACTCGCTGCGACTCCGGGATCGAAATCCCCGGCCCGCCCACTGCACCCGCATGCTCCCCCGCAGCCGCGCGCTCCTTCCCTGCGTCCCCGCCCTCCTCGTCAGCCTCTCGCTGTCGCTGCCCGCCCGCGCGGCCGAGCCGGCGCCCGGCGGCGACGCGAGCGCCCAGCTCGATCTGCAGATGCGGGCGCACAAGCGCGTGCGCAACATCGGCATCGGGACGCTGACGCTCGGGGCGGTGATGCTCGGCGTCGGCGGCGGCCTCGAGCACAAGCGGCGCACGGACATCTGCGCGGAGAAGCTCAGCGAGGACCACGGCGACGCGTGCGACCGCAGCAAGATGGCGAACATCACGGTGCTCGCGATGGGCGTCGCGTCGTTCATCGGCGGCGCGGTGCTCGTCGGGATCGGGCAATCGCGGCTGAACCGCGCGCGCCGGACCCTGGCCGATCGCGGCGTGAGCCTCGGCCCCCAGCTCGGCCGCGGCTTCGCGGGAGCGATGCTCTCGGCGCGCTTCTAGCAGGGATGCTGATGGCTCGACCTGCAGTCGACCTCGCCGTAGTCCCGCTCCCCATCGGCCGATCCCGTCGTGATCCCCGGCGCCTCTCCCATCGGGCTGGATCCGCGCCGGACGCGGCGCTAGGCTCGATGCCATGAGGTTGGCTGGGTGGTCATGGGTCGTGTTGTCGGTCGCGTGTGGGTCGTCGGCGTCGCAGCCGGACGGTACGACGGGTGCCGTCGAGTCGAGCGGTGGGGACGCGTCGAGCTCCGCGGGGCCGCCGGGGGACAGCTCGAGCTCCGGGACGATCACCGACGGCGGATCGAGCTCGGACACGGGCGTCTCGGCGTGCGAGATCGTCGACGCGGATCTCACGACGCCGCCGTCGTCGACGCTCGACGGGATGTCCGTGGTGCCCGTCGGCCCCGGCGTGCGCTTCGAGCTGCCGGTCGACTGGGTGTCGATGCACGCGGACTCCGGCAACAACCTGCACCTGTCGCGCGAGGAGCTCGAGCTGGTGCGCGAGGGCGCCGGCGAGTGGGACACCGAGTACGCCGAGGTCCTCGCGCTGCTGTTCGACTTCGACGACTGCGCCGCGCACGTCGGCGGCGATGGTTGGGGCGCGGACGCGTCCTCGTACGCCGATCTGCAGGTGCGGGTCTACCTCGTGCCGGAGACCCCCGAGGCGCTGGTCGAACGGGTGATGACGCAGGCGTGGGGCGAGATCGTCCCGGAGGTCGCGGTCGACGACTCGCAGGCGTGGACGCAGGTCCTGCTCGGCTACGATCGGAGCTACGGCGACTACGGCGGGCACGCGAACATCGACCTGCGCCTGCACCGATTCGGCCAGGCCACTGCGGTGCTCGCCGGGATGTACGTCGACAGCTTCTTCGGGGCCGACACCGGCGAGTTCGGAGCGCTCGTCTCGACGGCCTGCTGGGATTCCCACGCCGACGAGTGCTGCGACCCCGCGGCGCCGTAGCGCCGCCGCGGCTGCGATCATCGCTTCGCGATGCGGATCGCCCCGTTCACCGTGCTCAGCTGCATCGCCGCGCCGCCGGCACCCAGCACCGCCGAGGCCTGGGCGCCGACCATCTGTTCGCGGCGCTCGAGCGGGAAGTCGGAGGTGATCTTGCCGCTCACCGTGCTGATGTCGAGCTTGCCGTCCGTCTGCGCCGGGAGGCGGAGCTCGAGCGAGCCGTTGACGGCCTCGAGCGTGGCGTGACCGCCGGCGCCGCCGGGCCACGCGACGACGAGGCTGCCGTTGACCGTGCTGGCATCGACGTCGCGGGCGCCCTCGGTGGTGATGCTGCCGTTGACGGTGGTGAGCTCGACGCGATCGCTCACGCCGCTGGCATCGATGTCGCCGTTGACCACCGTCGCCGCGAGGGCGAGCCCGGTGGGCAGCTCGATGCGGAAGTCGATCGTGGCCTCGATCGTGGCCCTGTTGCCGCGGCCGCCTCGCCTCGCCTCGCGCGGGTGGATCGCGTCGATGGTGACGCCGCGATGATCGGCGTGGATCTCGATCCGCACCTCGTCGGCGCGCCGACCGGACTTGTCGGCGTGGACGCGCAGGGTTCGGCCGGATCCCTGCACCACCTTCACCGAGCCGTTGACGTTGTGGAGCTCGACGCGACCGCCCGCGGCCACCTCGCCGCTCCAGTCGAAGCGCGCCTGGGTGCCCGCGGTCGCCTCGCCGGCGTCGACCACGTGGGTCCGGACGGGGGCGCCCTCGGCGGTGCGGGTCGGGGCGCAGGCGCACAGTCCGAGGACGAGGCAGCGACGCAGGAGGCGGGCGTTTGTCATGGCCCCTTCGATGCCGCCGCTGGCCCCATCGTTGCGGCGAAATCGGCGAGACTCTTTTGCCGCCGGGTTCCAACCATGGGCCGGTCGGCGGCATCCAAGGACGTCAGTGGGCACCGCCCTCGCCACCTTCCCGATGATCGCGCGTGCCCCGGAGGACGAGGACGAAGCGAGTGCGCGGGTCGATCGCGCCCGGGCCGGGGACCTCGCGGCGTTCGAGGCGATCTACCGGGCCGAGGCCGGGCGGATCTACGGGCTGTGCCTGCGGCTGTGCGGTGACGCGACCACCGCGCGCACGCTGACCCACGAGGCGTTCGTGCGCGCGTGGGAGAAGCTCCCGAGCTTCCGCGGCGACGCGGCGTTCTCGACCTGGCTGCATCGACTCGCGGTGAACGTGGTGCTCGGAGATCGCCGCGCGAACCTGCGTCGCGCGGCGCGCGAGCGCGACCAGGGCGAGGGTGCCGCGACCACCAGCGAGCCGCAGGGCCGGGTCGACGCCGGCCTCGATCTCGAGCGGGCGATCGCGGCGCTGCCGGCCCAGGCGCGCATGGTGTTCGTGCTCTTCGAGATCGAGGGGCTCGGCCACGGGGAGATCGCGGCGTGCATGGGTGTCGCCGAGGGGACCTCGAAGGCGCAGCTGCATCGCGCGCGCGAGCTGCTCCGGAGGACGCTCGCATGAACGACCGCGAGCTCGACGCGATGCTGCGCGCGCTGCCGCGGAGCGCCGAGCCCCCGGGGGATCTGTGGCCGGAGATCGCGGCCTCGGTCGCGGCGCGGCCGCGCGGGCGTTCGCGCGTCGCGTGGGCGGCCGCCGCTGCGATCGCGATCGGCACCGCCGCGTGGTGGTCGTCGCGACCGACGCCGGGACGCGAGGCCGCGTCCATCGTCGTCGAGGCCGTGATCCCGGACGTCGCGATCGAGCCGACGCCTGCCCCGGCGCGCATCGAGCCCGTGGCGGCGCCCGCGTTCACGGCCCTGATCCCCGACGAGTCCCACCTGCGCGCCGCGTCGCTGGCCCTGGCGTCGGCGTATGCCTCGCGCCGCGGCGGCCTCGATCGCACGCTGCTCGCGACCTTCGACGACAACCTCGGGATCGTCGACGACGCGATCGAGCGCTCGCGCGCTGCGTTGACGACGAGCCCGGACGACCCGGGCCTGCAGCGCGCGCTCGATCGGGCCTACCGCCACAAGCTGTCGCTGCTGCGCCGCGCGACGGAGGTGGAGCGCTCGCCATGAAGACCCTGTTCGCGTGGTGGCTCGCCGGCGCGCTGCCGATCCCGTCCGTCGCGCTCGCCCCGACCCCCGGCGCGGTCGTCGAGTCCGCGGCGAAGGACGCCCGCATCTCCGTCGAGGTCGTGGGCCTCGACGTCGAGGTCCGCACGTGGGCCCACGGCAAGCTCGAGGTGTCGACCGACGCGCCGGGCTTCGTGCCGGTGATCAGCGGCACGCGACGGCGACTGCGGGTGTCGCTCGACGGCGTGGGCCTGCCGACGACCGGCACGCTCGTGCTGCGGGTGCCCCAGCACGCCGAGCTCCGCATCGAGACGGTGAACGGCGATGTTGCGGTGCACGACCTGCGGGGCGAGGCCGAGATCGCGACCGTGTCGGGGAGGGTCGCCGTCGACGGCAGCGCCGAGCAGCTCGAGATCGTCGCGATCGACGGCAGCGTCGACATCAGCGGCGCCCCCGAGCGCGTCGAGGTGTCGACGGTCAGCGGCGCGATCACGATCGCCGGGGCGCGCGAGGAGGTCGACGCGGAGTCGATCTCCGGCGCGATCACGCTGCGCGACGTGGCGCTCGGTCGGCTCGACCTCACCTCGGTGACCGGGGCCATCGCGATCGCCGGCAGCTTCGGCGACGGGCCGCTGCGGGTCGACACGCACAGCGGATCGATCGACCTCGCCCTGCCATCGCGCGGGCCCCTGGAGATCGTCGTCGACACCTTCTCGGGCGAGATCGTCGATCGCTTCGACGCCGCCGAGCTGCGGGCCCACGGGACGCACCGCCGCGCGCTGGGGCGCGGCGGCGCGACGCTGCGGGTCAACAGCTTCAGCGGCGGCGTGACGATCGGACCTCCGCGCGCGACGAAGTGATCAGCGGGCGAGCACGCGGTACGGCGATGGTTCGCCGGTCACGATGTCCTGATCGTGGCGGAATCCGGTGAGCGAGCGGCCGACCTCGGCGGTCAACTCGTAGAGGTGATCGGCCCCGTCGCGCTTCGCCTGCGCGGCGCGGAGGCGCTCGAGGATCGCCTCGGCCTCCGGCGGGACGTCGCCGTCCTGCTGCGGCTCGCCGACCTCGCAATCGTAGGCGATGCGCCATGCGGGCCGACCGTCGCGCCAGCAGCTCAGCTCGGTGGCCATCGTGGTGTCGGAGCACCAGAAGAACAGCGCCTCGCTCGACTGCGACACGGCGCGGGCGTCCTCGTCGCGGATCTCCGTGAAGTGCTTGGTGCCGGACGCGACGAGGATCGACCACGGGCCGCGCTCGCCCTCGGGGACCACGACGAGCTGCACGCCGACGTCCGAGTACTCCAGGCGCTCGCCCGTCGGCGCGAAGCCGGTCTGTGCGAGGAGCTCTGTGGTCGAGGTGCCGCGACGCGCGATCCAGCTGCTGCGAAATCCCATGGTGGAGTCCTGCGGCCGAGGATCGTCCGTGCCGACCTCGGCGGTCAACCGCGGGCGCGCAAGACCTGCTGGCAGTCCGTGGTGGAAACCCCCGATCGTGCCCGACGCGTGGCCGTTTGATCGCATGCGGCCGAACGGTCGTCGCCGTGATGCGCGTTGCTGGCGTCGCTCGGCCCCGCTACGCTGGTGCGCGGAGTCTACCGATGCACCGAGGAAGTTGCCTCTGCGGAGCCGTGACGTTCGAGCTGCACGGCGAGCCATCGATGGTCTCGCACTGCCACTGCTCGATGTGTCGCAAGGGCCATGGCGCCGCGTTCGCGACGTACCTCTCGATCGAGAAGGCGAAGGTCCGCTTCCTCTCGGGCGAGGATCAGCTCACGTCGTACAACTCGTCGTCCTCGATCCTGCGCAAGTTCTGTCGCACGTGCGGATCGAACGTCGAGTGGAGCGGGCACCCGGACTACCCCGACTGGGTGTCGATCCCCCTGGCGCTGCTCGACACGCCGCTTGTGCCGGAGGCGATCGAGCAGTTCTACGCCGAGGCCCGCGTGCCCTGGTGCGCGTTCACGTAGGGCTCGCGACCTCGTCGCGCACCAGCGCGTAGTCCCGCCTCACGAGCCCGAGACCGCGGTCGCCGGGTACAACCCGCGGCGCAGCAACTCGATCGCGTCGTGCATCGCCGCCTCGTCGCCCGCGGGCGAGAGCAGGCCGGCGGTCCACCGCACGGCCTCGTCGAGGGCGCGGAAGACCTTCGTCGGTCGCGGTGGGCGGCCGAGCAACAAGAAGGTGTTGATGAACGACATGACCGCGGCCCCCTTGAAGCCGGGGATCGTCACCACGTGGGCCCGCGAGTGGGCGAACAGCGAGGCGTCGCGCGTGAACTCGGCGGAGATCTTGCGGACCTCGTCGCTGAACTTCGGCACGCCGCCGAACGCGACGTTGACGAGGGACATCGGCCCGACGACGGCCTCGACCTGCCGGCCGTACTGGCCGAGCGCGCGCATCTGCACCATCGTCGGCGCATCGGCCCAGCCGCACAGGAACAGGGGGCCGACGTGGGCCATCGACACGCGCTCGTCCGCGTAGAGATCGGTCAGCGCCACGCCCGGCCAGTGTAGCAGCGGTGCACTGGGCGCCCGGCGGCGCGATGGCGACCGAGGCGCCGTAAGTCCCTCCGAGCGACCGGCGTTCGGTGGGCAGGACCCCACGCCGTGCACCCACGCCCGCTCCTGCTCGCCCTGTCCGCCCTCTGTCTCGCCCCCGCTTGCGCCAGCCAGGCCGGCGGCCCGCTCACCGCGGCGCCGTCGGGAGCCGGCCGACCCTCGGCCGAGGCGAAGCGCGAGCTCGCGAAGGTGATCGATCGCGGCAGTGCCACCGCGTTGAAGCGGTTCGGCTCGGGCAAGGAGCTGTCGACGTACCTCGCGGGGCTCGGGTCCCAGCGCAAGCGCATGCAGTCGTCGCCGAGCGAGGAGTACAGCCCCGTCGAGTCCGAGGCGTCGGGCGCGTCGGCCGACGACGCCCCGAGCCTGGCCACGTCGGCGGACAAGGACGGCGAGTCGATCACCAACACGCAGGAGGCCGGCGTCGACGAGGGCGGCATCGTCAAGACCCACGGCGATCACCTGGTGGTGCTGCGCCGCGGTCGGCTCTTCACCGTCGATCTCGCGCGCAAGTCCCTGCGCCCGATCTCCGCGATCGACGTGAGCCCCGAGGCGGGCCACGACGCCTGGTACGACGAGATGCTCATCC
This sequence comes from Deltaproteobacteria bacterium Ga0077550, assembly GCA_001464385.1. Taxonomy (GTDB): domain Bacteria; phylum Myxococcota_A; class Polyangia; order Nannocystales; family Nannocystaceae; genus Xiheibacterium; species Xiheibacterium aquaticum. Next base: position 10,287 of record LNFB01000376.1, on the reverse strand, counting down.
ACGGCGACACCATCGTCGTCGTCGGCTACAGCTACCAGGCGAGCGCCACCGAGATCGGGATGTTCGAGGTCGATCGCGCCGGGAAGCTCACGCACAAAGACACGTTCTTCCTGCGCTCGAACGACTACTACTCGTCGCGCAACTACGCCAGCCGCCTGCTCGGCGACAAGCTGGTGTTCTACATGCCGTACCAGCTGCCGGCGCAGGCCGACCCCGAGCTGCCGGGTGTGATGCCGTGGAACCGCGGCCAGCAGCGCTTCGACGACTGGCACACGATCATCGACGCGACCGACATCTATCGCCCGATCCAGGACACCGACAGCCCGGTGCTGCACACCGTGGTGACGTGCGATCTCGGCAGCGGCCAGGCCCGCTGCAATGCGCGCGGCATCATCGGCCCCTACGGCAGCAGCTTCTACGTCTCGGGCGAGGCGGTGTACGTGTGGGTCCACGACGGCGCGGGCGCGTCGACGGCCGAGGGCAAGGCGCCGCCGGCCGCCGTCTATCGCTTCCCGCCGGGGGGCTGCGCGTGTGGGGTGCGCCCATCGATCAGTTCTCGTTCAAGGAGGGCGACGACGGCTTCCTCAACGTCGTCGTGATGGCGAGCACGCCGGGCGATCGCATGTGGGGGGCCGAGTTCGCCGGCGAGGACGTCGCGATGCTGCGGGTGCCCACGGCTGCGCTCGCCGACGGCGTGCAGACGGTGAACACGGCGGCGTACGTCGACTTGCCCGAGCCCACCGGCAACGGCTACGCGTTCCAGAACCGCTTCGTCGGCGATCACCTGCTCTACGGCAAGGGCAGCAGCTGGGGCGAGGGCACGCGCGGTGACGCCAGCCTGCAGGTGTTCGGGATCCGCGATCGCGGCGGGGCCCAGTCGATCGCGTTGCCGCACGGCGTCGACCGCATCGAGCCGATGGGCGATGCCGCGGTCGTCGTCGGCACCGACGGCACCGACCTGCACTTCACGTCGATCGATCTGCGCCACGAGCCCGAGGTCGCCGGCGAGTTCGTGCAGCCCAGCGCCGCGCAGGGCGAGACCCGCAGCCACGGGTTCTTCTTCAAGCCCTCGGGCGAGGGCGACGGCACCCTCGGCCTGCCGATCCGCGGCTCGGGGGCGCCCGGCTACGAGCAGCTCGTCAACGGATCGGCGCAGGTCCTGTTCCTCGACGTGCACGACCTCGACTTCCGCAAGCTCGGCGCGTTGGCCTCCGATCCGAACACGCCCCAGGACGATCGCTGCACCGTCAGCTGCGTCGACTGGTACGGCAACGCGCGGCCGATCTTCTACAAGGGCCGGGTGTTCGCGCTGCTCGGGTACGAGCTGGTCGAGGCCGACATCAGCCGCGGGCGGGTGCGCGAGACGGATCGGACGAACCTGCTCGGGGCACTGTCGGGCGGACGCGGCGGGATCGTGTGGAAGGATCTGTGATCGCGGCCTTCGCCGCTCACTCGGGCGCGATCACGACCTCGGTCCGGACCGACTGCGCGATGAAGCAGTTGGTGTGCGCCGACTCGTGCAGCTTGGCGAGCACCGCCGGCTCGACCGGGGTCGAGAAGGTCACGCGGGGGTGCAGGACGACCTTGGTGACGGCGAGCCGGCCCTCGGCGTTCTTCTCGAGGGTGCCGACGGCGTCGTCCTCGTAGCGCTCGACGACGAGGTGCTTGCGCGCCGCGATCGCGAGGAACGTCAGCATGTGGCAGCTCGACAGCGCGCCGACGAACGCCTCCTCGGGGTTGACGCGCGTGGGATCGCCCTTGAAGTCGGCGGCCGCCGACGCGGGGACCTCGATGCCCGAGCCGAAGCGCACCTGGTGCCCGCGGTCGTAGGTGTCGTAGGTGAAATCGGGGGTGGTGCGGTTCCACCGCACGGACGCGTGGTGCTCGGACATGGGGCCTCGGGCGTCGAGGGTAGCCCCGGTCGATCGGGCCGTGGGTGCAATCGCTGCGGATCGCCGTGATCGAACCCCGCAACCGGGTGTCTACCGCAGACGAATGACCGTGCACCCGCGCTCCGGTGTCCTCTCCTCCCCGCGGATCGCCCTGCGCGCACGGACGCTGGTGCTCGGCGCCCTCGGGGCCGCGGCTGGGTGCTTCGACCCCGATCGCGTCGTCACCCTCGACGGCAGCGACACCGAGGCCGGCACCGGCGCGACGGAGGGTGGCGGCGATCCGACGACCGGCGACGTCACGCCACCGGGGACGACCACCGACGCGACCGACGACGGCGCCGCCGATGACACCACCGGCGTCCCCTCCGAGTTCCGCTGCGGCGATGGGATCGTCGAGGGCGACGAGCTGTGCGATGGCCCGAACCTCGACGGTCGACTGTGCGAGTCGCTGGGCTTCGGCGGCGGCACGCTGGCGTGCGCCGACGACTGCGCCTTCGACGTGGGGCAGTGCGATCCCTGTGGCAACGGCGTGCTCGAGGACGGCGAGGTCTGCGACGGCGCCGAGTTCGAGGACGCCGATGCCTGCGACGACGTCGGCCTCGGCCTGCCCTCGGAGCCGCTGCACTGCACGGCGCAGTGCATGCTCGACTTCGGCGAGTGCTCGGCGTGCGGCGATGGCGACGTCACCAGCCCCGAGGTCTGCGAGCCCGGTGTGCTCGGCGGGGCCACCTGCGAGTCCGAGGGCTACGACGGCGGCACACTGGCGTGCAGCGACGGCTGCACCTTCGACTTCGGCGGCTGTGCGCAGTGCGGCAACGGCAGCGTCGAGGGCGACGAGTCGTGCGACGGCAACGACATCGACCAGAGCTGCGCGGGCCTCGGCTTCGACGGCGGGATCCTGCAGTGCGCGGCCGACTGCAGCTTCGACACGTCGGCGTGCGACACCTGCGGCGACGGATCGCGCGGCACCTCCGAGGCGTGCGACGGCGCGGACCTGGGCGGGGCGAGCTGCGCGTCGCAGGGGTTCGTCGGGGGCGCGCTCGGCTGCGCCGCCGATTGCACCTTCGACGTCGGCGCGTGCACGGGCCAGGGCTGCGGCGACGGGGTCGTCGACGGCGACGAGGCGTGCGATGGATCGGCCGCGGGCCACAGCTGCCTCGCCGACGCGGGGCTGCCCGACGGCGAGGTGACGTGCTCGCCCGCGTGCACGATCGATCTGAGCGGCTGCTCCGGCACACCCGGTCGCCGCGTGTTCGTGACCTCGGGCCACTTCGCGGCGAACTTCGGCGGCGTCGCCGGGGGCGATGCGCTGTGCCAGGCGGCGGCCGACGACGCCGAGCTCGGCGGCACGTTCCTCGCGTGGCTGAGCGACGGATCGAGCACACCCGTGGCGCGGTTCGATCACGCCGATGGCCCCTATGAGCTCGTCGACGGCACGCGCATCGCCGACGACTGGGCCGACCTCGTCGATGGTCAGCTCGCCGCGGCGATCGGCCTCACCGAGCAGGGTGCGCCGGTCGATGTGCCGAGCACGGTGGTCGCGACCGCCACGACCGCCGGCGGGGTCCTGCAGCCCTTCAACGGCACGTGCCAGGACTGGACCTCGACGGGCGGCGCGTTCTCGGCCGGCGTCGGCAACGTGCAGAACACCTCGACGTGGTCGGACTCGGGTGCGGTGGGCTGCCCGTCGCTGGTGTCGCTGTACTGCTTCGAGCAGTGAGCCGCACCCACACGGCCGACAACGGTCCTCAAGGCACGAAACCCCGCGGCCGATTGCCCTTCGGTGTTGCCCGCGTCCGTGGTCGCGTCGTGGTCCCCGGAGATCGACGCCGAGGCCGGTCGACGATCGATCGCGGGCTTCCCCGTGCGCGTGCACTCGCAGCACTTCGCGCGGCTGCAGCACACGATCATGGCGGTCCACGGGATCGACGGCGCCGCGGTGCTGCGTGAGGCGGCCCGGCACGCGTTCGCGCCGCTGCTCGCCCGCGCGGTGCCCCCGTCGTCGGACCTCGAGGTGTTCACGGCGTTGTTCGCCGCGCTCGGGCTCGGGCGCCTCGGCGGCGGTGAGCCCGGCACGATCGACTCGCACAGCGCCCACGCGGCGCACGCCTGGGTCGCGGCGTTCGGCGAGGCGGCCGCGCCGGTGTGCGCGGTGACCGAGGGCTTCCTCGAGGCGGCCTTCGCCGCGATGGGGCAGCCGTGCGAGGTCCGGGAGATCGCGTGCATCGCCGCGGGCGCGCCGCGCTGTCGCTTCACCGCTGCGTCGGCGTCGTCGGGCGCCGCGGTCCCCGGGGCCGACGGCGCCGCGGGGCTCGACACCGCGTACGGTCAGAGCGTCGCGACCGTGCCGGCATCCTTCTTCGGCCTGCTCGGCCGGGGCTTCCTCGCCGCGATGGACGGCATCGGTCAGCTCGAGCTCGGCCGCGATCTGTTGGCGTACGACACCGAGGACGCCGTCATGCGCATGTTCGCGGGGGTCCTGCGCTCGCGCGAGTGGGCCGCACGCACCATCGCAACGCCGGCGGAGCCCGCGTCCGAGGCCACGCTCACCGAGCTGCTCGCGATCACGCGCGAGCTCGGCTGGGGAACGTGGCAGCTCGAGCGGTTCGCCCCCGGACCGGCCGTGCTGCTGTCGGCACCGCCGTCGCCGAGCTGGCTGCAGGGCCCGCACGATCCGACCGCTGCGCTGGCCGGCGGCGCCGCGGCCGGGCTGTGCGAGCTGGTGCTGTGCGAGGGCGCGCTCGACGAGCGCTTCGGTGCGCTGCAGATCTGCACCTGCGCCCACGCCGACGCGATCGCGGTCTCGGTGGGCGTCGACGAGGCGGGCTGGGTGCCCGGTGGGATGGCCGCATGAACGCACCGCCGCCGCCACGTTCGCGCCTGGGCATCGGCTGCCTGCGGATCGACACCGCGCTGCGCCTCGTCGACGCCACGCCGCACGCACTGGTGACGCTCGAGTGCGAGGCCGCGGATCTGGTCGGGCGACACATCGGCGAGGTGTTGAGCGTGCGACACCGACGCGAGCGCGCCGCATGGCTGCGCGCGCTCGCCCGCGGCGAGGCGGCCAACGACGACATGCCCGCGGCGCTGTCGATCGGCGGCAAGGTCCGGTACGTGCGGCTGCGCAGCGCGCCGGCGGTCGAGGGCGGCACGCTGCTGATGGTCGAGTCGCTGCGCAGCGACAGCCTCACGCGGCGGCTGCTCGTCGAGGCGATGCGGTGGCGGCGGATCGTCGAGGACGCCGAGCTCGGCGTGGTCGTGCTCGACGCCGACGACCGTGTGCTCGACACCAACCGCTGCGCCCACGCGCTGTTGGCGATGCGCTCGGCCCACGGGGTGCCGCTCGCCGAGGGGGCGGCGACCGGCCTCGACTTCTACGCGCTGCTCGACGCGCCCGGGCTGCGCAGCCGCGATCGCGCGTCGCATGTCGAGACGATCGTCCGCGAGGAGCGGACGCTGCGGGTGCGCTGCTCGCCCGTGGTGGTCCCGGGCGAGGGCCGCATCGGCACCGTCATCGCGGTCGTCGATCTCACGCCGCAGCGGCGACTGCAGGCCGAGCTCGAGCGCTCGCACGCGCTGTCGGGCGAGCTGGCCCGCCGACTCGAGGAGCTGCACTCGATGGAGCTCGAGCTGCGGCAGGCGCAGAAGCTCGAGGCCGTGGGGCGCCTCGCGTCGGGCGTCGCCCACGAGATCAACACGCCGATGCAGTACATCGGCGACAACCTCCACTTCCTGCGCCGGGCGACGCTGGGGCTGCTCGGGTTGGTCGACGAGATCGAGCAGATCGTCGCCGAGCCGGGCGTGCCGCCCGCGGTCGTCGCCAAGCTCGCCGCCGCGATCGCCCGGGCCAAGGTGCCGCGGCTGCGCGAGCGGCTGCCGATCGCCCTCGACGGCGCGGACGAGGGCGTGACGGCGGTGAGCGCGATCGTCCAGGCGCTCAAGTCGTTCGCGCACCCCGGCGCGGTGCAGCGCGTGCCGGTCGATCTCAACGCTGCGCTGCAGAGCACGCTGACCGTGTCGCGCAACGAGTGGAAGTACGTCGCCGAGGTCGAGACGCGGTTCGACCCCGATCTGCCGCAGGTGCTCGGGCTGCCCGGCGAGCTCAACCAGGTGTTCCTCAACCTGGTGATCAACGCCGCGCACGCGATCGTGGACGCGGGGCGCACCGAGGACGATGCGCGTGGACACATCCGCGTCGAGACCGCGTGCGACGGTGACGTCGTCGAGGTGCGCATCGTCGACGACGGCTGCGGCATGACCGAGGCGGTGGCGCAGCGGGTGTTCGATCCGTTCTTCACCACCAAGGGCGTGGGCCGCGGCACGGGCCAGGGTCTGTCGATCGCGCGCAACATCGTGGTCGACAAGCACGGCGGCGAGCTGCGGTTCGAGAGCACGTCCGGCGTCGGCACGACGTTCGTGATCCGGCTGCCGGTCGGGCTGCCGACCGCGCTGCCGGCGGTGCACGAGGAGCACGCCGCGTGAGCTCGGTGTTGTTCGTCGACGAGGAGCCGCGGGTGCTCGAGGGGCTCGAGAACCTGATGTTCGACGCCGCCGATGGTTGGGATCTCCACTTCGCTGCGTCGGGGCAGGACGCGCTGGCGCTGCTGCGCGAGCGGCCGATCGACGCGGTCGTCACCGAGATCGCGATGCGTCGCATGGACGGCGCTGCGCTGCTGCGGGCGCTGCAGGCCGATCACCCCGGCGTGGCGCGCATCGTGCTGTCCGGCCACGCGCAGACCGCCGCGCTGGTCCGCACGATGCCGATCGCCCACGTGTTCCTGTCGAAGCCGTGCACCGCCGTGGCGCTCGTGGACACGCTCGAGCACGCGGTGTCGGTCCATCGCATCCTCACCAGTCAGGCGCTGCGCGATCGCCTGGGCAGGGTGTCGGATCTGCCGCGACGGCCGCGGCTGTTCGACGAGATGTCGCGGTTGATGGCGACGCCCGACGTGTCGATGGTCCGCATCGCGGCGATGGTCGGGCGCGACGTGTCGCTGGCCGCCCGCGCGATCCAGCTGGCCAACAGCGCGCTGCTGTCGCGGGGCGCCAAGTGCACGCGGGTCGACCATGCGGTGGCGCGGCTCGGCGCCGAGCTGCTGCGGGCGATCGTCCTGGGCCACGAGCTCGCGGCGTCGATGGTGGGGCTCGGACCGCTGGTGGAGGAGGTCAACGCGCGGAGCATGCGGGTGGCCGCGCTCGCGGCGAGGATCGCCGGCCCTGCGCACGCTGACGCCGCGCGGCTCGCCGGGGTGCTCCACGACATCGGTCGACTGCTGCTCGCGCAGCTGCCGGTCGACGACGATCCGCACGCCGACCCCACGCCGGATCACGCGCGCGCCGGCGCGTACCTGCTCGGGCTGTGGGGCATGGACTATCCGATCATCGACGCGGTCGCGCGGCACCACGAGCCGCTGCCGCGGATCCCCGCGGTGCTCGACGCGGCGACGGCTGTGCGCGTCGCGGCGGCGATCGTCGACGGTCGCCGCGATCACCCCGATCCGCGCTGGGCACCGTGGTGCCGCGCATCCGAAGATGACCGAGAGGAGGCCGCGTGATGGTGGTGAATCGCAGGGTCCTGTTCGTCGACGACGAGCCCCGGGTGCTCGAGGCCTTCGAGCACAACCTCGCCTTCGACTTCGAGGTCGAGACCGCGATCAGCGGGGCCAAGGGGCTGGAGGCGATCGATCGCGCCCGCGCCGAGGGCCGCGACTTCGCGGTCATCGTCTCGGACATGCGCATGCCGCAGATGAACGGCGCGGAGTTCCTCGCCCACGCCCGGGTGCGCGCGCCCGAGACCGTCCGCGTGCTGCTCACGGGGCAGTCGGACCTCGAGGCCGCCGCCGACGCGGTCAACCGCGGCGGGCTGTTCCGGTTCCTGTTCAAGCCGTGCCCGATCCCTGAGCTGTCGCGCGTGCTCGAGGACGCGATCGAGCAGCACCGCGTGATCGGTGCCGAGCGCGAGCTGCTCGAGCAGACGCTGCGCGGCGCGGTCGGGGCTCTGGTCGAGCTGCTGGGTCTGGCGTGTCCGATCGCGCTGGGTCGCGCGCAGACGGTCGAGGCCTACGTGATGCACATGGCCGGCAAGCTCGGCCTCGGGTCGAGTTGGGAGCTGCGGTTGGCCGGGCAGCTGTGTTTGGTGGGCTGCATCGCGGTGCCGCCCGAGGCGTTGGCGCGGCACTTCGCCGGCGAGCGGCCGAGGCCCGAGGTGCGGCGGATGCTGGCGTCGATCCCCGAGGTCGGCGCGAACCTCATCGCGCCGATTCCTCGGCTCGACCGGGTCGCGGCGATCATCCGCAACCAGGATCAGCCCGCGGGCGACGAGTTCGTGGCCCGTGGCGCGCGGCTGCTCAAGGTGGCGCGGGCTGCCGATGCGCTCACGTCGCGCGGGGGTTCGGTCGCCGCGGCGGTGAAGGCGTTGCGCCGCGCGGAGGAGTACGACGTCGCGTTGCTCGACGCGCTCGCGGATTTCCACGGCACCGCGGAGGAGGGGTTCGAGGTGCGCATGCTCGGGGTCGGCGATCTGATCGACGGCATGGTGCTCGATCAGGACGTGCTGTCGAACAGCGGGCAACTGTTGGTCGCGCGTGGCAGAGAGATCACGCTGGCGATGCTGGAGCGGTTGAACAATTTCTCGCGGACGGCGGGGATCGTGCAGCCGCTGCGGGTGCTGGTGCCGTGTGGCAAGCCGATCGTGCGTGTCGCGTGATCGCGGGCGGCGGCCGTGCGAGGATCGCCGGCGATGGCCCGTCCAATCCGCGCTGGCCTCGACGTACGCGTTGCCGTGCTGCTCGCGACCCTCGGCTGTGGGACGACGCCGCCGCCTGACGACACCTGGGAGCGCTGGACCCTGGAGGAGATCCGCCCATGGATCGCGGCCTGCGGCGACGGCAACGTCGAGGAGCTCGAGCTCGGGCAGCAGCGCAGCGTCCAGGCGACGGCCACCGAGACGGCGGGTCCCAGCCCCGGATGGCGCACCTGCACGGCGGTGTGGAACGCCGACGAGCAGCGGGTGACGTCGGTGAGGATCTCGATCATCGATCTCCTCGGGGACGCTGCGGCGCCCCGCGACATGGGGGTCTGGGTCACACGCCTGGCCGAGATGCTGCCGACCGACGTGCGCCCGGCGATGGAGGCCGGACGCGGTGGGGCGCCGGTCGACGCGACGGTCGGTCGGTTCCGGGTGCGGGCGGGGTTCAACAATGGGAACCCACGCGATTGGGAGGGGACGATCGCGGTGGATCCGACGCCGCGTGCCCGCCCGTGATCGCGAAGCTCCCCCGAGTCACCGCGCGCGTCGGTAGTGCATCGCGACCGCGCCGCAGCGCAGCGGCGTCGCCGAGACCAACTCGAGCCGTCGCGTGCTGGGCAGCCCGCCCTCGTACAGGGTCGGGCCGTGGCCGACGATCCTCGGCTGGACGAGGAACCTGTACTCGTCGATCAGATCCAGCCGATCGAGCGCGGTCGCGAGCTTGCCGCTGCCGAGGAGCACGCCGGCCGGGGTCGCGTCCTTCAGCGACTGCACCCTCGAGCGCAGGTCACCGGCGAGGTGGTGACTGTTGGTCCACGGGAAGTCGCTCCGCGTCGACGACACGACGTACTTCGGCTTGGCCTCCAGCGCGATCGCCCACTCGCGGATCGCCGGCGGCGCCTCCACGTCGCCGCGGGCAATCGCCGGCCAGGCGCTCTCCATCAGCTCGTAGGTGACGCGGCCCCACAGCATCGCCCCGCCCCCGTCCATCAGGGCGGTGAAGAAGGCGTGGGTCTCGTCGTCGGCGATCCCCTCCTGGTGGTCGACGCAACCATCGAGGGTGACGTTGAGGCTGAAGGTCAGGAGTCCCACGGCGGCGAAGTCTACCGGGTCGGGCGAATTCCATACAACTGGCCGAGGTTGCGCTGTCGCTGCGATTGTTCGCTCGACGCCTCCACCCGGGCGTACAGCCGCGAGTGACGGGAGCGAAACTCATGCTATTCGTTTGCTGCAACGGATAGCTCGCGAGCAAGACCCGGTCATTCCGGCTCCACGCGCCCGAGAGCTTCGTCAGTGGACGTCGCAGCGATGGTCGCGGTGCCCGCAAGATGCGCACGATCGAGGTTGCTCGTCAGCGGGATCACGAGCACCGAGCGAAGAACCCGCGTCAGCGCGTCGCTCTGCCACACGATCACAGGCCGCCGACCGGTCTGCTCCTGCGGGCGATGGGGTCCGAGGTCAGCCCACCAGAGCTCGCCTCGCTTCACCCGGCATCCTCGTGATCGAGGGCCCGTGTCCAGTCTGCGAGGCCGGGCTGCCCGTCATCGTCTACGACCTCGCCACATCCGACGGTCGCACGGGGTAGACTTCGCCGCCGTGGGACTCCTGACCTTCAGCCTCAACGTCACCCTCGATGGTTGCGTCGAC
>LNFB01000375.1 GCA_001464385.1 Deltaproteobacteria bacterium Ga0077550 | reverse complement strand
CGAGCGCCCGCGCGGCCCGTCGACGCGTGCTGCTGCTCGACTACGACGGCACGCTGCGCGAGCTCACCCAGCGCCCCCGCGACGCCCGGCCGACGCCCGAGCTGCGCGACCTGCTGCGGCAGCTCGCGGCGATCCCCGACACCGAGGTCCATGTGATCAGCGGCCGCGATCGCGACACGCTCGGCGCGTGGCTCGGCGAGCTGCCCCTGTCGCTGTGCGCCGAGCACGGCCTGGCGTGGCGCGGCCCGGGCGACGCCCGCTGGACCGCGCGCGACGATCTCGACATGCGCTGGCTGCCACGCGCCGAGGAGATCCTCCGCGCGGTCGAGCTCGAGGTCGACGACAGCGAGCTCGAGCTCAAGCCGCGGGGACTCGCATGGCACTACCGCCGCGTCGACCCCGACTACGGCGAGTGGCGGGCGCGCGAGCTCCTGCTCCACCTCGCCGAGCAGCTCGCGTCCGAGCCGGTCGAGGTGCTCTCGGGGCGCAAGGTGGTCGAGCTGCGCCCGGCCGGGGTGAGCAAGGGCAACTACGTGCGCACCCTCGATCTCGACGACGCCTTCGTGCTGGCGATCGGCGACGACCGCACCGACTTCGACACCTACGCGGCGCTGGGCGAGCGCGCGGTGACGGTACACGTCGGCGAGACCGGCGAGCGCAACCGCTTCTGGGTCGACTCGCCCCGCGAGGTCCGCGACCTGCTCCGCGAGCTGCTACGCGCGTGAGCTCAGGCGAACGTCGAGCTCGTCACTGTCCCATGCGAGTGAGCCCCGTCGTCGCAAGCGCGGGGGGTCGGCACGTTCGAGGACCCACGCCGGCTCCTGCGCGCCGTGGTACCGTCGACGCATGCTCGCCGCTCGCCGCTTCGATCTCGCCCGTGTGCTGCCCGTCCTCGCGCTGCTCGGCGGCGTGCTGCTCGTCGGTCACGCACGGGCGGACATCATCTCGGACAACCAAGCGGTGTGTGGGGGCAAGGCCGCCGGCGACGCCTGCGAGCTCGACGGCAAGCCCGGCAAGTGTGTGAAGTCGACCTGCTCGCGCAACGACTACAGCGGCGGCACCCCGCCCAAGCAGGTGAGCAGCGAGTGCCTCTTGTGCGAGCCGGGATCCGCCGCACCGCCGCCACCCGCGGCCGACACCCCCGCCAAGACCGACACCCCCGCCAAGACCGACGCCCCCGCCAAGACCGACGCCCCCGCGAAGGCCGACGCCCCCGCGAAGGGCGGCTGCTCCTCCGCGGCGGGCGAGCCGGGCGCGTGGCTGCTCGGCTCGGTCGTCCTCGGGATCGGGCTGGTCGGCCTCGGCCGGCGCCGCCCCGCGTCCCGCTGACGGCTTCTGCACGAATGCAGGTCGCCGCGGGGACGTTCGCCTGCGAGAATGCAGGAAGTGATCGACTGGGACGACGTCCGCTTCTTCCTGGCGATCCATCGCCACGGCACGCTCGCGGGCGCAGCCAGTGCGCTCGGGCTCGACGCGACCACGGTCGGTCGCCGGCTCGCGCGGCTCGAGCAGACCGTCGACGCGCGACTGTTCGATCGCACCGCGCGCGGCTACGTCGCGACCGCGGCCGGCACACGCATCCTCCCACGCGCCGAGAAGATCGAGCGCGAGGTGCTCGCGGCGATGCGCGACGTCGAGGGCGAGGACCAGCGGCTCGCCGGCCACGTGCGCCTCGCCGCCACCGAGATGCTGTCGACGCGGTTCATCGCGCCGCACCTGCACCACTTCCATCGCAAGTACCCCGAGATCCGACTCGAGCTGGCGTGCACCAACCGCGAGGTCGATCTCGGGCGTCGCGAGGCCGACGTCGCGCTGCGCCTCGCGCGACCGCACCAGGACGATCTGGTGGTCAAGCGGCTTTTCGTCATCGACCTCGCGCTCTACGCCGCGCACGACTACCTGGCGACGATGGGCACGCCGAACGCCGGGACCCAGGGCGGCTTCGCGGGCCACCGCTTCGTCGGGTTCGCCGACACGCGGGCGTTCCGCCGCGAGAACGAGTGGATCGACGAGCACACCGCGGGCGCCGAGGTGGTGCTGCGCTCCGACAGCGTCTCGTCGATCATGTCGGCGACGATCGCCGGGGTCGGGCTCGCGTTGCTGCCGTGCAAGGTCGCCGACGACGAGCCCGCGCTCGTGCGCGTGCCGGTGCCCGTCGGCGGCGCGACGCCCTTCGTCGGCCCGGATCCCCGCGTGGTGTGGCAGGCGGTGCACCGCGATCTCATCGGCGCCGCGAGGATCCGCGCCGTGCTCGAGTTCCTCGGTCGCTTGCTCGCCGCCGCCGAGCCCCAGGCCGCGCGCCCGAGCGCCGCGTCGCCCTGACGCCGCCCGATCGGCGGG
>LNFB01000374.1 GCA_001464385.1 Deltaproteobacteria bacterium Ga0077550 | reverse complement strand
GCAGCGGCGGCGAGACCCGGCTGTTCATCCAGCTCATCGACTTCCTCGGCATCCGTCGCCGCCCCGAGCCGGCGACGTTCTTCCGCCGCTACCTGACGATCGGCGATCGCCACCGCGCCGCGGTGCCCGGCGCCGTCGACGACGACGCGGTGCGCGAGGGCCTGCTGGCGCTCGGCGAGGACGGCTGGCCCGCGGTGCTCGCCCCGCGCGAGCTCGAGGCGCTGCGCATGGGCTTCCGCGAGCGCGTGACCGACACCGACGTCCCGCACATCCGCGATCTGCCGGCGGTGCTCCCGGGGCTGTTCGCCGCAGCGGCCGTGCGCGCGCGAGAGGCCGGCTTCGACGGCGTCGAGCTGCACTACGCCCACGCATACACGATGGCGTCGTTCCTCTCGCCGCTCAACGATCGCACCGACGGCTACGGCGGCTCGCCCGAGGCGCGCCTGCGATTGCCGCTCGAGGTGTTCGCGGCGGTGCGCGCCGCGGTCGGCGACGGCTTCGCGGTGGGCTGTCGCTTCCTCGCCGAGGAGGGCATCGCCGGCGGCGGTACGGTGGACGACGCCGAGCGCTACGGCGTCGCCTTCGCGCACGCGGGCATGGACTTCCTGTCGCTGTCGCGCGGCGGCAAGTTCGAGGACGCCGCGCAGCCCAAGCTCGGCGCGGCGGCCTATCCCTACACCGGTCCCAGCGGCCACGAGTGCATGCCCACGGTGCTGTCGGACGCCCGCGGGCCCTTCGGTCGCAACGTCGACGCCGCCCGGCGGATCCGCACCGCGATCCATGCCGCTGGCAAGGCGACGCCGGTGGTCGTCTCCGGCGGCATCTGCAGCTTCGCGCAGGCCGAGGCGATCCTCGCCGAGGGCGCCGCCGATGTCGTCGGCGCCGCGCGGCAATCGCTGGCCGACCCCGACTGGTTCCGCAAGATCGAGACCGGCCGCGGCGCGACCGTGCGCCGGTGCAAGTTCACGAACTACTGCGAGGCCCTCGATCAGCACCACAAGCAGGTCACCTGCCAGCTGTGGGATCGCGAGCAGCTCGACGCGCCCGACGTGCCGCTGTCGAGCGACGGACGCCGACGCCTCGTCGCCCCGCGCGAGGCCTGAGCGGCGACGCCGCGGCTCACCGCGCGCGACGGCGACGCAGCCACCACAGCGGCAGCACGAGCCCGATCCACGCCGGCCCGCCGTCGCCGTCCGCGTCGCACCGGCAGCCGCGACCGAGCAGGCCACCGTCGGCATCGAGGCCGCCGTCGTCGCCGGAGCTCGAGCCCTCGTCGCCCGTGCTGCCGTCGCTGTCGCCGTCGGTCGTGCTCGGGCCCGCGGGCTCGAGCACGCACAGCGGATCGCAGCCGTCGCCCGCGGCCACGTTGCCGTCGTCGCAGGCCTCGACCCCATCGAGCACCCCGTTGCCGCACAGCGAAGCCGCCGGATCCAGCGCGACCACGCACAGCGAGTCGATGGTCCAGCCACCGAACTCGAGGCCGCCGTCCGAGTCCAGCGTGAACTCGACCTCGACGGTGCCGTCCAGCGCGGCGGCGCTGAGGTCGACGTCGTGGAACCGCCACTCGCGATCGACGTGGTGCAGCGTCGCGAACACGTCGACCTCGGAGGCGTGCTGCGCCCACGCGGTCTGCCCATCGACGACGATCTGCGCCTGATCGAAGAAGCCGTCCTCGACGGTGAGCCAGCGCCGGTACTGCAGGTGCACGTTGGTGTAGCCCGCCGTCGACACCGGCGGCAGTCTCGCGACCGCCGAGGTCCCGGGCTGGTACAGGCCGTCCGACGACAGGGTGTTGCCGAGCACCGCGCCATCGGCGTCGAACGACGCGAACGGATCGCGGTTGCCCGCGTTGCCCTGCGGCGCGCTCACGTCCCAGTCGCCGACGAGCGACCAGTTCGCGGCGCCGTCGGTGAAGTCGGTGCAATACAGCGGCACCGTGGGCCCGACGAACACCTCGTACCAAGGGTCGACGAAGTTGTCCGGCATCGAGCGCGGCGTGCCGTTGTCGTAGTTGACGTCGACCTTGTACTGGACGACGGTGCCGGCGGCCTGCGGCGGGATCACGCCGGTCCATCCGTCGGGGCCCAGCGTCATGGTCGAAGCGTTCTGGTCGGTCGTCCCGCGCGGCTGCCATGACAAGGTCGGGGAGATGTCGATGGGGCACTGAGGGTAGTTGGGCAGCGCGGCCAGCAGCGTGACCACGATGCCGTCGGCGCCCTGCACGATCGACACCGACTCGGCCGCCTCACCGGCGCTGAACAGGCCGTGGGCCCCATACGCCGCGTTGATCTCGCAGACGTTGGGCGTGCCGTTGGCGAGGTTGCCGTCGTCGTCGTCGACGACGAGCGCCTCGAGATACATCGACGGGATGTCGACCGCGCGCCGGGTCGACTCGTACCAGATGCGATCGGTCGCGAACACGCCGGCGACCCCGTACTTCGCGACCATCAGTTTGCGGAGGTCCCAGAGCGCGCCGCCGATGATGCGGCCCTCGTCGTGCACCTCGCCGCGGTCCTCGGGCCAGCGGTACTCGAAGCCCTGCGGATCGAGGTCGCGCAGCGGCGTGTCGTCGTAGAAGAAGCCACGCCCGATCCCGGCGTCGTCGATGATCGTCATCGACAGGTAGTCGGAGATGCCCTCGGACAGCGCGGTGTCGAAGAAACCCACGCCCTCGATCAGCGCCTGCGTGTGCACCGAGTGGCCGAACTCGTGGTAGACGACGTCGGCGATGAGCCCGGTGTTCTCGCAGTCGCCGGCGCGGTAGAAGTTGATGCTGTTGCCGTCGGAGAACGCGTTGCAGGTGTCGTCGATGTTGACGGTGACCGGGATCTGCGAGTCCAGCCACGACAGACCCGGGTCGATGCCCCGGACGTAGTCCTTGACGCGCGAGGTGTGGATGAACGCGGCGAGCTGGGCGTCGACGAACTCGTCGCCCTCGGCGCTCCACACCGTGCCGCTGCCCGGGCTCGCGAGGAAGGACTGCGCCGCCAGCGGCCCGCTGGCGTTGCTGACCGCGACGAACGGCCCGACCGGCGAGTTGGCGGTGAGGCCGGGCGTGGTCGCAAACTCGAAGACGCCGCCCGCGTCGGTCAGCAGCGAGACCCCGTCGACGTCGACCTCGACGAACGGCGCGCCGTAGTTGCCGCGCTCGCCCTGGGGCGAGCGGACCGGCACGCCGTAGACCACGCCCGCGGTGGTGAACAACAGATCCTGGCGCCGGGCGACCGGCTTGCCGGTGTGCGTGTCGACGAAGACCGACCAGCGACCGCGCGGCGCGTCCACGTCGACCTCGACGCGACGGACCTCGTGGTACGCGAGCCGACCGTCGACCGACATCGGGATCACGATCGGGGCCTCGGCCTCGCCCGCCATGGGGTGGGCGCCGGGAATCTCGGCGGCGATCCAGTCGCGCGCCGCCGTCTTCGCGGTGGGTGCGGCGAGGGACCCCGAGCGCACGTCGACGATCGGCAGCGCGTCGTTGGCCACGAGCACCAGGCGATCGTTCTTGAAGCGGAAGCTGATCTGGCCGCCTTGGACCGGCACGCCGCGGTGGTGCTGGGCGAAGCCCACCGAGCGGATGCCCCCGGACAGATCGTTGGCGACGAGCACGAAGTCCGACGCGCGTGCGTGCGGGGCGAGAGCCGGGAGGTGCCGCTCGAGCACCGCGGTCGCGAACGCGGCGGCGGTGCTCGACGACGCCATCACGCCCGGCGCCTCGACACCCTCGAGCATGATGCGGTGCGGCAGCGCGGTCGCGTCGTCCCACGCGATCCAGCTGCGGCCGAGCTCGGCCCGCATCGCCGCGACCGCGGCCCTGCGCGGCGTGGACGACGGGGGCGTCGACGTGCGGAACGCGACGGCGCGCTGCCGCTGGACCGCGCGGCCATCGGTGCCGCGCAGGACCTCGTCACCGTGGCCGTCGGGGGTGCGCGCGGCGAGGGCCGCCTGGGGCAGCGCCACGAGCAGGAGTGCGGCGAGGGGGAGGCGGCCGGACGCGAGGATCACAAAACGACGATACCCGACAACCGGAAAAAGGGATCGGATTTGCCATGGATCGGGCGCAGCGCCGCGTCCGCCGGCTAGGCTCCGGCGCCGTGACCGACGCCCTGCCCCTGTCCGCCGATGCCGCCCGTCGTCGCGCCCACTACGCCGAGGTCCGGCGCCAACTCGACGCGCTGCTCGAGGGCGAGGACGACCCGGTGGCGGCGATGGCCACCGTCGCGTGCGAGCTGCACCACGGCTTCGCCTACTTCCATTGGACCGGGTTCTACCGCGTGATCGCCCCCGGCCTGCTCGCGGTCGGGCCATACCAGGGCGGCCATGGGTGCCTGCGGATCCCGTTCTCGCGTGGGGTCTGCGGGGCGGCGGCCCGGACCCGCGCGACCCAGCGCGTCGACGACGTCCACGCCGTCGCCGACCACATCGCCTGCTCGTCGAGCACGCGCTCCGAGATCGTGGTGCCGATCCTCGACGCGCACGGCGAGACGATCGCGGTGCTCGACGTCGACTCCGACGACCCCGCGGCCTTCGGCGACGCCGACCAGGAGGCGCTCGAGTCGATCTGCCGCGAGCTCGGGGCGCGCTTCGGCGGCCCGGCCGGCGCGTAGGCTAGACCGGCTCGGTCGCGCCGGAGACGAGGCCCGCGCCGTCGAGGTCGTCGACGC
Organism: Deltaproteobacteria bacterium Ga0077550; assembly: GCA_001464385.1. GTDB lineage: Bacteria > Myxococcota_A > Polyangia > Nannocystales > Nannocystaceae > Xiheibacterium > Xiheibacterium aquaticum. The sequence continues at coordinate 7,581 of LNFB01000374.1, read as the reverse complement.
AGAGGTTGACGTCGTCGACGCAGAGGTTGTCGCCGTCGTCGGGCTCGGGCATCGACATCGCGAGGGCCCCCTCGAGCTCGATCGGCGTGGTCGTGGCCGCAGCCGACGGATCGTCGCAGAGCTCGACGTCACCGCCGGGCTCGTCCGGCACCGCGCAGGTCGGGGCCTCGCCCAGCGGCGTCGCCTGGACGCTCGCGCGGCCGTCCTCGACGCCGGACCCGAGCCACTCGCCCTCGATCGACAGCATGCGACCGGGGAGACCGAGTCCGAGCACCAGCGAGGCCGCGAGCGCGAGGCCGGTCGGCATCGACGCGCGGCGCGAGGCGGCGGTGCGCCGCGAGTCGCGGAGCGTCGCGCTGGCGTACGCCGCGGCCTCGTGCATCGTCTCCTCGATGCGTGCGGCCTGCTCGAGCCGCGCCGCGCAGTGGATGCACGTCATCACGTGGGCCTCGAAGGAGACCGACGCGTCGTCGTCCAGGGCGCCGCTCACCCACGCGACGAGCGTGGCGTCGTCGGGGTGACGTTCAGTCATCGTGGGCCTCCCCGACCACGCCGCGGATCCGCTTGCGCAGCTCGCAGGTGATCTGGCGGACGCGCTGGATCGAGATGCCGATCTCCTCGGCGACCTCGGACGCGGAGCAGTTGGGCTCGCCGTAGCTCAGCTCGAACACGCGGCGAGCGGTCGGCGACGCGGCCTCGACGACCTTCGCGATCCGCCGCAGCTGCTCGCGCGCGAGCAGGCGCTCCTCGACGTCGTCGTTGCCGCCGTGCAGCCCGTAGTCGCCGCCGATGCGGGCATCGACCGCGGCGCGGCGCATCGACACCCGCTGCGCGTCGCGGGCGAGGAACAACGCCTGCATGATCACGATGCCGGGGATCTTCAGTTCGGGCAGCCGACCGGCGCGGTGCTGCTGGATGATCCGCACCCACGCGTCGTCCGCGAGCTCCTTGGCCCGCTCGAGCGGCAGCCCGCGGGCGAGCAGCGCGACGACGACGCGCCGGCTGTGCTGCTCGATCAGCTGATCCCAGGGGATCGAGGCCGGCGCCGCCGTGGTGGCGGGGGCGGCCTGCGTGGCGGCCTGGGGGACAGCGAGATCGAGGACCCGGGTCGGCATGGGAGGGACCGGGCGAGAACGCCACGGACCGGGGAAACATATCGGAGGGGTGGAGGTGGGGCCAGCTGGGGTCGCGAGCGGGCCCGCCGGCCGGCCGGACCAGGTCGGGCCCAACGGCCCGTCAAGCTCAGGCACCCGCGCGGCGATGACGGCGCCATGCAACGCGCTGCCTGGCTGTTCTCCGCCGCGACCCTGCCCCTGCTCGCGTGCACCCCGGGCACTTCGCCCGCCGCGCAGGACCCGAGCACCGGCGACGGCGACACCGCCGCGACGGGCACCGGGCTCGCGGATCCGGGCGCCGACGCCGGCGATGGGAGCAGCGGCGCCGATGCGGCGACGACGACGGTCGCGACGAGCGACACGGGCGAGGACATCGACCCGCCGCCCCCGACCGCCGGCGCGTTCCCGCTCGGCCTCGCGGTCGCATCGCCGACCGCCGCCCTCGGGATGGCGGTCCCCGCCGGCGCCGCCGCTGCGGCTCGCTCCCCGGAGGCGCTCGCCGCCTCGCCCGAACCGCATGCCGCCGCGACGCTGATGCCGGGCAAGCCGTATGCGACCAAGCAGGCCGAGCTCGCGGCCTTGCTCGCGGGCGTCGACTGCGATCTCGTGCTCGGACAGTTCGGCGGCGGGTTCAACCCGATGTGCTACGGGCCCTGGCTCGACTACCAGAACCACCCCGACGCGCCGATGGGCATGCCGGCCGACGGTCAGCTCCCCAGCGGAGACCTCGGGTTGTGGATGGCGTCCGAGCCCGGGGGGCAGGCATGCGCGGCGGTCAAGCTCAACGCGCTCGTCGACGACGTCGCGCTCAAGGTCGACTACGGGCTGTATCTCGCGGCACAGATGCAATGCACGATGGTCACCGACGGGATCACGGCGCCCGACGTCGGCGCCGAGGTCGATCGCACGGCCGCAACCGACGCGTCGCTCGCGGCGACGAACCCGGGGCTGACCGTGACGCACGCCGTGATCGCCCGCGACGCGGACGCGGACGGTCGCAGCGTGTACCGCTACGAGCTCCAGCTGTCGTACGACCAAGGTGGCATGACGCCGCTCGAGATGTCGACGACCGTCGTCCATCGCGCCGACCTCGTCGACGCGGGGGACTATCGGGGTCGGATCTGGAGCCGCTTCGACAACCTCGCGCCGATGAACGACACGTACGCCTACTCACTCGACTACGCGCAAGACGTCGAGAGTCTGCGCTACGACGTCGTCGGTGCCGCGTTCTCCGACGGCGCCGCCGATCCCCACGACGACGAGGGTGCGTTCGACTACACCGCGGCGTGGAGCGGCAACGCCACGCGCGCTGCGGTGGAGCTCGACCCGGCGTCCGGATCCTCGAACCTCCTGTTCGCGTGGCAAGCCGGCCACGGCGACGGCAACACCCGCGTGTTCAATGTCGGCGTCGAGTTCGACGCGCCCGACCACGGCGTGGGGTGCGGCTTCTTCGGCTTCGGCGCACCGTTCACCGACGCCGGCCCGCCCGATGGCGACATCACCACCTTCATCTGCAACTGGGCCGGCCCCGGGAACCAGCACGCCGGCGAGGTCGGCTGGGCGCAGAAGCAGTGCATGGAGACGATGGGCGGCGTATTCGTCGCGACGGAGAGCCGCATCGGCTACGCGCCGGTGAACGATTGCGACACCACGGCGGACCCGGCGTTCGCCTACCGCGATCCGACCCAGATGGACTTCCACACGGAGCCCCTCGCCCGCGACCTGGTCGAGCTCGCGACCGATCCCGACCACATGGCGTGGTCACATCCAGCAGCGCCGTGACGGTCGCCCGCGCCCGCGCCCTTCGATCACCCCTCGAACAGCCGCGGCGCCTCGCGCTTGTCCTGCACCGGCTCGTCGCCCTTGCGCACGCGCACCGTCGTCCCCAACGCCTGCTCGCCCTCGAACACGTGCAGCCACCCCGGACGCGCGTGCGGGGCGGTCATGTCGTAGACGCGCTTGGCATCCCGCGGCGAGAGGTTCACACAGCCGTGGCTGATCTTGTGGCCGAAGCGGTAGTGCCAGAAGGCGCCGTGCAGGGCGAAGTTGCCGGTGAAGTACTGCACGAAGGGCACGGCCTCGACGTTGTACGACTCCTCGGCGTCGGCGCGAGACTGCATCTGCCCGATCGCCTGCTTGATCGAGATGCGGAACAACCCCTTGGGCGTCGGGCCCTTGAAGCCGCTCGAGATCAGGGTCGCGAACAACGGCGACGATCCGCGCATCACCGTCAGCGTCTGTTGATCGAGCTCGACGTCGATCCACAGCTCGTCGTCGGCGACGTCGGCCGGCGGCGTCGGCAGCGACCAGTGGCCGAGGTGCTTGTCGTGGATGTAGCCGCCGGTCTCGACCGACCACCAGCGCCCGTCGGGCCCGACGGTGGGCTGGGGCTGCAGGAGGATCTCGGCCTGGTAGTCGATCGACGCCAGCAGCGGCGCGTCTTCGCGGGGCTCGGCGAGCACGGGGTTCTCGGGCCAGGTCACGCCCCATGCGAACGCCCGGTCGGCGGGGATCGGCGCGGCGACGAGATCGCGGCCCTCGAAGCGGCTCGGGCGGTAGCGCGTCACCTCGGACTCGAGCACGACCTGCGAGCGCTCGTCGATCAGCAGCAGCTCGCCCTTCACACGGCGGCGGTTCGTGAACGCGTAGTCGTGCTCGGGCTCGAGCGTGCCGATGGGCTCCTCGCCCGCGGCCCAGGCCGCGATGGACTTCCACCGCCGCGCGACCTGACCGGTCTTCACCTTGGCGTAGAAGAACGGCGCGAGGTCGCCGTCGCGCAGCTCGGGCAGCGGACGCGGCTCGACGTCGCCCGCGGTGCGCGTGGCCTCGAGGCACGCGAACGCGCCCTCGCCGACGTCGGCCCAGCCCTTGCCGCCGCACTCTGGACCCTCGACGAACGCGAAGACCTCGAACGCCTCGCCGAGCGGGATGCGCCCGCGGATCGGCGCGCGCAGGTTGGGCTCGGCGCGCAGGATCAACATCTGTCGAGCGATGCGCGTGGCCACGGGCTCGCGCTCGGTCACCGGTGCGGCCTCGTCGGCGTGCACGGGCGGCGTCGCCGACTGCACCGCGGCCGGCGTGGCCTCGGCGTCGTCGCCCTGCATCGCCGCGGGGGCCGACTCGTGCTGCAGCTGCTCGACACCACCGGGCGCTTGCTCGGTCGCGTCGCGGCTGCCCTCCGCGGAGGAATCACAGGCGAGGACGAAGCAGGTCGAGCAGGCGAGGCGTCGGAATTCCACGGGCGTGTCGCGATTTGGTAGCGCAACCACGGGCGCCAGGGAAGAAACCGCCGCAGGGCCCCGTCGCCGGTCCGCGCGGCGCGGCCGCGTCCGGGATCACCGCGGGCTCGGCTCGACCGCGGCGGGACCCATCGGCGTCGCGGGCTCAGGGGATGGCGCGGGTGCGGGCGCTGGCGCCACGGTTGCCCCAGGCGTGGGCTCCACGGGAACAGGCTCGACCGGCACGGGCTCGGCCGGCGCGGACTCGACGGGCGCGGGCTCGATCGGCTCGGGCTCGATCGGCTCGGGCTCGATCGGCGCGGCCTCGATCGGCGCGGCCTCGAACGGCGCATCCTCCATCGGGTTGGGCGGCGGCGGCCGCTTGCTGCGTCGCTTCGAACCGCCCCCACCGAACGCGACGACGATCCCGATGTTCGGCCCCCAGCGGAAGCCGCAGTAGCCCGAGAACTGCACGTCGCCCGCGGCCCCCTGGTAGCGATACGCCTGGTTGCACTTGCCGGCGGGGAACATGCTCGAGAAGTCGACGCCGACGTTGAGGTACACCGGGCCGCCGATCCCGATGTACGCGCCGGGCCCCGCGACCCAGTGTCCGACGACGCCGCGACCGTTGTTGAAGAACGACGGACCCACGCCCGCGTGCACGTACGGCGAAAACCACCGGCTGCGGTAGAACACGTACTGCACCGACGGCGTGATGCGGAAGATGTTGGTCGGGATCCGCTTGGTCAGGCCCGGGAACTCCGACTTCAGCGACTCGGAGAAGATCGTGATCGAGTCCGACAGCGACAGGCCGAGGCCGAGCCCGCCGACGGCGAAGTAGCGGACGCCGAGCCCGAACCCGAGCTGCGTCGCGTCGCGTCCGAGCCCGAGCCCGAAGCCGAAGCTCGGCATCAACGTGCCGCGGCCCCACGGCCGTGTCGCGTCGGGGTCACGCGCCGCGTCGGCGACGTTCGGCGTCGCGAGGGCGACCGCGAGGACCAGGGCGGTCAGCCCAGGGCCAGCGGTGTGGAGGGTACGGGTCGCGGACACGGCTGCATCCTAGACCGCGACGGGCCAGCGCTCCAAACCAACGGGACGCTTCGTGGGGTCGGCCGGCCGCAGGCCCGCTGTGTGCGGCGAGAAGCCTCACGCCCGCCGCGGTCCGGTTCGGCCCCGCAGCCGGCGCCGAAGCCGGTCCACGGCGTTGCACCCCTCGACGGTCCCCGACTACGATGCGCGCCTCGGAGGGGTTCTCTCGTATGCGCAACGACAAGTGGCTTGCCCTGGTGTCCATGTTCCTCGCGACCGCGACCGGTTGCCCAGCGTCGGACGACGACAGCCCCGAGAACAGCGGGCCGGTCACCGAGTCGAGCGGCGACGCGACCGCGACCGCGTCCGCGACCGACGGCATGACGGGCATGGTCAGCGCGAGCGCGTCGGCCTCGGCGACCGACTCGGCGACCGACGACACGGCGACGGCCGGCAGCGAGGAGAGCACCGGCGAGCCGGTCGTGCCCATGCCCAACGGCGCGACGTGTGACGACAACGCCGGCTGCGAGTCGGGCTTTTGCTACTACATCAGCGTCCTGGGCGGCATCTGCGGCGAGTGCAACGCCGACACGGATTGCCCGTCGGGCGGCTGCAGCCTGCCGAACCCCCTCGCGCAGCCGCCGGTCGGCGCCCACTGCAACATGGGAGAGCCCGGCGCGGGCTGCATGAGCGACGACATCTGCCAAGACGGCTACCAGTGCGCGACGATCCTCGAGGTGCCCGGCATCCTCGAGGCCGCAACGTGCAGCGAGTGCCTCACCGACGCGGACTGTACCGACGGGCAGCTGTGCTCGCCGTCGTACGACATCCTCAACATCTCGGGCCAGAAGCTGTGCGTCGATCCCGGCACCGTCCCGAACGGCGAGGGCTGTGATCACCTCGGGACGGGCGCCATGGCGTGCACCTCGGGCCTCTGCGCGACGGTCGACATCATGGGGCTGCTGCAGGTCGGCGTGTGTGGCGACTGCAGCGTCGACGTCGACTGCATGGCGCCGGACGTGTGCCTGCCCGCGGACATCGACGTCGCGACCGGCGCTGTCACCCCGCCGACGTGCGGCCCAGCGGCCTGACGCGCCGCGAGGCGAACGAGATGCACGAGCTCCTCGACGCCTCGGCGGTGACCCTCGCGCGGTGGATCCGCGAGCGCAGGGTCTCGCCGCGCGAGGTCGTCGAGGCCCACATCGCGCGCATCACCGCGGTGAACCCGGCCCTCAACGCGGTCATCGCCCAGCGCTTCGAGCTCGCGCGGGCCGAGGCCGCCGCCGCCGAGGTCCGCGTGATGACCTCGGCGCCCGAGTCCCTGCCGCCGCTGCTCGGCCTGCCCTACACCGCCAAGGAGTACATCATGGCCGACGGCATGCCGCTGTCGGCCGGCATCTGGTCGCGCCGACACGTGCGAGCCGACGGCGACGCCGAGACGGTGCGCCGCCTCGCCGCGGCCGGGGCGATCCTCGTCGGCATCACCAACGTGCCCGAGGGCGGCCTGTGGCTCGAGACGTACAACGACGTCTACGGCCGGACCGTGAACCCCTGGGACGCGCGCCACACCGCGGGAGGCAGCAGCGGCGGTGAGGGGGCGATCGTCGCGGCGGGCGGCGTCGCGTTCGGCCTCGGGGCCGACGTCGGCGGATCGATCCGCATCCCCGCGGCGTTCTGCGGCACCGTCGGCCACAAGCCCACGGGCCGACTGGTGCCGAACACCGGCTTCTGGCCGCAGGCCCACGGTGAGCTGAGCGCATACCTCGTGTGCGGGCCGCTCGGTCGCCGCGTCGAGGACATGATGCCGCTGCTGCGCGTGCTCGCCGGTCCCGACGGGCACGACGGCGTGGTGCGCCCGTGGGCGCTGGGCGATCCCGACGCGATCGATCTGCGCGACGTCGTGGTCTACCCCGTGGAGAGCAACGGCAGCACGCGCGTCGCCGAGGTCAACCGCAGGGTCGTGCGCGACGCGGCGCAGGCATTGGTCGAGCGCGGCGCTCGGATCGCGCCGCTCGACAACCCGCGGATGAAGCGGGCCTTCCTCATCTGGAGCGCGATGATGGCGAGCGCGGGCGGGCCGAGCTACGCCGAGGTCCTCGGCAACGGGACCGCGATCTCGCCGTGGCGCGAGCTCGGTCGCCTCGCGCTCGGCCGCTCGCGGCACACGCTGCCCGCGGTCCTGCTGGTGGGTCTCGAGCAGATCGCCGCGCGGATGCCCG
>LNFB01000373.1 GCA_001464385.1 Deltaproteobacteria bacterium Ga0077550 | reverse complement strand
TCGGGCACCGGCGATGCGTCGGCGCCGGGGCACCGCTGTGGCGCATACGGCGATGCGCGCGGCCACTACGGCTTCTGGAGCGACGACGCCTACGCCATGCGGCAGTACCTGCACATGGGCATCTCGGTCGGCGGCGCGCACAGCTTCGAGCTCGAGTTCCTCGAGATCGAGCGCTCGGGTTTCGCCGGCATCCGCCTGCTCAACGCGTGGGAGGACGGCGAGCTGCCGATGGCCGACGTCCGCGTGCACGACAACTACGTCCACGACACCGACGGCGAGGGCATCTACTTCGGCTGGACCGGCGGCCCGCCGTCGAACCTGCTGCCGGGGCTGCAGGTCTACAACAACCGCTTCATCCGCACGGGCAACGAGGCGCTGCAGATCCAGGACATCGGGCCGGGCAGCGAGATCCACCACAACGTCGTCGCCTTCGCCGCGATGCACTGGCGCGACAACGGCCTGGGCGCGTACCAGGACGGCAACTCGCAGATCTCGATCCGCGAGGGCGAGGTGTCGATCCACCACAACGTGTTCGTCGGCGGTGCCGGCGTGCTGGTCAGCTTCTGGTCGCAGCCGCAGACGGCCGACGGGTCGCGCACGGTCGAGTTCGCCGACAACTACCTCGGCGAGGTGCGCAACCTCGGGTTCTACTTCGGCGGCACGGCGACCGCGGACTCGAGCTTCGTGTTCGCGCGCAACGCCCTGCGCCTCGCCGAGTTCTCGTACGACGATCTCGATCCCGCCGCGACGCCGCCCGGCGCGGTGTTCCGGATCGCCAACGAGATCGCGGGCGACGTCTCGTTCGTCGACAACGCGTGGGAGGGCGAGCTCGCGCTGGTCGAGGGCGGCGCGCCGACCGAGCGCGGCAACGTGCAGGGCCCCGTCGAGCCGATCGCGTTCGTCGACGCGGGCTACCCCGCGGACGCCTCGATCCTGGCGCTCGAGGCGTGGACCGCGGTGTCGACGTTGGCGCCGGGCATGCCCGCGCGCACGTACGCCGCCGGCGAGCTGGTGATGGACGACGGCCAGCTCTACGTCGCCGTCGCCGAGAGCACCGACGCGCGACCGTCGGAGCACCCCGAGGCGTGGACGATGTTGCCGACGCCCGTCGACGATCTCCGCGTGGTCGCGGGCTCGGCGTACACCGAGCTCGGCATCCACTGAATCGCGGCGGGGTCACGATCGCGACACGCCGGTCCGCGCGAGCGGGCGATCCGGTGGCCGCGCTCACGCTCGTTGCGGGACCGCGGCGATCGAGCGTGGAATTTCCCGGGGGGACGAGCACCCGGTGCCCAAACGCTGTGGCACTGTCGTTGGTGGAGGGCGGGGACGACATGCAGGGCAATCAGGCAGCACGCAGGCTCGGGGCGTGGGTTTTCGCCGTGGCGTCGCTCGGCGGATCGTGTGGGGGCGAGAAGCCCCCCGGCAGCGACGACGATGGGGGCACCGGCGCCTCCGGAATCAGCGGGATCAACCTCGACACCGGCAGCGGCGGCAGCGAGGGCATCGACTCCGTGGGCGACGAGACGGGCGACAAGTTCGACGTCGGCACCGGCAACGCCACCGAGAGCGGCGGCGACTGCATGGGCGGCGGCGGCGGGATGGGCGAGAACACGTTCAGCATCATCTGGATCGCCAACACGCCCGAGGGCACGGTGTCGAAGATCGACACCAAGACCGGCGGCGAGCTGGCGCGCTACTACACCGGGCCGACCAACGGCGACGACGACCCCTCGCGCACGGCGGTGAACCTCGAGGGCGACGCGGCGGTGTCGAACCGCGGCGGCGGCATCGTGAAGTTCGCCTCCGACCCGGTGCGCTGCATCGACCGCAACGCCAACGGCATGATCGACACCTCGACGGGGGCCGGCGACGTGCGGCCGTTCGGCGAGGACGAGTGCATGCTGTGGCACAAGCCGACGCCGGTCGACGGCGACAACCGACATGGGCCGCGACCGACGGCGTGGGATGCCGGTGCGGGCGGCGATCCGTGCGCCACCGGCGACGATCGCCTGTGGGTCGGCTGGTACCAGTTCGACGCGAACATCGGTCACTTCGAGCGGCTCTCGGGCGCGGACGGCACGACGAACGACTCGGTCGACGTGGTGATGTGGGACGCGATCGGAGACCAGGCCGACTACGGCCCCTACGGTGGCGCGGTGAATGCCCAGGGCGATCTGTGGACCAGTGGGCGCAGCCCCGGGCCGCTGGTGCGCATCGATGCCGTGACCCTCGTGGTCGATCGCTACGAGGTCCCCGAGGACACCAGCCCGTACGGCATCGCGGTCGACGCCGAGGGGCACCCGTGGTTGGCCGACTACGACGGCGGCGTCCTGCACTTCAACCCTGATACCGAGACCTGGGACGTGATCGACACCCCGAACACGGCCCGCGGCCGCGGCATCATGATCGATCGCACCGGCTCGGCGTGGATCGCCGGCAATGATCCGTGCGCGCTGGTGCAGGTCGACACCGCGACCCGAACGCTCGTCTCCGACACGATCGCGCTGCCGGGCTGCGATGATCCCGTCGGCATCAGCATCGACGTGGACGGCTTCGTGTGGGTGCCCGATCGCGGCGCCGATCTGGCGTTCAAGGTCGACCCCAACACCTATGCCTCGACGACGGTGACCGGGCTCGCGGCGCCGTACACGTACTCCGACATGACCGGCGCCGGCCTGGGCCTGGTGGTCAACCCGCCCGCGGGGTAGGCTCCGCCGGCCTTGTCGCGCCGATCCTCCTCTGGTCACGATCGTCCCGTCGCGCGCGCCGGAGACCCACGCCGACCTTCGTCTGGCCACGATCGCCCCGCCTCGACCAAGGGCGTGGTGCGGCCGGCCGAGCTCGTCTTCGTGCCGCTCGGGGGCTCGGGCGAGATCGGCATGAACCTCAACCTCTACGGTCACGCCGGCAAGTGGTTGATGCTCGATTGCGGCATCGGCTTCGACAACAGCAGCGGCGCGACCGACGTGATCATGCCCGATCCGCTGTTCATCGCGCGGCAGCGCGAGTCGCTGGTCGGGCTCGTGGTCACGCACGCGCACGAGGATCACCTCGGGGCGATCGCGTACCTGTGGCGGCACCTGCGGTGCCCGGTGTACGCCACGCCGTTCCCGGCCGAGATCCTGCGCCGCAAGTTCCACGATGCGCGGATCCTCGGCGACGTGCCGCTGCACGAGATCCCCACCTCGGGGACGCTGTCGCTGCCGCCGTTCGACCTGCGCTTCGTCGACATCACCCACTCCACGGTCGAGAGCAGCGCGGTCATCATCGATACGCCGCTGGGCACGATCCTGCACACGGGGGACTTCAAGCTCGACCCCGATCCGCTGATCGGGCCGGTCACCGACGCCGCGGTGCTGCGGGCGTGCGGACAAAAGGGCGTGCTGGCGGCGATCTCGGATTCCACCAACGCGACCAAGGAGGGCCACAGCCGCTCCGAGGGCGAGCTGCGCGGCGAGCTGCTCTCGCTGCTCGGCCGGTACGAGCGGCGGATCGCGGTCGCGTGCTTCGCCAGCAACATCGCCCGCATCGCAACGTTCATCGAGGCGGCGAAGCAGCTCGATCGCCACCCGATCATCGTCGGCCGTTCGTTGCTGCGGATGATCGGCGCGGCGCGGCGCACCGGCTACCTCGGGGTGTTCCCCACCGAGGTCGACCCGCGCGAGATCGGCTACCTGCCGCCGTCGAAGGTGATGCTGATCTGCACCGGCACGCAGGGCGAGCCCGGCGCGGCGCTCTCGCGGATCAGCACCCACGACCACCGCGACGTGTTCCTCGAGCGCCACGACACCGTGGTGTTCTCGTCGAAGATCATCCCGGGCAACGAGGCGCCGATCGAGGCGCTGCACCGCCGGCTCGGGCGCTCGGGCATCGACGTCGTCAGCGAGCGCGACGCGTTCGTGCACGTCTCGGGGCACCCGGCGCGCGAGGATCTGCGCGAGCTGTACGACTGGACGCGGCCGCGGATCGTGATTCCCGTGCACGGCGAGGCGCGGCACATGCAGGCCCACGCCGAGCTCGCGACGAGCTGCGGGGTGCCGCAGACGCTGGTGCCGTTCAACGGATCGGTCGTGCGCCTGGCCCCCGGCCCGGCCGAGATCGTCGGCAAGGTCCACGCCGCTCGCCTGCGCGTCGAGGGCGAGCGGCTCGTGCCGGTGTGATCCGGACTACTTCAGGTCGACCAGCGCGTTGATGTCGAACGCGCCGCCGTCGATCGGTGCCGTCCGCGGGCCGCGGGCGTAGCCGTGCACGTGCTCGGGGTACATCGCGACGCGGTAGGGCTCGCGCCACCCGAAGGTGGTGTCCTCGAGGAAGTGATCGACCGCGACGCGCAGATCGATGTTGTCCGCGGGCGCGAGCGCGACCAGGCCATAGGCGACGACCTGCTCGGCGTGGGGCCCGAGGTCGTCGGCGTCGGCGTGCATCGCGTCGAACATCTGCATGACCCGCTGCGAGCGGGCCTGCGCGAGCGAGCGCGCAGTGGCCTCGGCGTACTTGGGCCGGTTCGCGGTGTCGATCGGGAAGCGGATCTCGAGGGCCGTGGGGCCGAGCAGGCCGATGCCGGCGACGTTCGAGGTCTCGGCCGCGAGCAGGCGCTGGTAGTCGGCCGCGAACGCGTCGTAGTGGGCCGCGAGCTTGGCCAGATCGGCCGCGGCGTCCTTGGTGACCTCGATGCGGTCGCCGCCGAGCTCGCTCGGGTCGGTGTCGCGGTCGACCTCGGTGGCGCCGAGGATGTCGGCGAGCGCCGCCGACAGCTGCGCGCCGGTGCGCCCGATCGCCATCTGGGCCAGCGCGCCGTCGTCGAGGCGGAAGTCGACGAACACCGACGTGCCGGGCCCGATGAACCCGTTCTCCTGGATCTCGAAGGTGCCCTGGGCGAGCAGCTTGTGGGTCGCGATGGTCTCGAGCAGCGCGCGGGTCGGCTCGGGCAGCGACGCGATGCGGGGGGCGAACGCGGCCATCGCCGCCGCGCGAAGATCCGCGAGCATCGGATCCACCACGGCCGTGGTCACGCATGCGTCGTGGACCTTGGCGCCGGGGCACAGCGATTGGGCGAAGCGCTCGAGGTCGTTGGCCGGGCCGTCGATCGCCGCGAACGCGTCGCGACCGGCGAGCGCGACGATGAGCGCGTCGAGGTGATCGACCAGCTTGTCGCGCTCCATGCCCTTGTCGGCCTCGCGCAGCTGCACGATGAGGTTGGTCTCGCCGACCGCGGGTCCGAGGTCGGGCGAGAAGCTGAGACCCGCCAGGCCGACGCGGGTGTAGCCGTGCGACGAGACGAAGATGCCGCCCTCCTTGTGGAGCGAGTCGAACAGCAGCGAGCGCACGCCGCCGGGCGTCTGCGAGACGACCTCGCCGACCGACGTGATCGTCTTGCGGTAGAACGACAGGCCCAGGAGATCGATGCCGGCGTCGGACGTCGACGCCACGCCCGAGCGCAGCAGATCGAAGTCCTGGCGCACGCCCGGCGCGGCGCGGTTGGCCAGGGCCTGGGCGAGGCGGACATCGCCGACCAGCGCCTGGGCGATCGCGGCCTCGAGCTGGGCCGGATCGGCGCTCGCGAGATCGAAGCGGAACCGGGCCACGCTGGCGCGCGTCGACGCCGTGGTGCTCGAGGCGTGCGCGGCGATGAGGTTGACCTTGTCGTTGAGCTGGCGCGCCAGCGCGTTGCCGACGAGCTGCCCGAGATCGACCTTGATCGCGCCGATGTCGACGTTGATCTGCGGTAGGCCCTGCACGCCCCAGCCGTCCTCGATCGCGACGCGGGCCGAGCGGACCTTGGCCTGCTGCACGCCGACGTCGAGCACGACCTCGCTGCCGCCCATGCGCACCAGCTGCACGTCGAGCACGCCCTCGAGGTAGGCGACCAGGCCCGCGGTGAGCAC